>NYXK01000076.1 GCA_002685535.1 Deltaproteobacteria bacterium
ATAATTGATGCTCGGCCATATTACCATCAAGATTTCCAGTTGAACTCGACATGCACAGTACCTAAGATAAATTCAACTGGAAACATCACCGTCAAACGCTGCAAATAAATCATCAGGCATGATAGATGTCATATGGCTTATTGATAACTACCCAAATATCGCTGTCCAAAGTATAAAAATGCTCAAGACTTGATTGAGGACGTCTCTAAACTTTCGAGCATCATCACTCGCCCTCAAAGGAAGAAGCTGAGTTGCGCGGGCGTCCTCGTTGGCGCGCAGTTCGTAAACCGTATCAAGAGCTCCCTCAACTGCCTCCGTGATCGAGTTCAGCTTGTCCGGTGATCAACAAGGGTTCTCAGACAAGTCCAAGTGGAATCTGCAGCACAGTTTGGGCATTTGCTTGCCGCTTTTGAGGCGGATTTGAGGCTCCCCTCTGGCACACCATCTTTCGCTCCAATATCCGCATGTCCGAGTTTGTCGCGGGCTGGTCGCTGGTTTATCTGTCTCCGCCGCATGTTTCCCTTTTCGGGCTCCGGAGATAGTTGGCTTCGAGAATGTCCCTTCTACCTTTGGTGGTTGCTCTAGTCACACGTCAGCATAGGCTTTAGGTGTTTGTAGAGAGCTACCTTGGGAATCATCCAGAACCTGAACTTCACCGAGATCCAACGAGGACGTGTACTGACTGCGGGCTGGCTGGGTAAGATTCTCCAGCGGGAGGGGAGTTGGGTTGTTGCATGGCCCGAAATTTGGCTTGCACTCGAATTCGTCATGATCGCGGTTATGGTATGAAAGATGATGTGGAAGAAGTTGGAATTCAAGAAGAGAAAGGAAGGGAGAGATCACCTTCTTGTACCTGTCTCCTGAGGCGCAGCCTCCCAGCGTATGCTCGTCTTAGGATGATAGCCTCGGTTACGTGGAAATGCGTGGAATTGACGTCCTTGAAGGGGACCGGTCAGTGTGGATGCAAACCACTTGTATGGGGAGATTTGGATTACGATTACTCCAATCAATGCCGAGTTGAGTAGACCAATGCAGGACGGAACGCCAGCACGCCAATTAAATTCCCACTTAACGCATGCTTCACTATTGTACCTATATTTAAGTTTTGCACCTGTCCCATACATCACGCAGTATCCAACCTGCCAGACGAAAACTCCCTATTCATATTCAACACATCTATCCTTGATGCCTCAATGGCGAATCGTACCCTTGGCGCGAGCTTGCTTGCGGCCTTAGCATTGGCAAGGAAAGGATGCTGTCTTATCAATGATGGTGACTCCACTCGCCGGGCAGATTACTTACTCTCATCAAGCTTTGGATTGAACCAGTCAAGCAACACGAGACGAAATCAATCACTTTTTCGGGCCAAACATCCTCCTCGTATCTCAACAGAAACATCTCTTCCACTATCTTTGCCATGAATGGTAGATCAAGTAGGGCGTGCGCGAATCTGCAACTCTCATCCGATGCTCTTCGCCCGTACTGCTCTAAATCTAGAACTGTACCCTGTTCAGCGAGGCTGAGCGCATACCCAGGGTTTTCAATTACCGATCTTTATCTTTCCCTCTGCAGATATTCGAATATCAGACATGGACAGCTCCTTGCAAGATATCCCTCTCAACAAAAGGTAACCTGCACCCGTCAAGACCTACTAGTGTAAGCAGGTACTTCAATATAGTACGCTTGACATACCTCTGTGATGATCGTAGCAATCTCCCACTCCTCGAATGGGAAGGACAAAAAGTTGGTGTCAGCTAGGGACAACTCAAGATATTCTGAAGCGGTAAAAATCTTATCGCCGTGACAATACACATCGTATATTGCGGCGATGTTGGGATGTTCGATTCCTGAGAGGGCTTGAAGAAGCTCCATGCTTCCCGGATTCGGAAACTCCCGAATTGTGGCTCGAGAGAAGTACTTTCCTGGGCAGCTGGCCAGGGAAGGCTCCACAGATCCGGACCTAATGAGAGTATAGTCATCCCAGGGGGATCTCAACCACATTCTGAGAAGCTTCCCCGGCGATCTCACACTTTCGGGGTAGGGCGATAAAGGGCCTTCGAGTGCGTGAGAGAGCTCACCTTTCGAGAACTCATCCACAAGATCGGTGTAAATGCGCTTCACGTGTCGGAGCCCCCAGCGGGGTGGTACCGAAAAGCGGTTGGTTGCATCAAACATCCTTGGTTGTGCGAAATGGAAATTTGGGAGGAAAGTCCAGCGAGTTTGGAGGGTCATCGCAAGAGCCTTCATAAATGGTTCAATCTTTTAAGGTTGGCACCTTGGCTTGTGCTACCTTGAGATATGTGAGCTATGGAACATCCCAAATCTGGGATGTAACATTTCTTTGGAGACGTCTTGTCCTAGGTTGATGCTTGATTAGGAAATGACCGTGTTAAGCGAGAGCTTAAATAAGACAACTCTTGATCATGTCCCTTTACATTTAGCATATTCGCGGTCTAATCGTGGACTGAGTAGAAGCATGTGAACGTTCAATTTGGATAATACTGATTTTCTAGTTGGAAGCCTGACACCATGAATGTTCATCGCTGAACTGAGTTACTATTGTTCACGGAGAAGGGAGACTATCATGAAGAGACCGAGGACCCAGATCTGACCATTGAACTTTTGCTTCAGGGGGGACAAATTAGCAGCGTCCTTGTTGAAAGGAAGAGTACTGTTACCGGAGAATGTCATCGTCTATTGTCCACCCCACATAGTCTTCGAATCTTGAATCCCCATTGAATAGCTTCTCTAGTACTGGCTTCGTAGTCTGACAACTTGTCAGTTACGTGTAAGCAAGGGTTGATGTAGAACCTACGGATTGTTTGCTGGTATGCTCGTAGATGAGCTACCCAGGTTCCCAGGTTGTAATCTTTGTAGCATCGCTGTAAAGCGTATCTGTATGATTCGACTGGTGGTGCCCCCATGTTCTACAAGTCTTCGACTGGCAGCACCTGCCGCCAGTGGTAACGAGGATTTAAGGTGATTACTATGCGTGATTCAGTCGAAGCTTTCTACCTGCCATGCTTATGTTTAAGGTTGGCGGTTTCGCTTGAAGCATGAGCAGGAAGTGTTCCTTGCACCCGTCCAGCCGTATCAAAAGATTACCAGAACCGCGATCATCACTAGCCCCGTTCTTCGTCATTCCCCCAATTCGTGATCTTTCTCACGAAGCCTGGAAGTCGCGCGCCCAATATCCAATAATGAGTGATGAAGTATGCTCCGAGAAGTACTCCCACGATAATAACAACGATCAGCACCGCACCTGTTGTGGTACTAGTAATGCGCATCGTGTTTTTGCCAAAGGCAGGGCAGTGGTTCAACAGCAGGGGTTCCAAACTGACGAGAATCCGTTGAGTTGACTCGAAATTTTCCTGAGACTAGCTCTTGGGCAGTCTATGAGTTTTGCGAACATAAGCTGCGTCGGCTTCTCTCATTTCAGCTGCGACTGCCGCCAAGCGCACCTGAATTTCCGACTTGGCGTACTCCATTCACCACTCATAATTCATTGGTAGTGGAGTCTATGCTTATATTTGCATAATCTTAAAGTAACTCTGTCGATAATTGTCTACAGCACCAATTTTGAGCAGAAGAATATTTCAGCATGAGACCAGCCACGGGTCAGGACATTTTCTCGTGCAGGCTCAAATTCAAGCTCTCTGCAGGTCCAGCTTTAGTCATGCGTAGATTTGAGCATATGCTCCCAAGATAAGCGAGCCGGCCGATTTTTGTGCAGACTCAATTTGAAAACATGCTCTTGTGAGAAATGACTCCGGACAATCCTTCGGGGAAATCCTACTCGCCTACGCAGATTTAAGCATACACCCCCAAGAGCTGGGAGGGCGTGGATCCTTCTGTGCAGATTTATTTCTGGGCATATGCAGATTTAAGCATATGCTCCTCAATTTTCGGCATATGCAATTTTAGGAATATTCCTCGGACACAAGCGCTGGGGAGGACAAGCGCTGGCAGGGGCGGGGCCTTCTGTGCAGATTCGGTCTTCGGCATGGGCAGATTTAAGCATGTGCCCCCGAGATTAGCGAGCCAGCTGATCCTTCTGGCAGACTCAGTTTTGATACACAAATTTAAGCATATACCCTTGTAAAGTGGTGGCATATCCTCAAATACAAGCCAAGTGATGCGTGTAGGCGCCTGCTCCAAATACCAAAGCGGTTGCTTCCCAAATTTTCACTGGTACATTAAGGATCTTCTTCGTTTTGTTTGTTATATATATGCTTCAATTTGCATATGCCTGGAGTCGCGCCGCAAGCATTCAAGCGACTTTTGTTGCAGGGCGTATGTTTAATTTGCATCTGCTTCAAATTTCTGTAGCTTCCCGCATCGGTGCCTTCGTATTCTTCAGCCGCCCATAACAGTAACCCGCGGACAGAATATAAAGGTTGGAGATCGCCTACTCGTACCTCTTCCCCGCCTTCGCTGCCGCTCACCTCGCCCCCACTGCCAAGGACTTCTGATATATTCCACCATGAATTGGACTCAAATATATGCCCTTGTCGCGGCTGGAATTTTTTCCATGTTCATCCTAGTCCATTTTCGCAAGTATCTGAACCGATTAGTCAATCACCTGTTCCTCTTATCGCGGCATCTCACGTACCCCAGACTCGTACATCGGCATAGGTTCTTGGGTCCATGGAGTCCAGCCGTTGTGATTATGCAGCTGGTATACATCGCAGCGAATGTATTCTGCGTAACGTTTCCAGCATCCTCCATCGCTGAAATTGGCCGCCGCGCGGGAACGCTCGCAGTCATTAATATGGTGCCCCTTTTTGCTGGGCCACACCTCGCATTTCTCGGAAATATTCTTGGTACTTCTCTGGGGACTATACACCTCATCCACCGTTCCGCAGGTATTATGACGTTCTCGTTGAGCATCGCCCACGTCCTGGTAAAAGCTGAATCCAGGCCATCCCTGCCCCTAGACCTTCCTCAAAATCTATTTGCGGTTGTAGTGAGTTTTGTCCTTCTCGCGCTGAGCAGGGAGCTGACTAGTCACATGGAGGATCATCGCTCTGTCTCCTGATTTTGCTCACAATCCCCATTTTCCGGCGACTGTGTTATGAACTCTTCCTCCGGACACATCAAGCCCTCGCAACGGCGACTGCATATTCCCTCTGGCGCCATCTTCCCTCAAAAGAAGTATCCCCGCTGGTATATGTCTACATCTCAGCAGGGCTGTTCTCGATCTTGCTTCTTGTGCAGATCAGTCTCGTTGTACACCGTAATGGCATCTTTCGGTACCACCTTTCTCGTGCTACAATCACAGACTGTTATGGCGCAGTGCACTTGCGCATCCAACACCCCAAGGGACTCAAGATCGATAGTGGGCAGTATATCAATCTGTGGATCCCTTGGATGCCTTTTGTGAGTTTTTGGTCCTTCTTACAAACTCATCCCTTCATGGTAATCTCGTGGAAACCCGGGAAGCAGGATAATATTGAGCTCTTCATCAAACCCCGGCGGGGTTTCACACGAAAGCTTCTGTATCATGCTGCAAACGGCCACCTGAGGAGTCCGGTGGTGATATTTAGTGGACCCCATGGTACAAGCATTGATATGGACGAATACGAGAGCGTTTTGATGGTAGCTAGTGGGTTTGGTATCGCCGCTCACCTGTCCAGCTTGAAAAAGCTCATCTATGGCTACAACGCTCGGTTGGGTCGTACGCGAAGAATCCGTGTGGTCTGGCAAATACGGAACCAAGGTTAGACGCGAAGGCATGCCTTTAAGCAAGTACTGACTCAAGCAGCCGACGGTATCGGAGCTCAATCTTTTCTGAACAATTCTCTGGATGAGGACAAATTAGACGATGGACGTGTATGCAATCCTATCTCTCCAGCAGTATATATGACTAATGTGTACCGGGGCCAGATTCTTCTCATCACGATTCATTCAGAGTCTCATGACACAGTGATTCCTTTCGGGAAGCGCGCGACTGTGTATCCGGGCCCTGCGCCCCTATCCCGTATCTTTCTGGAAGAGGTATCAGGGGAGAACATAAAGCAACCCGAAAAACAAATAGTACCACAAGGCCCGAGCGCAGCAGGAAGCTGGGAATCAGAAAAATCACGAGAACCACGACTCATCGAGTCCGGGCAAGCGAAGGATACTACAAGAGACGGCAAGATGCTAGTAATGGGTAAGCAGCCTTGGGGTTTTGTTAGTGTGAAGTTGACGAAATGAAGTATCTGGCAACGACGATATTAGAGATCAAATGCGAGCTCTGGTGCAAGGCTATATACAAGCAGGCGTGAGCTTAGTGGAGCTGGACTACCAGCCGAAGTAATCGAGTCTCGGGTTTCGGAGGACATGCGGCCATGGAGGCGAATGAGGTCACTCACTTGTATTNCTTGAGGCAAGCAGGTATNTANTGTAGAATTGATTCATCATAAGGCTTTCTATGTCCATATAGATAGTGTATAANTTGNTACGGTCTGACATGTGTTGACGATGTGTTGACGANGTGAATTGCGGTTCCATCGACTGGAATGCCTCTGTATAAATCACACCAAGACCAAAGAAGCTCACTTCGAGACAAATTGCGGCTGTCTGTACGCTGGCATTAGTCCTGGGTGAACAAATTTGCTGGGAGACATCTCCTAGGAGATGATTGATCCCAGGAGAGAGACTCTGCTAGGAGAATGTTCTTGGGAGGTAATATCACACAGGAGGCTGCTCCGAGGAGACTGGCCCTCCCAGGAATTGTCTCCTAGGATGCTATCACATCCAGGATAATGTTCCTAGGAGAATACTGCTCCTCGGAGAGTTCTAGTCCCAGGATACCGCTCCTCGAAGAGTTCTAATCCCAGGATACTGCTCCTCGGAGAGTCCGGCTCCTAGGAGCACAAGTCACAAATAGGAAGCTGCTTCCTTTGGCTGATATACTACAGCCTGCTATTTGCATGACTTTTCTAGAGTTCTAATTTCACTCTGATCAAATGTCACGAGGGTGTATGTCTAAGTCTGCGTATGCTTAGATTCGTTTCCTCGGCAATCTAAGCATATAGCAAAGCGCACAACAAAACCCGACATATACCATAAAGTGTAGGTCAAAATTGAGCGCCCGGCAGAATCACATACGGCGATTCCCGCAATATGCATATGCGTATATTCACGGATGCATAAAATCCATCAGCTGGAAGGCATATGCCTACATTCACGTGAGTGTGAGATCGAGTTTGTATAACTGGAATTCCCCGACCCTACTCCACAAAGCATGTGCCTAAATTTGCGTATACTTAGAATAGGTCGATATGAAAGGACTTCGCTTACAAAGGGCACTTACGAAATAGATTAGACAAAATGATTATCTACCTAACTGCGCTGATGTCTACATTCGCATGTGTTTATGATCAAATTGAATTGATNTGGAAGAATATCTCCAATCGTCATTTATTAAGAGGATTATACTCAAACTTGCGTATATGTCTTCTTAAGTATAGTCCCCACAACAGGTCTTCGCTTGCTAAGGACTTATCTGCTTGAACTTGCGCATGCTTTTGAAGTTCAGCAAAAACTGTGCAGCAGCAGGACAAATTGGCACCATATGGATAAAGCAGACAAAATCTGGGACTGTGGTGTTAATCACATAGCAAAGTCAAGCATATAGCAGTATCGTCATCCAGCACGGAGGATCAAGCATGAATCGNCTGTATAGCAGCATTCAGCATCTAGCATATGCAAAACTCAGCATCCTACCAGATCTATAACTTGCTGGTACATTGCAGACTGCCTNGAGCAAATGTTGAGGCATTATTACAACCTGAAGCTGAATCGAAANNTACTCTTNATGCGATGTGCACAGAGGAAATGGCACCAGACAGCCCCGATCGACATACTAGAATCAACTTACTCGATACTCCAGGGTCTGCTTCATCACCTGCCTCATCCATCTCATCCAGCCTGTCCAGCGCTACAGCAGTTTCCACTAGACATGTCACACCAACTGAAAAGAGGTTGAAGGCGCCTACCGAACAAAGATCTACTGTCACAAAGCGCCAGAAGACCACAACGGCAACCGAAAATACAACTCTCACCGGATCTGACCATAGAAATCTTGCGATCGTCCAAGCAGCCGAGCAGGGCGTCAGTGTACTGGATTCCCTTAGTATCCAATACGAGTCACCGTGGAGGAGCCTTCGAAGTGACTACGAACTGAATCTTGGTGGGTTTGTTATCGTCGCGTCACATAGGGAGAAAGAACGAGATTCTTTCATCGTGAAGAGGTTCTCGGGCCCGGACATGGCTTCCAAGCTGCGAATGCTGCAGAGAATTCGCCACGCCAATTTTCTCTCCGTGCTGCAACGGTTCAGCTTTGAAAACTCGTACTATGTGGTGTTCGACCATGTATCTATCTCACTAACACATATCGTGACATCTCCACCTTACCTCAGGATATGCGAGCTGGCAGCTGTTCTTTTTCAGGTGCGTTTTCGAAGATTGCTGCCTCGTCTTTGCTAATGTTTGTAGATCTTGGAAGGTGTATCATATCTCGAGGAGCAAAAGCTAGAACATGGCTCCCTGGATTGCTCTAATATTCTCCTTTCTCCTCAGGGTATTATCAAGATTAGTAAGCTAAAGCCTGACAGAGCTCTATTGTATTTGTACTTACTCTAGAGCAGCTCACCAAGAGACTTGCCGCGACATCACATCGAGCCAACCACGTCTGGCGGATGTGAGAGCGGTAGGCTACATTGCGATGGAACTGATGCAGAAATATCATAAAGACGACGGCGCCATTGGCTTGGAAGACTTCAGCAGGTACCCNTCTGACAGTGATGCGGTCGACTTTCTTGCGGCCACAACATCCGCTACCTCAGCAGAGGAGCTCCTTCGGGTGAGCAGCCCCTCAACCAAGACAGTCCTGCATTTCCGCCAACTCATTCTAGCATAGACTTTTACGGAACAATGTTCAAAAGGAACAGCTTAAATGGCTTGTTGGAATTGCAACTACTGCCCGCATTGGATTCAGGTATGACGAAGGGAAGTGGGAAGCTTAGAGTTTTATATGAGTAATTTATTCTTCGAGGTAGTATGGAAAAGGGTAGGGTTCGTGAAATATGATTAGGATTAGAAAATTCAACATGTATCATGACATAAAGCTGCTGCTGTTGACACGTTTGTTCAGCGTGAGAGAGATATGTAATATTGGAGATCATATGGCTTAGTCAACCTCTTTTAAAACCAACACAAATCGCGAGAATTCGAAGTGCTTGGACGCGGCATGATGGGGTCTTGGATTGGATGTTAAGTCCCAGNTTATTCGCCATTGGTCTACCTCTGAGAATTGAAAGCGAACTGACTTGCACTCTACTGGAAAGCCTTCGTCCTGTAACCATAGAGGCAGTGTCCTCCTTAGGAAATGGGACTTCGCTTAAATAAGGGGTTCGCTTAGGCCGGGCCTTGGATGCACGGGGAGCATATTCCCCAAACAAAATTTAGGCATATGCCTTGCACAGAAAGGCTGCGCCAAGATCTCCCCAGATATCTAAGGTAAGCAGGATACTAACCAAGTAAATCCCTCGAGCCGCCGTCATCTCCAGCAATATATCTGTGGAATTTGAAGCACGCTCTACCTCAGGTTGATCATGCAAACACTTGTTTCAACCTACCTAAGTTCGCAAGCCTATCCACAACATGTTATTGTCATCCGCAGAAAGCCCTCCTGGCGGACAGCCGCTGTCCATCAGGCGCAACCCATCACTTCTCCTCCTGAGCGAAAACCATGGTCGTTCCGTGAGCGCTGACATTATCGCTCATACGCTGCCAGTATTTCCCGGATTCCAGAAACTTCCCCTCGAGCTACGAAACAAAATCTGGAACATGGCCATACCCTGCCGTCTGATAACCATCACCCCAGATTTAGACCCGGAAAATTTCACTGGCGAGGTGGAGATCCAAACAGAGTCAATCACAATTCGAAGCGTGTGTCAAGAGTCTCGAAGAGAGGCTTTAAGAGGATATGAGACAGTCACCTTCTCCGATGAGAATTTCTCCTCCATCTATATTGACTGGTCTCGAGACACTATCTTTCTGAATCTTCCGGAGGAGTGTATAGATATCGACAGAATGGTGAGCGTCCTCGGCACAGCTTTTCGATCGGTACAAACGCTTGCAGTCAGGATGAGAGCACATTGCTTTTGGGGCCTTGCTACGTTCCTAAGGCAGTCCAACGAGCTTCAAAAGCTTATTTTTGTCGACGAACCCGAGCATCCACCTTCCCTACACATTGGGGATGCGAGCTTATACCTGGTGGATCTTGGCACATGGGGTTTCATCAAAGGAAACCTGGTGAACTTCTCTGAAAGCCATCAATTTTTCAAAGAAGGAACCTGGATCAGGCTAGCGGAATCAAATGAGCTCAAACCAGTTGATGTCAGGCAGTGGGAAATGTCTATCGAAAACATCTCTTTGGTTAGACGATTGATAGAGAGGGGAGAAAAGTATTTTTTGTTACTTCCTCTAACGTGAGCTGTTCGACTTTCTGAACGATGGCCTTAGTCAATGTATTTAGCTTCGCAAGAACATACAATCGAAACAGAAGATGCCAACAAGTAAGAACGGAAGTCTGGAGACAGCCAGAGTTCCAAGACCAAGATCAGGGCCAATAGACCATGTACATAACAATGCTTGACACCTCAGCAATGACCATGTGGACCATTGCTCCATTTAAATTTGCGTATGCTTGACCTGATTCTCGTCGCTATTTACACGAAAGCATACACCGAAATCTGAGCGTGCCTTAAAATGCATGGTTGTGGTTCCACCATTTGATTCCTCTCCTCTTCTTTTCTCCTCCCCTCTTCCCTTTCATGCTTCCCCGTCTCTACCATGGGTATTACAGTAGCTTGTAAAATCGGCTTCGCGCCGTTTCGCTCAAAAATGATGTGAGCACGGATCACCTCGGCCATTTTTAGCTGATGTGGAACAGCTCCCTTTGTCGCGTGACATCTGGGGGAATGACCAGGGAGACAATACTTCTTTGAACCCTCGCATCTCATATATTACAGTCAAATCGCTTGCAAAATCGGCTTTCCCTCGAATGCAACACACTCGAGTTCAACGATCTGGCTCCGCTTATTTCCCCAACGATATACCCAGTAATTGTACTACCAAGCAGCTGACCGAATCCCCATAAATGTCAGACTTGAGACATTCGAACGTACAGTAGTATGAAAATATAATCTAAATACTGTTGACATCCGCAACAATCTAGTGACCAGTCGATGCATGTTCCACTAACGTGTTCTTTAATGAACCCAAAAGCTTTCAAGGTACTAAGAGCCTCTGTCTTATCGACCTCAAGAACTGAGAACATCAGGTCATACGAAATATCTTGCCCTTTGATACCTTGGTACTAAATTTGCGTAAAAAGGTTACGACACATTTAGTAATGGGTTCTTATAAATTATTATACCCGAATAACTTACAGTAGAACTAGAATAGGGGGACTTGAGTCCCAAGATCATTAACGTTTTCAAGTCACATGATATTTATATCTCTTTATCGACACATCCTTCTGGCCAAAGATCTCAAATTCCAGCGACTTCTTGTCTTTCGTTTTATCTGATGTTCAGGTTGTTGTGGAGATGAAAAAAGATCATGATTTTGAGGATCAGCTAAGTTAGTAAGGTAGAATTCAAGATTGCCCATCGACAAGAGAGTATGAGGGTGCTCGTCTCCGAGCGTTCTCTTCCTTGCTTTAAGCACCTTCTCCTCGAGCTGGACGGCCTCTTGTCGTTGGCCGAGATCGCTATAGCTTGCCGCAAGATTGCCCATCGATAGGAGAGTGTCAGGGTGCTCGTCTCCGAGCGTTCTCTTCCTTGCTTCAAGCACCTTCTCCTCGAGCTGGACGGCCTCTTGTGGTCGGCCGAGATCGCTATAGCTTGCCGCAAGATTGCCCATCGACAGGAGAGTATGAGGGTGCTCGTCTCCGAGCGTTCTCTGCGTTGCTTCAAGCACCTTCTCCTCGAGCTGGACGGCCTCTTGTCGTCGGCCGAGATCGCTATAGCTTGCCGCAAGATTGCCCATCGACAGGAGAGTGTCAGGGTGCTCGTCTCCGAGCGTTCTCTGCGTTGCTTCAAGTACCTTCTCCCTGAGCTGGACGGCCTCTTGTCGTCGACCGAGACCGCTATAGCTTGCCGCAAGATTGCTCATCGATAGGAGAGTGTCAGGGTGCTCGTCTCCAAGCGTTCTCTTCCTCGCTTCAAGCACCTTCTCCTCGAGCTGGACGGCCTCTTGTCGTCGGCCAAGATCGCTATAGCTTGCCGCAAGATTGCCCATCGATAGGAGAGTGTCAGGGTGCTCGTCTCCGAGCGTTCTCTGCGTTGCTTCAAGCACCTTCTCCTCGAGCTGGACGGCCTTTTGCCACTGGCCAGTCTCAACAAAAACCCGGATAAATTTTCTAGCTGACTCAAGACGTTCTTCTTCACCATTGCCAATGACAAATAAAGCTTCTGGCGTCAAGAAACTTATGCAAGTTGTAATATGAGATATCAAAGATCTTCGGAAGCCATAATCTGACGTTTTCTGCCTCCATGATATAGAGGCCGCCAATAATAGAGCTGTTGTAAATGACCACTTTTCCTGTTCTGCTATGCCTAGCCTGTCACGAGCCCATACGTGAACAAGCGGATGTATTGAAACGTTATTAGTCAACCCGTCAACCTGTATCAGAGAGAAAGATGAAAGCAACGCGATAGCCTCTCGGATGTGGTATGGATCCCATCTAGAAACATCCTTATGAAACCAGTCGACTTGATATGATGCTGTCCAGTCCGAACATGGCTGGCGAGTTGTGTTTTCCCAAGCTTGCCTAAAGATTTCTTCGGAAATCCCATCAAAGTGAAAGAAAGAGAACAGCCGAAGTAGTTCGAGCGCATGACTCGCAACCTCGTTGCTCATTCCTTCGATCATATTGACAGAGACTTCCCAAGTTGTGTAGACCGTATACTTGTAATCAGACCTAGCCTGAGTAGGCGCGCGGCTTAACAGCTCTTGCCGGCGACGTCGATATGTACCACAGTAGTCCTCCAACCGACATAGCTTCTGCCTGATAGCGGCCCCAGCTTGGATAATGGCCAAAGAAAGGTTCCCTAAAGTCGTCACAATGTTCCTAGCCATTAGTCGGGAGGCTTGTGAAGATAAATCGTCCGTTCCAATAGCCTTAAGAAGCAAATCCACGGCCTCTTCAACTTCCATCCCTGCAAATTCATACGACCCGACCGTCTGGTGAACTTTGCATTCAGGATTTCGTGTGGTTATGATAATAACTCCCCGTGAGCCAACAGGAAAGTAATGAGAGATATCAATGGAGGGATCATCTGCGTTATCAAAGATCAAGAGCCACTGTTGAGAGATGTTTGAGAGCCAAGTCCGAATCGATAGTAAGTCATCTTCGATCTGGCAACTTTTAGCGATCTTTGAGAATCCTTGCTCGATTGATTGCTCGCTGCTACCGTCAACCCAGAACACACCCCAGAAACTGAATAGTATTAGCTTATACCAATTATCAAGTGCTGTGAAAATACCACTCCCGGTTGTCTTGCGCAAATTTCAACGACACTTGTGTCTTTCCAGAGCCCCCTAAGCCGTACAAGACAAACACGCGTTTCAGTATGAAGGGTCCTGATGATAGGCAACTCTCCTGCAGCTTTTTACACACATCATACCGCCCAGTGAATACCGCGCTAACATTATGTGGAATCAAGTAATGTTCATTGCAGAAATCGCCAATAATTTGCTTTACATCGCCCTTTGCTTTAAGAATCCTCCGTATTCTTTTGAATAATTTCTCATAATCTCCGTCGTCGCGTCCTGAAAACTTGCACATGTCTCGATGGTTCGCATCAACTGGTATCTGATCTTCTCTAGCAACTTCTAACAATGCCGACTGCTTCTCAACAATCTCCTTCTTAAACATCCCTAGAGGCTTTCTCTCGTAGAAGCTGACGATCTCATACTGTGGCAACTGATGTCTGAAATCCGACGTAAGTCGAGCCAGCGTATCGCTGTTGCTCTCCAAGGCGTTGAGAAGTTTCGAGCTTGGCTTGCGCATCACAGTTGAGGCGACATTTGTAAGAATTTTGCCGTACGCTGCTTTATCGCTACCACGATGTGGCGTTCCAAAGAAGATAATCCCAGTAGTATGTTCGCAGACAGGAGAGTATTGAGCTTCGATCCGAGCCAAGAAGAGAGCCT
>NYXK01000077.1 GCA_002685535.1 Deltaproteobacteria bacterium
AATATAGTACTTTAACTAGCGTGTGATTAACTGATGATGAAAACAACGTTAGCGGGCTATCATTTGTGACAATTTCTCGAAACAAAAAAAATAGTCCTATTAGTGCAGGTAGGGCATATAAATCTGAACCTCCAATTCCAAACATCCAGACAATGAGACTAACCAACAACCAAACATAGCTGGTATTCCAAGTCAATTTTTTGAGGTATTTTAATAAAAAATCAACGGGTAACATTTTTCTCACCAAGATTAATCATTTCTTGGATAATGTAGCGTGGGCGATGTTTGACTTCAGTATATATTTTCCCTATATATTCTCCAATAATACCCAAAAAAAGTAACTGTACCCCACCGAGTAAATATAATGGTGCAACTGTGGAAGTCCAACCAGGTATTGCACCTCCAAATATTTTAACAATTAAACTCCAGGACAACATTAGGAGAGCTAACAAAGAAACTAATAGGCCAACCATTGAACATATTCTTAACGGAACCACACTAAAAGATGTCAAACCATCAATGGCAAATTCAAACATCTTGCGGAAAGGATATTTTGTTTTTCCTGCAAGTCGCTCCGGTCTGTCGTAATAAACAACACATGAAGGGAATCCAACTATTGGGAAGGTTGCCCTGATGAAGAGATTTTTTTCGGGGAATTGTAAAAAAGCATCTAGCACACGTCTAGTGACCATTCGAAAATCAGCGTGATTGGGAACAATGTCCGCACCAAATTTTTTCATAATCCAATAGAAGACATCCGCCGTCTTACGTTTAAATAGGGAATCTATCTCCCGCGACTTGCGGGCTGCATAGACTATATCATATTCCTCTTTTATCCTATCTAACATAGATCCTATTAATTCCGGTGGATCCTGTAAATCAGCATCAAGTGTAACAATTACATCTCCCTTCGCAAACTCATAACCTGCCAACAAGGCCGCTTGATGTCCAAAATTCCTGGAAAAGCGTATTACCTTGACACACTTGTCCGCTTTAGAGGACTCAGTCAATAATTCAGAGGTTCGATCCTGTGATCCATCATCAACAATAACAAACTCCACTTCAGTACAGTCTTCCCTAGCAATCCATTCTTGAGAAAGAGTTTTCAATCGATCCAGTGTTAAAGGTAATACTTCTTCTTCGTTGTAACAAGGAATTATAATGGATAATTTCATAGTTTTTTACCTACAACAAACTCTCATTGTATTTTTAGTGATTTTGTCACAAATTTATACCCGTGAATCCTGAATATTCAGTTGAATTTTACGTCTTCCGCGGAATTCGTTAAAACCCAAATTAACGGCGAGTTGTGATGGCGGTTTTTCAGTATAGTTCTCTGCGCAATTCCAGCCTATAATTTCAACATTNCCGTTTACNTGCCATTTNACGTGTTTNTCTTTGANNCTTGTGAATGGTAATNCNGGNGTTTCTATGGAAAANAGAGGTTCCTGATTNCCTTCACCAAAAGGCTGAAGACGGTCCAANTGTTCAACAAACATATTCGNTAATTTTGGAAACTCAAGGTAGCCGTCGATTTGTAATTTTGGCTCGATTGATTCCGGAATATTTTTCTTGCAAAAAGCAAAAAAACGCTCCCGGAATGCGTCTATATTTTCCGGAATCAATCTGCAGCCTGCNGCAGCTGCATGTCCACCAAAACGTTCCAGCAAATCCGCACATTCCGCAAGTGCATCCTTCAAATGCAATTCCGGAATGGAGCGTCCTGAACCTTTCAACTTTTTTGCCCGTTCGCTGAGTATGAGCACAGGCTTATAAAAACGTTCCACCAAACGGGTTGCGACAATACCGTTTATACCCTCGTGAAATTCCGGAGAAGTCAAAATCAAAGCCGGAAAATGCTTTTGTGTTTCAGCAAGCGCAAGAGCTGTTTCCAGCATTTCCCCTTCTTTTTCACGTCTTTGAATATTTGTAGCATCAAGTATTTTTGCCATTTTTTCTGCTTCTTGCTGATCGTTTGAGAGNAAAAATTTGACGGCCATATCCGCATCTTCCAAACGTCCGGCGGCATTCAACAAAGGAGCAAATTGAAAACCAAGAGTACGTGAAGTTATGGTTTTAACATTTTTNAATTTCTGGAGTACCCGAATCGCAAGCCTCGGTTTTTCATTCATCACCAGCAGACCGTGATGTGTCAAAATCCGATTTTCATCCACCAACGGCATGACGTCCGCCACCGTGCCTAAAGCCGCTAAATCAAGAATCTCACGCAAGTTTGGTTCCGGGCTCTCAATTGTCCACCACCCGGAATCACGCAGGGATTTGCGTAATGACATGATCAATTTGAGTGCCACACCGCAACCGGAAATTTTCTTGAATGGATAATTACATTCCGGATGATTTGGGTTGACCACGATTCCGGAAGGCAGCAAACTCGCATCCGCCAAATGGTGATCTGTGATTATTGTTTTTATACCTGCGTCATTCAGCCGCTTAACTTCCCGGGCAGCCGTAATTCCGTTGTCCACAGTAATAACCAGTTCAGGACGCATTTCCAGTAAAATATCTGTACTTGCTTCNGTCAAACCATAACCGTGCTTGATACGGTTCGGNATAAAAAAGTCTAAATCCAGCTTCCCGCATTTGTTTAAAAACTCCAGCATCAAAGCTGTTGCTGTGATTCCGTCTACATCATAATCGCCTAAAATCACAATGCGNCGATTTTCAGCAATCATCTTCTGTANCAGATTCACCGCTTCCCNCATCTGCCGAAGTTCATAAGGATCAAGGAGATTTTTCAGTTCCGGAATTAGAAAAGATTTAATTTCTTCATGCGTTTTGTATCCTCTGCGNAAAAGTATTTCCNCCACAAACTGATTCAAATTCCACTCTCNGCACAATCGTTTTACCTGCTCNGGATCTGCNGTGGATGANTCATACCATTGTTTTTGTGGCAACATCAATTTTCCTGCTCCCGTCTCTTTTTTTTGAGCCTGCGTGTTGACTTTGGAGATTGTGGTTCCGGCATTTTCCAAACTATTTTTTCCGGAAGCTCTTTTTCTTTTTTGAGAAAACTGAACATCTTCAAGCAAATCCAGGCATCAGTAGCGGCATAAAGACATTGACTTGAGTTAAGATCCGGACGTTCCCAATTAGTTAATTGTTCTTTTTTAGAAATACGCACACCGAAGAAAATAGCCGCAAGATTCCGTAAGCCACAAGTTACAATTCCCAGTTCACTGCCGATGTTCGACAACTCGACAAAACCTTGTACATCAAATTTACGCATTTTTCGAAGAGCCCGGATATCATCCAAAATCGCCACTCCAACTTTTAAAATATCCGGGTCTGCCAGCAAAGATAGCAATTCCTCAGGAAGTCCCAAATAGTTTAAACGAAACAAAAACGCTTCGTCACGTGTGGATAACTGTAAAAGTGAAACTGAGTGTTGCTCACCTTTTTTGAAGGTGGGGCGTGTTTCTGTGTCAAAACCCAAAACAGAGCTCTGCCGCAATATTTTTATTGCTTCACTTACATCTTTACTTTCAGTGATTAACTGAATTTTACCATCAAACGCTAGAATCGGCAGAGTATTGATATGCTCTTTACTCAGCCTTTGCGGAAAACGCTGATCTATTTCGGAATTGATAATTTCTCCAGAATTTAAATTTGCCTGATTGAAAGATCCCTTTTCAGTAGAGTCGGAATTAGTTTGCAAATCTTGTCTATGCATTGCGACAATTGTGAGTCATGGGTTTTCGGTTGTGAACGTTTCCGGTTGGGTTTTAAAATCTCCGGACTCTGTATTTTTGATGAAGTTTTGATACTCTGCAAGTGCCAGTTCAATAGTTCCCCAGGAAAAACCGCGCTGGTAAAGTTTTTGATTTAAAACCGCAGGTGTTTGTTCTTTTCCTTTTTTATGCAAACGTTCCAGACACTTTAACGCTTTTTTCAGCCATAACTCCTGACTGGCGAGTTTATGCAGAATTTTCTCAGACATTTCACGGGAGATGCCNCGATTTTGCAGATCCTGTAAAATCTTGTACGGNCCATTTGGATTGTTCGCGAGTTTTGATTCCACAAAACGAATAGTGAAGCGCTCGTCACTTTGAAAATCNTGCTCCTGCATTTCGAGCAAACAACGTTCCACCAAAGCAGAAGCATCANATGCCGCTGATTTGTAAAAACGTTGTTGGAGCTTTCGGCGTAATTCAAAAGCGGAATGCTCACGTGTGGCGAGAAANCTCAGCGTTTTGTTGCGTATCNTNGTGTAGCAGGCTTCTTTCTCTAATAATTCCTGCTGTNCNTCAGTAAGCGCTATGTCTTTTGGTTGTCCCAAACCGGCCCATATTTCAGCAGCCAATTTCAGNTCGCGCTTATCACTCAACTTAAGTGTCACCGTGCCGTCATAAGAAAAATGAGCAGCTTCTACAAACACTAAATTTTTATCTTCAACTAACTCCAATCTTTCCTGTCTCCATGCGATTCCGCCCACGAAACCACCGTGACGAAAATCCCGAAATTTTTGCGCAACTAGTAAAAACCAATCCGTACATGGCTCGTATTTACGATTATCCTGAACTGCTAATTCCGCATCCATCACCTGAAAATTTTCAGCAACTCTGGGACAGCAAAAAAGGAAATATCTCTGCTGCTTCCGGAAAAGTCCATCTGGAAATTGGCTCCGGCTCNGGTCGTTACCTGATCGAATGGGCACAGGCAAATNCCCAGGACTTCTTCATNGGATTAGAATTACGTTACAAAAGACTCGTACTCGCTGCCAAAAAAATGGAACAGCAAAACATTCACAACATCCTGTTGATGCGTGAACGAGGTGAGTTTTTGCATGAATACTTGCCAAACGACAGTATGGACTGCATGCACATTAACTTTCCTGACCCATGGTCTAAAAAATCCCGCCGCAAACATCGTATNCTGAGCGCTGAATTTCTAAACAGAATGCNTCCCCTTTTCCGTTCCAAAGGTGAACTAATGTTTAAAACGGATCATCTCGAATATTTTGAAACNGTTACTGAAATCCTNCAACAGCTCAAAACCTACACGATTGTAGAACACACTTCTGATCTGCACNGTAGTGAATANAATGAACACAATATTCTGACGGAGTTTGAGATGTTATTCAAGTCGAAGGGCAACCCGCCAATTGGATTTCTACGAGCAGGGGTTCTTTGAAATATGCTTCCTCCCAGACTAATCTACCCGGTTGCGGTAATGATAGTAAATTCTAAATAAATCTATTGGTGTCCTTATAATACTACCCCAGGTAACTTTTGACTCACCTTGGTCATGCCATTTGCTCAATGGTATTTCATAAATTGAATTAACTGTTTTTTCCCGTCCCATTAGCTCAATGCTGCGTGCAAATAATTCAACATCAAAAAACCATCGTGAAATAAAATGCTCGGAAAAAATCACTTCCGCATGTTCTGTGCAAAATAATTTAGCACCGCACTGCGTGTCATAAACCGGTATATTCAGAATATTACTTGCAACTGTCGCAAAGACTCGTCCAATGTAGTGCCTAACAACTGAACGTTGAATAGAAGCCCCTAACCTTAATATTCTAGAGCCGCAAACAGCTACCAATGCTCTGTTATTTTGAAACTTTCCTATGAACTCAGGAATTGTTGAAAGCGGTGTCGCTAAATCGGCATCCCAATACCCCAAAAACTGAAACTTATGAGTTTTAATCAAAGTTTTGATTCCCTGTCTAACTGCTTCAGCTTTCCCTTGATTGAATGAGAGGAATACAGCTTGAGCTCGTTGGGGATTTTTTGTTACAAAATCAGCTACAATCTTTTTTGTACCATCAATACTTCCATCATCTACAAAGCAAAAAAAGGTAGTGTTATCTGTTTTGAAGAATCTAGAAAATTCTGAAAGTCGGAGCCTTTCTTCTTCATTATAACAGGGTACAACGATTCCGGCACCGTACTTGAAAAGCTGTTTTGTCTTCATTGACTCATTCTTTCCGGCGCATCATAATCAAACACTATAAACCCTTTTTGTTGTTTAACATTTGTTAACCGAAGCTCAAGTGATGGGTATGTATTTATTTTAAGTGGAGGAATCGGATGATTCTTGAATAGATTTGCAAACCAGGTCAAATCCCAGTTATTGAGGAGAAAACGCTTTATATCAACACGAACTAGCTCCGGCTCTAATACTAAATGCACAT
>NYXK01000078.1 GCA_002685535.1 Deltaproteobacteria bacterium
TTTAAAATGAGTCCAGCCCTTTTTTATTGAATCTCTACACAAGGATTTGATTTTCTCATCAGAATATCCCAACCAGCCTGCAGAAGTTGTATAGGCCGGATAGCCTTTTAAACGCATTTCTGCTTCACGTTTCTTCCGTGAAGAAAATTTTTCTTCAAGCATTTTGATGGCTTCTTGAGGAGTTATTACATCAGTAATATATCGAAAATCAACAGCCTTCACCAACTCCTCTGGCGACATATCAACTAGTAGTTTCCAAAGAGGTTTTCCTTCTATCTTTGCATATAAGTCCCACAGCGCATTTACAATTGCTGCAGTAGCAAGATGGATCACTCCTTTTTCTGGACCTACCCAGCGAAGCTGTGAATCACCCACAAGTGAACGCCAAAAATCTCCCATATTACGAGTAATTTCAACAAAGTCCTTGTTTACAAGCAGATACTTTAAGGCATGAACAGCAGCTACACACAGCTCATTTCCTCTGCCGATAGTAAAAGTCAGACCATTCCCTTTTAACTCAGAATTTGTGATTAGGGTAACGTAGGTAGCGGAATAATCCGGATCCGGATTCATAGCGTCGGAACCATCGGATTGACTGGATGTAGGAAATCGTATATCGCTTACAAGTACATCTATGATTTTTATCACAAAGCTCTTCCTAAAAAATAACTCAAAAATTAAAGCCTAACATGTTGATGTTGTCCTTTAAACTTAATCCGGCAATTATGTAAAAACAAATATGATTCAACGCACACGACTCAAGCGTGGATCGAGAATATCACGTAAACCGTCGCCCAGCAGATTCAAACCAAGAACTGTGAAGACAATAGCGAGTCCAGGCAGAATTGCGAGTTGAGGCGCAAAAAACATCATCGTCTGCGCTTCGCTGAGCATTTTACCCCAGCTTGGCATAGGAGGTTGTGTGCCAAGTCCCAGATAACTCAACCCTGCTTCTGCAAGGATTCCCAATGCGAATTGAATAGTTCCCTGTACGATGAGGACACTCACGATATTTGGTAAGATATGTTCAATAGCAATCCGCACCTCACCTTTACCAGCTGTTCTGGCAGCCAGAATGAATTCACGTTTGTAAACGCTCAAAGCGCTTCCTCTGGTAATTCTGGCAAAAACCGGAATATTGAAAATACCGATTGCCAGCACAGAGTTTATCGTTCCAGGACCATAAACCGCTGAGAGCATAACTGCCGTCAACAAGGCAGGAAAGGCAAATGCAAAGTCATTGAAACGCATCACAGTTTCTTCCACCCATCCTCGTTTTGCTGCGGCCAAAGCTCCTAGCGGGACTCCGATTCCTGCTCCAAAACCAATCGCAAAGACCGAAACCAGCATTGAGTTCCAGGCACCTACCATCAACATTGAAAAAACATCGCGTCCAAAATGATCAGTTCCCAGCCAATGCTTTGCGGACGCACTTTCCAACTTGTGCGGTATGTCTAGCAGTTCCACAGGAAAAGGTGTCCAGAACAAGGAAAGCAGACCGGTAAATAGCATAATCATACTCAGAATCAGCCCGATCACAAAACTGCGGTGACGCATACTGTTTTGCCAAAATTCACTAAGTCTTGATTCATTCATGCGCTAGCTCCACGCAATCTTGGGTCAAGCGCCACATAAAACATATCAACCAGGAAATTGACAGTCACTACAGTTGCAGCCAGTAAAATAACAATGTTCTTAACTACCACCAAATCCCTTTGCGCAATTGCCTGAAAAAGGAGGCGCCCCAGTCCGGGCAAATAAAAAACATTTTCAATGATAATTGTTCCTGCCAGCAAAAATGAAAGTTGTAATCCGAGGATTGTGACTACCGGAATCAGAGCATTTCTGACAGCGTGTCGCCAAAGTGCAGCATTCCTGCTGAGTCCTTTTGCACGTGCGGTGCGTACAAAATCTTCACGAACTGTTTCCAAAACCGCAGAACGTGTAACGCGGGCTAGAATTGCTGCCTGGGGCAGGGCCAGGGCAATTGCAGGCAGGGTCAATGATTTGAGAGCGGCAGTCAAACCCATTTCCCAGCCGGCGAAACCTCCTGCTGAATACCAGCCCAGTTTGACTGAAAAAAATAAAATCAACAGAATCGCAAACCAGAAATTTGGAATGGCAACCCCTAATTGAGCAAAGCCCATGATTCCCGTATCAGCGATACGCTTATGATTTGCTGCAGCAAATACTCCCAAAGGAATGGCGAGAAAAGTCGATAGCGTAATGGCCAGCAAAGCCAGCGGCAAACTGAGTGAAAGACGTTCTAGAATTAACTCGGAAACCGGAGTGTCATAAGTGTAACTTCGGCCAAAATCACCGCTCATGATACCACGGATCCAGCGGAAGTAACGTTCCGGAGCAGAAAGATCGAGTCCCATTTCTGTGCGGAGCGCAGCCAGAGTGTCCTCCTGAGCGCCGACTCCAAGAATAATTGATGCGGGATCACCTGGAAGGATTTCCAGCAGCAAAAAAATAACCAGTGAAGCCACCAGCAAAGTGATGACTAAAGCAAAGAGCCGTTTTGCGAGGAAGATTGTCATTTAACTTGGAAAGGATGGCGTTCCAGTGATTTTGCTGAAACGCCTTTTGTGCAACTAATTATTCCAGCTTACACCGGTCAAATCATTGGCTTGAACGGGGCTGTTTTCCCAGAGTCCCATTACGTTTTTGTTCCAAATTCCCAGTTTTGCCAACTGAAAAAGGAAGCCGTTGACGGCATCTTTAGCGAGAATTGCCTGTGCGGCACCCATCAACGCATAACGTTTCTTGGGATCTGCAGTGACATTCAAGTCTTCAATGACTGCATTGAAACCGGGATTCCGGTATTGAAAATAATATTTCGGACGGGTGTAAATCCCGATGTCCATTGGTTCTGTGTGAGAGACAATGGTCAGGTCAAAATCTTTATTCTTGAAAACCTGATCCAGCCACTGTGCCCACTGTACAGGGATTATCTCCAGTTTGATACCGACTTTAGCCAATTGCGCGGCTATAATTTCTCCTCCACGTCGCGCATAACTCGGTGGCGGCAATTTGATAGTCGCCTTGAATCCATTGGGGTATCCTGCTTCTGCGAGGAGTTGCTTGGCCTTTCCCGTATCATGCGGATAAGTTCCGGTCAGATCAACATAAGCAGCATGATGCGGCGCAAAATGAGTTCCGATTGGAGTTCCAAAACCAAACATCGCACCGTCAATTATTTCCTGCGAGTTTAACGCATGGGCAATGGCCTGACGTACGCGAAGGTCATCAAATGGTTTTTGCAGGTTGTTGGTGGAGAGGATTGTTTCACCCTCAGTACTGCCGACTTTTACAGTGAAACGAGAATCGCTTTGAAATTGAGCTGCCATTTCAGGAGCAGGAAAGTTGGCGAAAGCATCGACATCACCGGCCATCAAAGCCGCTACTGCGGCGGCAGGGTCCGGAATGATTTTGAAAGTTGCGGTTTTCAACGCAGGTTTTCCACCCCAGTAATTCGCATTATGTCCCAACTCAATCCGGACACCTTTGACCCAGCGTTTGAAAGTAAAAGGCCCGGTACCAACAGGTTTACTTTTGTTTGAAGCTGCACTCGCGGAATCAACAATCACAGCATCCCCCCAACCCATGTTGAACAGGAAGTTTCCGGTTGGTGTTTTCAAGGTGACAACCACTGTATTTGCACCCTGTGCATTTACGTCTTCAATCGCGGCGAAAAGCGCTTTTTGCGCATTTGTACTTTTTTCCGACCTTGCACGGTCCAATGAAAATACCACATCTGCGGAATCAAATGCTGAACCATCATGGTACTTAACTCCATTGCGGAGTTTAAATGTGTAGGTCAGTCCGTCTGCTGAAATTTTCCACGACTCCGCCAACGCGGGTAGTACTTCCGCGTTTTGGTTGATCCGGGTCAGTCCCTCAAAAACGTTGGCGTAAACCACTTCGTCAATCGCGGCCGCAGCTCCAGCGGTAGGGTCAAGATGAGGTGGCTCTAAGACCATTCCCATCGTCAAATGTGTTTTACCGGCAAAGGCTGATCCGGAAAAGATCAGTACGGATCCACTGATCAGCAAAAATTTTGCGTATCTTTGAATGATGTTTTTCATGATTTCTCTGGAAAAATGTAAAATATTAAAAAAGACCTCCCTTGCGGAAGGTGATGAAAAAGAAGAAGTTGTATCATCACAAAAACTTTATTAAATTGCAAATATAATTATAATTTTACTGAATTCCTATAGCCAGGCCAGACGCCTAAAGATTCTGCTGCATAAACACCACGGGCAATTGCTCGGGCAACACAATCAGCGGCCATCATTCCCAAGCGGGCGATGTCGATAGGCGGCATTATTGAAAGTGAAATTTCCCCGGTTGCCAGAACGAAGACTGTGTCCCCGTCAAAAGGTGTATGTACCGGTCGAATTGCGCGTGCAAAACCATCCTGCGCCATAATCGCAATCCGCTGAGCCTGAGCCTTTGTGAGTACAGCATCAGTCGCAACTACGCAAAGAGTGGTATTAGTCGAGATGCTATTCGCAAGAGCATCATTTCCTGATTTGTCTGCATTCGCGGAGGTCTGTTCCGCATCTTTGAAAGGACTTTCGAAATCAAAATCCAGCGATAATTCGTTGAGATTACTTATTTCGGAATTTTCAGTTTTTGCGAAAATAAATTCAGGTGCGCCTCTGCCGCCGTACTCTGCATTTCGTTCAAAAGGCCAGGCCCAGAAATCCGGAAGATCAGGAAGTGTCACAGAACCAAAGGGGTTTACTGCTGCTAAGGCACCCACCGTAAAACCTTTTTCAGCGGAATTCTCCGGATTCTGCTGTAGTGAAGCGGTACCGATACCACCTTTAAGTGTTCCAGCTTTTGCTCCGGTTCCGGCACCAACGTTGCCCAGCGGACATTCGTAGCTTGCGTCAGCCACAGCTATTTTCCCAAATTCAAAATAAGTATGCTCATCCATTGCAGACTTTTCACCGCCGTTGAGTAAATCAAATAGAATTGCCGCCGGAACTATAGGCACCGAAACATTTTTTGCTACCGGAAATCCGCGTCCTTGTGTTTTTAACCAGGATGCAACTCCGCCGGCAGCATCCAATCCCATTGCAGAACCACCGCTGAGTACGACAGCGTGCACCTCTTCAACCAGATTTGCTGGATGAAGAGCGTCTGTTTCACGTGTTCCGGGACCTCCTCCTCTGCAGTCCACTGCAGCTACTGCAGCGGAGTCCGGAAGAATTACTGTAGTTCCGCTCATCAATTTCATATCCTGCGCGTGTCCTACTTTGATGCCGGAAACGTCGGTAATACTGTTTTTTGGTCCTGGCTGCATATATTTTTATATTTTAGCTGATGGGTTATTGTTGTTTGGTGCCTAATGGAGGAGCCAATTTAATTAAGAGGATGAATCTGGTTAGCTCATGTTCTTTGATCCTTGTTTTCTGCTGCGATTTAAAATGTACACTGTCAGCTTCAGGTATTTTCGACAATTTCAAAAAAAGATCAACCGCATTGATTGGTGCTAATGCCAGTAAGTGCAGGTGCAGGTTTCGTCCTTCGAAATCAAAACCCTCCAACCATGCGCCTTCGATTGATGACAAGAGAGTTTGCAGAGTTTGATGTTTCCAAAAAGATTCCTCTACCATTTGTTTAACAAGTATTTCCAATTCTTCCAAGTGTTTTTCACGAGCGGAGTAAATCAACGCAGGAGAATTATTTATGTGCTGTTCCAGTTCCACTTCCAAACTGGACAATTCCTGTTGCAGAACTTTTCGGTGTTTGAGAGTTTCATGATAAAACAATCCTGTGCCAGCAATTACGGCTAAAATCAAGGCTCCAGCCATAGTCCACCACGAACCAACGTGCCTTAAGCGCCGCTGATTATTGGGTGCAGCCCACCAGAATCCAGATTTTGGAGAATGCGCCAGGCCTTTCCATTCGGACAAGACAGTTTCCAGTGCAACTGCGTTCTGAATGTCAACAGGTTCCGGCATTGTTTTTTCTGTCTCAGTTGCAGAATTATTTTCAACAAAAGCACCTGCCTTTGCTAGAGGAATAAGTCGAAATGTTTGCGGTTTTGTTTTTTGCGGTAACTGATCCGCAACAAAAAGTTCCTGTGAAACATTACTAAAAGACGGTAATTCAACTAATTTCGTGAGGAAGGAATCAGTTTTTTCCAAATAAAACGATTGCTCCAAACCTTTGATAATCATGGAGTTCGCAGGATTTTTCAGTAAGATAGGCACGCAGGCGCTAATCAACGGAACCAGTTCAACAGTTGAAGTGAATTCCTGTTTTAGCATATTTTTTAAACTCAGACTTTCTGCAGGCAAAGTTGCGCAAAGTAGACCGACACGGTCAGTTTGTGCTTGTTCAAAATATATTCCTCCTACAGGAAACTCCGTGGAGAAAGAGTTGGTCTGCTTTGCCTGCGCTGAACTTTGAAGCTCACTTTCCGGAATATCCTGAAAGGCAAGCTGCATTTTGGCATAGGATTCCAGCTCTTCCGGAGAAAGTGTGATCGTAGTTTCAAAATGAGTTAGTACCCAGGGAAATTCAAGGAACAAGACTATTTTTGAGGGATTCCACTCATGACAAAGCTCGATAATCCTTTTTGGAGAAAGAGGCTTTGCGACAGATTCGAGACAGCGCGTTTTACCGTCGAACCAAAACCAGACAGTCTGTTTTGAAAGAAAAATATAAAGCGTTCTTAGCTGGATCATCCGGGGCAAAAAAATGGTAGTAAACGCTGACACCAAAAGCTCAGCGTTTAAAAAAATCAAGTGGCTGCGTATTGGCCGATTCCGCGTTCTTGCATTATTTCACGAATTTCCTCCAGAATCAGAGGATCATCAATAGTAGGCGGAACCGCAACTTCAGTTTCACTGGCTAGTTTCCGAATTGTTTTGCGCAGGATTTTTCCGGAGCGTGTTTTTGGCAAGCGCTTGACGATCCCTGCTTGTTTAAAACAGGCAACCGCGCCAATATTTTTACGGATGATCGCAATCAATTCTTCCTGCATTTTATCTTGTGAAATCTGCGTGCCGTCCTTGAGAACGACAAATCCAACCGGAACCTGTCCACGCAATTCATCATCAATTCCAGTAACTGCGCATTCCGCGATGTCAGGATGTCCTGCGATTAACTCCTCCATTTCACCTGTTGAAAGCCGGTGACCGGCAACATTGATCACATCATCAACTCGTCCCATCACAAAAATATAACCGTCTTCATCCTTAATTCCTTCATCGCCGGTAATGTAATACCCAGGATATTGACTTAAATATGACTGCTTGAAACGTTCATCATCATTCCACAAAGTCGGCAGGCAACTCGGTGGTAACGGGAGGTGAATTACGATATTGCCGGTTTCACCCGGTTTGCAGGTTTTACCTTCCTCATCCAGCACTTGCACATTGTATCCGGGCATTGGAAAAGTGGGCGATCCATTTTTCAACGGCTGCGGTTCAATACCCATTGGATTGGAGCAAATCGCCCAGCCGGTTTCAGTTTGCCACCAGTGGTCGATTACCGGAATTTCCGGCTGTGAACCGTCAGATAAAATTTCCTTCAACCATTCATAAGTTGGCGGATCCAGCCTTTCTCCTGCCAGAAAAAGTGTCCGGAGTGAACTGATGTCATACTGCTTTTTAAGTTTTGCTTGCGGATCCTCTTTTTTTACAGCCCGGAAAGCGGTGGGTGCAGTGAAAAAAGTATTCACCTTATGCTCTTCAATTAAACGCCAGAATGCACCTGCATCCGGTGTCCGTACTGGTTTTCCCTCGTAGAGGATGGTTGTGCAGCCATGAATCAGCGGCGCGTAAACAATGTAAGAATGGCCAACCACCCAACCGACATCTGAACCTGCCCAGAAAACATCTCCGGGATCAGTATTGTAGACAGCCTTCATACTGTATTTTAATGCAACCGCGTGTCCGCCGTTATCGCGGAGCACACCTTTGGGAAGTCCTGTAGTTCCTGAAGTGTATAAAATGTATAACGGATCAGTCGCGTCCAGAGCAACCGGTTCAGCCGGTTCAGCGTTTTTCAGCAGCTCATTCCAATCATGGTCCTGTCCGGATTGCATTTTTGCTTGAGCTTGCGGTCGCTGTAAAACGACAGTATTTTCCGGTGGGGATTCCGCAATTTTAAGAGCTTGATCCACCAGCGGTTTGTATTCAATTACTCTGGTAAATTCAATTCCACAACTTGCGGTTACGATTACTTTTGGTTTGGCGTCATCAATCCGCACAGCCAGTTCATTTGGTGCAAAACCGCCAAAAACCACTGAGTGAACAGCGCCTAATCTGGCACAAGCAAGCATCGCAATCGCTGCTTCCGGAACCATCGGCATGTAAATGATTACACGGTCACCTTTTTCCACACCTAAATTTTTAAGTCCGCCTGCGAATTTTGCAACTTCGTCACGTAACTCCAGAAAGGTGAATTTCTGCTGAGAGTCTGTTGCAGGTGAATCATAAATCATTGCCAGCTGAGCACCTCGTCCTTCTTCGATATGTACATCCAGTGCGAGATATGACGTGTTTATCTTTCCGCCGGAAAACCAGCGGTAAAACCCATGCTCGTCCTGAGAAAGAATTGTTTCAGGTAATTCATACCACTTGATCTGCTCAGCCTGTTCTCTCCAGAAAAGCTCCGGCTGCTCTATAGATTGCTGATATATGTCAAGATAACTCATATTTTTCTCGTTTCAGAATACACGGTTTGAAATTCCTGCTTCAGGATAATAAACTTTTTTCTAAATTCAGGTAGCAGGGCTGTTGGCAATCAAATCTTCAACAACAGAAGGATCAGCGAGTGTAGATGTATCGCCGATACTATCGATTTCATTTTCCGCAATTTTCCGCAAAATACGGCGCATGATTTTTCCAGAGCGTGTTTTCGGCAACCCGGGTGCCCATTGGATTACATCAAAGGTGGCAATCGGGCCTATTTCTTTTCGTACCAGCTGTACCAGCTCTTTTTTCAAATCATCAGTTGGTTCAATTCCAGAATTTAAAGTTACATAGGCGTAAATACCCTGTCCTTTGATTTCATGCGGAAATCCAACAATTGCCGCCTCCGCAACCTTTTCATGGAGAACTACAGCAGATTCAAGCTCCGCAGTACCCATGCGGTGTCCTGAAACATTCAGTACATCATCAACCCGTCCAGTAATCCAGTAATAACCGTCTTCGTCGCGTCTGCAGCCGTCTCCGGTAAAATAAAGCCCTTTGTAGGTACTGAAATAAGTTTGAATGAAACGTTCATGATCACCATAAACGGAACGCATTTGTCCGGGCCATGGATGTTTAATACACAAATTTCCTTCAGTTGTACCTTCCAGCTCATTACCGTCTGCATCCACGAGAAGCGGTTGAATTCCAAAAAACGGACGGGTTGCTGAGCCTGGTTTGGTGCGTGTTGCTCCCGGCAGCGGAGTTATCATAATCCCACCTGTTTCTGTCTGCCACCAGGTATCTACTATTGGACAATTCTCATGTCCAACAACACGGTGATACCAGAGCCATGCCTCCGGATTTATCGGTTCCCCGACTGTACCCAGCAGACGCAGTGAACTTAAATCCCGTTTGTTTACTAATTCATCTCCTTCTTTGGCAATTGCTCGAATTGCCGTTGGAGCAGTGTAGAAGATGTTGACTTTGTGTTTGTCGCAAATGTCCCAAAAACGTCCGAAATCTGGATAATTTGGAACACCTTCAAACATGAGTGTAGTCGCTCCATTTGCCAGTGGTCCGTAAAGAATATAGCTGTGTCCAGTAACCCAGCCGATGTCCGCGGTGCACCAGTAAATATCGCCATCATGATAGTCAAATACATATTGATGCGTCAGTGATGTGTAAACCAGATATCCCGCTGTGGTGTGTAAAACACCTTTTGGTTTGCCTGTGGAACCTGAAGTGTAAAGAATGAAAAGCGGATCTTCCGCATCCATTTCTTCTGGGGGACAATCCGCTGAGGCGTTTGCCATATCTTCATGATAGAAATAGTCGCGTCCTGACTGCATGTTACATTCATCAGCCGTGTGTTTTACCACGATACAGCTCTCGGTACCTGTACCCTGCATGGCCTGATCTGCATTCTGCTTGAGTGGAATACTCTTTCCTCCACGTACGCCGGCATTTGCCGTAATCAGCATTTTACCGCCACAGTCAATAATTCGGTTTTTAAGAGCTTCCGCGCTGAATCCACCAAATACCACAGAATGTACCGCACCAATTCTGGTACAGGCGAGACACGCAATTGCCAGTTCCGGAATCATCGGCATATAAATCATCACCCGGTCACCTTTGACAATGCCGCGATTTTTCATCACATTGGCAAATTTGCACACCTCGGTGTGCAGTTCTTTGTATGTGTAGCTTCGATCAACGTTTGGATCATCCGACTCCCAAATCAGCGCCTTTTGATCACCTTTTTTTTCTAAATGACGATCGATACAATTATAAGAAACATTAAGCTTCCCTCCTTCGTACCAGCGGATATGAGCCTTGTTGTAGTCCCAGTCAAGTGTGTTGTCCCACTTCTTGAACCAGTCCAGCCGCTCTGCCTGTTTGTCCCAAAAGGCTTTTGGGTAAGTCACAGACTCTTCGTACATTTTTAAATATGTTTCGTTATCAATCCAGGTATTTTCTTTAGTTGCTGACGGTACTTCAAAAATTTTATACTCACTCATTTTTCTCTCCCAAATTTGGAAATTAATTTTGCAGGTGTCCTGAAACCCCACCATAGCAAAATTATTTTATTATGTCTTTAATAAAATGCAATTCAACTGCGTTGATTTCGTTAATCATTAATTAACCTTGCACCTTTTTATGGTTTCTGCGAGTTTTCGACTTGTAGGAGGCCACGCAAAATCTGCTAAGGCAGGGTAAGGTAGCTATGTCGAATTGGNCGTGGAAATTGTTGACANGATTACTGNTGATCATCCTGAGTTCAGCTTCCTGTAGCAAGGATTCGTCTGAAGAATATGCAGAAGGCGGAAGCGCGGTTTCGCCNGCCAAGGATTTTATGGTAATTTCAACCATACCTGAAGATAACGCTACCAAAGTCTCAGTGAATGCCTCCTTCGTGATTTCATTCAGCAATGAACTTAAGACAGGCAGTGTGAATGAAAATAATTTTTCCCTCACTACAAATGGCAGCGCGGTTTCAGTAACAGTCTATCTCTCGAAGAACATAGTTGTTTTGCTTCCGGCTTCTTCTTTGAGTGAAGGTACAATTTACACTGCATCTGTTTTGAGTGAAGTTCAGGACACATCCGGAAACAGCCTAGGGCAGGACAGCAGTTGGAAGTTCACCACAGTTTTCTCTTCAAGTGAAGATTCAGCCGATGAAACTACGGCAGACACCACCAAACCAAGTTTTATCTCAATCACTCCGGCAGACAATTCCAGTAGTATTTCGGTAAACACTACAATCAGCGTTGTTTTCAGCGAAGCAGTTTCTGCGGTAACTTTAAGTTCAAGCACTTTCAAGTTATTGGATAACANGAGTAATTCTGTNAGCGGCAGTTACAGTTTAAATGGTTCAACGGTNACTTTCACTCCTACTGATAATCTATCGTATTTTCGGGATTACAGCGTTTTATTGACAATCGGGATTCAGGACACTGCGGGTAATGCGCTTTCTTCGGCAAGCTCATCTAGTTTTAAAACTTTGGGTGGTGTTGTGGTTACTACTGCTGACAGCAACGGGATGGTTTTGCTCAGCGGAGGAAGGTTTCAAATGGGTGCAGATAATCAATCAATTGCAGATGGAGATAATGAATCCGATGAAACCCCTACTCACACCGTACAATTAACAGGGCCGTTTTATATCTCTGATCATGAAGTTAGCTCAAGTGAATTCAAAGCATGTGTAGATTCCGGAAGCTGCAATTACACTTACAGCACGAGCAATGCAAAAAAAACATACGCAGTTTCCGGAAAGGAAAACCATCCGATGAACTATGTCAACTGGAATGAAGCAGTAGAGTATGCAGATTGGCTGACTGGTACACGTTCCGTAACTTATCGACTTTGTACAGAAGCAGAATGGGAATATGCAGTACGTGCCGGAACAACAAGCAAATGGTCCTGTGGAAACGACACTTGTACAACAAGCATTGCCTGGTATGATAACACCGGTGAACCACAGGAAGTGCGGACTAAAAGCGCCAATCAATGGGGCTTGTTTGATCTGCATGGAAATGTCAGGGAGTGGGTTTCAGATAATTACAGTGACGTTTATTACAGTGAAGTTNCGGATGGCGTGGTAAATCCGCAAGGCCCGGCAGCGNCCAGCAGCGGAACAAAACGTNGTCAACGCGGTGGATATTATGGTAGTAAAAAAGCTGACATTCGATCAGCGAATAGACATTCAAGCACTCAGACGACCCATTCCTCAACCTCTGGTTTCAGGGTATGNGCCGATCCCTGATTTTACAAATTATTATTTGAATTAACATGCGAGGATTTTTACTGATTACAGTACTGGTACTGACTCTACTGATTGGAGGTGTTATCTTGAGTTTTTTCCAGCAAAGTATCCAGCAGCGTTTTCAGAGCCAGGCTTTTCTGGAATCACAGATTCTTTTTCAGGAACTGAATGGCGCAGTAGTTCAGGTGCAGAATTATTTACAGAAGTTCACTCCAAACCAATTGCAGGAAATTCCGCCTGTCCTTGAAAGTAGTGTATTTGCAGAAGGTTTTAAAAACTGGTCAGCAAATGTTAAAACATCCGGAAGTGATCTGCTGATCAGCCTGCATGCGCCGAATGATTCAGGAGGTACGGATTTTCAACTGCTCTTGAGAAATGCAGACAATACTTCAGGAACTGAATTTTTGAAAGCGGACGGTGTGCTGATCCTGGAAAACTGAAAATGTGAGGAGAAAAGAAGAGGGTTGCGGCTCGTAAGCTGAGCCGCAGAAAATGAGAGCTTCAGATTTTACCCTGCAACATAAACGCAATCACAAGTGCGTAAATTACCAGCGACTCAATCAGCGCCAGACCAATAATCATTGGTGTAAAAATTTTATCGGTTGCATTCGGGTTACGTGCAATGCCTTCCAAAGCACCGCGCATAGCCAAACCCTGACCAATTCCTCCACCAAGAGCTGCAATTCCAATTGCCAAACCTGCACCTAGAGCAATTCCGAATGTAGCCATTTCTCCCATTTCTGCTGCATACAGAGGGAAACTCGCTGACATAAGCAACGCCAACAATAATAATTTCTTCATGACATCCTTTTTGATGTTAATTAAATCAGCGCAATCAGTGAGCTTCACTCATTGCGAGTTCAAAATAAATGGCAGACAGCAAGACAAAGACAAACGCTTGTAAAACTGACACCAAAATTCCCAATCCCATAAACGGAATGGGTAGGCCGACGGCCAAAATTGACGTGAAAATCAAAACTACTTTATGATCTCCTGTCATATTCCCAAACAGCCTGATCGAAAGGGAAAGCGGGCGCACACANTGGCTGACGATTTCAATCGGCAGCATCAGCGGCGCAAGTAACGGCATGGGACCAAGAAACTGTTTTATGTAACCGGCTCCATGTTGACGAATGCCCATAACATGAGTCATTATAAAAATGATCAAGGCAAAGGCAATGGTAACGTTAAACTGATCTGTAGGTGGATTAAATCCCGGTACCAGACCGATAAGATTCANCAACAAAATAAATAAACCATATGTGCCAAGTAATGGAATAATGGGGCGTGCCCCTACTCCATGGCGGATGGTTCCGCTTAAAAAATTCAGAATTGCGCTGACTACAACTTCTGCAAAATTAGAAAAATTGGCTTTACCTGAAGGTTCAAGTAGATCAGTTTGTCTGAAAGGTCTGCCTGCAAAATATGCGAAAACAATCAGAAAGACAGCTACTATCACCAAGTCCAGAAATGGCACCGGGTCAATACCAAGATCCACCAGTGGCTGTTCTAATCCGCTAAATAAAAAGTGAGCCCANGTGAATCCCTCCGCTGCAAAAACAGGGGCGGCTGTCAGTAAAAAAACACTGATTAGTGCAAGTCTCTTGTTCATTCTGTAGTATTAGTTGNTTGACTTATACAGATTTTTGAGGGNGCATTACCCTGATAAAAGAATAAATGAGGACNGCTAGCGCAATATTAGAAAGGCCGATCAAAAGCCCCTCCGGTGAAAAATCAAAGTATTGCATTGCGACAAACAATATGATTACTGAAATTCCGAATTTGGTAAAAGAAAANAGCAGATCAAGTGCTTGTAATTTTCGCTCTTGTAACAGCTTCCGGACAAACTGNATAGTCCAGAAATAGTTAAATCCTATAACCCCACATCCTAACAGAACAGAGGGCAAAAGGTCAATACTAAATATTGCTGTTCCCGCAACTAAGATGACACTGGCAGCGAAAAGCAGATTCCTGAAAACATATGCCTGCTTGAGCTGGTCGGCTTCCTTAGTGGGAGCAAAGTCTTGAGGAACTTCAGAGAAATTTGAATTTATCGTACCAGTGGGATTTAAAGGTTTTTTTTTATCTATGTTACCTTTTGTATCCACTAACTTTGAGTTAGGATTTGATTTTTCTTCGTCCTCAGGCTGCATATTTTATTTCGGATATTAGAGATGGTTTAGTTGTCCTTTTCAGGTTCAGCATCCGCTTGAACACGTTTTACCAGGCGAAAAATGCTCCTGTATCCTGCTATTATTCCCGCAATTCCAAAGATCAGTAAAAACCATGGGTCTGTTGCTAACCACTCGTCGATCCAACTACCTATTAGAAAACCGACGACAACAGACAATCCAAGCTCCAAACCCATGGAACTATACATGACCCATTTTGGACCGGCTTTGTGAAGTTGTTTCATTTTGCAGAACTGTTTCGAAAATTACTGTTTCCTGATAAATCTAAATGGAAAAGAATCCAGCATCAGTCTAGTGTTAATAGCCTGAAATTGCAAGATTAGGGCACCAAGTTTCTTGCACCTTCATCGTTAAAAGGTTATGCTGAAAGGACTTTAAAACGAGCAAATCAAGTAAGCTAATCAAGATAAGCTAAAAATGGGTGACAGTTTAGGACAATTATTTCGAATCACTACATGGGGCGAATCCCATGGTGGAGGAGTTGGAGTAGTAATTGATGGTTGCCCTTCCGGGCTTCCGCTGAGTGAAGATGATCTGCAATATGAACTTGACAGGAGACGCCCCGGACAAAGCAAAATAACAACACAGCGTAAGGAAAGTGATTCTGCGAGGATTCTTTCCGGAGTTTTTGAGGGACGTACCACAGGCACTGCAATTTCTGTGATGGTCTCAAATCAAGATGCAAAGTCGCATGCTTATGATCACCTCAAGGATTTGTACCGTCCGAGCCACGCGGATTATACTTTTGAGCAGAAATATGGTTTAAGAGACTGGAAGGGAGGCGGCCGTTCTAGTGCGCGTGAAACTGTAGGAAGAGTTGCTGCAGGAGCAGTTGCAAAAAAACTTCTGCACCACTGGGACAAGATTCAGACGATTGCGTGGGTGGAGCAAATCCATGAGATAAAATCTTCTGTAGATAAACATACTGTCAGTGAAAGTCAGATCGAAGCCAGCATTGTACGTTGTCCNGATCCGGAAGCATCCACGGCGATGATCGAACGCATACATGAAGTCCGAAAGTCCGGAGACAGTGCTGGTGGAATCATACGGGCGGTTGTCCGCAATGTCCCGGCGGGATTGGGAGAACCGGTATTTGATAAACTAACCGCGGATTTAGCAAAAGCTTTGATGTCTCTGCCTGCTACGAGAGGGGTGGAATTTGGTCTTGGATTCGATTCTGTGGCACTAAAAGGTTCAGAACATAATGACGCGTTTGTCATGAGTGAAGGGAATATCCGGACCAGTACAAATCGTTCCGGAGGAATTCAGGGAGGAATATCCAACGGAGAGGATATTGATTTGAGAATTGCTTTCAAACCAACCGCCACGATAAACTTTGAGCAGGACACAGTAAGCAGAGACGGCCGGGAAGTCAAACTGAAAGCCAAAGGTCGTCATGATCCCTGTGTTTTGCCTCGTGCTGTACCAATGGTAGAGGCTATGATTAATTTGGTTTTAGTTGATCATCATTTACGTAATCAGAAAAAGCGAATTTAAGGTTTTTTTTGGGGGAACTTTTTATTATGAATAAAGTGAAAAAGTTGGTTCTTTTTTTGCAAAATGTTTTAGTAGTGAATAACAGTAGGAAAAAATAACAATTAATTATTAGATTTATGCCTCCTAAAATTAAACCCGAGAAAGTATCAGCAAAAACTATTCGTCCGTCAAATTCCAACCGCATTAATTCTCTTGGAGCAAATTCGGATGATAGATTTCTCACTCCGGGATCTATAGCTGTCATAGGAGTCCTCCTTTTTTTTNCCTTCGTAACCGCGCAAATTATTTTCATCAATTGATGAANCGGACAGGCTGCCATGCCTTACATTGACATCTTCAANGGGGATGCCGATGGGATATTGGCCCTCCATCAACTGCGTCTGCAAAATCCTCTAAAAAGCCGTCTTGTCACCGGAGTAAAGCGTGACACNCTGTTGTTGCAGCACGCACTCTCTGCACGTGACAGCGTGATTACAGTGCTTGACATTTCTTCTCATGCCAACCGTGAACCTCTCCTGCAGTTACTGAATCAAGGTAACACCGTTCACTATTTTGACCACCATTTTGCNGGGGAAATAGTAGAATCCCCACTTTTTCACTCACANATAGACACCAGNCCCGGTGTTTGCACCAGCATTTTGGTTGACCGTTATTTAGCAGGAAAATATCGACTCTGGACTGTAGCTGCTACTTTTGGAGATAACCTTCACGCTTCCGCTTTTNAACTNGCTGAGAGTCTNAAACTTGATCCGAAAAAAACTGAAGAATTACGGGAATTGGGAGAGTTAATCAATTACAATGCATATGGTGAAACGTTAGCNGATTTACATTTTTCACCGGAAACTTTATTTCTGGCTCTGCATCCATTTACTGATCCGTTTGAATTTATTCAGTCCTCAGGAGAGTTGAAACAATTACGCGAAGGCTTCCGGAGTGACATGCAAAAAGCAGAAGAAAAACAAGCTTTGAGACAAAGCTCTGCGGGCAGGATTTTCCAGTTTCCGAATGCTGCCTGGAGCAGGCGCGTTNCCGGAGTTTTCAGTAATCATCTTGCACGGGAATCTCCCGAACAAGCACATACATTGTTAGTTGAACGTGAAGACGGCTCGTTTCTGGTAGGTGTCCGTGCCCCGATTGCCAGGCCTTATGGTGCAGACACATTATGTCTTAAATTCTCNGGTGGCGGAAGGGTTGCTGCTGCAGGCATAAACCAGTTAGCACCGGAAGATGTTGAACGTTTTTTTGATGCTTTCGAAAAGCAATTTTAAGTTATTCTTCCTTTTGCAGCAGCATTCAGTTTTTTGGCGCTTTATATTTGTTTGAAATTTCCTCAGCTGTTTTCTTCACAAGTTCTTTCAAAATTGATTCCAGCTTTTCACAAAAAATCGGAACGTCTTCAGNCAGCAGCTTTTTTGGAACGTGAAAAGGCTCTCCGAAAGCTTCGATAATTTTTGAAAAAGGCTTGGGTATTTTGTGTCTGTCCCAACTATTAAGATTCCACTGATGAGCGGCTTCATAGTGCCATGGTATGATGGGAACACCGGCATATTTAGCAAGCAGGATCACGCCGGACTGAATCTTTTCCGGAGGGCCAAGCGGACCGTCCGGAGTAATGGCAACCGAGGNTTTTTCCTTAAGTAATTTTATCATTTGTTTCAAGGCTGGAATTCCACCTCTGGTTGTTGAACCCCGCACCGCCTGATAGCCATAGTGGGCAAATACATCATAAATTGCCTGACCGTCATCACTGCTACTGATTAAAGCGGTTAGTTCTTCTTTACGCAGAAGCCAGATGCTGAAATATATGTTTTGGTGCCAAGTTGCAACAATCACACTGCCGTACTCCTCNAGAGTTGATTTCAATACTTCGTGATTTAGACGTCGTACACGTGTTGTACTTCCTGTAAATCGAATCAGCACCACTAGTATTCTGGTGATCAGCCAGTGCTGAATACTTTTTTNCCAGGAAGTTTTNGCTGCTTGCATGGTGAAAATATTTTTAAGTTGAATGAATGGCAAAGTAACTTTACAATACCAGTCTATCACGAACGGTGTCAGCTAAACAAATCAGATGAATGGTTAATTGATTTTGGTGGTTGTTTATTCGCTGTTATATATTGAAAATATTATTATACTTATGTTCTATGGGATTGTTTTTCAAAAAAAAAATAATAGGCGAGCANCCTCACGAGGTGTTCCGAAAAGACTGGGAAAATGTTATGGACGCACTTTTCAGAAACGTGATTGCTAATAACCCAAAAGGTGCTGCAGTTATTTGCAACACCGAACGTCAAAATCAAGAGGATGGAGCAGGCGTAGTTCACCCAGGATTAGTCTATCGTATCAAGGCACAACGCGTTGATGAGATCAGGGAGGATCTGAAGAAGATGGACAGGCTTCGCTTTGAAAATGTTTTCAAGACATATTTTGGCAGTGAACATGAAAAAAGTCTTGATTTTTATCGGATGAAAAATATTCTTCAAGAAGATGTTATTGTATACCCTTTGGTTCAAGGAGAGTATAAAAAAGGATTGCTTGTTTACGATTATCCAATTGCAGATCATAATGTGATTAACATAATGCAGGTAATAAAAGATGTATTAAACAATCCTGAAGTACGATCTGCACCTCCGTCAGATTCTCCATCAGAAGATGATAAAAAAGGACTAGCTAATTGACCAGTTAAGGCCTTCATGTAAAGAAAAATGTAAATGCATTTTCGTTCCATAGCGTACGTCATAGGGACACTATTGTTAGTTACCAGCATAGCCATGCTGTTTCCTATTGCTGTCTCGTTAATATATCAGGAGGGTGATTTAAGTGCATTGCTGATTTCCGTGGCAGTCGCTTTTGGTATGGGTCTGCCTCTATGGTGGTTTTCGCCGGGTCATTACGAATTAAGTTTTCGTGATGCAGTCCTCATCGCGGTTTTAGGCTGGGTGGTCATTTCGGCGGTGTCAACACTACCTTTTATAATACACGGATCAATTCCTTCATTCACTGACGCATTTTTTGAAATGATGTCAGGTTTCACAACAACAGGTGCCACCATCCTGAATGATATAGAATCTGTGCCACACGGTCTGTTATTCTGGCGCAGTGAAACACATCTTTTGGGAGGCATGGGATTCCTCACTCTGACATTGATCTTCCTGCCTCATGGGATGGCGGGAGTTAGAATTTTTCGTGCAGAGTCAAGTCCCGGTCAGGTGATCACCAAAGANAAATTTCTCCCCCGTAACCGTGATGCGATGATTTGGCTCTGGTCCATATATCTGGGATTGAATCTATTGCAAACCTTGCTGCTTTGGGGTGGAGGTATGTCTATGTTCGATTCACTGTGCCATGCTTTTAGTACAGTAGCTACGGCTGGATTCTCCACAAAAAATGCCAGCATTGGCTATTACAGCAATGTTTATTTTGATTGGGTAATTATAATTTTTATGTTCCTGGGCGGAATGACATTCATGCTTTTTTACTACATGTTGAAAGGTGAGTGGAATTTGGTTAGGCTCAACACCGAGCTCCGCTGGTATGCCAGTATCGTTGTATTCTTCTGTGGTATATCAACTTTAATTTTATGGATGAATGGAAGCTATGACGGATTTTTTGAAGCACTGCGCTATGCCTCTTTTCAGATAATTTCGCTGCTGACCACTACAGGTTTCACCACAGCGGATTATGAACTTTGGCCGCAGGCGGCACTGATGCTGCTTTACATTGTCTGTTTCATAGGTGCATGTGCCGGTTCAACCACAAGTGGTATAAAAATCGTGCATTTTGTCATCATCTGGAAATANATGGTTACTTCAGTCAAGAAAATGTTTTTCCAGCCCAGAACCATCCTGCCGATTCATCTAAATCACCGCGTCATTGATTCATCTGCGATCAACCTCTCAATCTGTTATTTCATTGCAAATNTTTTCCTGCTCTTTGTGGGAGCGGCAGTAATGGTGCTAGTGGATTCAATGGATTATCAGACTGCTATGAGTTCAGTAATTTCTGCACTGATGAATATTGGTCCTGGATTTGGAGANATCGGTCCTTCAGAAAATTATTCGCAAATATCTGCTCTTGGAAAATGGTTTCTCGCATGGCTGATGCTTGTGGGCAGACTGGAAATGTTTTCNGCTCTTGTGCTGCTCTTNCCTTCTTTCTGGAAAAGATAAAAGCTGTATGCTGANAATTTTTTAATTACGGCTTNTCACTGGGCAAACACGNTTACTCTTTGCCTTCCCAATGTACTTTTACCATCCTTTCCGGACTTAGTTTCTGNAGGAAAGNACATTTTTCTTTATGGATGGTGATTACTCTTTCTTGAGTGAGATAACCCAGAATGACCTGGTTTTTCATCGGAGAGCAACAGCGTGCGATGCGTGTCATCACATTATCCATTCCATCCACTATAATCGTGCCGCTGGAGTGTGCAGGAGTTGTTTTCTTTTTGCCGGGCTTGAGTTTTGTATCTGCCGGTTTTTGAGTTTCCGCTGTTGAGCTTGCAAAAGCGTCGTTTTGATCATCCATAAACCAGCGTCTAACTTCTTCACTGCGAATAGAGCCGTCGCCTATGCAAAATAAGATGTGATCAAACTCCTGATTTTTACGCTGACGTGATTCATGTTCCATCCGCCCATCCCTGACCAGGCGGTTCAGATGAAGACCGTGATTGCGGAATTCCCGTTCCAGTATTTCCAATCCCTCTTTTCTACGACTTTCTCGACTGCGTTCTTGCAAAGCATGTTTTATTTTATTGCGGGCGTGNCGNGTTTTCACAAATTCGAGCCACTCTTTCCGTGGTTCCTGCCGCGTTGAGGTCAGTATTTCTACGGTATCACCGCTGTGTAGTCTGCCGTCAAGCCGTGTTATACTTCCATTAGCTTTTGCACCGGTCATGCGGTTACCTACTTCTGTGTGAATTGCATAAGCAAAATCGACCGGTGTCGCGGTTTGAGGCAACTCCCGGATTTCCCTTGCCGGGGTCATGACATAAATATTGTCACTGAACAAATCAATCAGCGGCATCGTTTCGTCCTCACCGTCAGCGTTAGTTTTTTCTAGCAGTGATTCTTCAATTAGTTCTGCGGTTTTTTCTTTCGGAGCTTGCCGTTTTTCCTTGTAAAGCCAGTGCGCCGCAACCCCATATTCAGCCATACGGTGCATTTTATGAGTCCGGATTTGTATTTCAATTGGTCTTGAATATCCGGGATCATCATCCCGTAAATCGGTGACTGTTGTGTGAAGTGACTGATATCCATTCGATTTGGGTTTGACAATGTAGTCTTTGAAACGATCTTTTATCGGAACCCAGTTTTCATGAATGAAACTGAGTGCGGCATAACAATCATCAACATCTTCAACCACAACACGAAATGCGATCAAATCCTGTATACGATCAAAATCGTTGTCCACTTTTTCCAGTTTTTGAAAAATCGAATAAAAACGTTTGTAACGTCCCTGAACTTCATGGCGAATGCCAGCCTGTTTTAAAATCAACTGAATTTTTGCTAATATTCTTTNAACATTTTCAGAACGTACACTTCGCTTTCGGGCGATTTTTTTCTTTAGAAGCTGATATTTTTCATATTCCAACTGCCGGAATGCGCTGTCTTCCAACTCTGACTTGATCCAGAAAATTCCTAATCGTCCTGCTAAGGCAGCATGCACATGCAGCGCAGTCCAGGCGGTAGCATCCCTTTTTTTTGGAGGAAGGGTTTCCAACTGCTCCAATTTCTGCAACTGCAGCACCAGAAAAACGGCGAGCAACTGCACGTCTGCTAACACAGTCAGCAGCATCCTCAGAGTCAGTTCTGCCTGTTCCGGATTTTTTGGACGTTCAGGAAATTGATGCACCTTGAGCATCCGCTGATAAAGCAGAACAGCTTGCGCAAAATATTTTGATGAATCATCCGGAATGTTATTTTCAAAGTTTTTTGGTAAATCTTCTGCTTGCTGATAACATAAAAAAAGCAGCGCCGCCAGCAGGGAAGGAGGATTCAAAGAAAGTTGAGAGAGTTTTTGCAGGAGGGAATCTGCGGATTCAGGATCACTTTGCTGTGCATACCAATTTTCAAAAATCCTGTTAGCTAACGGATTTGTTAAATAAATTTCCGGGACAGGAGTCTTTTTGTCAACGGCAGACTTGGCAGTGCCGATTGTCGGAGACAAAGCGTTTTGTGGAAGTTCAGTTCCGGAAAGTTTACTCATTTGCAGATTTGCTGAAAAATATTTACAAGAGTCCTTGTGCCATGAAATAAGTATAAAGCTTGACGTCAAATTGAACGTTCTGTTCCATCTCTTCGCTGAAAAATGCTGAGATTTCTTCCGGATATTTCAGAAAAACCTTAATGAATTCTCCGGGTTCATTTTTAGCAACAGGCTGTTGATTCTCTGGCAGCATTTCGTCAACCGAAAGATGTGCAAATGAAACTGTTTCAGAAAGAATGCCTGGCGATGAGAACAAGTCTGGGCTGATTTTTTCGACTATACCAACATAACCTGTTTCTTCCAAAAGTTCACGTGTAGCGGTAGTTTCAGGAATTTCCCCAGGATCAACCAGACCGGCTGGAAATTCTAAGATGTAGGAATCCGTTGGCGGTCTAAACTGCCTTATCAAAATATATTGTCCGGAAGGTTTTAACTTTGCGATTATAATTACCGCCCCAGCTCTGTGCTTACGGTGCAGACCTTCCCATTTCCGGGCTTGTTTTTCATCATCTTTATAGCTGATTTCAACCATCTCTGNCCAGCGTCCGCTGTAAAGCAACTGNTCCTTGAGTACACGGCTGGTACCAGGGTTGCCTGGTTTGTTGCTTGTGAAATTTGACATAAATAAGTGAGCAAAAAATTAAAATACTTGCTTGCACAGAAGCTATTATTCTGCATTGAGCTGTATAAAAAGATAGCTGATTTGCCGACAATCACAAACCAATTGTGAAAATGTTTTTGCGTTGTCTTTTGCAGGTGTCTGCAATATTATTCGGCTGACAAGAATTTATCTCTGAAAACCTGCTACAGTATAGTTGATTGCAAGTATGAGAAGTATCCGTTTGATCTGGATTGGCAAAACACAGCTTCCTTTTTTGCAGGACGGGATCAGTCTTTACCTGAAAAAGTTGTCGCATTACATTAAGGTTGAGACAGAAGAAATACGAGCTGCCAAATATGCTTCAGGTACAGTTGATCAGTGGCGTAGGCAGGAAACTGAAAAATTNTTGAAGTGTCTGAATTCTNATGAGTTGAACGTTTTTTTGGATGAAAACGGTAAACGGCAGACTTCAATCGGCTTAGCCCAGTGGTTCGAAAAACAAATGCCGCTTNGGTGGCCGAGAGTAAATCTTATCATTGGAGGCGCATATGGTTTTGAGAAGTCTTTGCTCCCNGCCAATGTCACTTATTTACGTCTTTCCGATATGACTTTTACACATCAAATGGTACGGTTGATACTACTGGAACAGCTTTACCGTGCTTTCACCATTATCCGCGGAGAACCGTATCATCATGTTTGATGCTGAGTTATGCTTAATAAATACTAAAACCACACTATGAAACGTTTATTATTAATAGCAATCACCTTATTGCTTTTAGGCAGTATGGGCTATTTTGCCACGCAAAACAGCCACAATGTGTCGCTGAATTTATTTGGAAATTTCTCCATTCAGTTATCGGTTTGGATGGTCATCGTCGGTTCATTTGTCGCAGGTTGGGCGGTGACGGAACTTTGGCAGTTTATCTCGCATCCTCAGCGTTTTGTACAGAGTTTCCTGGGTAAATTTTCTCAATACAGGGACAATAAAAAACTGCAGTTGACACAAAATTTTGAGAATGCGTCTTTGCTGCGTGATCCAAAACAGGTACGTAAAAATTTTAATAAACTGGATAATGATAAAACACCATTGTCCATACGCATGCAGTATTTTGAACAGTTGCGTTATGAAAACAGTGCGGAAGAACTGTTGCTTAAATATGCGGATCTTCGTGCTAAATATCAGGGTAATTTACAGGTTTTATTACCGTATTTAAAACTCTCCGTCGAGCTTAGTGAATGGGATCAGGTAGAGCGCTTGAGTCATGAAATTCTGCGGATAACACCAGGACATCCGGACGCTCTGGAAGGTCTGCGGCAATTTTACATTGCCAGACAGGATTGGGTTGCNTGNATTGAACAGGAACGGGACCTGTTGAAAAAATACAGCGGTAGTCTCATGACAAAAGACCTTGAGCTGGAGCACGAAGAACATTTGCAAAAAGCGCTGCGGCAGGATCCAAAATGTTTGAAAAATTGGTCTTTCCGCTATCTGCCTCAAAAAAGAGATAGAAAAAACGATAAACCTCATGAAGCCGTCGGTGAGGCAGCGCAGTTCCAAAAGTCAGGCATGTTTTTAGATGCAGGTCGAGTTTTGAAAGATGCTTATGAGAGCACTGCTTCTCCGGAACTGCTAGGGACTTTGGAGAATGTTTATCAAGAAAGCGGTGCGGATGAACAAATTCTGGAAATGATCGGCGGATTTCATAATTCACGTCAACGTTCAATTCCTGCTTCTCTGATTTTTGCTAAACTGCTTTATCAAAATGAGCGGATCGATGATGCATCGAAAATATTGAGTGAAGTTAATTTGCCTGCAAGTACAACTAAGTTTCAATTAACTAAACTTGGAACAAAAGAGAAAGGCCAGCAGATGACTGAAGAATGGAGCGATCTCTATCATGCTCTTCGTTTTTTGATTGCTGTCCGTCAAAACCGTTCAGAAGATGCCCTGCAGGAAGCAAAGCCCCTGCTGCGTGAAGCAAAATTAATGGGAATGATTTCCGGATGAAGATAATTGAGACAGATGGAATTGTACTCAAAACAATGGATTTTAAGGAAAAGGATAGCATCCTGACTTTTTTAACTCGTGATGCAGGCAAGAAAGCCGGAGTCCTTCACGGAGGAAAAAGTGTACGCTCAGGCAATGCCGCTAAAGCAGAGTTATTTGTCATTAACCATTTTGAGTATTCAGAAAAACCAAGTGCGGACCTGGTACGTATCCGCAAATGTGAATTGCTGCAAAGTTTTCCNCCTCTGCGTAAAAATTATTCAAAAATTCTACATGCCAATTATTTTTCGGAATTGTTGCTGCAGTGTGAAATTCCCGCGTTTGAGTCTCATGAATATTTCGATTTGCTGAAACAAACATTCGCTCAACTTTCAACTGCTAAAACAGGCACTGAAATAAAATTCAATTTTGAACTGCAACTACTGAATCTACTCGGAATCCAGCCGAATTTGGAAACTTGTGTCCAATGCGAAGGTGAGCTTTGGCAGAAGCAATCCGGAAGAAATTTGTCGCCGAAATTTACGGTTCCATACCAGTTGGACGCTGGACACGGCGGCATCCGTTGTCCAAAATGCTGTATCAGCAATTCCTCTGCTGTTTATCTGCATCCGGGAAGTCTGGCCTTTTTCCGGGAACGGTACACCAGCCTGCATGCTAGTTCAGCAATCCGGCCGACACACAACAATTTAAAGGANCTTGACCAGGCTATCTTTGAATACTTCAGACATTATTTTGGCAGGAACCTCAAATCTCACGTACTTCTGAAGGAGAACTCATGGAAAAATTAGCATCCGCAACACTGGGCGGCGGTTGTTTCTGGTGTTTGGANGCAGTCTATTCCAGAATTGATGGAGTCAAATCGATAGCACCTGGTTTTGCAGGCGGGAGTAATCAAAATCCTACTTACGAGCAGGTTTGCAGTGGTGAAACAGGCCATGCTGAAGTGATTCAAATTAGCTATGATCCGGATAAAACTAGCTATGAAACACTGCTTGATTGGTTCTGGCGCTGCCACGATCCAACCACTCTTAACCGGCAGGGCGGTGACGTAGGCACNCAATATAGATCAGTAATTTTCTATGAAAATGAAATGCAGAAAACCGCGGCTTATGAGTCAAAAAAAGCAGCCGAAAGCTATGCAATCTTTGCTAATCCTATTGTCACGGAAATCAGCGAACTTCCGGAATTTTTTCCTGCAGAAGATTATCACCACGATTATTACAGTAACAACTCAAATGCCGGTTACTGCACATATATAATTCAGCCTAAACTCGAGAAGTTAAAGCTGGAGTAGATTAAGATACAGACTTTTTAGAGGACAATTAATTACTTTCAAAAATAAAATTGGGTTGATCGACTTTGACTGCCGTATGAATACTCGTCACGCGTGTGAATTTCCGTGTCAACGGCCTCTTCTGGGAGTTCGTTTATGAAGCGGGAGCGCTGGCTCATCCCGCCGGAATAGCCTGATGAAACGACTGGTGCAGTGATGAGCAAATGATTTTTTGCACGTGTCATGGCAACATAAAACAAGCGGCGCTCCTCTTCAATTTGTTCCTCTGTTTCCAGACNGCGTTGATGCGGAAACATTCCTTCAGTCAGACCAATTACAAAGACCAGACTCCATTCCAGACCCTTGGCCTGGTGAATAGTTGTCAAGGTCAGAGTCTCCTGATTATCCTGCTGCTCTGCTTCATGCTCGGTTATAATGCTTGAACCAACCAATGACAATTCATTTAAAAACGCATCCAATTTTTCGTAATTAGCTGAAAATTCTTCAAGATAACGAATATCTGTATCACGCTGAGCCGCGTTCTCAAAACTGCTGAACATCACGTCACGGTAAAAGTTCTGGTATAAAATGCTGATCATCTGAGAGGGATTTACGCTTTCAGCGAGCATCTGCTGAAAAATCTCCAGCAGCAGATTCCAACTTTCAAGTGACTTTTGAGGAATCAGTTTTTGCAGCTCGACATTCTCTTTGGTCAACCTTACTGCCTGTTGACTTTTAAAAACACTGAAGATTTTGTTTGCGGTAGTATTACCAATTCCGGGCAGAAGACACAGCAGTCGCATCCAGGAGATTTCATCAAGAGGATTAAAAAGAACCTTGAGAAATGCAGTAATATCTTTAATGTGAGCTTGTTCAAAAAACTTGACTCCTGAATGAACGACGAAATGAATACCTGCATGAGTCAGCACAACTTGAAGNGCNGCTGACTGCACNTGATTNCGGTAAAGCACNCTCATTTCGTTNAANGAAATNTCCTGATCCCGGAAATNNANAATATTNTCCAGCACCAATTCTGCTTCATCCTGTGCCGCCCAGACATGGTGTACGAGGGGTTTTTCACCATCGGCTAATGAACTAAACAGGTTCTTTTTAAACTGACGTGTGTTATAATTGATGCTCTGGTTTGCAGCTTCTAGGATTTCTGGAGTACTGCGGTAATTTTCTTCCATGTAGTAGGTCACAGCTTTGTAGCGTTCCGGAAATTCAAGCATATTTCCAAAATCCGCACCGCGCCAGCTGTAAATTGATTGAGCATCGTCACCGACAACCATTAAGTTTTTATGTGGCAAAGACAGCCGATATAAAATGTTGGCTTGAACCTGATTGGTGTCCTGATATTCATCTACCAGGATATATTGAATTTGCTCGCAAAGCGGAAGTCCTTCACCGTGCCGCAGGAGCAGCTCCAGCCAGTTTTCCAGCAGATCATCAAAATCCATCACTTGTCCGCTTTTTTTCTTGCGGCGGTATGTAGAGAGCACATTGAGAATAATATCAATGTGTTCATAAAAGTGTGGATAATCTGCTGATACTAATTGCTCAAGGTGAAAATTACGTTCCTGGTAAGCAAAGTCCAGGATCATTTGTTGAGTACAGAAACGATTGAAGGCCAGGGAAAAAATATTTTGCAGAACAGCGGCTTTTGGAAAATATTTTCCGGTCTTACCGATTGTTTCTGCAAGTGAGGCTTTGATCAGGTCTCTTGAATCAGAGGAATCCAGAATGCTGAAATTATTTTTATAGTTCAGCAATTTGGCGTTTCGTCTCAGGAAGCGGCTGCCGACACTGTGGAAAGTCCCGTGGATAATCTTTTGCTCTTCAGTAAAATTCTTGAGAGCCTTGCCTGCCCTTTGCGCCATTTCGTTGGCTGCTTTGTTGGTGAAAGTCAACAAAAGGATGGAAGAAGCAGGAATGCCGGAATGAATCAGCTCTGCTACTCGGTGAGTTATTACCCGTGTTTTTCCACTACCTGCACCGGCAATGACCAGCGCAGGGCCGGATTTGTGTTCGACTATTTTACGCTGGACAGGATTTAATGATTCTATCGACCAATTGGTCATTTTGAAGACAGGTGTTAAAAGGAACTTACTATAGTTGATGTGAAAACGCTATAATCAAATTTTAGTCTAAAACAAAAACAACAAGCAAAATAATTTCCATGTTTATTGAAAAATTAAAACAAATTTATACAAATATCACTGCAGCGGTAAATCAATTATTAAGCGGACTTTTCAATGATGGTGTGCTGATTTCAGAGGAGAAGATGCCTTTGATACTGGCGGGGTTTGCTTTATTAATTTTGGTGACCTGTCTCTTAGTCTGGTTTTTGCTGCGTAAACGCTCCTTGAAAAATAAAGCTCCGCATGAACTCAGCGGACGTGACAAAGAGCAACGACTGGCACAACGGGAAAAAGAGCGGGCCAAAGAGTTGGAACTGCAGATCAAGCAAGAAGAAAAATTGCAGCAAGAAAAAGAGGCAGCACAAATTGCAAAGGCTGAAGAGCTGGAAAAAGATCTTCAGGAGCAGATTGCTTCCATGGAGGAAGAGCGCCGGAATCAGCAGGTTCTTGAGCGGGAAATTGAAAAAGACGCTGAAATAGAGGAGCCGCCTGAAAAGGCAGATTCGTTCATTGAACGCCTCAGAAAAGGTGTCGGTAAGACAAGGACACACATCCTTGACAACTTGTCCGAAGCGGTTTTAGGTAAAAAAGAAATTGATGAAGATCTCCTCGATGATCTGGAAGAGGTCCTCATCGGCTCTGACATTGGCCCGGAAACTACTCAGCGTATTCTTGAGTCAATTACGGAAAAGGTAGAACGTAAAGAACTGACCAATCCGGAAGTTTTGCAGAAAGAAATACAACTGGAAATTGAAAAGATAATGAGTAAAACATATCCCGTTCCAGGAACTTCTGAACGTAAACCGCTGATTTTACTTTTTGTAGGCGTGAACGGTGTTGGCAAAACTACAACCATTGGTAAAATAGCAGCTCAATATAGTCAGCAGGGGAAAAAAGTGCTGATGGGCGCAGGTGATACCTTCCGTGCTGCCGCAATTGAACAACTGGTGGAATGGAGCATGAGGGCTGATTGTGATATTGTCCAAAAGGATCCAGGAAGCGATCCGTCCGCAGTGATGTACGAAACTGTGCAAAAAGGTCTGGATGAGGATTATGACGTGGTGATCTGTGATACTGCCGGACGTCTTCACACCAAAAAGAATTTGATGGAAGAATTAAAGAAAATGATCCGTGTGATCCGTAAATTGATTCCGGACGCACCGCATGAAGTATTGCTGGTACTTGATGCGACCACAGGACAAAATGCTATTTTTCAAACAAGGGAATTCCTCGAAGCTGCTGATTTAACCGGAATGGTTATTACTAAATTGGATGGTACATCCAAAGGCGGAGTCGTTATTGGAATCGTCAACGAGTTTGAGATACCTGTCCGTTACATTGGCATAGGTGAGCAAGTTGAGGATCTGAGACCTTTTGACGCAAAGCAGTTTACAGAATCACTTTTTGCTTAGTTTTGCTGGACTGCTTAGTCTTGCTGGACTTTAACAAAGGCAAATATCTACCGGGTTGTTTCCATATCTTCTTCCTCAACAACTTTCTTTGTTGGTTTTATAAGTTGTTTTACACATTTATGATTGAATGTCAAAAATATAAAAACCTTGATTAGTCATGTCGACCTTAGGGGTAAATCTTGATAATATTAGCGTCAAGCGTAGGGCATGCTCTAGCATATATTGTTAATTTCAAACTCAAAGAGTTTTTTTGAACAATGTATTTAGTCTTTAATTCTAATTATGTTCTTCGGGGCATTCATCTTGACCGGCTGCAGTCAGCTTATCTTTGTTTCACCTTTGACACCGCCAGCCATAAGCTGACGGCGGCAAAACGGTATACGTTTAATCTGGGAGATCGTACTTTTAAAGAAGGAAAGAGTTTTTCGCCAGCATCTGTGTTTTATGATTCTGCGAGTTCTTCTTTTAAATTGAGTTCTTCAGGTTCCAAAATTTCTCTCTACGACTTCGGATTTGACTTCAGTGTTCCCCGTAACTTTAATCCTAGCCGCTCCAGAGCAGCTCAACCGCTGGCATTAAAGAAGGGTGGTATGAGTCTAATCATTCTCAAAATTGCAAAGCAACTTAGACACGGTTATAAGACAATAACCAGAGGGCCAGCGCGAGAAAAATCATATTCCCGCTCCATGCAGCCAGGAAAGGCATAAGCAGGCCTGCACTGCCTACAGCCATGGTAATTTGATTGAACATCCAGTATAGTATCCCTAATAAGCAACTGACCGCCAGGGACTCTGCCGCCATACCGCGTCTGTTGTAAGAGGCGGATAATCCCAGACCAATCAAGACCATGATAAATATCTGAAACGGATAAGCTGTTTTCTGGAAAAACTCAACCCAATGTCGAGTAACATCCTGACCTTCGCTTTGCAGTTTAATCGTTTCTTCATATAAGTCAAAGATTGGTTGATGATGTGGAGAAACGGGAATCTCAAAAGGTACAGTTGGAAGTTTTTCTGTTTCAACGCGCCATTGTTCAACGTGCTCCAGCTGCAGACTTTCATCCTGAAAAAGATGATTGATAACATTATGAAAAACCCAGGAATTTTTTTGTTGTTCCCCTCTTTCAATCGCGGTTTTTCCTACGAGCTGGAAGGGGTTTTTCTGCCAGTGAAATGAAGTAATTGAGCTTAAACGTCCATCTTGCCGGCGGCTGCCAAAATAGTAAATGCTTTGATCTTCACCAACTTTCCAGAGCGGTTCCAGCCGGGTGGCATTTTCCTGTTTGACCCATTTTTGATGCATCCAGTTGTACATGTAATTCTGGCTGAAATAAGCAAATCCCGCAATAAATACTGAAACTGTCAACACCGGAAATGACAGGCCCCAGCCGCCGATTCCTGAACTGCGCATTGCTAGCAGTTCTGCGTTCTTGTTCAATGAGCTGAATGCGGCGATAGTGGACAGCAAAACCGTGATAGGGATAATCAACTCTAACATTAAAGGTAGTAGCAAAGCTGTCTCCTGAAGAAACTCTAAAAAACTTGACCAACTAGAAAATACATCACTTAAATTGCCAAAAAAATTTCCGACCAGTGTCATCAATACAAAAGAACTGAGAAACAACAGAAAATAATGGATAAATTCTGACGCAATGTATTTTGGGATTATTTTGAAAGCCACTTTTCCGGATCTTTGTTAGTTAAGATAAAAAATTCTTTATCTAAGATAAAGTTTCTACAAAAAAGGTACAAAGTAAATAAACAAAAAATCTTTATATTTGTGCAGAAATTAGGACATTAACTTGCATAAAAGCACTGGATTAGTATTGAGAGATACAACAAATTGGTGACTTTGTAATTGCACTTTAAGAATCTGGACAATAAAATCTATGACCCAAATTATTCTTGTACTTGAGGAAAATATAGCGATTCAACTGGTAATTGCTGCATCTTTAAAGGAAAGTGATATAACAATTCGCCAGGAGACAGATCCAGATTTATTTGTTCAGCAGACATCTGACTTGAAACCGGATTTAATATTTCTCAGTAATTCTGACAGTGAACGAAACTACAAGGCATGCAGGACGATTCGTGCAGAATCGGACTTAAAAAATACACCGATTATCTTGCTTGCATATGCGAAAGACGAGGTTGACGAGCATTTACTTTCAGAACTTAAAATAAACGGATTGCTTCGTAAACCCTTTGAAGCCTCGATGCTTCAGGAACAGCTAAGCCCTTTTATAACTTTGGATGAAAACTTTGGTTCAGAACCGTACGAAGATGATGAAGATTTTTTGATTGATATGAGTACAATTGACAATCAATTAAAAGAAATCAAACATGGGAAAAAGATCTCTGCTGCAAACGCTGAGGAAGAAGCTCTGCAGTTGGATGGTTTTAAGCAAAGCACATCCGGGATGGGATCAGGCTCTTCTCCAGGCAGCAACATGGATTCAATTATTCTGGAGAATCACCAGCTTATTCAAGACCAGACGGACGGTGCATTTCAGGAACAAGAATCGACGCAGGATGCAAACGAAATGAGGGTTGATGTGTTGGAAGAAAGTGCCGACACTGAAATGAACGCTGTTGTGGAGGAAATTCCGGAGGACGAACTCGAAATGGACGATGGTTTTGAATTTGATCTTAAACTCGATGAAGATGAGCTTGAAACCAATTCCGTAGAAACTGAATTGGCAACTGTTCCGGTTGAGGTAGAGTCTGTTGCAGACGGCCTGGAGCAGCTTAGACATTCCGGTTTGGAAGATCAATTTGCTGAAAGCAGACTTACAGAAAGCAGCGCTGTTGATCGGGATGAAGAACCGGAACAAAAATTGCGAGCAGGGTTGACAGAGATTGATCTTGCGGTTAATGATTTTGAGGATCCAGGCGAAATATGGTCACGCCCTCCTGATTTGGAGCAGACACTCAGAGAAGGTTTGACCGATATCAGTTTGGAGCAAAAAGATTTTCAGCCGGAATATCCTAAAAATCTTTCTTCTTTTGGAACGCCTGCAGCGACAATGCCTCAGGACATGGAGATCAGCGAAGACTCAGCAGAAAATGGGAGTGAACTGGATAACTACGAACTGCAGCAAAGCACAGATGATAATGAGCTTGAGGCAGAAAGCCCCTTTGATAATATGCAGCTGTCTGATTCAGCAGATGAGGAATTTGAGGAGGATTTGGAAGTTGAGGATGTAGAGCAATTTGTGTTTGAAACTTCAGCAGATGAATTTGAGGAAGAACTCGATTTGGATCTGGATGATGCGGAAATAGGTCCCATGGTACAGGACAGTTTAAATGGTCAGGAAGATAACGAAGAAAGTGCACTTGGCGAACTGGAGGAGTTGAGTGAGCAAATGGAAGCTCTTGAATCCGATGAAACAGAATT
>NYXK01000079.1 GCA_002685535.1 Deltaproteobacteria bacterium
AACGACACCAAAAGAAGATCGGATGGATGTTTTGGGGTTCGATTAGTGGTAAATACGGAAGGCATCGAGGTTTGTTTTGGGAAAAGAATTGGGAGACGATTAATGAAGGCTCTTACTCCGGAATAATCGTCCCTATAGTTCAAGAGATTCTACAACAATATCCCGAGCTTGTTTTTCAACAAGATAACGCAAAAGGGCATGCTTCAAAGTATACAAAATCAGTCTTCGAGGCTATTGGAATTACTCCGATCTTTTGGCCAGCAAATTCCCCTGATTTGAACCCAATCGAGACAATATGGGACCTAATGAAAGACTACTTGGAAAGACAATCGATAGAAGTTCACCGGTCTTATAAACGCCTTCGAGTAGCTGTTCAAGAGGCTTGGGAATCGATAACACAAGCTACGATTCAAGAGATTATCGAAGGAATGGGTGACAGATGTATTGAAGTGATTTTAGCTGAAGGTGGCCATACAAAATACTAGGGGTTTTTGTAAAAGCAGCATTGCCAAGTATCTAGTGCGCATTGACGTGAAATCTACATTAAATGCGCCATGTACGAAGTATGATATGGATCACGCCTCGGTACGGCATGATTCGGTATCGGGAAGACATCGTCAGTGGATGAAACAACCCATTTTTGGACCTTGTACCGGGACGGCCATGCACTGGATACTATGCCGATAAGCTAGAAGGAGCAGTGGCCAATCATAATGTTGCAATTACATGGAGCCGCAAACGGTCATTTCCGACTCTGTGGATTTTAGGACAAGTCCTCGGCATTCGCTTAAAAACAGTGGATTTTCTACGGATCTATTGATAGGTTCAGAAACATCTATAATATGGTTAGAAGCGCCTGGTGATGATGAGATACTCGCGCCCAGTTTGAGNGATTTGTTTCTGCCGTCCCCATTGCCCAACACGTTCATTTTTTCCGCTCAGCCAGAATGAAGTTCCTTACTCTCGTTGCCATTTTCGGCACCACTGGAATCTGCTGCATCAATTATACATGGGTGGCTCCTACTGCAACTGATCGTGAGTACCTCCCTTCCAGAAGCTCTCAAGAAAAGCTTTTGATCATTCGAAAGGTCGAAGTCCTTGCCCAATGGTCAACAGTCTTGCCAATCATGGCTTCCTCCCCCGTGACGGCATGAACATCTCTCTGGCAGATCTTATTGTTGCATTCAACGAGTCCCTGAACCTTGCCCCTGCAGCAACCACCCTAGTGGGCCAGAAAGCTCTGCTCGCATCGACTACGGGAAGCAATGCTACTTTCAATCTCGATGACATCAACACGCATGGCAGTAAGTACTTTGTTTAAACAATTGGCTATCTAAAGACTGATGGTTTACCAAATAGTCATCGAACACGATGGATCTCTCTCCCGTAACGACATCTTCTTTGGCGACAACCACTCGTTTAATTCCAGCATCTGGGACTCGGTCGCAGCGTCTTTCACGAATGCCACCATCTCTCTCTCAACAGCCAATTCCGCTCGTGCTACACGCTTAGCTGCTGCAGCTGCTGTTAATCCAGAGTTCAACATGACTGCCAGTGATGCGCAATTCAGCGGCATCGAGACAGCTCTGTATATGACAGTCTTTGCTGATCCGGGTATCACCTCAGAGGCAAGAACTGAGTGGGTCGGTGTTCTATTCAGTAAGACAGCACATCCTATCTCATCAAGAACTTTCCGCTGACAAAGATGTAGCGGAAGAGAGACTGCCATATGAGGAAGGTTGGACGAAGTCAGAAGAGCAGCTCACGGCCGCTAGAATCCTGGCACTCGCAGCACAGGTTCTCACGAATTGAAGGGGACACCGAATTGTTCAAAACGTAAATTATTCATTATCAACTTTCGCTCTTGTGGTTATCATGATTTTGCATCGCTTCAACTGGACACCCCAACCTGTTCAACATCCGCTCTAGTATCCCTGGGGCCATGCAGTAGCCAGCCACTCATAAGGCTCCTCTGGTACGTACTGGTTGGTAACCTCTCCCTCGAATGGCACAATGTTATCCCTGGTCAAGTTATACAAAGCGTACTTGAGATCTGGTCCTGTTCCGATGGTATATGGGACTGTCTGAACATTGTTTGCGATTTCCTTGTCGACCATGACCGTGACGTTGGTGATTTGAGCATCTTTGATGCGGATCTCATCGCCGTAGTTGGGGTTGATCTGATGTCTTGTCAGTGCTGTTACTCAATGGAAGAAAGCGTGCCACTTACTATGCCCATTCTATTGCCGTAGACCGCAACAATGTTCTGGATTGTAGCATTGCGCTTCGATTGGTTCAAGCAGTTGCCGCAGGACTGGTAGAACGTTCCGAAATTCTCGGCATAGAAACCGGTGATATTGTACTTGCCACCAAGAGAGTTATCTTGGAAGATCTGTTTGAGTTTGGATTAGAGTTTGTTTGGGGTGGTTGAAGGTTTAAGTGGATCGCGGGACGAACCTTGTCTGTAGCATTTCTGGCTCCACCTCCAATGACGCGCAGCTGAGTGTTCAATCCCTTGGATGTGAGTGCGTCTTCGCAGACATCTTCCCACCAGACTAAATGCTCAAGTCAGTCTCTATCGAGAGTAGAGGTAATTTAGAGTATTTGCGACGAACCATTCTCAACCCAAGCGTCACCCAAAGCATGGATGCCCTCCGATTGATGCTTTCCAATGATCACGTTCCTGATTGTGCTTCCTGGAAGAAGATTGAAGACTGCATCCGCATCTGTACCCTCAGCTTGCTCGTTGCAGCTTCCCTTGGGTCGCTCGTATCGCTTCATTCCACCGTCGAAAATCTGGCCGGGCATGATGTACATGGCATCCTGGAGAACGACAGTCTCGGTTGCGACTGGGAATGTGGTGACTGGGAATGGGAATCGAGGAGGAGGGCGAGCTGCGAGATCGCCCTGGGTAGCATCTGCGTCTCCTTGAGCTCCATCTCCTTGGCTTTGACGTGGAACGACTGCAGCTTGAAGCAGTGCTGGCAGGAAGGCCAGCGAGGCTGTGGTGGAGAACTTCATCTTGTCGGAGCTAGGCGAGGTCAATTGAAAATCTCGAGGTCGTCGTATGCTTCAGTGCAAGCAGTTGAAAGTTTCAATAGGGAGGAAGCTTGAGAAATCAGCTGCAGAGCTGTCAATTAACTTTCCTGGAGGACGATCCTCCATTTTATAGCAGCAGCTATCCCAGCCTCGCCATGCTACCCCTCCATAGCTCTGGAGCTCCCCTGCAGCTTTCCAGGGCATTGGATAAATTTCTTTCCAGCTGCCAGGTACAAAATATGACGATCAACACGACGGAGTATCTTCTTAGAATATTCCACGAATGACTTTCTTGGTGATGGTTGGCGCCAAGTTTTGCCAATGCCTGGAGACAAGTCTTCTCCGCTCACTTGGCTGCAAGCCAAGGCTGATAGGATTTACCCCGTGGGACAAGCGAGCGTAGCCTTGCATGCGCGCTGTCATATCGACTTGACAGCGGGTTTGAATAATTCCGTATCCACGGACGGAGTGTCAAAATCATCGTGATGGGACCTTGGAAGATGATGTTGGCTTGGTCTTGGCTCGGTACCATCGGTGGATAATAACCCATTGGGAAGCTGGAGAGCGGCATAGAAATGAGGGCGGGAGCGGTGACAGCAAATCCGAATCTCATCTCGGAAAGAATTCTCTCATCTACACCTCAATGCTCCCGTGACAATATTGAAGAATGGTGATGACCAGATTGTATGTGGGTTCGTGGCGCGGCACTTTTCATTCTGAAAGTCCAGTGGAATTTAGTGAAAGCATCGCCCTATCTGAGGGGTTGCCCTCAAAAGACTACTTGGGTCAAGGGTATAATCCTAGAAGCTTTGAGGCAGGAAAAATGTTTGGGTACGATTCAAGTTCCAAAGTATTCTGATGACTGACATGACACAGGCATGCGACGTCGAAAAGCAATCTCGAGCTGTACTTAGAGTCAACAGGCTCAAATTTAGGCACATCCAAAGCAACATAGCGACTAGAATAGTAGTCTGTTGTTGAGAGAGGAACATAGCCATCGCGCTGTCAAGCAAGTCGTCGCAATAGAAGACTAGGTTGTTGAGATCTCCCACCCCGACTACTTGGTCGTAGAGTTGCTCGATTGCCACGAGTAATCAGACTTTTCATGAAGGCGATAAAGTTACTTCGGGACGTTGGATCAACCATACTTGCCCCAGATCCAGAGATGGGATGCGAAAAGTAAACAAAGCTTGCGAGCCGGACACAACCCGACGCGCTGTTTCAGCTTCTGCACGGAACGGGCAGCAGGATGCTTCGGAAAAGTGGATATGACTCAAGTGACACCCTCTTCATGAAATGGAAGCCAAAGCTTCAGTTCAAGGACCATCTAGGGAGCAAGATTGGGAACAGCTACCGACGGGCTCGCTAACCCTTTTGTACCCACGTGACCTGCCCCCTGTTGATATTCTGCCTGGCGGTGAGACCTGCATCTCACCACCCCGCCGTGTGACTTTGGATTTCGATCAGGCAGCATCTCGACAGCCTCACTTTTTGCTTCGACTCGGATTTTGACTATCTCATGATTGCTAAGACAGCTGTCTCCTTTCTTCCAGCTTGAACTTTCTGAGATCTGTCGATTACTCTGTATCCAAACCAATCGCATATATATTCGGTAAACATGCCGCAAGTAATCGAGGTTCGATACGCCAATGGCGCGCAGCTCGCAAGTCTCCTGACGAGGCTTTTTGGTGGCCAGGCCACGTACAAGGTAAGGCTTTCTCAAGGAATCGGCCGTAACAGGTGGCGAGGCATTCTCACTGTCTGACGGCGTTCTCCTGATCCTGACTGATACTTATGGCATTGGGCAGGTTCGCATGGGGAAGTATGTGATCGCGGCGCCGCGACCTTTGACTCAGGTCTGTATACACAAATGGAGATGCTCTTTGAAATGGGGCTACCAATCCTTTATACTCCTTATACTGACTCTGGAGCAGGAAGAGATTGATTCCTGTCGATAAATTCCATGTCAGACAATTTGGGACGGGAAGAGCTGGATATCGTGGCGGAGCAGCCAGGGCACTCACTCAACTCACATCAGCCCAGGCTTTCGGGGCTCCGTTGAGCTGAAAATCTGCCTTATCTGCCCTGCTGTACGATGTTTATACATTTTTGGTCTTTCGGCATTCGTTGGCTGTCTCAGGATCCCGTGCTCATTTGGTTTTCATTGGTTGTGTGACTTGGTATCTGTTTGAGGCCAGGTCGGCGGTCTACAGCAAGGGCAATGCTGGTCCAAAGTGTGGAAACTTTGGGTTGCATGCTTGCAGGCTCCCGAATTCTTCGGTGGTCAGTCATCGATATTTAGCCAGGGCGTATATTCCCGATTGGAGTGTCACGTATGGCTTTCAAGCGCTCATGAAAGAGAAGGGGGAAACGAGTCTTATACCAGGGAAGGATCCGTTGCTTATTTCCAGTTTGAAATTTGCCACATCTTCTAAAAACTTTCTCGTGCTTATCATCTTCTACAAGAATCCAAATAACATTTACAATCAATACTCCGATATAGTTGTCAGTTAGGCAACCACACTAGAGTCGCTTGTTCTTGTTCTCGCTTGCTACTTCCCGTATATCGTGCATAAACATGTCAACCGATACGTTCGATTCGAGTTCCATTTCCATGCCCCAGGTAATTGAGGGACAGTACCTGGATCAAAGGAGGTTTATGAACCTCCTCAAGCAGGTCTACGGTACCTCGGAGGGGAAGAACAACTTTCGGGTTGAGGTTCGTTCCGATACCCTAATTACCTGTCAATTCTAATATTGTTAATAGCTTCGACTGAATCGATACAAGATATATCCAATGGATCAATCCACGAAGCTCACCGAGGTGAATACTAGACCACTCCAGGTGGAAAATTGACACCACTGATCATCTCCTAGGATCAAATCCAGGACTGTCGAGCATGTCGACGCTGTTGACCGCCAACTCTGGAGCACAGTCGACGCTGGGATAGAAGACTGCGAGCACATTTTGTCAAAGATTATGGCGTAGTAGAAGCGACTGGGATATATTATGAGGTATCGGGCATGAGCGATCGGAGTTCTTTTCACTGCATACACACAATCTTGTATTACTACCTAGATGACTTCACGATTGGCGACAACACTTCAGAGATGCTTGCTACCACAAAGCTCAAGAACCAGATGTTCATTGAATTATCTTGAGATCATTTTGAATTAGTTGACCCATGATCTCTGTGATGCTTCGAGCCTTGCGGATTGTCAAATGTCAAGAGAATGAAAGACCCCAAGGGCAGACATTAAGGTCATGTGACCGCTTTACGAGACAGAATCGGGCACTTTCCACACCAAAGACAATGAAACGCCCCGGAGTATCGATGGTGTTCATGTAGGCTGATTCGGTGGTGGGTGGTGGGTGGTGGGTGGCACTTTGCGCTGCATGAAAGGGGCTGAACAAGGCTGTGTTCAGGGCTGACTGAACGGCCCCCTCGCCTAGCCGCGCAGGCTGAGCTCAACGCCGGGCACAACAGGATTGGCCTACAGTGTGACCCCACCAGCTTTTCAATTGCGTTCCAATTGGAAATCTCAAGATCCTGAGCAGAGGCTTCATTCTCGGACGCAAACCATTCCAAGTTCCACCCAATAATTCGAACAGACATTCCAATTGTGAATAAGGACTATATCTTCAATGGCTCCAATGCATAGACTAGACGATCTTAGGAGCTTGAGAGCGAAGGTGGACGGAAAGGCTCATGATTTATTCAAAGCAAAGGATGGCGTGGCATCACTCCAAGTAACCCAAGTATTCAGAGACAGGCGCGCCAATTGCTCTGTGGGGAGTATACAAACAGGGGCATTCGTGCAAGACCAAGATGTGTGGAACTTGGGGGAAATAAGAGCTCTACGAAATGTAATCGTCACTGGTCTCTCTGCAATTGAAACATGGCCAAACGATGAATTGGGACTGACACAATTATCCAGAATACAAACGATATAACCCAGATCTTCACCATTCAGCAGGATCGGTCGTGGACCACAGTGAACATCTCCAGAGAAAGCTTTGAGACCTTTATGGGAACATACAGTATCACTCCCAGCTTCTGGAAGTCTATGTTTACCTTTGGGCGGAAAAGCGAGGAGAATGAATTCGAGTTTCCCGGCTTCAACTGTCGTAAAACGAGGGCAGGAAACTCGGGTACTGCTCTCGATTATGGTATTTCAAATCTTGTTCTCCTAACAGATCAAGTTGATTGACTTCGGATAGAATTCTCTTACATGCTTCGACGAGCTGAGCTCAATGGGAGAAGTGAAGAAGACGGCGAAAGCCCATGGTCAATTCGACAGACTGCTGTATACCACAAGCTTACCTGCGACGACCGATCGAGCGTATCGGGATCTACCTTCCTTCTTGTTGCGCCTTCTGATAATTTCAGGTCTCAACTTAAGGAGTGCTTGGAAAGTAGTACAGCAGACGAGACGGAAACACTTTCATGTTGGAACACACACAGAATCTTGTGTGCTGATAGCTTGAAAGGCTGGTCAGATTACATGGTCTGGCTACAAAAGAAATTGAAGGAACAGGTACGTCTACATGGAATTTTGACTACGAGGACTGGGTCCGCTCACACGCCATCTAGTCAAATGAAATTGTTCTCGCAACCGTGGGCAATAACAAAGCAAATCTTTCCCCATTGACGGACTTCAACATCAACTTCGAACACCGGCAGGAATTGAAGATCGTCGAAGATCAGGTCCTCGACCTTCAAGTGATATTGCCTTCATTAGTAGACGCCATCCATGGGATTCGGGCAGCGTGTGCCAGATTTGCCGCGGGATCTTCGACGAAAGGCCTAGATACATTCGATCTAGATACTATCGTGGACGAATTTGAAGACTACGAGAAGCAAGCGAACCTGCTCACCGAGAGAGCGAAAACGTTGAAAGCGAATGCCGAATCAACTGCCCAGCTGGTATGGACCGAAATAATAATTACTCTTCTCACTAGTCATGGCTAACCATCAGCAGCTTTCTGATCTGCTGAGCTATGAAGAAGCCGTGGCTCTGAAAGTCCTAGCGTCAGAAACTAAAACGGAGAGCCATTTCATGTGCCAAATGGCTGTAAGAACCCATACGGAATACGAAAGGACAGATCTGACTTCATATAGGAAAAGAGCACGAAAGACGCAGCAGCAGTCAAGATTTTGACTATCATCACACTTGTCTACCTGCCGACGACTATCGTAGCAGTAAGGCCCCGAGTAATTCAGGAAGTGCGATGTACTAAAGCATACAGAACTTCTTCTCCACCGAGTTCGTCAAAATCAGCGAGAGCAACAATATGCACGTCTCGACAGACGTCTGGCTTCTAGCTGCAATATCCGTCCCACTGACTCTGATCACGGTGGTCCTCTGGTGGGCTTGGGTTCACTTCACCAAAGTCGAGTCTACACCCAGCCCAGAAGACCCGAAGATCGTCACACTGCAGCGTAAGCACAGCTTTCGCTCTGTGGTCTCTTCCAAAAAGCGACAACCAACACTGGACCTCGAGAAAGGGCTGGGCTCCACGCAGACACCTACTCTGCCATCTACGTCCTCGACTTGGAAGTCTACAGCCACCACTGTAAATTCAGGATAGGGATTCTTGCTTTTTCGCTCATGTTTGTGCCCGGTGCACTTTGTGCGCCCGGATTGTGTGATGTGATTTCCTTGGGATCTGGCGGGGTTTATTGACAGGCGCACATGACGGAGGATTGCAGGCGTTCGAGGCGTTCTCTCAGGCTCTTGAACAGTCTCTTTTCAGTAGGGGAGATAGCCGGAATCATGCACTCTTAGAGGCTGCACAGCAATATTAAGCCACCCATTCAACTCAGCCCTCGGTAGGCGAGGCCAATGAAATACTTTGACGCCGACACTTGTGGCTTGCCATGCCTATCGAATTGGGGGCTACAGGCCATCTTGGGAGCAGTAGATGCATTGGGCACTGCGCCGCCAGCTCGTGGTGGTTCAGTTGGAGGCTATGCTTTCCTCAAACCTCAGTGTTCCTCCCTTCTTTGAGCCTCACGGCTGCAACAACTCTCTTCAGCTGATTTTGTGGTGGTGTGCTCCCGTTTCTGGTCACCGGAAATGATGCCCCTGCAAGCTTTCCTTGCCTATGAGGTTTGTATTGTTATATTCGCTATGAATCCGTTTGTTGCTTGCCACGGCGCACTGATTGACCCGGCGCATCAAACGTCCCAATGCCTTCGATACTCACTTGTCTGAATTGCTTTCGACTTGGCAAGTGGAGAGTTAATAAGTTCCAACACTCTAAAAGCAATTTCATGAATGAACAAGAAAGAGAGCATGAAGAAGTCGAGGCCGCCAGACAGAAAGTAAGAAGGATCCGCGCGACAATGTTCGGTCCTTACTAACCCCGCTACAGGATGTGGAGAACTCCCTTGCGGGATCGACCCCTCAAGAAACTCTAGCAACACAATCACCTGTACCAGAGAGCCATGAGCTTACACGCCCAGAAGTTCCCAAGATCCAGATTCGCAAACCTACTGTCCATCCAGAGCTTGACAGGATCCCCACTCCTCAAACTCCATCTCCCTCCGCCTCCGCCCATTCTTTGCACGCATCACCAGAACGGTCCAGGCGAAACTCAGCAAATTCCCAACACACTCGATCCAACAGTAAAGCCTCGTCAACAACGGGTCATTGGCTCAAGGAACAACTGCACGAAGCGCGTATCGAATGCCCCCATCCCGCACACTGTTTCATCGTCCCTCGATCGGTGCAAGAGAAGTTGATAACTGTCGAGACTGTCTCGAAGGATATACAAGCACGGAACCCGGGCATTGACGAAAAGGAGGCTCTCGAACATGCAGAAAAAGCTTGTGCACACGCGCGTCAGCTGTACGCTACACTAGCATATATAAAGAGGGGGGCGGATATATGCTTATTATTGAAGGAGGGGGTTACGGATGCCGATTTGCCTTTCGTGAGGAAGCCGAACTCAACCAGAAAATTCGCCTTGTATCGCAATGACGGAAAGCCTATCAAGACGCTTGATTTGTGGATCGACAAAGCCCTGGAGAAGTTTTATAGATATCAATGGTGGATGATCGCGCCAGTCTTTCGTCTGCACGAGGAACTCTACGATCTGGATGACAAGACGGTCCTGCCGTTTCTACCTCTCGAAACATGCGGCGATGCGCTGGTGCCTAAGCAAGGAGGATACAGCGAGGTATACCCTGCCAGGATACATCCAGCACATCATAGATTCTGGGAAGGCACCGGTATACCTGTGAGTTTCATCTGTCTGATTGACATTGAGGGTTGCGCTGATGCAAACAGGAGGATGAGCCACTTGTGGCCGTGAAGCGACTGTTTAGTTCTGACGAGGACGACTTCCAAAAGGAGGCCACGATATTGAACGCGGTTGGATTGAAGTCTCATCCTCACTTGATCAAGCTACTGGCCACTTACAAGCACGAGGGCAAGTATCATCTCATGTTCCCTTACGCAAATGCGAACCTTAGAAAATATTGGGACGATCGACCTTCACCTACGTTCGACAGAGACACTATCTTATGGTCTGTGAGACAGATGACAGGAATCGCCAATGGTCTATTCCGCATCCACAACTTCAGAGTGACAGTACCATTGGTTGCGACCGCTGGAGCCGGAAGCCTTCGCATGCCTAAAGGTATCAAGCTCATGGTTAAAGGGGGCGAAGAGCTGTTTGGACGTCACGGAGATATCAAGCCAGAGAATGTGCTCTGGTTCAAGCATGGCCGTTTGACCGAGGACCCGAATGGTGTGCTGCAAATTGCCGACTTTGGGCTGGGTCGTTTTCATGGCAGAGATTCTCGATCGGGAGTGAATCCGGAAACTCTACAGACTTCACCCACCTATGAGCCCCCGGAGTGCAAACTTAGACAGCCAGTTTCTCGTGCGTATGATATATGGAGCCTGGGCTGCCTATATCTGGAATTCCTCACCTGGCTACTCAAGGGGTCGCAGGAGATCGAAGGATTTTCCGAGTTCCGCGGCCGGCCAGCAACTGGCACCGGAATCGACGATGATAACTTCTTTACTCTTGTGTACGACGGCGACGGCATGCATGCCATCGTTCGCGAGAGTGTTGTGACCTGGAAAAATCAATTGCACTCGCACGAAAAGTGCTCCCAGCTTATCCACGATCTCCTGGAACTGACAATGAGGGAACTTCTTGTCACAGATGCCAAAAAGCGGTGTGAAGCCGGCTGGCTTTTTCAGCAGCTGAAAATGTACCTAGACAAGGCCAGCGAGGACAGTGACTACATGTTGAAACCTGTGCCGCATCCTCCGAAGCCAGCGAACGTCCGCTCGCAATCGACTCCAACTGTCCTTGGGGTCTCGTCACCGAGACCAAAAAGTAACTCTGTAAACTTTGCGACAGGCACGAAAAGTCCACCTGCCAAAAGGGTCGTTCCTTCGCAGTTGCCTAAGGATCTGGTTCAACGAATCGCTGGTACGCCGAGCTTCAGAGCTCCAGCACATCTTGGTGCTCACCGTACCTGGCCGCTAGGAGCAGATAAAAGTCAGATGGCACACTGAACTAGATTCGAGATTTCGAAGAGAAATTCCTCTAAATTCATCCCATGACACATCATTGTTGGAGATGTGAGCCGCACCCGTATTGCGCATATGGTAAGCGCGACATCACCAGATAATACATTGGAATACCTCGCTCATACTCAAATAGGTCATAGGTCTTCTCAGAATCAAGGTGCAGATGATTCTTCGTCCAGGAGATTTAATACTCTGTCTTGGAGCGTACGTGATCCTGCACCGCATCCGCCTGATGTGAGGCGAGCCGAGTCGTGGTGATGTGGACTGACTCGAAGAGGAAGAAGCTCTTGGGCAATCCACGAATCCACGCCCCATTGGTAAGATTCACGTCACTGGTTGGAAAAATCAGTGGTCCCATACGAGCTCAACATTTGTGCGGCATTCATACGCATGCGCTCATTTGCACCGAGCAGTCTCAGTCTCCTCCGCCGCCCCAATGCGGAGTCGGTATGAAGAGATAGTTAGTTGTCTACACATAGAGAAACTAAGAAACAGGTATAATCTAACATCATCTATGTCTTATGGCTACGAATCACAGTCGCGCAGGTTGGTTTGTGCCCGTGATGCTCTATTCTTTTCACCGTCAGTCACGGTACAGGACTTCTGCACAGAACGTCTCTATACTCTATAATTGTTTCAGGTTCCCGGAAAACTGAATTGTCATAACTAGCCAGGCCTGCCTCTACAACGCTCCGGAAATTTCCATAAGCAAGGTTACTTTCGGATTGGAGAAATGCTTCTCCCTTCGCCCCTGGCCTGTTACACTTCATCCGGTGGCAGTACATGACGCTACCAACAAACAGCCGTCGGAGCCAAGTGTCTGTCCAACCATTGATCTCGACTCTGCATCCTCCCCGAAGAAAAGTGGTGCCGTGCAGCGGATTGTTACCTTCATCGGTGCAACCACCCCACATTCTCATCCTAGGCTGAACGGCGACCACGAGGATTTTGGCAACATCGAATCATCGATAAAGACCTTGGAGCTCTGCCGACGTGTTCGCAGTTTTGAAAGTAGGTTTCTGAATTTACAGTGATAATGGCATCGCAAGGAGAATCTAACTTGCCTGTTGTCCAGCATGTTGTTCCTGGTGAGAATGAAGTGATCGCTTCGACTTCAGCGCCGGCTGTGCCGCAAACCACAGATACATCTGGGCCAAGTTCTTACCCAGCAAGCGTGGCGTCATCAAGCATCGCGGCTTCAAGCATTAGCAATCCGGCACTAGAAGTTGATACACAAGTCCGTTTTCTGCATATGAACAAGAACATTATGCTGACTATCGGCACAGAGCGATGACCGTAGCGATGGAGATTCGACGCTGTCTAGCATAAGAAACTCGTGAGCGATACCGAAAGTTCCGCTTGGATCACATCACTTATCACAGAATCTCCAGAACCACGTCCCTACGAGCAAGTGTCTACGATTACGTCGAAGAAAACGGACGGACCTTTCACAAGTACAAAGAAGGAAGTATGGCTGCTTCATTCCCATGAGTGTCTTCGGTACTGATTGCGTGCCTTCCAGAATATGTATTGCCCAACGATGCGGTATGTCAATCTCATGTGTCGGGTGAACAGAGCTGATCAGTCTCATAGATCGAGCAAGACAGATTGGGTCAGTTAGCTTCTTCTAAACTCAACATAGTCTTGTCCCTAATGCTCCACAGATTTACAACACCAAATGTGCCTTATCCTCCTCGAAGGTAGACTCCACCTCGCACCGATAGGCTCAAATCTACAGAATGTCCTCGACGTAGGCACCGGAACTGGTATTTGGGCAATCGACTTCGGTATGTAAATTCAAGCAAGGCCGATCCCATCAGGATCCACAGTAATAAGATATCATTGACAGCAACAAAATATCCTTCGGCGAAAGTGGTCGGGACAGATCTGAGTCCGATCCAGCCGGAATTGTATGATTCTCACCTGTCTTCCCGTGCTGCGTGTCTGACATCTGTAGCGTCCCAGCGAATTGCCAATTCGAAGTCGACGACGCAGAAGACGATTGGGCATTCTCCACCCCATTTGATTTCATCCACATGCGTGGCATGATGACATGCTTCTCCGACCCAAGATCAATTCTAGCAAAAGCATATGAAGCCACAGCTCCAGGCGGGTACCTCGAGATGCAAGATTCGGTCTTTCCTATGCATTGCCACGACGATACACTTGAAGGCACTGCACTTGATATTTGGGGAAAGGCTTGTGTTGAAGGGGCCGCTAAAATCGGTAGGCCGTGGACTAACACGCCTAACTATCGCGGTTGGATGATTGAGCTTGGTTTCGAGGATGTCAAAGAGAAGATATTCGAGGTGCCTATCAACACTTGGCCAAAGGGAAGAAAGCAGAAGGAGTTGGGATTGTGGTGGCAAGCTGACTTGATGGATGCGCTAGGAGCTAGTATGGCGATCTTGACGAGGGCGATGGGTTGGACTCCCGAGCAAGTGGAATTACATCTGGTGCAGGTGAGGAAAGATATCAAAAATAAGGGCGTGCATGGATATATGCCAATGTGAGTCATCATTTATGGGAGGTAATATCTGCTGACTTGAACAGACATATTGTATGGGGGAGGAAACCGAAATCCGCACCAGAAAATTAAGCAATACCTGGATCTGCTCGAGTTTGGTAATTGCACGCTTGGGAAGATGAAAATGAGTCACGAAACAAAAAGTAAAGAAGTGTACAGAGTTCTGGCCTCAAACACAATCTACCTGCCGATATCTCTTCTAGACTAGGTCATCGAGTTGGGACCAGTCGTGGCAGGGCCGGTGTGAGGAAAGAACCGCTTTTATTTCTCATTGTCGTGGCTTTCCTATTTCTTGTCATTTTTCGTCGTTTACATGGCCACCAGAATTCCCTTGTGGTAGAGCAGAGCCCGATCTGGCCATCATCGGTCTTGCAGAATAGGAAGATTGGAGTCGAGACGTGACCGAGCGAGTGACGATCGCGCGCCAGTTTTCGTCACTTTCGTTTATTTCTATCTTTGTCTGGCACGCACTACAAATCAGGAAATACATTTCCTCGCATGATATCAAGTACACTGTTCTTACGGACCATGTCTTGGTACGCTTCGATGGCTTGGTTCCAGTACCGTGGTTAAGGTCGCTTAGCTCCGTGCCTATCCAGACCAGACATCTCGATCTATGTTCTGGAGGCTGCTATCGCTTGTGGATCTTGTACTATTCAGTCCAATTTTCTACTTAAATTAGTTTGATTTTTCGGCGCCTTATTATATATTTATCTCACGGTTGTTTTCTCTCTCGTCCAATGTCCATTACATACCTCTCCTTTCAACATGGTAACAAACGACCCAAACATAGCAAGAGCACCTCGGCCGCTGCCAACCACACCCAGAAGACCTCGAGCAGAGATGACGAATGGATATATCACAGGACCAGAAACAGTGGCGGCGAGAGGGCCTCGGCTGAAGTCGAAGTCACTCACAGGACCGCCAGCACACATGGCGAATAGATATCCCACAGGATCAAACGACAGGGGCATTGAGAGAAGATCTCAGCCGCCACCAGATGCACCCAGAGCACCTCGAGCAATGCTGAATAATAAGTCGCTGAGCGGGACATCTGAACCTCTGACGAGAGAATTCTACTCAGGATCGCGAAGTGGAACTAACTGGCCTGTACCCCTTGGACACGGGAAACCATCGCCAAGCTTCGTTCCAAACAGAACGCGGGCTGAATCGAGTCGACATGCGAACGCAATTCCACAAGCACGAAGCAGAGTTTCAGCTGCCACGCTTAATACAGCTTCTATTCCTCCAAACAGGAGTGGCCAAGCTCAGTATCGAGATCCAAACAATGGTGAAAGTTCGTGATCTGGTGCATTTTCGGGTGGTGGAATGAGCACAGATAGACAGAATGGTGGAATACCTGGCCTTGACGGAACCTTTGATGATCAAAGAAATACGCAGAGAAATGGACATGTAACTGAAACGGAACGAACGGCAGGGCCCTCGCATGGCGGCAGCAGAACCGGTGGGTACAGCTTCAGAAATTCAGCACTATCCCTGATATCACGAAATGATGAGAGACCGAGTGATCGAAGAACACGATCTAATGGACCTATGAGGGGTGCTATGAGGGGTGGAATGAACGCCGAGGGAGGATATCAGCTGAACTAATACCCAGGACCATCAAACAGCGGCAGAAATACCATGGGCGCCGGGAAACGACACCAGGAGAACCGGACAGCAGGACCATCCAATAGCGGCAGAAGTACCACTGATATCGGCACCTTTACTAAGTCGATGCTATCACTGATAACTGGCCGTATCGAACAACAAGGTGATGAGAAACTCCTGCTTAATACACCTTCGAGTAACGGAATGAACAATCAAGAACAAGATCATGCGTCACAAGATCCACGAATGTCAAATGCATATTCAAGTATCAACGGCCAGAAACAACAACATGCGTCACAAGATCCACCAGTGCCAAATGCATATTCAAGCATCAACAGCAACGAGCCCCAAAATTCCGTACAAGTAAAGAACACGCAAGTCAGCGGGTATAACAGCGGAGAAACAAGACTTACGCCGCACTTTCGCATCACCAAATTCGGACGCTTCATAACTCGCTTCGTGGTCTGCTTCTGCTCAAACCCCCGTGGCTATCTCACAGGGCCTCCCAGCCTCCCTCTATGTGAAGAAAAGAGGAAAGGGCTTTATGAGTGGTCACAATGGTCATCTTTAACAACTGAAGAGAGAGCCCGAGAGAGGCGGCGATATATGCTCATCATATGTCGACTTGAAATCGAACAGTATGCTAGTCACCATTCAGAGAACTGGCACATTGGTGAAGCAGCCGACCGTCGGATAGTCGATGAAAGGATCAGAGAGATCGTAGCCGAACCTCTCAGGGATATCGATCTGGTGAAACGTTCGAAGGAGTACAAACTTTCCCGGGAGTACAGGGGAATGATCTCTCCTACGTATCCACCGAAGCATGGCTGGGTTGAAATGGATTTGAATAAGGTTCCTATGGAGCATTGGCCGGTCTTGTTGCATCTTTACAAAGATCGGTATGTGCCGAGGACAGCAGAACGAAGACTTTCGAGCTTTGACCTGGACAAGTATATCGCGGCTCAACCCCCGAAGGGAGAGGTCGAAGGCGTGGCAACAAATGACGACGAGGAAACCGTTGACACGCAACCTTCGATGGCAAATAAAGGGAAGGGGAAGATGATAGACAAAGGGAAAGGGAAAGAGAAAGTGGTAGACAAAGAAGAATGGGATCAGGTTGAAGATTCATCTCTCGGTGGCGGGGCAATGAGTGGTTTCGAGGAGGATACTGACGCCCAACCGTCAGTGGCAAGGAGGTGGAAAGGGGGAGAGAAGGAGGTAGACGAGTCGCTTTACGAAGGCATGGCGCCAAGCAACATCCGGGAGGATGTTGACCCCCGAGAATTGACGCTTAAGAAATGGAAAGGAAAAGGGAAGCAGGTAGAGGAGCCAGTCGCCGGAGACGCGACTCCAGCCGACGTCGAGGATGCGATTGACTCTCACTCCACCTTGGTAGATGAAGAGAGATGGAAGGAGAGAAAGGGACCATTCTTGCGAGGCATGATACCGAGAGACATCAAGGAGAAGCTCAAGAGACTCGCGGTCGAGATGCCGAGCAGAGTTGAAACAAAGGCTTGAATTCTAGGAGAGCAAGAGGCAGTACTGAATTGATGTGGAGGAAGACTGGTATATGCCCCTAAAGAAATGGAGATACTGGGAAGATAAGGCGTACCGCATCAATCCAGACCCGACTAGGAAATCTAATTACTGGTATAGCAGAATTGAAGATTCTTACTGGTCGTTGAGCGTAACTCTAAACCTTTTTCTCTCGCTTCCTTTGTTCTTGTCGTTGTTCATAAAGTACGCATTCGGTGTGAAATGGAAGCATTGTAATCTCTTTGTCGCAAATGCTTTCTCGTAGATTCAGGAGCCATTGTAACCTTGTCATGCGAAGAAGTCCGTCGCCTCAATGTTTGCATTCTCGAATCACGATAATGGCCCTCACCATCGGCAGAATATACGATCGCAAGACCCTTTGGCCGGCGATACAGCTCGAACTCGAACGCCGTCAGTTCAACGAATAGACGAAATCGACTCGCAAGTATATAATGATATTAAAACAAATAACGACTCGCTGAATAATCTCGATCTAAAAGATGAAGATCAAACCTCCAAAAGAATGTCCGTGCCCTTTGGCTTATGCGGTCTCAATTATCTAGATGTGGAAGCTATTTTAGCGACGAAAGCTATTGATAGCAGAGTCGTGGATTTGTATATGGACTGTATTGCGAAATATGTGAACTCTATCAGACGTCCAGTTGCTGTTAGTGGTGGGAATGGAAAGATTGCAGAACCCCCACACACTGGATATCGTGGTTATCGAACCAGTGAAGGTAGCGGATGCTGAACAACAGAATTATTTAAGCTGCAAAATCATGAAAACAGACCAGTTCCAGCAATTCACTAGCGTCGAAAACGCTCGCACGGTCCTAGAAAGCATGAATTGTTCGGGAGAAAACTTCCGGAATCTGGATTACTTGCTTGTGGCATACAGCAATGGACCTCATAAGTCACACGTCACTGCCCCTCAAACAAATCGTTCCGACTGACAGTAATAATTGATACTACGCACTCCTCGGTATAGCCCCCCGCCAGAAATACGTCTTCATCATCGACAGCATCGCCAACATGATCCTCTCCCAAAACGACGATTGTCCCCGCTCCGCCCTCCTCCGAATCCTCTTCTCTCAAATCTCCATGATCTATTCGCAAATACTGGGGATTACGATGGACCGGGTGTACATGAGCTGCACGTGGAGGAGGACGACGACGGAGATGACGATGGCGAGGAGCAGAAACCGTATATCGACTTGACACCTCAGCCTCGTCGTCCACATCAGGAGATATTCAGCGACCACAGTTCGTCAGATGGAGAGCCCAGATATTTGCACGAAGCGCGTGGAATGATCGACGACGACGAATCAGTGAAGTGGGAAGCCGAAAACGACTATACAGAACCAACCAGGCCTTCCGAAGAATCAGAGCCCGACACAGTCTCCTCACAAATCAAGAATATCATCCCATCAGTTGAGGAAGCTATATACTATGAGTTTGCTCGAAACAGGCCTCACATTCATAGAGCATGGAATCTCGGAGAAGGGTACCGTCGGGTCAGTCAGATTGAAAGGCTCGCGCATCCTCCACAACTCAACCCCAAGTATTTTCGGAAGCACGGCTTCTTGTATCCTTCGCTCCCCGAGACACCTTCACCCGAGCTTCTCGCTCAGTACACCATCGAAGAGCGTATGGAGGCTTACAAACGCTTTCCTATCCAAGGCATCGATGAGTGGGAACATGAAAGTCCGGAAGTCATCGATCGCTGGGCGCAGAACAAAATGGCGGCTTCTGTAGCGCAGTATTGGGACGAGACTGTTAAGCCTGATCCATGGCTTGTCAATGGATATAAGGAAGGGCATGAGAAACATGCAGCAAAAGAAAGGGAGACATTTGCGTTTCTAAAAGATGTGGGGCGAGGAGGGGAATCCGAATTTTGAGTCGAGGAGGGATGTTCTCTATCAACTGGAGTTTATAAGGGAGAAGACGACAGCTAAGGGTGCACTGTGGAAGGAGTTGATATAGCTTAGTCTATGTCGGAATTGACTATCATCGAAGGAATCTAGTTTCCACTTTTAATGTTTTGATCGGCTTCGCTTATCTCTATAGGGCAGACGGACTAGTTCGTGGCTGAGATGGGGGATGACCCGAACTAGTCGGATGGAGTCTTGGGAGCTCAGCCTCACTGTAGCCTGCTCGTGTATAAGTTCCACCTCGGTCTCTGTTCCTAAGATTTGAAGGCATCTGGAATTGATAATCAACATATTGACGATGGATCCAATCGCACTCGCAACCACTATCTCAGCACTTACAGGCGTCTGTCTGAAGACAGTAGGGTCGCTGAACGCTCTTCAAACGAACTTCACCAACCATGAACAAACCATCAAGTCTATGTGCTCAGAATGCACTGCCATAAGTGCATCTCTCACGAAAATCCAATCATGTGTACTGCAAGATATTACACCTCTCGATCATTTTCAATTAAAAGGGATCTTCGATACCATCATCACTGGATGCCGAGTGCTCTTCGCTTGCCTTGAACAAGATCTTGAAAAGTTGTCAGCGGAGGCACCCGCCATCAGGTCTTGGAAACCGTGGAGCTCTGTCTCCAAGAGTAATGGGGATTGGGATCAGAAGAGAATGAGCAGATATCTCGCAGATGCAAGAATGCAACAGGGCGCATTGATACTGTTGAATGAATTCCTCATGATGTAAGTCACCACTCAAAGGTGCAAAGGATGAGATGACTGACAACGCTGTAGCAAAAATGCAGACCAGTTCCATACCAAAAGACAGAAAAATACGTCGACAGTCATGCAGCAAGAGCTCGCGACGCGGAAACTCCGAGAAGCCAATCCTGGGATCAACATTCCTCCCACGGTTTACGGAGAGCCTGGTTTGAGCAGGCAACCAGTCAAGCCAGTCTTTGCGACGACTTATGACCAGTCTTTTGCTTTCGACAATATGTTGGTCAACTCTGAGGCTTATCGTCGAAGTATGGGAATTCCTCCCTCAGCAGCGGCTCGAAGTCAGCCCTCTCAATCCAGCCCGGGACCATCCAAGCCAACCGATGTCAAGCGAGAGAAGGAGGATAGCCAGGTAACACCAGACGACGATGAGCTTCCAGAGTATACTCCATATCCCGAGGACTCGACTGCACCACCCGTCGACGAGTACATCCCAAATCCTCGAGCAGTCTTCCAAAGCTACGGCGTCCCGAAACCCATTCCACAGGATCGTATCCCACCAGTCCACGTCCCCGACTGCCCTTCCAGCCTCCCTCTCACCACAAACCCCTCCCAGTTGAACTTCACTCTTCCCCTCAAGAACGAACAACACATCCTCGTTCAACTTCACAATCCCAATACATCCTCTATTCATTACCGCATCAAAACCACCTCGCCGAAACGGTACTGTGTCCGACCGAACAACGGAGCTATCGCCGCTGGAGCAGATATCAACGTCGACTTCATTGCGGTGGCTTGGGACAAGAGCATGAAGAAGCCAGAGAGAACGGAGAAATTTATGATTGAGTCGTTGGTTGTGAAGGTGGGGGAGAACTTTGAGTGGCGGAGGGATGTGGAGAGGAGGGCTGAAGAGGTGCAGAGGGTGAAGATTAAGGTTGAGCTTGAGGGGGAGCCATGAGCTGGGAGGGAAGAAGAAAGAGGTAGCGTTTGGTGGTATATGCTTTTATGGTGTATGATTGTTCATGCCAGCCAGGTAAATGGCTCTGTCATGGTTAGAGTGAAGTGGTCAGACTTCTGAAGCTGGAGTTTAGAGATGCAATATGTTCTTACTCAATCAACACAAGCCAAGTAACTTACTTCCACACCAAGGTAGAATTTACCAACCTCGAGTAAAGTAAGGAACTTGAGCTTCAAGTACAGTTGAAGCAATTCAGTCCGATGATCCAATAGGTCTCGAATGCTTGTGAGGGAAGATGACTCCCATCGCTCTTGCGCGCCCGTCGATCAAGCTCTTCTTGCTGAGTCAGCCGTGGAAGTTAAATGGCTCTCCTACGAAACACTCACTCAACATTGACTGGTGACGGTGAACCCAATGCTACGAGCAGAAGAAGTCCACCACAAGCTCACGGAATATACGAGTATCTGACAGGTAAGCGATAGTAGGTCTGGCTATGTCTCTTACTCCGTTACTATGCAGCACTACTGCACGTCGATGCAGGCTTGAGGCTGATGGCTGAGGGCTGAGCGACCCCCAACACACAACCACTCAGCACTCTCTTCTACGAGGCTGGACATCCCTTCTGTTGCTTTCCGATGTTTAACAGTCTCCATTGATTGACAGCTCTCATGTTTGGATTCAAGAAGAAGAATGCCCTTGAGCAGAAGCCAGAATCTGGCTCGCCTTATGGCCAGGACTCTCACCAGCGGACGCAACTCAACTTGGCCGCTGCCATTGCTACTCGGCCAATCCCACCACAACCCCCAGACGGATGGTAGGCCCCCCCCTCTCTGAGTCCAGTGATACGACAATGACTGACCGATCGAAGGAGAGCGACCTGGCTCCCTCACGACAAGCAATACTCCTATCTTCACATCGCGAGCGAATATGTCCAGTTCGGATATCCAGACGAGCAGACTATCGCGAAGTACGCCTCGCTTTATCCTCATCTAGCATACGAATCAGCACAGACGCAATCGACATACTCTCTGCCCTCAATATCCTCTCCACCCCTCCCTCCTCCTTCACAGGTCGAGTCGCCAGCATTGAATGGAACCCGGGGACCGCCGCCACCCCTTGTGACAACTGCGCCAGGAGGTACCAATGGCGCAAATGCCAATACCGACAACGAATCTCCCACTGGAGCTTCAGCACTCGCCTTGTTCGATATCCCAGGCAACTGGTCAGGAAAGGGGCAGCATGTTGAATTCGCGCGAAACGAACACATACCGCTCGAAGAAGGCATATCTCTCGGTCGTGGTGCAAGCGCAGATGTTCATGAGGTCGTCTGTCGCGGGGTAAAGATTGCAAGGAAACAGATATTCTGCAGCCGGCGGATGAAGATCGAGGATGTCAAGCGGGAGCTGGAAATCTTGAGGAAGCTGGACCACAAACACGTCGTCACATTGCTGGGATCCTACACACAGAGGATGGTGCTGGGCATCTTACTGTTTCCAGCTGCTGTTTGCGACTTGGGCGTATATCTGGATGAATTGGACGAGGATCTTCGATCAGGAAATCTGAATCTGGGAGAAGGCATGTCAAGGCTATGCGAACGTTTGCACATACCGGACAACCTTTTCCATGCGAAAGAACGGTTGTGTCGTATTTATGGATGTCTTGCGAAAGCGGTGCAATATCTCCACGATAATGATGTCCGACACAAGGATCTCAAACCACGAAATATCCTCCTCGATCGCAATGACGGACTTTTCATTACTGACTTCGGACTGAGTAGAGATACTACCGATGCATCTACGAGCGTTACAAACGGCATCGAACGTGGAACATACAAATACTGTGCTCCTGAAGTTGCTCGATACGAACCTCGGGGAAGAGCGGCTGACATTTACTCCCTTGGCTGTGTTTTTCTCGAGATCAATACTGTATATCGACAGCTTTCGCTCGTGGAATTTGACACCTTCCGAACCAAGAATGAGGATCACTCGTTTCAAAACAGCCCAGAAAAGTTGCAAGAGTGGATGACCAGGCTGAGAGCAGTCCCAACGGCACACGATCAGGGCATCTTCGATTTGATGGACTTGGTGGAGAGAATGGTCGCCAATTCACCGACTGCTAGACCAGTCATAGCCATAGTCATTGCGACTTTGAAGACACTGAGCGGCGACCATTATTTTGCGAGTTGTTGTGGTACGCCCCCTACTATCGACAAGGAGTTTCGAGACCTAGGTATGTTGACACATCTGCACATTGCCAATGTTAAGCTCATTGTATCTAGCAATAAAATACAAAAAAGTGAAGATGTTCTACTTCGAAAAGGCTGCCGAGGTGGAGAAGCTCGAGGCGTCCTTGAAGGAGGAGAGGATGAAGGTTCAGGACATGGCAGAAGAGATTGTAGTCCTCAAAGATGCCGTGAACACCACCAGACCATGGAAGGCCATGGGAGATGCTGGTACTGAGAACGTCAGTGATAGGGCCATCACCCCGTTCACCCCGTCAGATCCTAACGACCACTTCAGCATCTTAGATAAAGATTACGGCAGTAAAGGTTATCTTACCAAGTCTGAAATTGAAGACCATCTCGAAGCATACTTTCCAGCCGGTAACAGAGATCAGATCTGGAGGCTAATGGACGTGGACGCCGATGGTCGCTTGACAAGGGATGAGTTCGATATTATGTGGCACTTCGTGCCTGATGGAGACCATGATATGTCAGTTGAACTCCATCTACCAGATACCCTACCTGTAGAACTCGTTCCGCCATCTTTTAGGGGACTCGACAGCCAACCAAACCTGTCAGCAGGATATAAGACATGGACATGGAGGGAGAGGAGAGCTGTAGACTATGATGGACATGATTGGGGCGACAATGATGACGTGGATGATGAGCTTCCTCTTCGTACTCCTACAAAGTCTGTACCACTTTTACCTCGACAGCTAGGTAATGCGTGAAAATGTTTGTGTTAACAAACAGGGGCAATGACATTGACGAAGTCGAAAGGGTTTCGAAGTCAATCAGGACGGTTTTAAGACTTTCATCTCGCGCTATATGAGCCTTTTGGGCGTTGGCGTGGGATTCAAGTCCAAGCAGAAACAAAGGACCGGATGGACGTCTCAAATGCCCAGCAGGTTGCTTGCCCAAGCAATTGAGGCAAGTTTGCACATCGACAAAAGAGTTTTCGAATCCATCTACCTCATGGCTCTCGCCATACAAGATGTGAGGCCCGATTCAGCAACACAGGATCTCCATATAGCCAGGATTGACCACGAGATGTCCGGGTTCGAGAACCACCACAGTGCCTGAAACTGCAGTCTAGCTCCACGTCCATAGCAGAATCACACGTTTCTGAAGAATCTTTACAAAAGGGGGATTTGGACAGCATCTTGTTATCAATCATGCTCACTATGGTCTCAAATGTCTATGAAATATGCAAATCGCTATGCAACCAACGCCCAGCAATGCAACCATTTCCATTATCCATAAGCCCGTTTCCAGTCCCCTACGCCTTCTTCGGCGCCCAATTCCCCAACCAAGTCCTCGCACCATCCAATCGACCCCCTCCAGCCTCAAGCGCAGCAACACACCACTCAAGCTCATAACCCCCCTCGGCAGCAAGCATCTCCGCCATCCCCCTTCTCCTCTGACTCCCCTCATCAACACAGAAATAACACGGCTTGCCATGATCCGCAATATCATCCACCAACGGCTTCACAATCGGCAACGCCATCTGTGCCGTCAAAGCCTCCCCTCCTCCTTTCCCACCACTCGCCTTCGCCTTCGCCCTAGCCGTCTTGCAATACTCATTCTTACACCACGCCTTCCCACATCCGGAGATCAATTGGGATAGATATCGCCGCTCAATACGACGACGTAGAGCTCGACCCTCAGGATCATGCATACTAACATACAACGGCCCGAAACAAATACTACACACCCCGACGCTATTCCCAGGCCCCTGCCCCATCCTACTCCCCGCTCCAATCTCCCCATTGCGCCCGACGCCCTCCAGCGTCCGCCCGCAATTCGCATTCCTGCATATCGCCGGCTTGGCCTTCGTGCTCTTCTCCAATTCATGGTGCTTCAAATGCGTAGACATGTCCCGTAAGCGGATTATCCGGCTGCAGAGGTGACAATCTGTTGTGCGGGCTCCGTCTGCTAACTCGTGGGCTGTAAGGCCGGAAATCAGCGATTCAGGTGACGGGTCGAAGGGATCGCCTTCTTGGGGGACTTCGAGATGGCAGAATTGGCAGAGGATGAGCTTGCCTGGACAGGTTGATGTGCGGTGTAAAGCGAGGGAGGGAAGGTTGCGCGCTTCGTAGGGACAGGAGGGGCAGGCGTGGGGAGTATGGAATATGGTGTCGTGGGTAGCTTTTGAGGACTCGCTGTTCCCGTGAGAGGTGTCGTGCGGACAGTGCCAGTGAGATGACCATTCTAGTGAGTTCTTCTTGAAGACGAGGGAGCATTTGGGACAGAGGATGTTGTTGCGGAGACAGAAGTTCTCGTGGAGCATCATTGTTCGGGTGGGGACCCATTGGAGACAGTTCTTGCATTGCTGTTCGTCTGGGTTGTGCATTTCTGTGTCGGTGGAGTCGGAGTCGAGGATAATGGGGGATTTGGTCGTGCCGTTGACTGATTTCGAGAGAGATTTGAAAGCCAGAGAGAATTTGCGAGGTTTTGAGGAGTCTTCTGATGGGCGAGCGTATATCGAGATGTAGAGAGCTTCGGCATTTTCTAACTCGACGTTTGTTGCTGAGATTCTGATACTCTTCACGGACTCGTCGCTGAAGTCTCCGAAAACGTGCTCATCTTCCCGCGGTCGTGCTCGTTGTCGCGGCGAGTATGGACTGACGAAAAGCTCCAGGTTTTCCTCTTCTGTAGTCAACTCAATCTCAATCCCTTGCGTGCGATCCCATGAAGGTAACTGAAAATCCACGTAATCTCCAGCAAGAACTTGTCCAGTTGATGGCTTCCAGATACTCAAATCTCCACCAACAGAACTTCCTTCCGCCGTTCCAGGTGCTTTCTGTGCTTTGGCCATGATCTGCTTCATGGTTTCCCTAGCTTGCTCTTCGTTCAGAGCCTCAATGTCGACTTCTAAATCCGTGTCAACAACGCAGATTCCATCTCCCTCCGGCGCAAACTTGTCTATCAGAAAACGAAATTCTTCTGACTTAGATCCGCGTACAGTCAATATCTCCCCATTCGTGAGAGTCGTGAAGTTCTCCCGTAGATGTCTCTCCAGCAAAGATTTCCAATCTTCCGGATTGTAACCTGCTTCCAGAGGCCGTAACCGTACATATGTCCCCTTTGGTAACTGCTTCGCATGGACCGTGATTTTCGGAGGCTCTTCTTTGACATCCTCAATGTCATCCGTCAAATCTATAGGAGCATCCGGCGTCCCTTCATCATCTGAATGTATAGACACAGCTTTCCTCCTCGCCTTCGCCTCAGGTTGCACCACGCCCAACGCCTCTAGCAAAAACGGACTCAATCCCACCTCTCCCTCCTCCGCAGAGAACTCTCTTATACCCGCATGCACCACATTTCCATTCGCAGCATTCACCAGTCGAAATGTAAGAGGATGCGGTAACTGCTGTTGCGTGTCCCGCCATTGCGACTGCTCTGCGCGCGCCGCGGCGAGGGAGTATGGGTTGAAGGGGTCGAAGGCGAGGGCGTTTGCTCGATTTGATGAGGGGACTGCGACTGTTGAGGCGGAGAGAAGCTGTTCGAGTGCGGATTGGGGGAGGAGGATCTTGTCGCCTGGTAATGCCTTGTTGGACTTGGGGGCGACGTTGAATACGCCGGTCCAGGAAAGGGAGATTTCAGATGGCGTTGCCATGGTTTGTTGTGGTGGAGTGGGCTCGAGATAGCATATGGCGTGAAGATGGAGATGAGGAGTTTGCCTTTGAGAGATGAGTGCAGTAAAATGGATTGGTTGGGTTATGTTCTTCTTGTTTGTTGTGTTTGTCAGAATTCGATGTTCTCGAAGTTACTACCACTGACCGAGCTTCAAGCGGCAAAGGCATCAAGCGCCGCATCATCACCGTCACTGATAAGCTGATAAGCAATTAAGCTTAATTTATTAGCGTCGCTTTCACGTGACTGTCATTATCAACAATCCAACAGCCTCGCATTCGACGGATACTCGCATCGTATCTCGGTCCCGAAACAAGAGGATTCATCATCTACTCAACGTCCACACGACCACGTAAACCTCTTCCTTTCATTTTTCCTCTCTTCATGCTATGGAGGACGCTCGTAAAACACCATCAAAGTCTACTTCTCTGCCAACTACACTGCTCCAGCTACTCTCCAACACGCTCGTCCTGAGCCAGACAACTCCGTACTTACCGCCTTCAAGCCTTCTCGCTCTCGGCTCAACTTGCAAGGCTTTCCAGATTCTAATTAGGGATACGCCGGTTGTATTTAGGCATCTTGATTTGACAAAGGTCAAGTCTGCGCAGTTTGAAATAGCTGCGATTGATCATGGTGGCGAGGTGTGGAGGAACGTACAGCTAGGTTGGTGATACCTGCTCGGGTATTTGGAGACATAAACACTAACAGAGTATTGCACGTAGACGAGAATGTGACAGAAGACGAGTACGTACATCTTCCCCGACCAGCTAGGAAACACACTAATGCGCTAAGTTTCTATGGTGGCCCTTTACAAGGCATATTTAACACCCTCCGCCGGCGGCATATTCTCCAAGATGTCCAAACCCTCATTCTCGATGGCCTATCAGTGACTTCGGATCTGCTGTCGGATATAATCATCCAGGACCATTTCAACGTACGGATACTGTCTATACGGGATGTCCAGAATTTGAATGAGAGGAAGCTGCAGCAGGCACTGTTATATGCTGTGCGACCATCTCGACCAGAAAATACACCGAAGCTTCGAGGGCTGTATATATTTGGGCCGAAGGATGCAGCACTTGCTCCTCGCTATCCTCAACGTGTGGATGATCATCATCGACATATAGCACCGAGTGATTTCTGGTCGTCAGATGGCGGTGTAGTATTTGGTCCCGGCGCGCAAATAGGAGCCCAGTGGAACCAGAAATCTGGAGATACCCTCGCAGATGAACTGGCTTGTGGTGCAGACCGATGGTACCAAGCAGGTGGCAAAGTCTTGAGCAAGCCTCCTTCTCTGGAATGGGCAAACACTATGTATGCATGCCAGGGAATTATCAGTTTCGATGCTGTCCTCTGCAATGGACCACGCCACTCCTCGCTCGGATTTGGCGATTCAAAGCCACCAAGTCCGTGGTATCAAAGCTCGGGAGTCCATCTCTCATCCCGTGTCGCCACCCATTCTGTTGGACGCTGTTTTGCCTGCAAGAAAAGCCCTGAAGGTATCGCGAGATTCAAGCAGGCGCCGATGGAAAGGTTCCCTCTGCTTGCTCCTCCACCCCTTCACTCGTCCACGATCAAGGCTGCGAAAACGCCGTTTCCAGGATTTGGAGACAAAATGTTGCTGAGATGCACAGATTGTCTTCGAAGTCGATACTGCGAGAATTGTCATAAGTGGTGGTGCGAAGATTGCTACGAGATTTCAGACCACGGCGGGTTCTTCGTCCCAGGTCCTGCACAGCCCTGGGGGGCAGCTGAGTCCGGAAATTCGGGTTTGCACCCAGAGAAGAATGTCAAGGTACATATGGGTCTCTGTGTTGAGGACTGTCTTGTTGCCGAGATGATGTCCGGAGCTGGCAGTAATGGCATGTGGGGTTGAGTTCATCGACTTCACGCAATTACGTATGGGAGAACTTCGATTTCATTTGGTTCGTTGATTCGAACGCGGACTGACTTGCCAACAGCCTGGAGTCTTTAGAAGTTGCTTCGAATGCGGTCCAAACGTAAGTATCGCATCACTGCCGAGGCAAATCAAACATGGCTAATATCGGCAGTGTGATTCGTGCATCACGCAAACCCAGAGAATGTGTAAGATTTGCGGAGGGGGTTATTGCACGATCCACAACGAGGGATCAACATTATCAACTGCAGGTCGCCACGCAATCAACGGATGTAGATGCTGAAGCTGACGAGCCTTAGTGCGATTGTATGAGGTGTCCAGTTACACTTAGATATCCTGGACTCAAGCTGACGTTAAAACAGGGTGTGCAAGAAGTGGCAGACGGACGAGAGAAATGTACTGAATGCCACTTGGGACATTTCAAATAATGTCAACACTCCACTCACCTTTTCGGACTCACCGCTTCTCACTCCTCTCCATCACCATTGGATGATTCCGGGAAAGCTTTTCTCCGGCGCACAAAAGACCAGATTCGTCGACGACTCAGGTCGCGATCCTGGCCTTTCACAAACATGCCTCATCCACGAACTTCATCTCAAGGAGGCTCGCATGACGACGGGGCTTTAGAAGCCACACAAGCATCTGACGACAGATAGGGGCATCTTGGCCGTTGCTTGCGGTCGCCTCCCTCGAATCAAATGCCATGCTGTGAACTTTCGTGGCTCAATCAGGGACCACAACGTCAGCCACTGCGAGCTCTATTTGTGTCTAACTGCCAACCCAGCAAAGATCTCCGCATTGAAACAAAGATTCATCATGCAATAAATTTGTTCCCATTGGCCAATGCCTCTCTTCATGACTTGTGCAATGTTTTGATTGGGTGTTCCCATGTTGTTCCTTTCGCCAAGACTCCGTCCACTCAAAATACGCGTCTTCTGCTCCACCTCCGTCCGCTCAACAGCCACATCCCGAACATTTAGAACCAAGACATCGAGAGATGCACGTCCTGCAAACTTTGTTGTCGCTGTCGGCCGAAGGAAATGTTACGTGCCTCTCCGTCAAGTCAACCAATGGGATGTGCCGTAATGGTCAAATGTTTACGTTGTGGGGTATGCTAGAGCCTCAACGCTCCGGCCCCTAAATTTCGGACGAAGCCCCCTCGCCCCAGCCTTCCCTGTGGTTCCCCCAGTTCACCGGGGGTTTTTTAAGCTTCATCGTCAATGTACGTATGCTTGACGAATGCTCACAAAAGACATATCTTGGCAATTTGACATGAAAACAGTGGCTATGGAGTCGACATATATATACTCCTATCTCGCCTTCAATGTAGGTTCTCTCCTCACCCTCATCACCATCTTCATTCTCTACCTCTTTCTTTCCTCATATTTCCTTACTCTTTCCGGTATTTCCTTGTCTGCACAATTCTCATTTCCAGTCATCCTCTCGAACCTCCAACATGCAACTCATCACCCCTCTCATCGCCGCATCGGTTCTCGCAACCAAGGCCTTCGCTCATCCTGGCCATGACATGCAAGCTGAGATCGCTGAGCGTGCTGCCTTCATGGCAACTGCTCCTCGCGATCTCAGCCACTGCGCCGAGAAGTTGAAGAAGCGCGGTTTGGACAAGAAGAACGTCGCTCGTAGAGCCGCTATGGCAAAGGATGCCCGCAAGAAGAGAGCCATCTCTGAAGGTTCGTGCCGCCTTCGAATTCCCCGAGGACCCTAATTGACAGCCACAGATTCCCCATACCTCAGAGTTCGTGACGCCGCCAGTGTCCTCGCTACCTCCCACTTGTCAAGCGAGGCCTACACCAACGCCACCGAGGAGTCCATCCTCTTCTCCGGCAACAGCTCCTGCATCCTCTCCCCAGAAGTCACCCAAGGACCATACTACGTCACTGGCGAGTATGTCCGCGAGGACATCCGGGAAGACCAAGACGGTATCGACCTTATCCTCGACACCCAAGTCATCGACGTCGCCACCTGCGAGCCCGTTCCAGACGCCATGATCGAAATCTGGCACTGCAACTCCACCGGTGTCTATTCCGGCATCGTCGCCTCCGGCAACGGCGACAGCTCCGACACTACCAACCTTGACAACACCTTCCTTCGTGGGCTACAACCTACCGACGACGAGGGCGTCGCTCAATTCCAAACCCTCTTCCCAGGCCACTACACCAGCCGCGCCACTCACATCCACGTCCTCGCCCACTTCAACGGCACCCAGTACGCCAACGGCACCTACGCCGGCGGCTACGTCTCGCACGTCGGCCAGCTCTTCTTCGACCAAGACCTCATCACGCAAGTCGAAGCCGTCTCGCCATACTCCACCAACACGCAAGAAATCACCGACAACTCAGACGACCAGATCTTCGCCGAGGAAGCCGCAACCACCGACCCCGTCATTGAGTACTCCCTCCTCGGCAGCGATATCTCCGCCGGTGTTTTCGGCTGGGTCGCGTTCGGTATCGATCTGACTTCGGAGCAGACTATCTCAGGTGCTGCGTCCCTTACTGCTGATGGTGGTGTTGCCAACTCGAACAGTGGCGTTGGTGGTGGATCGGGTGGACCAGGCGGCAATGGAACTGCGCCTACGGGGTCTGCTCCAAGCGGTGCCGTCCCATCTGATGCTGCTGTTGCATCGACCTTTGTGACTAGCTCTTCTGCGGCTGCTTCGGAGGCTTCCGCTGCTTGCGATGCTTAGATTGAGCAAAGGCGTGCTTGTTGATTTGATTTGTTTCGATTTAGCTTGCTTATTTGGCTTTTAGTTGTGCTAGGACAGTGAGAGGAAAAAGAGATTTGAGGAAGGGGAGGAAAGGGATGTAGGATGTGCATTCGTTCTGGCGTTGAGAGTCTTGTATCATACATATACCACAAAATTTACCTGAGCCACTCGTTTTTACAAGCATATTACCCCTCATTTCAAGCCCGTGTCACAATTGTTTGAATCCTGCTCTGTATATTGAGTGCAGCAATGCAGTTATAGGACGATACATTTCGAGCCACCGTGAAGCCTTTCTGTTGACCTGCACTCGTGTGTTTTGGCTCAATGACAAAGCGTTCAGGTCGACGGGTCTTCGCAATGCTCAATTATGATCAGGAGTTGTTTTGTATGAATATTTGATCACATAGAATAGAAGCTGATAGTATATCGATGAAGCAATGAGATGGCAATGTTATTCATTACCAGGATTGCGCCGTCCATTACTTTCTGCCCCCC
>NYXK01000080.1 GCA_002685535.1 Deltaproteobacteria bacterium
CCTCAAGTCTTGAGTCTTCCATATGAACTTGTGATCGTTTCATTATTATTAGGAATTTCTCTTTTAAATACATTTATGTAGCAGATAGGTCATGACTTCACATCATTTACATATTTTAGATTTTATATCAATCAAAAGCTATAAATATAATTACTAGCAGCAGGAAAACTTAAAAGGATTTTATCACTATAATTAGCTGTAAAATCAAGTCCAAACAATAAGATTTTTAAGGTAAGAGGAGGTGGGAAGCGCATCAACACCACCTCGCTTGAATCTAATCCCCACACTAGGTCGTCACCTTACCACCTCGCTTAGCTTTGTTATAAACGATAATCACAAAACCATACCAACCGCTCATAGGGAGCTTGGAATACCACTAACCCTCATTATTTACTAATTATTTTATTCAAGTGAAATAAAATGCACGGCTATAAACTAAGAGAAGGTTTGAATCTAAAATCACGCTATTTTCGGTATGTAGCTAATTTCCACCAATATCATTATTTATTTTAGATTGCCGATTCGCTAAATACCTCCACGGAGTAAATGTTGTAAATATTAATATAACATATTAAATAAAGATAAAATACATCCACTAATACGAGATATTCAGGTGATATCCTTTTCACTAATAAGTTAAATAAATATTCTTTACAAAACCGGGAATTCCCAGCCGAAAATTTAACACCTACTCGAATTGGAATTCTAATTCCTATAATCAAATCCCATAATCAAGATACGGATAAATAAAAGCCCGGAGCTTATCGCGGAAATGGCCAATTGCGGACATTATAAGTATCAGTATTTGCCTTACCTCAAGGAATAACATGGATTTCTTTACCCATCATAAGTATCTTACCTTGCTTTTCTGATATTACTTGTAACCTTTGGATATATTTCCCCGTCACCTCGTTTTGCAAGATCCCTTCGATGTTCGCTATTTTTGGGTAAATAATTGCATGCTTGCCAAAAAGCACCTTCACGATGCCAGGGGTATTTACGTAAATCGAGATATCAAGGATTTATGCTAGTTTTAGTTAGTTAAGTGTTCTAAAAATGGCTTCACTTATATAGCTATTATCTAAAGTATTTTCATTCAAGACGTTATTCAAAAGGAATTTCATAATTGCGCTAATATTTATAATCGTTAGCTTTTATCATAATTTAGAAAATTAATTTTATTAAAACTTTAAAGTTACCACATTAAATGAATTTGTTTTATGCAAATTTTGCAAGTTTAATAATCGTGAATTAATTCACGAAGATAAGATAACAACGTAAAAATACCAAAGCTAGTCGCGATCATAAAAACAATCTCGTATTCTATAATTGATATATTAATGCCATGCGGTTGTAACGTTTCTAATTCGGTCAGTGTCGTAAGTACAGACTTGTCGGTTAGTATTAGTTATGAAGTAAGGTAATAAGATGTTCGATTCTCAATGGGAATTGAGATGTTATAAGCAGTGGTAAATTAGATGTAAACTTGTTATTTGATTTGAATACGAAGTTTTACTAATTAGGAATTATTTATTTGTTATATAAAACTTTGATTCCAAGTATAAGTTTAATAAGACCGTCTTATTAAGCGCGCAAGTTTGCAAGTCCGTCTAGCACGACTTGCATGTCACGTGGCTTATATCCACCGTAATCAATATAATTATTATTATAGCAATAAGTGTAGAGTATAATATTACTTACTAATTTGTATTATATAATTGTTAATGTTATTTTCCTAATGATATTATTATTTCTTTGATATTAAATATTGATTAGTGCTATCTACTTGGTAGTATTATCAATATTATGATGTTAACTTGTGACTTATATCAAAGCTAAGTCTAATTCATAATATTATCCCTCTTCTAGCCTAGCGTGTCCTTACGCTTAAGTATGTTTAAGGAAATATCGATGATTGCCTACGATTATCTTCTTTTTTTATTATGTTACCCGAATGCTTAATTAAAAGAGTTGATTATATTATGCTGGGTTAGCAAATTTAATTAATGGGAAAGATCATAGCGTTATGCATTAGATATGAGAATGCGAAATGCAAAGAGTATGTTTCATTACATAATCCCAAATTGATCCGCTACGGTTGTTGCGCTTATCTAAATAAGACTTGCGATGTTCGCGATAAGAATCGAATGCCTTTTGCTTCGGATTAGGAATTCTTTAACGCTTAGATCGAGAAGTTGAAAAATGAAGAGGATGTTGTTGTAGCTGAGTTTCATGCTCGCTTGGCGAGGCTGAAGAAATAAAAGCGTTTTCTTTATAAAGGCGGCAAAAGATAATTGCCATCGATTTAAATTTAATGGAAAAGTTCGATGCTTTTGAAGCGTTGGAAAAGGAAATTGAGGAGAAGTGGAAGGCGGAGGAGGTATAAAAGAGTATTGAGTTAGCAGGCGCGAAATGTTCTAGTTCTAGCGATATCGATTCCTCTTACGACCTAATGATCGGCCTTTTCTTTAACCTTGAGAATCTGCTTTAGGTAGATTTGAGTTTCGTTGATAGTAATTGGCAAGTAGCTTTGGGCAGCGAAGATTTGATTTAAGTTTTTAAGTGTTTTTGGATTATGAGTAATTTTTTTATTTCATTAGGTATTTGATGATATCGTATTTGTATTAACAATTTAGTAGTTTTTTCATTTCATATTTTTCGAGCGGATTGATGGATTTTGCGATTGTTTTTGAGGTTAGTGATGCATTTGGTGATGCTTTTTTTAACAAAAATATGTGGAATATTAGAATTTTTTTTATTGTGTTTGGCAGTTAAAGTTTATAATTTAAAGGTCCTTTGATTCGCTTGATTTTGAATGGTTTTAATTTCTTGTGGTTTAATTTGTTGCTTGGTTTTTGCGTGTTGATATTTTTTTGTAAAAGGTAAGTTTTATTTCCCTCTTATAGCGTTGGCTCCTGGTTATGCGTTTTGTTGTAATAGTGTGCGTTTCTTTTTGCTATGAATTAAAGTTTTTGGGATAATTTCTTATGTAAGTCTTGAATCTTTTGGATCTAGATGTAAATTGTATCATTATTCTTAATCATTAAGTTGGGTTTTTTATAAGCGATAGGTTCGTAATCGTAATTAGTAAAGAATGATATTACGTTGGTTATTTCCGTGGTCAAGTTGTTGTAGGCGAATTTTGCAAGCGGTAGCAATTTCACTTAATTGTTTTGTTGGTAGTTGATGTAGTATTGTAAGTATGCTTTAACGACTTGATTTATCCGTTTATTTTCTTTATTTGTTTGAAGGTGGAATGCTGTTGAGAGTTTCTATTTAATTTTAAGGAAATTTAATAACGCTTTCCAGAATTTGGATATAAATAGCTTGTCCCGATTGGATATTATTTCTTCCGGTATTTCATGCTTGAAAACTACTTCTTTAAGGTATACCTACGTTAAGTCTTTAGCCATAAGCATTAATTTGATTAATATTAAAGTCATATATTTGATAAGTTTTTTTATAATGACCAATATCATATTATAGCTAACTCCTGTGACTTGGTTTTTAAATATAGGTAACGGTCTAATAAAATCTTATGATATTGATTTTCAAGGTTATGGCGGTATGGGTATTGTGATTATTTACCCATAAGATATATGCCTAATTAGCTTATTCCTAATGCAAGCATCACAATTTCCAATTACCTCCTTAATTATTACGCGAAGTCCCTCGCCTCAATAGTATTACGAAATCCTTAGGTACGTTTTTCATATTCCTTGATATTCGTATATAAATAATTTATGCTATTTTTAAATATATTCTTGAGTTAGGTTAGGCAGAAGTCATAACTTCCCATTTACTTGCATGTATCTTTTTTAAATTGTGGTATGATTATTAGTTTTTAGAAAAGACTTTTCAAATTCTTGAGCTTTCTTTAGTGTTTTTGCTTAAGGTCTTTTGAGTTTTATGGCTGTTGTTTTTTGGATGTGGGGAATTAAGTCCTCATTGTTTAATTTTTTAAGTAAGGCGATTTTATTGTAAATCTTGTTTCCTTCGTATTCCGGCAGTTTGCTTAGGGCGTCGGCTTTGGCGTTGTTTTTTTTTTGCACGTATTTGATTATAAAATCAAAAGAGGCAAGTTTCTTGGCTCATTTGGCTAATTGTTGATTGTTTAAGACTTTAGTGGTTGTAAAGGTTTGAAGATTCATATAGTTGGTGTGAATAATGATTAGATATTTGGCTTCTTGTAAGTAAATCTTCTAATGTTTGTATGTTTTGATAATTGCTATGAGTTCCTTTTCGTATATGTTATAATTTTGTTCAGTTGAGGATATTTTTTTTAAAATAATAAGTAACCAGATATAGTCAGCTTTTATCGTCTCGCTAAAGGTGAGTTACGTTGGTATAGGTATCTAAAGCGTTGGTTTCGATTATGCTTTCTTTTTTTTTGTTAAAATTATAAAAAATTAGCTTCTTAGTGAATTCCTTCTTGATTTGTTGGAAGGCTTTTTCGTATTGGTTAGTTTAGGTAAAGGGGATGCCTTTCCTAATTAAGTTGGTGAGCGATTCAGTTATTTTAAAATAATTCCGGATAAATTGTTGATAAAAGTTAGCAAATCTTAATTAGGATTGCATATTTTTGATGTTTTTAGGTGATTTTTATTTTCTCATTGCTCTGACTTTTTCTAGATTGATGCTTATTTATTTTGAGTTTATAATATATCTTAAAAAAGTGACCTGTTCGATTGAGAACTCACATTTTGATAGCTTCAGTTTGGAATCTACCTTGTGTAAGGCTTTTATAACTTGTAGGACGTGTTTTTGGTGTTTCTCGATGGTTCTCGAGTAGACCAGGATATTATTTAGATAACATATTGCGAATTTTCCGATAAAGTTCTTCAAAATTTTGTTATTCTATTTTTAGCATATGACCGATGCATTTGTAAGTCCAAACGGTATTACCGTATATTCTTACAAGCTTAAAGGTAATACAAAAGCGGTTTTTTATTCGTGCTTTTTTTTGATTTAGATTAGATTGAATGCGTTTCGTTGATTTAATTTGGTGTATATCTTTGCTTTAACGAGCCTATCCTGCAAGTATTACGTATTTAGTAAGAGATATATATCTCGTATAATTTTATTATTAATTATGTGATAATTGCTATAAGGTTTTTTTTTTAGATTTCTTTTCTTTTTAGCGATTAATATGTTGATAGCGTATAGCGATTTAGATTTTTAAATTTATCTTTTCTTTATCTTTAATTTTTGATATTTCTTAAGCGTTTTTGCAGTGGCGTAGTTGTGGTAGCGAAGCTTTTTTGCGATAGGTTTGAATCTTTTTTTGAAGTTAATTTTGTGGTTTTAAGGTTTGTGCTTAGGGAGAGCCCTTATATTTTACGGATCTTCGAATATTTTTGTATACTTTTTATATGATATAGGTAGCTATTCCCGTACGTTATTCTCTTGCTTGGGATGACTTTTAGATTTTTTTTAGCTGGGAATCAAACTTTTTTGTGTAAAGTTAATCGGCGTTATTCTTAAGAAAGCGGCGTTAGCTTCTTTTTCATCGGATAGTTAATTGCGGCGATAGTTGCATTTATTAAAAGTAAGCGTTTTCGCTTTCCAATCGATGTTGGGGTTGTGGTTATTTATTCATATGATCTTGAGAACAATATCGTGTCGTTTAATTGGGACGATGTCAAATGATAAATATTTTGTGTGATTATCAAGCATCTTCATTTCGATATTTGTTGTTTTATCTTGCACTTACTCGTTAACTTTTGCGTTTTTCCTATCTAATAGGGTGAATTGGTAAGGGCGTGAGTTATGTATGATGGGTATGTTTAGTTGTTTCATTAGTTGTAAGTATATGAATCTTCTTATGGCTTTCGAGTTGATTAAGGCTTTAATTGTATTTCCATTTAGTTTTACTTGAATTACTAATTGGTTCATTTCTTCAGTGATGGCGAGTTCGGGGTAATTAAAGTAATTGAAATATTTCTGCGATTTTACAAGCAAATCCTTTTATTCTTCGACGATTTTTTCTATTATTTTGTTTATTTATTTCCTTAGATTTTGGTTGTAATTGATGAGGGTGTATGAAATGTTCTTTTTAAAGTTAACTTGACTTTGTATGAGTTTATTTTTTATTTTTTGTAGTCGGATAGGTTTTTATACGTGTTATCTTCGCTTTTAATATCGTTTTTCGCTAACTGTGGCGATAACGATTTACGTGTCTTTGACTTCCAAATAGTTGTTTAGCTGGCCGTACTTCCGAGGTTCGGGTTTTTTTAAGAGGCTGGTTGTGTATTTTTTAGATTGTTAATTTGTGTATTTAATATTTTTTTAAAATATAACGATCTTAACATTTTGGTAAATAACAACGCAGCTAAATTTTTGCTTTGGGGCATCGTGGGTTCTTTGCTTTTTCATTAGGTTTAGCTTATCTTTTACGTGCATTTAGATTCGCCGTTCTTCGTTATAAAAGCGAAGTGCCTAGTTTTCGTTGATGTTAGGCAGCTGGTTTGCTTAGTGATCGTTAATTATCTGACTTTTTTGTTAGGAATTCAAGGATCTTATGTCGCTAATTCACTGGTTTTCGAGGGATTCGGTCAGGATTTCCTTTCAATCGTTGTCTTCATTAACTCGTTCGAGCACTGCCGCTTCGCGACGCTCGGTCTTTCGCTCAGCCAAAGCGAATTGTCATTTATTTTTAAGAGGGGCTTTCCCTTCGTTCTTGTTCTGGAAGCAATTCCTAGCGAGGTGGCCGGCTTTGCCACAAGTGTAGCACAGGCCCTTTTCTCGTTGTTTCTACTTTTCAGCTTGACTCTTACTTCCTTTTTTAGCTTTATTTATTTCCATTAGGTTATGATAATTACGTTTATTATTAAGGTGGGGTTGGAAATTTCCTTTTTTTTTTTATGTTGTTTTGGGAATTAAAGCTTTCTATATTAAGTAAGAGCAAAATACCCTCTCTTTTCCTTTTGTTGTTTTTGGATCCATTTATCGATAGTCGTAATTGTTTTGATTATTTCCTTTAAGTTATTGGATTTATTAGCCTTAGAAAGTTCGTTCTTGATATGATCTTTTAGGCCCTTGTAATATTAAGCTTTCAAATCATTATTCGTTTAATTTAATTACATAAAGTAACGATGGAATTTGATAATGTATTCGTAAACGGATTCTTGTTGGTAAATGTTAAGTAAATGTTTTTCCGATTATTTCTTTTTATTGGGGTTTTTGAAAATTCTTTTAATAATTGTGATAAATCCTATAATGATGCGGAAGATAACGCGATTCTTTTTGATCATAATGGTAAAATAAGCTCCAATTATATGTTGATTAAGAAGGTAATCGCTAAAAGTTGGTTTGATTTAATGTATTACAATGTTGCGGAAGAATGAGGTGATTCATAAGATCTTAAGGAATTTGATTTCGAATTTGTTTCCGTTGAAAGTTAAATATATTTAATATTGGAGTACGAATTGTTTTAACTTGGATTATTGATTATGGAAGGTATTAGGTAGGTTAACTTGGGGTGGAGTAACTTTATCTTTCTTCTTGCTGGTTTGGGAACTTTCTCTTACGACAGATTTTTCCTTAGGGGCCATTATGTTTTGTTAATGATATTTCAAGTAAGGTGCTTAAAGTGTAACGTTTTTAATTTGGTTAGTATCGTGAGTATAAACTCGTCGGTTGGTATTAGCTATAAAGTAAGGTAATAAGACGTTTGGTTTTTAATAGAAATTGAGACGTTACAAGTAGTGGTAAACTAGGTGTAAACTTGCTATTTGATTTGAGTACGAAGCTCTACTAATTAGGAATTATTTACTCGTTATATAGAATTTCGATTTCGAATGCAAGCTTAGCAAGACCATCTTGCTGAGCGCGCAAGTTTGCAAGCCCGTGTACATATCACGTGGCTCATATCTACTATAATTAACATAATTATTATTATAGCAATAAGCGTGAAGTATAATATTACTCGCTAATTCGTATCATATAATCGTTGGTGTTATTTTCCTAATAGTATCATTGTTCCTTTGGTGCCAAACACTAACTAGTGCCATCCACTTGGTGGTACCATCAGTATTATGGTGCCAACCCGTGACTTGTACCAAGGCTGAGCCTGGTTCGTGACAGCGGCTCGCTAAATAAAATCAAATGAGGTATAATGTCTCGCGCATTTGTGATTTCGTGATTAAAGAGATCACGTGTGAAGCTTCTTCGTGGTTAAATAAAGAATTCCAATGTGTTTTATTTACCCTCGACCCAATTAATTAATACAAATGAATAGCTTTGCAAGATGTATTAGCTGATAAACGGGATTCATATGTTGATATATTGACCTGCTTTGATGTTAACTGGTTAAAACGCCGTGATCCGGATCCTAATTATATCATTAACACGCGTGATGTAAGCTCAAGAAAAATCATGATTCCAAGTCTTGTTTCGGAAGATAATAATAAAAAGCTAAAGAATAAATAGGGTAGCGACTATCCTAGCAAAAGTGAATACGAATCGCTAAAAAAACTTGAATATAAATATAAGATATTATATAATGAAATATATTACAAGTACAATTAGATCTTAATGAATATAAAGAAATAACTTGTACAACGAGCAATGGAAGATAAGAATTAAAAGGAGGAGGAAGGCATATAAGGCTAAGCTACCCTAGTAAATATTAGCTATTTGCATTATGATTTCTTAAGGAATAAGAAACATTATGATCAATCCATAAAGATTCTTAAGTACACTTAAAAAAAAAGTCCCAGCACCATGAACAACTACAACGAGAATATGGAAAAGCACAAAAACAAACGACATCATATCCACTAAGCGGTGAATTATCCGAAATGTTTTCAGGGAAATAATAAATCGATTTGCAAGAAAACTAAGATATATCCCAAAGAAAAGCGATATCATATTAATCAAAGCTAAATTCGCTACGCGAATGCCGACCTTCGTAATCGTCAACTTCCAAAATTTAAAACAATAGAGATTAGCGGTGATATATGCTATTTGCATAATAAGGCTTATTGGTATCCATGATCCAAATGATGAATATTGGTGGAAAACATGTGGATAAATTAGGACTTTGCGTAATAAAAAAACGACGTACTTAAGGACTTGCTAAATAAATAAACAAAAGGAGAAAACGAAAAATACAACAAAAACGCTACTGATGCAAATTATATAAATCTCAACAATCTTCATAATAAGAATAATATAAATGAAAAGACGATTCAAGAAAAATTAAGTAAAAGCTAAATATAAGGAAAATTAAGGGAAAAAAAATCCTATGAAAGGAAAGGGAAAAGCGATGAGTCAACAACCAAATTATTCAAGCATATGCCAAATAAAACAAGATAATCATCACCAAAATCAGGGCTAGATGTGGTGGGATAAGACCAGCAAAATAGGTATGGGAGCCAAAATATGCCCTCTTAAAAGTCATCAAGATTGTGGACTTTGGGGATTATTCTTTATGATTATAGAGAGGACTTGAGGGCAAGGGAATGACGACAATAGATTAATGGACAATAGATTAGTGAACAATGGATTAATGAACAATAAACAAGGGGACAATAGATAAGGGGACAACGGAATAAAGATAAAAAAGGGGCCGCTATGCTTTTCGTACCAGCCCATTAAGGTTCGACATAAGTAAAATGCCAAAAAATACCAGCAAACAAGTAAGAATAAGAGTAATCTCAAATATCCAAAAGTGAACGATTCTCACATATAATGAGGTGGTTAGGAACGAAAAGCGTACCTTTTCATTGTCGTATATGTTCGTCCACCCCTTCCTATTATGACTTGACTCTTAGTCCTCTTTTCTTCTCTTCTCTTTAAAGAGCAAGGTTGAATAAATCTGCGAACTTTAGCAATCTCAAATCTGACGAAGATCTCCAGTGTGATAAGAAGCTCGAAAATTAAAGGATAAAATTTTTATTAATACCGTATACAAAGTAAAAAGAGAATGGTAATGAGAATTCTGATTTCGGTGGGAATGCTGAAGACCTTGTAAAATGGCTATTGATGTAGCATATATCTAAATAAGCATAAATTAAGCGAGAAACAAGGATTAAAAAAAAGGCAATTGATTGTATCGCTTAACAAACCACCTCGCCCCACAGTGACTACCTCGCCTCGTAAAAGCAAAGTCAGATAATGAAGGTTGGAGGTCACCACTTCGCTTCGCTTTGATTTGGATAATAATCATAAAACCACATCACCGCTCGCTTGCAAGACTTGAGGATATTACTAACGTTTATTATCTAATAGAAATAAAACTTGCTTTTTACTTGCTATAATCTTTATATTAAATTATTTAAAAATTCAAATATTGAAAATAATAATCCCTCTTAAGCTTAATTTAATCTTTTTCTTGCCCCGGCTTTTCTTGCTTGATTCAATTTTTTACTTAACCCTTGCCTTTGTTGCATCTGAATCTGACTTGAATTTAACTCCGCCTTTGGAAACTTAATCATTTGTTCATACCTTTTATCAAATCATGTCCGATTACTAAAGTAGTATAAAAATACCATAATATATGTGGTCTTAACCTTATAAAATGTTTGAACTTTATGTAAAGGAAATCTGGCAACTAGGAATAAGACACGTCAATATTAGCTACCAATTTTGATACCAATTCTTATGATTAATGTGATACGCCGTCGCAAGAAGGCGACTAGAATTAGCTTGAATTCTGAACTTTTCCAATAAATATACTTTGTATATGAAACATTAGATATTTATTATCTAAATTAAAATGAATAATTATACGTTGCATGAATAACTTCTTAATGCTATGATTTTAATCGAAAATATTAAACTTAAAAGATCTTTTTTACGAATACGACGTTTTAATAATGCATGCTAAGCTTGTTAGCCTTTAGATTTTAATAAAAGAGAATTACATATATCTTGTAATTTAAATGCGGACGTTGCCAATGTTGTTTTGGGAAAAAAAGCGACAACGTCATCATCAGATTGCCAACGTCGTAAATTATTCATACCAATTGCGCCATCATCTTTAACATACTTTTACATTAATTCCATCATGATTAAATTAAATGCTTTCACATTTCGAAGCTTGTTTTTCCCATTTATAATTTCATAACATTGCAAGTTAACTAATTTCGTTAATTGAAATTGAGAATTAAAACATGATCTACTAATTGATTTTAAGATTACCTTAAACGCTAAAAAGGATGATTAAGCAATAAAAAGATCCATGTTAGAATTTCTCGCGTTTAAAATATATTAAATCGCAAATGATTTTATATGTTATATTAATAAATATGTTACAACAAATATAAAAAATCTCACTTGCTTGAGGATAATTGCTAATTACAACTTACTAAGATACTTAACGCCTTCGACAATCTGCAAAAGAAAGATGGGTAGATGCTCGAAGACGATGTAAAGGTATGTATTGGTAATAAAAGCATTAAGGATATTAACGATATTCTTATGCGTAATACGTTAATACCTTTCAAATGCCTTCTCGGCCACCGCCGAAGGAAACAATTTAATAGCAATTAATTTAAAATGTAATGCTTTTCATTTTACTACCGTGATGAAATTATTGAGGTACTCAACATCGAGAACCTTCTTATAACAATCCCATAATAACCCCATTCGTACCTGAAAGTCTCGCGGGAAATTCCTTTTATACACTTAAACCTTAACTATCTTCGTAATAGCGATAAGATCCTCCTCATCATCCGAAGCACGGTATCGTTTTTTGCTCGACCTAATCGGACTGTTCCCCAAGGATAGATTCCAACCCAGAAAGTTGAAGCGTTGAAGCTACCCATCAGGAGTATCATAAGCTGCGTGAAGTAGTGCCTTGCTTTGTACCTTGCTAAAATCAATAATCGTAAATCATTAGGATTATGAATCCATATTATATTGGGGACCTCGACGATGTAAGAACAAAAAGTTAAATACCGATTGATAATCAAATTGAGAAGAACAAAGCGCAAGCAAAAAGTATGAAAGAGCATAGGTAAGCGTTGTAATAATTTACATTTTAAAGGAGGTAGATGATCTTGTTAAGGATGTGAGCTTGCTTAATCAAGAAGTAGCACATTTTGATTGCTTTCATGAACTTATAATAAACAACATGCCTTTTCACTTTCTTACTCATTCCTCTTTCTTTTATAAACATCCCATTCGACTTAAATCTTGAGATAACATATGCTAAATGTTACCGCCATCGAGATTCGCTGATTGGGAAAAGAGGCTAGCTACTAAAGGGCGGGAAAAGTATTAAGGTATAGCTTAAATCAAGCTTAAGGTGTTGCATTTTCCATAAAACAAGTCCCAAAAACTAAACCAGAAAAACATCGAGAAACTAAAGGAATACTTCAAGAAGGGATAATATCACCAGGTGGGAAAAAATCATATTCCAGCTATGATTGATTAATCTCAACTTTCTAAGGTGCTTTAAGATTCCAACGTTTTAATTAAAACGCTGCTAAGTAATACCAACCTTCACCCGATGCTTAAATTCCCAGCCGAATCTTAACTCCAATGCTTATATAAGCGACATCGCATTCAAGTAGCACGAGAATTCCTTATACCTAGGGAAAGCTAGTGAATAATAAATCTTTACCTTTCAAGTACGTGCTATTATTCGAGTCGAAGGTACCATTAATTGACGCGATTTTGCAAATGCTAATCATGAGCTCCAGACCGCCCTAATCAAGGAATATGCGAACGAGAAGCTACCAAATGCTAGCGAAATTTATTGCAAAATATACAAATACACATAAAAGCGAGATCTTTACTTCAAAGGCAAGTAGCGGAATCATTTGTTAAAAAATGACACTCGTTGTCTAAAGCAGCTTTCCCGTTATCTAAACCTTAAAGCAGCATTCGATAATCTCCTAAATCTACCTAGGCTTTGGAAGAATATAAGGATTAATACGCTAAATAAACTAATTAGCATGGGGTATAAAGAGGTGAATCTATCGTTAACTAGCATACCTGATTTACTAAGAAAACAAAACGCGATATATTATTTAAAAGGCATCAAAGATATCTAATTCTAAATCTTTTATCATAAGAAACAAGCGATGCAAATGCTTAATATTATTATAATGAAGGCCATTGAACTTACTTTTCTTAAACATTTCAAAATGAACGCGAAGATACTTCATAACCAACTGATTAATAACCAAATCTTTGCTACCTTTAACCTCCAAAATCGCAAGCTAATTTAGGGCAAGTTGAGTAAAATTGCTAACCTCATCGTTTCATTTTTATCTTTTTTCGCAAATATTAATTACTTACATATTTATGCATACAATATGAGGCATCTAATTAAGTTGTTGCCCACACAAATGTTATGTAATGCCCTAAATGCTATATACTTTGGCGCCCTAAAGAATTGGGATTTCGCGTATCAGTTGCTTTGGCTTTACACAATGCAAAACGCTACCGACTTGCCTCCTCCAACGGAACTTCCATTGGAGCTTTCATCGAAGGAGATCAAGATAAAAAAAAAACGCTTGGCGAAGGCGCGACCTAAAAAAGTGAATAAAGTAACTAGGGTTTAAGTTTAATCAAATCTCGGCGTTAAGTTAGCGATCGACGAATCGGAAGATCGCGCATGCTATCTTATTAAATACACGGAAATTAGATCACTATAAATACATGAACGCTATTTTTGAATCTAACGTAAAGTAGATCGTAAGATTATTTAACACTGCCACATTTATTCAAGTGGAGCAAGTATATTTAGCCTTTGTTAGCAATAATCTTAAGACTTCAAATGTCCAATATAGGTTCCCAAATAATAAAGCACATACGCAAGATGCCACCTCCCTTATTATAACCAACCTTCACATAAAAGTAACCAGGCAAGGCGAAAATATTACGTCCTTTTTTGTACGTAGATTTATTTACTTTGCATTTTTTAGTAAATTAAGTAGGATTCGTATTAATATGTGCTCTCACCTATTTCCTCCCCAAGATCTTAATTTTAAAGAAATGGAATCTTTACCATTGCAACAATCGCATCCAAATCACGCATTAAACATAAGCGAAAGGGTACATGGAAACTTAAAACATGAGGCTACTGATTAGAAAAGGAATGCATTGAAATAAGAAAAATTAACCCGGTTAAAACATGCAGCATAAGACGAAAAGAAGCAAGAAAGAATAAAGATAAAAGTTTGAAAGTCAAATAAATAAAAACAAAAAAAACAAATATTAAACGATGCTTACAATGCACAAGATAAAAACACTTCTTCGCAAGCAAGAGCGATAAATTAAAGGCAAAGCACATTTATTAATCTTTAAAATCTTATAGTGTGGCAGGGCCACTTGATTTTGGTGGTTGGATGTTACGTTATCGGATGCGGCTTTGCCAAGCCTGCTTCAATATAAGAACCAACTTTTCTTCCATTTCTTTTAACACCATCTATCTTACAATTGATGATAATTTCTATTTAATACATTCTTTTTTCTACCTTTAAAATAACAAATCCCATTATTTAAATTTATTTTATTTTTTGATTTGATTAAACCGTTCTTTTATATCAAGTTTATCCTTATGCTTTGAGTGCTCTTTCTCTTGTTGTGTGGTTACTTGGGATTTGCTTTTTCACATATTTATAATAACTTACATAAGGACAAGTTCTTTATAAGGGAAAAATTAGGTATAATTAAATGATACAAGTCTTATGCTAATAAAATATGTGTAAGGTTCAAGAAATAATAATTATATAAATTGAGGGAATTATTCATTTGGTTATCTTGCAACCTTTAATATAAAAAACAGATGCAATGGGGTATGATCGTTTAAGAGGTAGAAAATAAGCTTGTTAGTAAATCAAGATAACCCTTATTTGTATTAAGGAAATTTCCGAGGTATTGGGAGATTTGAGCCTTCGCTTTTAACAATTCCGACTTAGCGCTTTGTATTACTAAAACGCATCTTCTTCTTTCCGGTTTTAAGCTTCTTAGTAATATCCCCAGCTAGCTAACGAATCTCACAAGCATAAGGCGACTGAGCGCTAGTTATCGGAATAAGTAGGCCTTTGAAGATAAAGCTGAAAGGAGGCGAGTGCCTTTAATATAAAAGTATTTATCTTGCGCGTTTTGTATATTTTCTTTTTTTTAACAAATTTGCTATGCTTGCATCCCTTTAATACTTATTTTAATGTTTCGTTTGTATTACATTGTTTGATTTTCGTTACTTAGTAGTTTGAATTAATTTCTTATGTTAATAGTCTTGTTTAATATTTGTTTCTAGCCTATTAGTTTTATAAGTAGAATATTTGGGAAAGGGAGTTCGGGTATCAGAGGCCTAGGTGCCTCTAACAGCTATAGCGCTATCGGGAGCTTTCAGCGCTAAAGGTATTTGGGAATTTGGAGAATGTTTTTTTTTCATTATTGTTTTTCCTTTGTTTACGTATGCATAATATTTTCAATTAATCTTCTATATTTTAATCATCAACTTTTATCAAATCTTTACATTTCAAGATCATTAAATTTTCTTATAAAATAGCGATGCAAGATACTAAAAGTGGATCTTTTAAAGAGGGAAGTTATTAGGCTTTTACAATTGGCATGTTCCCTAGCGGAATGCTTAGCTTTCAGGTTGGAGCTTCTAGAGTCTTTGAAGCTTTTCTCCTTTTAAAAGGGAATAGCAACTTTTTTAAGCAATCTGGCTTTGAAGTCAAATCTTGCTCTATTGATAGCGCTAAAAGAGGCTTTGGAAAAAGCAAGGGAAAGGTTACTCCTTTAGCTTTAGATGGTGATTTTGAAAAAGCTGGATCTTCTAAGAAATCACATTATATCAACACTTTTGATATTTACAAGCTTCAAGTACACTTAAGTTAACCTATACCTATCCCTAAAATCGCTAAAGCCCCTACGTTTAACAAAGCTAAGATTATAGCATTCTTTAAAACGATTAATAAGATATTTGCAACACATGATATCATTGGAAATTAAGAGAAAAAGCAATAAGTTTTAAATTACTCACTTCCTTTAGTAGCGTGAAATTTGGAATGAGTTAATCACTACCAGCAGCTATTTTACTTAGATTTTTATTTAGCGGCTCGCAAGGAATATCAAAGCCAAGATTTTTATTATTATTTTTACATAATAACCTACCTTGATTCGATTATTCAAGACTTTAGGGAAGTTTAAGACTAAATCGGTACTTACATTTAGGCATAACTTTAACACTTTTTGAGGCTATTTCGAAAAGTGGCGTACAACTGCAAGTAAAAGGGAAATCTTATAAAAAAGATAATAACGCTAAAATTTATTATTGCATTCCCAAAACACTTGCAAAAGAAAGCTATCGCAGCAGCTTAAAAGCTTGGGAAGAAGTTCGATCAAAACAACACTATACTTTTTAATAAAGTCTTCAACAATATAAAGACTTACGTTAACAATGAGAGAGACTTTAACGAACTTTTGGAAGAATAAGGAATAGCTATATCGAGAGGGTATCCCAGAAGTGGAGTTTACCGGAACATATTTAATAGCCCTACAATTACTAAAATTCTACTACTTAGAAAGCCTAGTTACCGAGCCGACTTTATCAATTATAAGGACAATTTCTTGGGAAAAGTTATTAATAAAACTTTTTGATAAGAGGAGCCGCAATGGGAGCTTTTTACAGCTTAAGCTTCGGGCCAGAAGATGATGCTTACCTTATAGCGTTTTATTGATAAGGTTCAAAATGCTATTAAGGATGAATTAGAAATCATCATTTAAGGATTCGACTTTTTACGTATTTTACATGCTATAGCTGAAAGAGCTTAGAATGTGAATCTTATAGCTAAGATTAATAGCTTGAAGCTTTATGAAGCTACTTAAGATATGGCGATTATATAATATGGGTAAACGTTTTACGATAAGTATAAGCGCTTTAAGGAACTAGTTATAAAAGGATGTAAATGATGCAATAATAAGCAAGAACCTGGCATAAGACAGCAAACGTAACATGATTATATGAATTAATGTTACAATTATAAGAAGTTTATTAGCCTTGATATTATTTACAAATTTAATAAGAACAATTATATTTGCATTAAATTGTTTAAAGAAGGCAAAAAGGCTTACCTTATGTTATTTCCAAACGATGGCAAAAATCACTGAAATCATATTATTTAGCAAGTACTTAATATTATTAATAATATGAACTTTAAAAAATAAGCGAAAGCAGTACAAGAAATGCTAAAGCAATTGAAGGAAGCTGCTTTAACTCGAGAAGGCTCGTACGCTCCAAACTTGGGAAATAATATGAGGAGCATTGAAGCTTTTTAGAAGCTTAAGAGCAATTCAGATATTCTCAAACAAAGGAACTGTAGCAAGGAAAGCATTATTAAAATTTAAAACCTTATTACTAAAAACGATAGTAACTTAGAGGCTATATTTGTAAAGCTTGTGAAGATAAAAGCACAGAAAATACCAGCACGGGCCGAACCTTATAAGGCATCTAATAGCTTGCAAAAGCGAATCAAGGTTTAGGCTTTTTACAAAAGGCCAAAAGTTCGAAAAGAAATCAAGAGCTTTGTTTAATTTAAAGGGATATCTAAGGAAGAGATTAAGCTAATAGAAATCAACGCCCCCGGACTTACTAAAAGGGCCCCTTTAAAAATCCTTGCTTGAGGCACAAAAAGGATCACTAAAAAGTCAACAGCTATTGCCTCGCTTTTTGAAGCAAAGAAACCCTCAATATCAAAGCCCTCAAATTTAGAAAGCATGACAAGCTTACTTTCGAAGTTACCAACTTCTATTTAAAAGATTCCCTTACAAAGTCCTAAAATGCAAAAAGCCTTGAATAAAGGAAATTACAAGCTGGACGCAGTAATTGATAAATTACTAGCATAAACAAAACTTTCGGGAAACCTTACTTTAAGGAAATATTATGTATTATTAAACAGGCCAAGATCAATTACTTCCCGAACTCAAAGTATTAATTAAAAGATGCAAAAACAATTGAAGAACATTACGATAGAGTCACTTTGCGTGAATTTCTTTAACGATAAAAACGTTTTCATTTCAGAATAGCCTTTATCGACTATTTCGATTCCTTCAAGTATCAACAATTATGAATCCGAAAATGCCGCACAAAGGGATTACTCCTCAGATAACGAACTTACCTTCACTTCAAACGAAGGGAAGTCTGAATGGCGTTATAAAAAAGATACCCTTTTAAGGTAAAGCAAAAAGTACCGCACTTGGATTAAATGGACAAATACTCATTACAGCATCTCTAAGCCGGACCTTGCTTTGAAGCTTTATATTCGCTAGAAGTTGTAGCAAATGGAAGTTTTAATAGCTTATAACAAACTTATAAAAGGTTCTTGGCTTTAGCTAGCATTTGGAATTATACCTACTATTGGATTCTTCTTAGCGATCCTTATTGCTATAATCAAATGCTATTACTTAAGATTTATTTAGTTATAGAGAAATGTGCTTATCAAGAGCAACTTGCTAATTCCTTTATTTAAAGGCGCCAAAGTATACTTGCTAGACATGAAAGGAAATTAACCGGCAACTTTCCACTCATCAATACCAAAAATAGTGGTTACAATTCTTAAAAACACTAAAATCAGCAACGTGAAAGCTACCCTTGACAGTGGAACCGAAATTAGTTGTATTACACTAAAAACGGCAATCCGGTTAGGCTTACTAATTACCAAAAATCAAAGTATGGCTTTGAAAATTATTACTAAAATAAAATCTCGCTTCATTGGTTATGCGAATAATATTGCTGTTATAGTTGGAGACTTAATTGTTTGCATTTGGTTTTATATCATAGACATTCCAAATACCAAGATAATTCTAAGCTTTCCATTTTTTCGGAAGGCAAGATTCTCTTTTCGATACCTTTCGGACAAAAAAGGTGAATTAGTTTTAACTTAACTTTGGAATCACCAATTGATTCGAAATCTTGTGATTCAGACTAATTTTACTACTTATAAAGCAAAAGACATTTTTGCAATAAAAGGCGAAAACGAAATCGGCCGAATTTGACATAACAAGAGCTAAAGTGATAATTATACCTTAAAGGAAGAAAACAAGTTATCGGAAAATAAATAATTGATAATATTCAAAATTATGCTATCGATATGGTTGAATGCTCTGATGGCCACACCTCCTCGCTTGAGGCCAAGCGTTTTGAAGAAGAAAGCGGAAACGATTCTGTCAAATCGAAAACAGAAATTTCAATAAAAAAATACTTGCACCAATTTTACATATAATGAAAGTTTTGCATTTAAATGGCCGATTTTGAGGATTCAAAGGCCTTACTTAAAGGTAGCCAAATAACGAACCCAAAGTCAACTTTCGATTTCACTATAAATTACAAGAACTTAGAATTTGGTAACCCTTTTAAACTTAATAAGCAAACTTGTCAAATATAAACGATGTATAAGTTGAAGGCTAAGAAAGTGCAACTAGTAAACGAAGCTAACGGGATTGGTAACCCTTTAAGAGAAAAGGATAATTGATATAAACGTTCAAAAGCTCAAGATATCCTGTAATAGCAAATCGGAAAATACCAACACTTACTTTTACTTCGATTTTCAGCAATTCCTTGTGGGACCCGACTTACTTTGAAAAGATTCGCTAATCTCAATGTGAGAGATATGCTTTTCCCTAAAGAAAAAGTGTTATTTGATAAGATGATGCTTAATTAAAAAAGTGTTATTTCCTTTAAGTAACCTAAGTGTAAACGATTCCACAAAGATGTTTCTTTTTTAATAGTTTTAAAGATGATTTTGCATAAGATATAGCAAGCATCAAATTTCTTGCTACCTTGAATATTAATTTGGAAGTTATGAAAATGGTACAGGATTGCTTTGATAAAGGAATTCTAAAACTTTCAAAAGGATTATATCGGAATATTTGATTTCTAATTAAAAAGAAAAAGTTAGGCAAATATTGACTCATTAATTCAGCAACAATGCTTAATGCGGTAACTTGAAGAAACGCTAATTTACCTCCTTTTGTAGATGAGTTTTCCGAGGAATTCGTTGGATATCACATTGCAAGCTTAGTGGACCTTTATTCCGAATATGATTAACAAATCTTATACCAAATTAGCCAAGATATGACTGCCTTTTAGGTTCCTAATATTAGCTTAATCAAGAACATTATACTTCTTTAAGGATATACTAATTTAGTAGCTCAATTCGTATGAATAATTACTAGGATCTTAAAAAACATTATTCCTAACGTTGCAATGCCTTTTCTTAATGATATTAGCATAAAAAAGCCATTTACAAATTACGGATAACAAGAAGCTTATCTTAGGATTCGGCGATTTATCTTAAAGCATATTCTTAACCTTGATAAGACTTTTAAATGATTAAAGCGATTTGAAGTTATTATTGAGATTAAATTTTAGTTTTGCTGAAATAAAATGAACATTGTTGATTATATCACAAACTTTGTTAGATGAGAACCTTCAGCTACTCACTTACTTAAAGTGCAAAATTAGATTAAGCCAAGTAATGTTAAAAAAGTGAAGGGATTTCTTGGACTAATAGTTTACTTTTGCATTTGAATTAAAAACTTTTGGCTAATTGCAAAGCCCCTCTATTTGCTTACTTGAAAAGAAGTCAAGTTTCATTAGAATCCGAATGTTTAAGGGAAAGCTAAAAAACAACTTCAAGACATTTTGTACTTTGCTTCGATTTTTTGTAGGATCGATTATAATGAAGATGCTGGAGAAATAGTGATTTCAGTGGATTCTAGTGGTGATAATTGGAAAGGCTTCTTAATTTAGAAAGATAAAGATAATGGGAAATTATATCTTGCTTGTTATAAGAATGGCTTTTGGAATAAGATGAAATGTAATTATGATGCCACTAAGCGGGAGTGTAAAAGAATGCTACATATCTTGAAGAAACTGAAGATTTGGCTTATTAAAATACATTTTGTTATGGAAACGAACGCTAATACGCTGGTGGCTCAATTGAATGAAGTTGCTTATAATTACCTTAGCGCTATGCTTATACGCTAGCTTACTTAGATTAGGCTTTTTAACTTCGAAATTCAGCACATTAAGGGCGCTACGCATATCGTTGCCGATTTTCTTTTTAGAAGGCCTAGATACCTCGAAAACATAGAATTAGATATTGCTGAAGAAAATAACAATAAGGATTAGATTTTTGCTAAGCTTGAAGCATATGAACTTTACCTTATCGAAGCTATTAAAGAGAAAGAAAATAAAGCCTTTATAGACCTTAAGCTAAAGAAACGAAGTGATATCCTTAGGGAAATGAAAGAGCGAATTTAAAGACTTTAAAAGAACGAAGAGATTTCAGTATTAAGCTTAGATATGGAAAGTAATGAAGAAAATTTTTAAACTTCGTTAATATCTTTTAAGGATTACGGCGAAAACTTCTTAAGAATCACCAAATATGTTACAACAATGAAAACTCCAAAGGGAATAGATAAGAGGGACTTTTGGAAATTCAAATGAGAGGCTTTGAATTACAGTGTTTACAGCGGGAAAGTTTGGAGATTACTTGCGAGAGGTTTGCTTACGAAGCTCGTCATTAACACTGATAAAGATAAGAGCCGAATTCTTAAGGGTTGTTACAATAATTTAGGTTATAAAGGGCAAGAAAATACGTATCACCGGATTTTAACAAGGTATTATTAAAAAGGGTGCTATAAGGATATTGCCGAATATGTTAAGACTTGTATTAAATGCTAACATCGGGACGCTAGGAAATAAGAAGAGCTTCTTTTTCCTATTGCTTTAAATGGCTTAATGGAGAAGTGGGCTATTGATATTATTTACATGCCTACTCAAGATGGGAAGAAGTATTTGGTAGTAACTCGAGATAATATAAGTGGATGAGTTGAAGCTAAAGCACTTTTTTTAAAAACAGCGAATCAAGTTGCTAAATTCATTTGGCAAAATATTATATATTGCTACGAACTCTTTTGGAGGCTTGTTATTAATGAAGGGGGTGAGAACATAAAAGAAGTCATTTAGCTACTTAATAAAATGGAAATTCAAAGAATACAAATCTTAGCTTATAATCTTAAAGCTAACGGAATGATTGAGAAAAGCTACGGACCGATTAAAAATGCACTTTCGAAAATAGAGGAAAAGTGGATAGTAAACCTTTTAGCAATATTGTTCGCTGATCGAATTACAACAAACGCTTTCACAAGCTATATGCCCTTCTACTTGGTCTACAGGAGAAAGCCTATTCTCCTTATGGAAACTTGTTACCTTACTTGGAAAAGCTTGTTCATTAAAAAAATCGAAAATCGTAGCAAACTCATTCAGCTTCGAATTACCCAGTTTCAATTTAGGCAAAACCATTTGGATGAAGCTTACCTTTGAAAGATACGCCAAAGATAAGAAGGAAAGGAAGCTTTTGACTTAAGTCATAATATTTGACATCGGCCTTTGAAAGTCAAAGATTTAATCTTAAAGCATAATATTTCAAAAGAAGTTAATAAAAGCTTTGATAAGACATTAGACTTTTGGTGGCTTAGACTGTATAAGATTGTTAAAGTTAATAATAAAAGCTATTATATCTTAAAAGAATTAGGAAATAACGGCTCTTAACTTAGGAGGACATACGTTGGAAATCGATTTAAACTTTTCTATAAGCGATAACACTTTATTTACAATGCTGAAGACGAAGTTTTAAAACGGCATTTTAATGACATAGGCGTCGCTTTAGGTAAGGAAGATACCCCACTAGTTGACCTTATAGATTTGAAAAATCTTAAACACATCACTAAATAACATATAAGGCCAAACAAAATAATAATCAAAATACTTGTTTTAACGCTTGAACAAAGGAATCAATATAAAACATTTGTGGATAATTCGAATGAGTAAATGCAAGAACGCATTACTTATTTGGAAAGGGGGGTGGAAATTAATGCTAATAAAGCGTTGATAAAGCATTACTAAATGATAATAGCAAAGCATTGAAACCCCTTATTCAATAATAACAACTTCTTTAGCATACATCTTATTGCTATTATAAAAACGCTTTGCTATAGACTTCTTAGCGGCTTTGAAAACCTCTTTAGCATTATATTGCGAACGCTAAGCTTGAAATTAGAAGCAAAAAGTAAAGCCAGCATAAGGTGCATCAAGAAGCAACCTCTTAATCAATGAATTACCTATTAAAGCGATTGTTCAAGATGCTGTATTTCAACAAGTAAACGCTAGAATAAAAAGCCAAAACCTCCTTGATAACTCAAAAAAAAGAACTGGCCCCATAAGACAGCTGGCTAAGTATAAAGATAAAGCGAAGCTTAATGATCTTTACACCTAATTGCTACCTATGCCAACACTAATAATTCCCTTAAGTGTATAATAAAAATTGTGAAACTCTTTATCATTGTAATACTTTCCAAAGAGGAAATTACTAGTTATTCCGTTAAGGAAAGGTGGTTAGGGCTTGATTTATATATCTTATAACAAATGTAATAGCTTTAAGCAATATACTTTGAAAGTGAGCAGTAAAAGGTTCCTTTCTTATATGCCAAGTTCGCTGCAAAAGCAGATTCTGTTTAAGCGCTGCTTTCCCAAAATAAGCAATTAAATTTCCTAGCAATGGAATCCCTTCAGAAGCGACATTCAGCGTTTAAAATATTTATTCCCTTAAAACTACTTTACCGCTAATATTTATAGCACCCCTTATAACAATGCTTGACTCAGTAATAAAGATCTCCGATTTATGGTAGGAAGCAAAGTAATAAAGGAAATCTGTAGGCGAAAAATGATAAAGTAAGCGACTTCACTAATCCCATAAAACCGACTTCCTTTTAAAAGCTAACGACAAAACTAGAGCGCTTTTATATTGCCTCAAACTTAAGATTGCCTTTATATCCGTCTTCTTAATAATTGCCTATTAAATAAGATTTTCATTATAGCTTTTAAAAAGATTAATACTAGTTAGCTTAGGTCTTATTATAAGCAAAAGTTCTTTAGTTCTGTTCCTTATTAAAGCAAGACGTGCTTATGCTTTTGTCGGAAGTTTGAACATGCCATTAGCCAACGACTTCCAACTGAACCTCTTTAAGAAAGGAGTTTTACATTTATTTTGAAAAGGCTGCATTATTTTCTTTGATTACGCTTGCTAAGTTTAAGCCTAACCTACATTATTATCAATCCTTTAAGCGTAAAGGCAAGCGGGTAAAAAAAGCACAAACATGCCGTAACTTGAGTGTTAGCAGGAAATATAGCTAAAAAGCAAAGGTATGATATAATAGCATCTAAGTTTGCAAGCTTACGTATTGGCCCAAAGCTAAAGCCAGCACCGAACAACTAAAGTTAAACAGCTTCAGAAGATTCTTAAGATAATAAAATTAGTGATGAGCTTATACGTCTTTTAGAGCTATCAGATATTTCTAAAACTATTACTAAATTAAGATTAAACCCCATATGATAAGCCTTAACATGTTAAATGCTTTAAAGATAAAAGAGTCAGATTTGCTTTTATATCGAATTGAAGTTAGGCTAAGCAACTTGGAGATTACGTAATAAATAGCTTAACTTAAAAAGAATCCCTATTCCTCTTGAGCGTATTACTAATTCTGAACCTCAAGTATAATTTGCAAATTTCGTTAACTTTAATAAGTTTTACGGCCTAATAATAATAACAAGGTTAAAAAAAATTATGTGCTAACAAATAGGAGCTTTAGCAACCCTTATTACCAAAGATCAATTTATTAACTTTCACCTTCTTCAAAACTATTACAAAGTTACTAGCTACTTAATACCTTTAAAACCTTACTTCATTGCTGCCAACCTTGTATAAGTGTATATTCATGCATGCGCATGTATTTGTTAAGGCAAGAAATCGTTGTAGGATAAAGAAGAAAGGAGGAGTATCAAGGAAGTTCGCGGAATATTTATAATTAAGATAAAAAAGAAACTTGCTTACTATTAGCGCAAAAGAAGATCGATCTAAACTTTGCTAAGGTTATAAATATTAAGGCATAAAATATTGAATTCCCATTTACGCTTGCTTAAAGCCTGAATGATCTTATATTTCACAAGGCTTTATTTTTAAGGAAAGATTAGTACCATGCGCAACAGCACGTTCCAAACTCAAGAGGTGGAGATTACATGAAGCATCGTAAAAGGTTGCGCGTTGCTCAAAGCCTTTTCTCAAATACTAAAGCAAAGTACCAACTTCCCTAAAAAGCAAGAAATAAACAAATCTAATATGATATCAATAGAACTTTGCAATAAAAGGAAAAAGAAGTAAAAAAAGAAAGGCAAAAGAAAGATAATTAGTTTGAAAAAAAAGATGACTTAATCTTAAAAGTTGTAAAGCAATGAAGTGGCGACGATGGGAATTTATAAAAAAGCGAAAGCGTGGTTAAAGCGCGTTAAGATAATTAAGAAACTTCATCTTAAAGTAAGCTAGAATTACGGTGCTATAAATCGATTTGAAGATGAAAAGGCAGCTTAATCTTATCTTGCTATTACGCAAAATTTAATTTTGAATAATAATGTTAGAAAGTTGCAATAGATGAAAAGAAAAGGAGACTTAGCAAGAAAGCAATAGTTTAAGCTATGGTAAAGAGATCTTAATTTGCAAGAGATAATTATTGCATTAAGTCAATTGCTACAAAGATGTTTCATAATTATAAGAAAAGTGCAAAAAGAGAAAAAGAACTTAGCTAGATAAAAGCTTTGAAGCCTTAAAAAAGAAGCTAAATAAATCGCAAATCTTGCAACCAAAGAAATTGGCAACAATAACAAAGTTGTTAAAAGAAAAAAAGATGAAATAATAAAACTTTGGAAAAGTTATTAATAAAAAAGAAAGCCTCAACCTTATGTTTACTGAATTTGATTAACTCAAATCAAGGCGAAGTAAATAATTAACCTTACCTTACCCCACAAGAGGCTAAAATCGCAAGATCAACGATGCAAAACCTCAAACAACACGTCGCTGCAGAAGGAAAGCCTCAAAATTAATAAAAAAAGCATCAAAAAATGCAAAAGAATTGCGCTGTTGAAAGTTAAAAAGAAGAAAAAAAGAAGGTGTAATTAAAAAGTTAAAAGTTGCAAGTTGCAGAAGGAAAGTCTACTTATATATATAATTGCTAATAACGGGAATGCTAAACAAATAAATATTTGCTTTCAAAAGTAAGGTTATTCTGACTTGTCGACTATCACCTAACATAATTGCATCCTTCACAACTACGCTATAACTTAGCTATTTAATTTTGTCGTTACAATCTGCGATTTTATAACTCAAAAACAAGTTAATTATTTGAAAAAGGAAGCGCATATGGCAAGGCCACTTGATTTTAATAATTGAATGTCACGTTATTAAATGCAACTTTGCCAAACCTACTTCGATATAAAAGCCAACTTTCTTTCCATTCCTTTCAACACCACCTATCTTACAATTAATAATAATTTCTATCTAATACATTCTTTTTTCCACCTTTAAAATAACAAATCCCGCTATTCAAATTTATCTTATCTCTTGATTTAATCAAACCGTTCTTTTATATCAAATCTACCCTTATACCTTGAGTGCTCCCTCTCTTGTTGTGTGGTTGCTTGGGATTTGCCCCTCCACAATAGCAAATAAACTTGCTAGCACTTCTCATAACTTAGCTACTAAGAATATAAATGCATTTGTTCAAAATATAATTGGCACAACCAACGCAAATCCTCATAATGACAAGCAAGAGCTTCACCAGACTTCGGACGAATAATTGCAAGTATTAGCTGCGCCCTCTACAATACGCATTAAATTCAAAATTGACGAGCGAGGCATTTGGAGAATTGTTCGAAGCCTTTTAATTAACATTTCTAATCCATCCAAAATAAAACGAGTAGCGAAGAAATATATGAAAAAGGGAATACAACCGTTTGACAATTTAAGCAACGTGCTAATCCCAAGAATATATTTTCAAGTAATTATTATCAACGAATCAAATACTATCTTCCTTATCCTTGAGAATAGCATTAAAATTAAAAACTAGCTTATGATGCCCACATCTAAAATAATACCTGAAAGGAAACTTTCTCTAGGGAATAAGTAAAATAAAGCTCATCACTAGCGAAGGAAAAAAGAAGATTATATTATATTTCTTGATTCTTGTTGGTCATGCATTCGTCCAATTCCGATTAAATACTTCGAACAAAAATACTTGAATTAAATAATTAAACCATCTACCATACATACTTGTGAAATAAACTATCGTAAGATATGTTATAGATTTAACCCTAATGATAATGAAAATTAACATTTGCACCAAAAGTAAAAGCGCATACAATGATCTTCCATCTAGAAAAGACTCAAATGTAAAAAATAGGGAACCAATTGCATTATTTATCTCACAAAGAACAAATTTACTCATTGCCTTGTCATGAAAATAAGCACATTCACTATAACACTTGTGAAAGCTAAGCCACATAAGCCAGGACGATTGGGATGCCAGCCCATAATGCTAGGTAGCACAATTGGGCTAACTCTAGATACGTGCCAGCCTAGTTGGGCCAGCACGGTTTTCGGGTTGGCACGTTGGGGCCATCCCTCACGGTGGGTTGGCCCCAATATGGGGTTATGTCACGAAACCACGTGATCACGTGTGCCACGGACCACCTTATGTAATCAGGAAGACCCCTTAAGGGTCTTCTCACGCATTCTCTTGTTTGAACTTCTTCGCGTTACGTCTTGTAAATAGAATCACTTATAATTATTCAATTGATTCCTCATATTACGTAACGCTAAAATAAACAATTACGACAAAGATAATATACGACAATCAAGATCTAGAAACTTGAAAATACGACCACAATGGCGGATTCGCGGAGACGGATCCTTACTGAAGAACTCACCGATAACGATAGTTACGAACTCAGCAATAAAAGAAACCCCGAGATCACGATCGAAGCGAAACACAATCACCTTGGAAAAGTCAATGAACTTAACTATGTTAGCGCCGATCACCCGCTTTTTTCTTCACCACGCTCTAGGATTCTCGATAATGCTAAAGCACTAAGGAATAAGACCTGACATCATAGCGAATTCTGGTGGGATGTGGTTTTCGCTATGCAAGAACGTGCTCAGCCCAATTGGGAACCACGAGAGAATGACGCACTTCGTTTAGAAGTAGCAAGATTAAAGAAAGAGATTAATGAAATGAAGAAAGAGATGGAACAGAAAAGTGACTTGGCTAGGAAGGTTGAGAAGCTTTAGAAAGAAAACGATCAGAACAAAGTCATCATTGCCTACCTCGAGTCAGAATAGCGGCGAAGCGTTTCGCCACCTGTACAAGTCGAATCAAACTAACGAATTTACGACGAACCTTCAAGATACCACGAATGAAGATGAACGACGCCTCGAGACTTGCCAGAGACTATAAGCCACTTGCACGATAATCCGAAGTTTCCAGACGCTTCAATGTTCTTTGGGGATCGAACTGTGTTCGAAAGCTGGAGAGACAAAGTCAATGATAAGTTGGATAATAGTCTTGCTTAGTACCCTACCAAAACTTAACGAATTGCTTACGTACGAAGTCAAACGGATGGGATTGCATATCAGCAGATACGAGCTCAGTATCAGCCAGGACACCCTCGGCCGTTTTAGACGGCAGAAGATGTATTGACTACATTGGAGAAGATATATGAAAACAAGAACAAGCGAAATCGTGCAATAAATGAGCTCCGCACATTGAAGATGGCAAACAAGACCTTCGACGATTTTTACGCAACTTTTGCACGTTGCGCTGCGGAAATCAGATACTTGGATGATTCATTAGTCCCTTTACTCGAAAACGCGATCTCTGATGAACTTACTTGTCAAGTCATTGGATTGACGAAGCTATTCGATTTCTACGATCTTGTTGATTTTTATCGGGAAATCGATTATCAGATGCGAGATTATAATAAGAGGATGTTATTTCGTACACGAGGACCCAGGGTAGGGATAACTTCAGAAAGGACACGCTATTCACCATCAATACCAACTACAAGCTCAAGATCGGGTGGATACATACCTACAGCCAAAGAATAGATACTACTTACCTAGCATAGACGATGCTACAAGTGCAGTAAGCATGGACACCGGATTGGTGAATGCATCAATGTGCAGATGAAAGAGATGCCACAGCTTTTTGCTTGCGGATTGACCAAATTGAACTAGGCCACTTTTGACTCGGACGATGATAGCACAATCGTGGAGGGAAAAAAGAAGTCCTAAGTCAAAGTCGCGACCTGGGACCTGTTGAAGAAAAGATAGAGATGATGAGAGTTTCTACTTGCTTAATATAGCAGAAGAAATTATACGGTATACACCTTGTTTTGCCGTGTTTTGTAAATATAGGCAAATAGCAATTACAAACGATTGCCCTTGTAGATAATGAAGCCAATGGAATCGCTTTCATCAACCAGACCTTCGTGCGCAACAACAAGATTCCATTTCGTCGATTGCGTAAATCACGTTGACTTGAAGTGGTAGATGGACGTCAGTCAGCGGCTGGCCTCATAACAGACATGGTACTTCTGCCCGTGGAGTTTCGAGGATACCGGGAATCACTGCCTTGTTTTGTTATCAAGCTCAGTCAAAATCCTATTGTTCTTGGAATCCCATGGCTGCAAATTCACGACGCAAATACCTCGTGGAGGAGAAACATGCTTACTTTTGACTCAGACTACTGCTGTCGAGAATGTGGAGTGAAGCGTAGCATTGTAGTTCAAGGACTTCCTCGTAGGAATCAAGGCATACCGTCTTTGGATGTTTGCATGATTGGAGCTGCACCATTTGCCCGACTGACGGATAGAGCGAGAAAGACTCGTACCGGGTATAGAGTGTTTGCTGTTACGATGAAGGATATCGAAAAGGCTCTTGCACCCAAGATAACAATCGACCCACGAGAGAAGCTTCCCCAGGAGTATCACGGATTTTTGGATGTGTTTTCCAAGAAAGAAGCAGACAAATTGCTACCACATCGTCTGTATGACCACAAGATACAACTCAAGGAAGGTACCGAGCCACCTTTCGAGCCTTTATACGATATATCCAAAGATAAGCTCCTAGTGTTGCGAGAGCACTTGAAAGAGAACTTGGGAAAAGATTTCATACGATCCTCAACATCACCTGCTGCGTCTCCCGTCCTCTTTGTTCGAAAACCTGGGGGCGGATTGCGATTCTGCGTAGACTACCGAGCTCTCAATGCAATTACGGTCAAGAATCGATACCCGATTCCCCTGATTCGAGAAACACTCGACAGGCTCTGCCGAGCCAGATATTACACGAAACTCGACATCATTTCAGCTTTTAACCGATTACGTATTGCCCAAGGAGAGGAATGGAAGACTGCATTTCGAACAAGATATGGCCTGTTTGAGTACCTAGTGATGCCGTTTGGGCTTACCAACGGACTTGCTTCTTTCCAGCATTACATCAACGACGCCCTTCGGGACTACCTGGATATTTTCTGCACCGCTTACCTCGATGATATTTTGATCTATAGTAACTCCTTGAGTGAACACCGACAGCACGTACGGCAGGTACTCCAACGCCTCAGCCAGCAGTATGACTTCACCCCTCCAACCACAGGCCTGTGCCTTTATCGGCGGCTCTTCACCTGGATTGTCTGTCAAGGTACATTGATGATCCCTTAAAGTCCATCGTTGATGCTAACTGGGCAGGATCTAGCAGCAGGTACAAGTGACGCAGCGTATGTACGCGATGTTCGCTTCATGTTTCACGTTTTACTCAAACTAATGATCAGGGCTGCACTCCGGGAACTTGCACAAGGGAGAGAAGAACAATGCGAGATAGACCTTACCGCTGAACCAGTATGTCAATAAGGCGCACACCAATTACTCAATCTCAGGTCTGACCAAGCAATTAGGGCTCAGCATCACTGATCGGCGAAACCAATCATATTACACAGCTACGAGGTCCTACTTCTCCCTTGCCGCCTTTATCGCATGTTGACGGGTTCTAGTTGTGACAACCCAGTTCTACAGAACATTACGAGAGTCCTCGGACTGGTCAAATCCACAATATATGACTCTTGAGCTTCAAGTCCAGATTCTGAATTGGACAGTTGGTGAGTTTACTTGTTCCATTCATGACGCAAGGTACGTTCTCACACTCACTGAAGAGTATATGAAAGAGCAGGAGACAATCTTGAAAGCAAGGCAAGGTAAGTGTTATGACTTCACAGCCTTGACGAGAGCTTACTCAGTCTATCCAGAACATATCGATGTGCTCCGTACGGAGAATACGGCGCTTCATGGTTTGCGATACATTACGTTTTGTGATATCACATGGGCTAAAATTTCCTAGAAAAGGTCCGCAGATTTGAAAGAAACTGTGCGGGTGCGGCTAGCCATGTCTCGACTCTCGAGGCCCATATCCGGACTCTACGTGGTAAGTCCACGTTCAACTGCATGGTAACATGTCCTCACTCCATATAGAGGAACGTAAATGGTTCCAGAGCTCCTTGGACCGAATCGAAATCTCCAATGAGGGGCTAAGAGCTGAAAATCAACGACTTCAGAGTGAGCTCAACGTTGCACGCGGCTTTTCCAAGGGGGTTACCAAATCGGATATGGGGGCTCAGAGCAAGCGGGGTAGGGACGCTACCATCGAAGCAGCTGCTGGCGATGGAATCGATCCAGACACGGAAGATCGAGAACGGAAGCGGGCCAGGATTGCTCCGGGTGATCAGGAGTAGTCAGGTCAGTCGCTTGGCAGATTTGAAATCCCAGTGGAATGCTAAGAAGGGAAGCAAGAGTTTCCGTGGCATCTTTATACGATGCACCTCCTTGGCGCCAGCCTCCGAGGAAGGTCCTTTACAGCCAGGCCATATAGCATTAATTTGATTAAAGTAAAGTTTTCTTGGTCTGATTAGTAACCCAAAAATGTGTGTCTCATAAAGACTATAGTCTCAGATCGGCAAATATGCTACTCCTCGCCTTTCAGCATATCGTAAGTATTCTCGTGATCTAACATTCATCCACGTTACTGATATCCACAAGGTCTTGCTTTGGTCCTAGCATGCAGTATGTGTATCACATCACGCTGGACTTTGGGGGAGTCTAGGAGACGCAGGGGGAGGGGGAGGGGGCGGGATACGTCCCAGCCGAGCACAGCAATACAGCTCAGGATCCAGCGACAGGCTTTCTGCCTTCTTCCAGGTGAATCAGTCACGAGATCTCCCCATCTCTGCTGCGCTAACGGATCCGCTCGAGTATAAGAAGCCAGTGACTCCCTCCTCTGTTCCGTCTATATTTCTCTCTACCTCACTATTTTACGTTCCTCGCCAGATTTAAAGAACCCCTGAATATTCTCCTGTACCTACCGCCGTGGAGCCTCGCCACGATGAAAGCACATTCAGTCATAGCACATGCCTATAGAAACCAGGAGGCCAATGTTGATCCGGATCCTGTCTCGAAGTCCAAGAAAAGGAAGGTATCCCGACAGGATCGATCCCAAGGTAAGAGCTCCAGAAAGTGCATCGTCACGTCTCGCTTATGAGTAAACAGACCGACCAATCATAATCGATGGCTCTGATTCGCCAGCGCCAGAGCGAGAGCCTAAGCGAAGGCAATTCGGACAACAGCAAAGACGCATTCGAGTTCCAGTACCAGTGGACACAATCCGGGTGAGGGAGCTCTTGCGATCGAGCAGAAAGGTCGTTGTCATCAGTGGAGCAGGCATATCGGCCAGTGCAGGATGTAAGTAGAACCGGTGCACAACCTCCTCAGTGTTAACATGATCTAGTCCCTACTTTTCAGCAAATGCGGAAATGCAAACACTTCTCCTTCCACCGATCTCTCTATTCTTCGTCGGTCGAGGCGACCCAATTCCATTCCACGGTCTGTAGCATGTTTGCCCACACCCAGTCAGACTTGTGTCAGCCCACCCCATTCCACAATACAATGGCGACCTTGGCTCATGAACAAAAACTTACCCTCCACATCACACAAAACATAGATTGTGTCGAACAGCAACTACCGGATTTGGAGGCCAAGACTGTTCGTCTCCATGGCCGAGTTGACCAGATGAGGTGCCAGAAGTGCAACTGGGTTGGTCCGTATCAACCTCGCCTTTTCCAAGGTGCTGATTTGCCGAGCTGTCCGACGTGTCTAGAAAAGTATTCGGCCCGTATATCGCAGGGCAAACGAATACCAAATCCTGGGGAGCTCAGACCCGACGTGCTTTTGTATGACGACCCTCACCCTGACGACACGGGTATCTGGCGAACTATCCAGAGTGGTCTAAAGAAAGTCCCGGACCTGGTACTCGTTCCAGGGCCCCCCTCGCCCTCGGCGTCGTCAAGTTGCGATACTGCGCTTCGCGGATAGCTTCCACCCAGCGCGTACTCGGATCCAGACTCAACCCATTCAACATCCTCCTTTCCCTATGTCCTCTGTAACTCCTTTGTATTAGGTTCGCGGCCTTTTCGCGCTCTTCGTGATTCAATTCTCCCGAGAGCCGCTGCATGATGACCTCTTCTTTGCGCTCTTGGATCTCTCCTATCCGCTGCACCATTTCTTGTGTTTGGACTTCTAAACTGTCGAGGTATTCTTGGTGGCTGCTTCGCGCGGAACTGCCTGTTGAAACGGAGATTTTCGAATCGCGTTTCTTACGGTGTGTGGAACTCGATCTCCTTCTCGCTCTGTGTACTTGCGAAGATTCTGTGTGTATTGTGTTGAATTTGGGGATATTTGCGTTGCCTTGATTGTTGTGGTTTTGCAGGAGCTTATCGGCTACCGCGGGGCAAGTCTGGGTGGTGGGATGGAGCGTCATAATGGATGTTCGTAAAACGCCGCCAAGGCAAGGATACTTCTGTACCGTAATCGACGAGCTGCAGATGCAGGCATGCACACGTTTCGTTGTGGCTGGCTGGCCGGCGGGGTAAATTCAAGGTCGATTCGGAGACGGACCTCACTTCTTCAATCCTGGATGAGCGAGAAGAAAACGAGGAAGCAATGCAGTCAAAAGCTGAAATATCCTCGTCGTACGATCTTTCTGAAGGGATGTATTCGTAATATGCCGGGCTTAAAAGTAAGATCCGATCACAGTTCCAGAAAAGGCATATGTGTATGTCCGTTTGGCGTTGCTGACTTGCAGAGCTCTGTTTCGCTGGCTCGCTTTCTCTAAGTACAGTACGCGGCAAAGGTGGCTGACAATCGTACCATCATCAAGGACACCACCTCTCAGCTCAAAGTGCCGGTATCCATCCTCAAGTACTTTTGTTACAATTCAACTTTTTTCTATTTTTGCAAGGACCCAAGCTGTGCGAGGCTCAGCATGACGTGGAATTGCCCAGCGGTCTCTTGGACTTTCTCGGGGTTGCCTTGTCTTTGACTTGGAGACCCGCTGTACTATTTTGACTTCTGGATCTAATGGCACTGTCAGCGAGTTAGCAGCCGCTGTTAGTGACTGTTGACATAAGGCAAAGCTTGTCTCGAGGAAAACTGGGTCGGATGTAACTGTTCGGTACTGTTTTACGGCCCGGTACGAGTGCGAGTTTCTGAGTGCCGCAAGGAAGCCCTTCCCCGGGGCTGTGTGTTTTCACTTTACAGCTGGACAGGGACGTCTCGTGGAGTTACTAGGTTTGCCAGTCTACAGATGCTTTTGATACGATGGTAATTTTGAGAAGTAATAAGTTTCCAGGCCTGAAATGCGTGTTATTAGACGCCGTATTGGGTCCGAGCATAGTACAGCAGACTCCAATTCGACTTTTCACGGACCAAAGGTAAGACAGCGACTTCATTTCTCACCAGCAGGCTCGACAGAGTCTCTTCCTCGCCAAAACAGGAATGAGACGGTAGAAACGGGCGACAAATATCAGCTGCCGTTCTCCAGATGTCAATGAATCCATGCCTTACTAATTAGTGTTTTCAGGGCACTGGCACAGCAGGGAGCGAGGCTGGCGAAATTCGTCTCCGGTAAAGCAATATCGAAGACTCCTTTGGTACTGTCCACCTATACCGACACACGTATTTATTAAGGAAACGTCTGATTTCGCAAATGATTATATTCACCCTCAACAGAACCGTCACATATGAGCTCCAATTGATTCTCTCTAGACCCTAAGATCGCAACCAATCGAAATATTTTTATTCGCTCAAGATCTATTTACTTAGGATTCCTCACTTGCCAATGCCACCCCTAGGCCGGTCGAAGCGCAGCTCGAGACATAATTAACAGTAAACAGACATCCATTCTTTTGATGGTAGGAGCCACATCTTGAGCATCCGCCAAGCTTTCGAAGGTCTTGATAAGTGTTCCACATATCGTTACCACTCATTGAGCAACTGTCTCCCTGCAGAAATACGCCGCAGAAGCGAGTTCCGTCACCGTGGCAGCCTCCGTCCGGCATATCACCGCTGGCAGGGAAGAGTGTTAGCATTGATCCTGTGCGTATGGCAGGAACGTGGAAGAGACATAGGGGAAAGAAGATAGGATAGGAGAAGGAAGTGATTTGACTTACGTTGTTCCGTAGGTGAGGTCGTCTGTCCGAATCAAATTGTTGACAGCAATGTCACACCACTTAAGCATGTCTGGAGTAGTACATAGACTCGAGCCCTTGCAGTCGTAAGCTGGATTGTCGTCGCACGGTTTGCCATCACACTTGTAGCTCCGGAAAGAACCACCAAAAACATTCTGGATCGGAGCATAGCCTTGGCCTTGAATGGCATACTCGTCCGGCAGCGCATCAGTGCCACCTAGCGGGACATTCCATGTGTACGTGTACCCAGATTGGGACTGCGGTGCTGTGCCATGTGGAGCCCAGGTCCAGTCTGCATTGCCCACACCCTCAACATATGCGCCAGTATACTCGTAGAAGCCAGAGTAGAAATCGTTCCCCTCAACCAAGTAGTTGACGAGCTTGTATTGTGCGTGAGGTAGGGCGTCTTCCAGTAATTTCGGGATACTCATGCCTGCATCGATAGGCCAGCCTGCATCAGCACCAACTGCCTTGTGCGGCCCGCCAATGAACAGACGTACGAATGCGTACGGTACTAGAACGTCGGCGGTATAGATGACCATATCACCGTCTGTTCTGTAACTGACACTTGTGATCGAGCTTCCGGCTGGCAGGCTCCTCATATTTGCGTTAAGCAACTTGGATGCCCCTCCGCCGCCCGAAGACAAGATGGTCTTGACCTCGAAAGAAATGCCAGACGTTCCTGGTTTGAGCATGCCTACAGTACCTCTTGTTAGAGAGGCGGGCATTTCTAGTACCAAGTTGCCATCCTGGTACACAGCGTAGCCGAGAGCGTTTGCTACTGGTGACCTGTACGCAATGGGGAATTAGTATAACCATATTTCAAGATGACTTGGGAAAAGTTAAGACATGTCTCGAGGACATCTTGGGACATTGACAAAAGAAGGTTTTGAGCTCCCCAATACGTACCAAGTGATAGTGGCGGAAGTGTAGTCTGAGGCGATGATTGCCGCATCACTAGGTACGCCAGCGACGTATGAGCCACCGAGTGCGGTTGCTGCGTCTTTGCGAACAGTACCTCCTGAGACAACGCTCATTGCTGATTGCATATACGCCTCGCTAGGAACATTGTCGTAAGGATTTGGATTATCGTCGTCAGTCATTTCCAGATATCCGACGCCGCGCTTAGCAGCAAGTGCAGCAACCTCTGCGACTTTGCCTTCAGGAACTCTGTAGACGATGTGCCATATTTTCCGGTCATCTTTTGGCGTCCAATCGTTGGGAGTAAAGGCCGACGATGTGTATGTCTCGTAGCTGCTCTCGAACGTCAACAGCGTGTCCATGGTATCTTCGAAGCACTGGGCCATAGGAGACCCGGGGTTTAACACTGTGTAGGCGCCAGGATGCTTGCGCTTCGTGTAAGCATTAATGTGAGCGTATAGGTTGGAGTAGATGTTGTTGGGGCTACATTCTGGCCAGCCCTTGTCGAAGAAGATGCCACCAATGCCGCCAGGATACCTTCATGAAAGTTAGTGCTAATAAATAGAATCAGTCGGAGAAATCGGAACTTAAAGTACAGCAGGCAAGGAAGTATACATATAGCTCGAATCATTTATCGACATCTTGTTCGATTTGTGAAGCCCAGTCTGCAAGATCACCCGACCCCAGTCTAGTTTTGAATTGTTGCAAGCTTACTCCAAGATAACCAGTTCGAACATAACCAATAACTGTTTTGCCTGAATCTGCAGCTTTCTATATTACCGAATTCCAGGACGCATCAACCACATAGTTTGGACCATTCAAGACATTGGCAACCAGTATGCTGAGCTTCTTCGAGTCGTACGAAATAAGTCGTTCCCAAGCAGTCGGATCACCTAGTGGGTTGGTATAAGAAGCGATAGCGATCTGTTGCCCCCCTTCGCCACCTCCTGGTGGACTGTAAGGACATGATTCTAGGCTCAAGTCCAGATCTAAATTGTTTGTGATTGCCGGGAAGCCGTTGTTTACCAAATTCGTCATCTCCATTTCTTGAAGAATTGCTTCGGCAATTAACCCGTGCAGGATTGGTTGAGGATGAAAGACTTGTCCGAAGCTAATGGGGGAAGGTATTAGTGAAATGAGACACCTCAAAAGAACTAGTCTCTTACCCATCCGGGAGAAAATTTGGATAATAGTCGTCCAGCACTGTCCCAACACTCTTCAGATTTTCCCCTGCAGCCATAATTTTGGTTGCGGGATTGGCTTGATCGATGGCGTCTTGAGCGACAAATGTCGAGGCTGGATCGAGCATAAGTGTCAGTTGCGTCATGAGCTCCATAGCACCTTTGAACGTCCCAGGAAGGACGCCAGCGGTCACATCTCGTTTCCAAGGACTGGAGCCTTGAACCGGACTATCCATCTTGAAGAATAGATTTTCGTTACTGTGAACAGTCAGTGTCAGAAGAAGAAATATATACTGTGTAAGGGGTTCGCACAATGTCGGGCTATTCTTAGGCGTCTCATCGACACCAGCTTCACAGAAGTGGCCCTTTGCATCAGTCAAATACGCATCGTAGTCTACGAAAACAACATTTGAGCCCGCCCTATCAACAGCAGCGGACTAGGATATAAGTCAGCTAGAGAACTATGAGACCAAACATGAGGGAGTTGGCCCATTTGGGGAAACTAACCAGCTGTTCGTTGATCGAATCAACCATCGCGTTCATCTTTCTCCGATGGTCGACTGTCAGATATTGATAAGGCTGCCAGACGTTTACGGCTTTCTGGATCACAGTCAATTGCTTGTTTAAGATATATAGTGGTCAAGTAATATTCTGCCTACATGTATCCATGTGCCCCAGGTGACACTGTCACAAGCCGATGTCAAATCTGCTGCCCAAAATTTTGCATAACTGTGAGTAAGTCAGCACTCTGCGGCGTAGACACTACGATCAGTTGTATCTCTCCTCACCCTGTATAATAGATCGTGCCGCTGTTCCCAATTAGCTTCTGTCGTCCAAAGGAGTTTGTAGATAGACTGACCCAGGGCCTAGCTTCGCTTTTGCCGCACTGATAACCGAGTCCACCGCGGAACTGAATACACTTCCTTCAATAATTGCTTGTGAGCGATCCAATTGATTTTCGCAACCTCGACCGTACACAGCAAAGTCTGTCCCTTCCAGAAAGTGATAGGCCGCGTCGACCGCTATTATGGCATTTGCCTGAATGACTTGAAGTTGGCTGAGCACAGCCCATTGAAAGACGCACTGATTCAAGATATTAGTAAGTTCAGCATCGTTGCCACCTAAAGACAAAGTCAGCTTCCGTTCACAAGACGAACGTAGACACACATGCCTGCTGACAACAAGATCACTTGTTGATTTGAATCGATAGCAGGAATTTGCCTTCTCAATACATCATCGATCACAGCACCTGAGCATGACTTGAATTGGAATTTCCGGTTCATGTTGTCTCCTAATCGCTCATCTTCATTTACGATCAGGGGATATGCGTGATTGTAGCGACTGCAGGCGTAGTCTTCAGAAAGATTAGCTGTAGACTCGGCTGCCAAGCGTACTCTTGAAAGTAAACTTACCACTGTCGGGATTCAGAAACTCGTCTGCAGAACCAAGCTTGTCACCAGCACCAATACCAGCTGAGTAAGAATCTCCTATGGCGGCCATGCTGCTAATCGATAGCACTGCCTTATTGAAAGAACTGCTCTGCCTCGTTACTAGAGTGGCGTTGCCTCTATCACCAGAAGCTACAATGAAGCCACCGTCATGAGAGATTGCCGCAGAGCAGCTTCCGATGGCAATTACTGCCAGGTGAAGCCATCGTCTCATAGCTGCTACGGAATTTCGCGAGTATTGTAATGAGTTGTGAGAAGACAGAAGCACAAGATTGGCAATGAGAACCGAAAGACTTGAGGAGGGGAAACCCTTTTGGCTTCAGATTTTGACGTTACCAATACTCGCCGGCAACTTCTTGAATTGATACAATACAAAACGCATGCTACCAGGTGGATAGACAATGCATACTTAGGAACTCTGCAGGTAGTCTGAAAGCTCTTTTCACTGCCACCTTCCACATTGGAAGTTCTTCCCGTCCATCTTATCAGCAACCTTGAGGGACAAATGGAGATGGCAGAAAGCATTCGCTCTTCTTCATGGCCATGGAGGCGGCAAGAGCGGGAGCGAGCGGATCCTTTCTTCGGATTCCTGCCTCAGAGAGGGTGTTTTTGGGGAGAGGAGTTCATGGTCAGGGCCTAGTCTCCTCCTAGTTTCGTCTTTGCCGGTTCAGATCCGTGAAGAGGGAAGGTATAGAGGGAGCGCAATGGCGTGATATCGTGAAGAGTTCTATTCTTCGGACGTGTTTGTGAGGCACGTAGCCTTGGCAGTTCATACGGAGTACTCGAAGCATTGAGAAGGCGAGGACAAGACGCTTGGCCACTTGGCGCACTCTATTCTGGAAAAGACCATGGGTATGTTCTGCTGGCTTTCTGCACGAAAGCACGTGGTGGAATTGAATGATAAGAAAACAAGGCGAGTAGAGGATGCTTGTGCACTTGGCGCAGGTTACCAAGGGTAACAAAAGCACATTGTGGATGATGTTTTTATATGTATAGGTGCGGCGAGTCGAAGCTAGGACGTTCATCGGAAGCACCCTGGACCGTTGCAAGGAAAAATTAAGCACCGGCTGGCGGCGCCAGGCAGGAAAGGAGGAACTTGGAAAGGGTGGCCCTTGAAAAGCCGCATATGCAGGTGTATATGTCTCTTCGCATGCAGGTGTATCGAACATCGAGCCAGTTTGAGTGAAGTGAGCCGCAGAAAGCGCCGGAAATGGCAAGCAAGAAACTTCTTTTCTTGCAGCTTCGCTTCGATCTGGTAATAGCTACAGTAGACGCCGTGTGCTGCGGGGGCCGAGCATAGGTCCCGAGGGCACGTGCACGGCTCTAATTGGCTAGTCGGGCCGAGCTACTCCGGGTTGTGCCTGGATGCCTGGGGAAACACCCGCCATAATAATCGATTCCGTGACTACAGGGCATGTCACCTGTGGCTTTGGGGGCTCCAGCCCCTGGGTGGATGCTGACTACCTAAGTCAGGTATGCAGTGTTCATAGTGAGGTACGGAGTACACTGTGAGTATCACTTGTCTTCGCATTGTCCCGATACTTTTGACCACGAGAGCGACCTCGTACGGCAGAATCTTTTCTACTTTTCTCTGTCTTTATTGGCACGACGACAGTCAACTCTATTACAAGCAGACTTAGCAGATGCGAAGGAACCGTGCGTCGAATGTCAGCCGCCGTTTTCGAGATTTCAATGAATCCAGCCGATCCTTACCTGTCGAGAGTCCCCGTCGAGGTGCTTTTGCTCATTCTCAAGCTTGTCTCCGACTTGCCGTCTCTTCACAATCTCGACAAAGCCTCGCCTTCTGTTTCTTCACTATTTGACGAGTATGGCGCCGAGATCACAGAAAGCATTATATCTCAGAATTTACCAGCGCAGATCCAAAATCTGATCCGCACTGTTGTCCGCATCCGCTCCAACGTCATTCCTTCGCGATCGTTGGAGGACTTCACAGCTGCGTATCTGCGACGTGATGGGTATTGTCAGAACTTCGTCAATGGGCCTGATTATACCAGATGTATCAGGAGAATCCATCCTAGCTTAAGTGACAGTCTAGAGGCATGTGAAGCTTGCAGGGACGCCTTTCCGCCACTGGCAATCTCGAAGGAGACTTCATCTGTCATCCTGCGCGGCATTGTGGCAACAGCATGTCGATTTCAGAATTTGACAGATGAGTTGCTTCTATCCTCTTTGAATCGCTGCATGGCCTCAAAACCGTCGCAACTCCTCGATCAGAAATTCACATATGTTGGAAGGGCAGGCTTTACGTGGTCCCCACAGCGGAGGCCACTGGGGAAGTCATTTACACCCGTGAATCACTCCGGTTCCTCGTTCTCATGGCTCGAACAGCAACGAACCAATAGACAGCTCTGGCGCATACAGCTCTTTCTAGATCTGAAGAAGCTCAGAAAAGGACAGCTTCTCTATTGGCCTGTGGAGGATCTTGCTCGCCTCGATCGTCTAGACGTTTCCTCGTTTTGGAGTCTTGAAAACTTCAACCCCCGGGTGATGCAGCAACTGGGGACTGTAGCTGTATGTAGAAGTTCTCCTAAAGTTTCAATTCTCTCCAGTAACATACAAGGCCAGGTCTCGAGAGCACCAAATGCTAATGTCTCGTTTGTCACCTAGGACTTTCTCGCATCAAGGCCAAGTCAGTATGGCATTATTCCCTCAGAGCCGACTACATCCTCAGATTCTCTTGCTCAAGCGCCAGTACTATCGGCATCATCTTTCTCGCACAGTTCATGGTTAATCCCATCAGTTCTTTGCCCATACGCCCTCGATGAAGACAACGAGGCCGAGAAAACCATGTCTTCGGAGATAGGGATGGCTCACCGGCCAAATACGCCATTAAGGTACATGAGTTGGAGTCAATGGCGGAAGTTCGGTTTCTATATCTGGGATGACGAGAGGATGCGTGACCTTGGCTTTCTGTTCATCGAAACGCCGACTGGAGACCCTATACTGTCATATGTTCAATCTTTCAGTGATTCCGATATGTACTTTAGATGGGAGAGTGTTTTGGACCAGAACGTTATTGACGCCAATGAAGAGCGCAGACTGGGGGAATTCGGGCCAACAGTTAGGGAGTATGGCTCAACTAAGCGCGCGGCATATTGGGCAGAATCGAGTTGATAGATACTTCCTGTCGTAGATAAAGAATTGTAGACAGTGCTTTACACTTTGCAGAATTCGTTATAAGATCTTGACTTCACAACCTGCGTGTCACCTCACAAGCGGCGATTGTCGAATGTTTGTGTAGAACTCAAAATTACAAAATTCTCCGACGAACCAAACACCGACCTTTCTTTTTCAGTGAACAACCCCCATTTCCGATTACTAGGCAAGGAGGATGAAGTTTCTGACCTGGTGCTAAGTTGGCTCCATTTCGGCTATTTCGTGGAAGCAAGAGTCGAGTCGAAGACAGACTGAGTGCGGCCCGCACCTCCCGCACCTGCAGGATTTGAGGGGTCCTAGCTTTGAGGAGCTTGCTGGGCCACGACTCTGCATGTACAGGGTCGCACCTTTATACCTTGCAGATTTTGTGCATATTTTAAAATGTGACAATTGGAGGTTCTTGGCGCAGACGCGTGAAGAGTGGGCCGCGCTGGGGTCGAAGTACCTTCCTATTAAGAGCTGTAGCCGAGGACGGAAAATATCTGGGCTCGCTTAAGTAAACAAACATCGGCTAGGTATTCGCTTTCTCCGTGGGATTGAACCTACACACTGCGGCTTGCAAGGAATAAATTGGTAAGCTGCGTGCCTGCGGCCCTGTATTTGAACCCTGGGTGGTTCAACCCAGCGGAGAAAATGAGCAGCCAACCAAAACGGAGCCATCAAGTGCAGAAAATATATTGGAAGGTCCGGAGTTTGGGTCTAGAGCTTGTATCAACTGACTTACTTCAATATCAGATGTTCATGTGCCCCCAAAGTCTGCAATAGGATTGGATTCCCTGCACTGCAGATACAATGGGGGTGACGATGTCCGGATTCGACAGTTCGACCGGCGTCAATTGCAACGAGCCTTGCTCCATTGCTTGTCGATGGTGCAAGGATCGAAATGAAAACGTCTTGAGCGTTTTCCTAAGCGGAAGAAACTTCTTCTCTGGGTCTCGGCCCTCTCCTGCTTGGCTATTGTCAGTGTCACGGCCCAGCAATGTCGCGTTTTGGCCGAGAGTGATGTATGACACCAGCCTGTTTCAACGAGGCGCATATCTGATCAGTAGATGGTCCATGTTTTCTGGCATAGATGTTGTATTCTACGGCTTCGAAGACGAGCTGCGAGTCAGGAATTATTGATGCATGTTGGGTATCTCATTGGATTCTCTGCTTCAGAGTGTGGGTAAGGGACCGGGGCTGGTGACTCCTTCCGAAATATTGCCCGTGGGTTGTTGGCATCAATCAAAAGGCACATGAAAGATTCTGTTTGCTGTCTAATTTCGTCTTTCCATCGTGTTTTGGTAGACTTAAGTAGCTTACGCACTCCAATATCCTGTGTGGAAATCAACACTGTGCTCCTGTCCCGACTCACACGCCCAGAGGCTTCCAGTCGATCATCTATCATTGTTCCTCAACAATGCCTGACCATACTTTGGGCAGTCTATCCTCTTCTGGTACATGCTTCCGTTCAACCTATTATGTATGTGATTCTAATACTGCCTATAGCTAGACACACTTCCTCAAAAATGTTGTCTCACACACGGACTCGAAGAATGGCTTTGAGTAGTGTACTGGCTACAGTCTTGGTGTTCATACTCGCCATCCTAGGCTCTCGTCACCAAGTTCTCAGCCCAGATCTCCAGGCAAAGAGCCAGATTCTTCCGGCAGCCGATTTTCGCCAATCCCTCCCGTCACTAACAACATACCACACTAAAGTTCCAGTCGTTTTCGGGCGAAACGTCAATGTTATTACTCGCCAGGCCACGGGCGATCCTGTCCCGGAATGGTTGGAACTGCCGGACAGCGAAAAGTTAAGACTTCACGCCCTCGACATTACCAAAGGAGGATCCTATCTGTGCGAACTTCGAGCCTCTACTGAGGAAGCCGATAAGCTCTTGTCTGAAAGGACCAAAGGTCTAATCACCAACTCGCAGAGCTTATGGACAGAGTACAGCGATCTTGAAAAGTGGGGATGGAGAGTGCCGACGGCATTTGCACCTCTGGGCGACGGTTTACTTGACGACGTTTATGAAGAGCTCGGCCTGGATGACAGTAACAACAAGCCGCTATCTATTAGGCAGCTTCGAGACATTAACATTGGTGGCAAAAACTACCTTGTAAGTATGATTTCTTTGGTGTCTCATAGCTCAAGTGATTCAGTATCCTCACCTTTTTGTTAGAACATTGCTAACGTATTTGATGCCAAGAGAAGCAAGGGGTTTTATCAGTTTATATACAACGTAGTCGATGGTTTCATCATCGCGGACAATAGTAAAAGTCCACCAGTGGCAATGAAGGAGGATGTTGATGCGACGCAGCGAGGAGAAGCAGTTCTTCTCAGAACGTGGGCCGATTTGACCTTTCTAATGTGGAAAAATCTCGCGGGAGGGAATGTTCAGAACTTAAAGCACATCTTCAGGGCACCGATCAGTAACGACCGGACTTTTTACTATGCAATGAAGGCAGTCACGGACGTTGGGATGAAGATAGGGGGGTGGGCCGATCGGGTGACTTTTACCGAGACTGGTGTGGAAGGTGTGGCGACTGCTGAGGACAAAGACAAAGGTAATGGGTTAAGAGCAATACTCACTACGCCAAATGGTAGCGGTATCTATTGGCTCCTGCTGAATCATAAAGCTCAATTCGGGATCAAGACTGTCACGAAAGTGTCTGTATGGGCGGACAGTCCCGACAAGGCTGGGGATGCGAACCCGAAGAATATGGATCTCTGCTTATACTTCCAATTCGACGATGTGTAGATAACCTTGAGAAGTAAGAAGAGATGAAGTGCGGACCTGTCTGTTGTCCAATGAATATGATATGCATCATCTCTTACAGGTCTATACTGTGACATACCAAGTCCCGATTCAAAGATCTCCAAAACTCTCTTCGATCCATTTCTTCCTCCGACTCTCCGAGGCTTTTCAAATTCATGTTCGGTGAAGCAAATTCTAGCTATGGGCATTGAAAGAAGGAACAACAATAAATTAAGGTAAAGTCGATGGCATGGGTTTCGGAATTCTTGGATCCAATGTCCTGTAATCCTTTGAGGACTTTGAACATTCTGACTGCTTAGTGTAGAGCATATCGGACCAGGTAACGCGTTTCACTGAAACATTTTTGGAACAAGTCATATTCTGCTTTTGACGTATCAATCCATAACACCCGTCGATATGCATCCAAACCGCTCATCTTGACAAACGCCTATCCAATGCTTGAGTTTGATGTCTCTCTTCTTTTCCACCTGTCTATCTCCTTCTTCTGATACATGATCGAAACGGACTAGTCTATTAATGCTTATGTAAAATATAACCCTCATCTTCAAGAATAGAACCTCCGAGTCATGACCTTCGTAATACTGTAGTCACAGTAGAATGACTGCAACGTCTTCGTCTCAGCGGTCCCATAGTGTTGAACTAGACTTCTGGGCCCGCTCGCACCTAGACAGATGGACCTAGACAAACGGCCGATAAACCGGTCTAGTCTACTCTCTTGCCATGTCCATTCGTAGTCTTGACATTCCCATTCGTAGCCTTAGCTTTCTCCTGATTGGCAACTATCTTGTTGTGTGGTATCGTCAAGCAGTTGATACCCAGGTAGTCGCAAATACTGTTGATAACCAAGAAAGCCCAGCGGAAGTATACGATGAGAGCGAAGACGAAGTAGGCACGTAGATACCACAGCTCGATGAAGGGGCTGACTTGAGGTAGGCCGATGCGTGGGAGGTTACCCAAGATTGCTCCACCAACTAGGGGAGTGAGCATGACGGTCCAGTAGGGAAATGGTTGCCGAGTGAGATGGGCGAGAATGATCTTTGTTGTCATTTTGCCGAAGACGAAAGACATCGTCAAGCAGAAGAGGACCAAGTGGTTGTCTGGCATCAGAGTCGAGTATGGCGAGTATAGCCAGGCGCCGATGGAGAACGTGAATACAGCCATTGGGGTCCACTCCAAGAAGACCGGCATAACTGGAAGGTTGTCTCTCCGGCGAGCTTTGACGACGTTGATAACACAAAATGGAACGTGGGCTCCGAATAAAGTTGTTACAAGGAGAGGGACCCAGAGATCCCTGACCGAGTATGTACCGAAGAATTCGTGATATCCAAAAAAGTAGTGGTGTTCAACTAAGTCCGTGATGCGCTGTTGCCAGATTTCAGGGCCATAGTATCCAGAAAGAATCATGAGGGTGCAAGCCAAAATCAGACCTTCGGTAGGTCCGTTGAAAACACCCAGATAGAGGGTGTGTGTGTGGTATGTTTCCCATGTCGAGAAGAACATGGGCAGACATGGAATGAGGGCCGTGAAAATTCCGGCTTTCGATGTCCCGAGTCCCATTGCTGCGGTCTCGCACAAACTCGCCAGTGTGCAATTGAGCGAGTCGATACCGTGGTCGAAGAGTTCTCCAAGGCCACTAGATGTGCCTGTCCTTCGCGCTTGTTTGCCATCCACGTTGTCCATTGTCGAGTACATCCAGAGTCCGAAAGCAAAGCTTAATGCTGCGCCGAGAATCACATCTACATACGCCGAGTTTACGAAACCTTTCCGGAGAACATTGAAAACCTTGTCGGACATGTTGGCAAGGATCGCAACTCGCCGGAACTACCCTCGGATTACTTTTATCAAAATGACCATCTATATGATCTGGAGAGGGGAACAGCAGAACCTGCGGTGGAGAACTACTTCAAGGCCAATATATTCCCTGACCCTCCAGGACGGGACGCACTAAAGCGCATCGACAAGAATCCAATGTCTAAGGGCGTCGTCCCGAGTGTTGGATCGAGGCTTGAAGTGAGCACCCCGGTCCCGGATATGATCTATGGATACAATCGGCTACAGGCGTTTCCTTCGCAACAACTTACATGTATCTTAATAGTTCGCATCAACTAGTATCTGATCTTCTCTAGCAACTTCTAGTAATGCCGGCTGCTTCTTAACTGTTGGTATCTCCCTGTATTCCTGAAAAGGGGAGATGGGTAGGTATCATAATCTTATTCTTCATGATCTACAAGGAGGCAAAAGGAGAGGTGCCCTCTGGAGTGCTAAAGTACAGCCAGGTTCTGCCCAGAGCAGTGAGCGTGCTCGTGATCAGCACGTGATCAGTCAACCGACACTGCTCTAAAGTGATCAAAAGCGATCGAAAAACAAAGGGACTCAAGTTCCCTCTCGCTGTTCCTTTTCCTCCTCCAATGAACATGCAACGTAAAAGGTATCAATAGAAACATGAAAATAGGAGACTGATTCCTGCACGTGACCTAGCCGGAGAGCAAGAGGCAAAAGGTCAAATCAAGGTCAAAATCATTCCCTGGGGGTACCTTCTTGACGTTCAACCCATTGCGTGACCTTGATATTGAGCCTGTTCGTATCGATTAGTTCCTTCAGAGCTGAGTTTGGCTTGCTCTTCGTCATAGCGTCAGCAGGATTGCTATTACCGTCGATCCATTGGATATTGGTGATCTCACGTCGTTCGTACGATTGCCGTAGGCACATGAGGTCTACCATGAGGCGCTTCTCCTGTGTAGTACCAAGCTTTACCAGGCAGTCGTAGATTGACTTCGAATCTGTACAGATTTCCATAGGCAGCTTCAACTTCAAAATAGCTTCGATGGTCGACTTGAGGCATGAGGCCATGTCAAAACCTGCGCTCATGGCGTATAGCTCTGCAGCTAAGACGCTTCTAGTCACCCTCTTACACTTTGTAGAAGACCAATGGAGTATATTAGCCTTATCCGAAGCATCAGCGAGTAGCATAACATAGCCGATTTGTGATGAAAGGTCAGTATTATTGGCAAACGAAGAGTCCGTAAAGATGATCATGCGCAGGGACTTTTCGTCTAATCTGACGTACTTCAGGCCGCGACTGGCGTTTTCCTTCTGCCATTGAATACGGCTATTGAGGAAGGAGATCCCATCGGTGCCGATATTGTCTTTGGTGACCTGGGCTGCGCGAGAGAGGTCGAAGGCAGCTTCGGGTTGGGAGAGAGTCGCAAGGTAGGCGCCACGGGCACGTTGAGCAACGTACTGGTCTGTAGGAGAGACATTACGACGAACTGTACCGCGAGAGCTGACGAGATCTGCGGATTGGTTGCTGACGAGTTGCAGATTCTTGTTGTATATAGCTTGAGAGATGTGGACTTCGCTGTTATAGCGAGAGATCGTACAACCATTGAACTTGATTGGGGAGTCAGAGGTAAGCTGGTCTCTAGGCTTTGCCCTGAAACCTGCACCTTGCAGCTCAGTCTCTTCAGCTATAGCAAATTGGGGGTCTGCCAGGATCAGGGTATCATCAGTCTGGAGGCCTACGACGGCAAATTGTGTATCGTTGGTGAAGAGGAGGCATGAATCGTAGCTCGATTCACTCATATGAAGCTTCTCGATATGGTGCTTGTGATATGTGCCGTACCAGTGGTTCCCAGCTTCGGGTACACCGTACAGAGGTCTGACGACTCTGAGAATCCAGCCTTTCCATTGGGCGACGTCCTTGGGGGGAAAAGCGTAAAACAGGCGCTGCAGGAGGGTCGCAGATTGGGTGTAGGCCTGACTGATATCTCTGAGTAGTACTAGAAGCTCGGGGAAGATCGCGGCAAGGATCAGGATCAGGCGTTGGCTGACACGTTGAATCGTAGGTGATTGCGTAAGTACTTCCAATTTGCCTGTATCATTAAAGGCCTGAATTACTAGCCTAGACTTCTCAAAGGCTTTGTCTGTACCTTCGCCTTTGAGGGTATCAACGAATCGAGAGCCGAAGATTCGAGTGCCTTCAGGTACGTCTTCAGGTGCTACTAGTTCAAGAACGCCACCGGCAATCAGACCCGCGATCTCTGCCTGTCTTGAGGCGGTGAAGTCAGTGCCAATGTAGGCCTCAAAATCGTATAGGTTCCTGACTGGGAGGGGGTGTTTTCGAGGTCTTCCGCGGGGGCGCTTAGTAGGTGCGACTGGTAGGTTTGGGAGAGCGCCTGCTGGCGCTTCGACCACGATGGTGTCTTCGGCGTCTATTTTAGCGCCAGGTTCAGTATCAGCTTCGGCGTCAGGGCGCTCGGCGGAAGGCTGGGGTGGTGGAAGGTCATTGTCAGTATTGGCGTCAGTCAAGTACGGTTTAACTGAGGTTGACCTAAACATAGTAGGTCCAGAGGAGAGTTCGACGACGCAGGTTTCGCCTTGTAGGCTAATCAGGCGGTATGGACCTTGCCATTTAGCCTTCTCGCGCCATACGAGTACTTGGGAGTTCAGCGGGAGATCATGAACAGCTGTCGTTGAAGGTCCATTTCTCATATTAAGGGCATCATTGACTTTCCTGGCGGCTCTGAGTTTGCGTACTTCGGCCATTGCCTTTGCCAGGGCAGCTGAGCGTTGAGAGACTGTCGCAGGGGGAGCGTCAAATTCACTCATACGGGGGTAGGCACCAAAAACAAGCAGGGTTGGTACGATGCCGTTTGGTCCAGCTGTATCATTGATAGCCTTAAAAGCCATTTGCAGGGCGGCAGTTTTGCTAAGACCTGGAGACTCAGCTTTGATGATCTGGTAGGCTCGTCGTAGAGGCTTATGGTAGCGCTCAACGATGCCGACAGAGTTATGTGCTTCAACTGGGACACACTTAGTGGCTGTATTAACAGTCTGAGCATATTGCTTAAACTCTCTGCTTTCGAAGTTTGTACCAGCGTCATGAGAGATCAGATCGGGAGGTCCAAGGTACGTGTCAATCCAACACTCTCGAATCGTTTCCCAGGCCGTCTTAGCACTGAAGTCTGTGAGCCATCTGCCGGCCTGATAGGCTGTTGCTTCGTCCACGATATGGAGTACAGGGCCGTCTGGCACCAGGGTAACAACGTCGACAAAGATACAGTAGTTGAACTCGATATCATCTTAAATCTGCCTGGAGATGCGCTATACCTCTGGCATTGATCGCAGTATTTGGAGAGGTGCTCTAGTGCTTTAGTATTGACTTCGTGGCCGGCTCGCTCGAGGACACGATGAAGCCTCTGCACTGACGGGTGTCCAAAACGACGGTGGAGGCGCCGTAGTTCGATATCGGAGAGGTAACGGTCTTGCGGGGACGGTGTAGAAGGGAGCTTGGCCTGCTCTCTAATGCCTTGTTGAATAAAAGCGCTAAGGTACTCGTCCCAGATCAGAAACACATGGTCGCCTCGGCGCATAACAGCAACGTCGCCTTTAGGCGTGTTCAGGACGTTCTTGAGATTATCGAACCTTGCTTTGAGGCGGTCCATGTCCCTGAGACCAAGAATAAAGGGCGTATCAGTATCAAAAATGTGGAAGAGAATGAGGTCGATAGGAGAGTTGACTTGCACAGAGCCGACGGCGTCGGCAGCTCCAATACCAAATTTGACTCTAGCTGTCAATTGAGATATAGGTAGAGGTTCGTTGTCACCAGCAAATCTGCTGTAGGCAATATACTGGTTTCGGCCAACTGTAGAGTGTATGCCACCGCCTGAGTCAATCAGTATGCCCCAGAAGACGTCAGAATCATAGCGCGGAGAGTGAGACTGTTGAAAGACCTGAGTGCAAGCTTCAAGTTCTGCTTCAGGTTCTGAAGTAGAGGCACTGAGTACATGCTCGTAGGCTTGGTTACAAGGTGTGATGGTGAGGTCTCTGGCGCTAGAGGCCGAAATCTCGCCAGAAGAGCAGAAGAAGCTTCGATTAGGCTCGAATTCTTCAGTGGCGAAGTGTTGATTGAACTCGTCCTCAGCGTCAGAGTCATTAAAGGCCATAGCCAAGAACTGATCTTCCAGAGTCTTGTCGTCAAGACCTTCGTACAAAGCAACGTACTGACGGTAGCGTTCATCAAATTGGTTGGATCTGCCTTTGAATTTGCCAGCGTTATTCTTCCTGAAGTCTTCTTTCATCTTTCTCTGTTCCGCTTCGGAGTGGTTGGTGGACCAGCAATTCGGCCTCTTGCAGATATAGCAGGTCTTCTTACCAAAGCGGCCAATGCCACCAGACCTGCCGCCGGATCTGTTGCCGCCTTGAGTGCTGCCTCTGCCGTTGTTCCTGTTATTTCGGTAGCGACGGTCAGTCCCCAAGAAGGTCTCAGGATCATCACCGTAAGCATGTGATACTGAGGTCCAGAAAGTTGAGGAATTGCCCTGAGTCGCGGCGTACGTGGTCATACAGGATTTGAGTGATCTGATAAAGTCAGGTAACGTGGCTGGTGGTGCAGAGCAGGCAACCTGGCAGTCGGGCAGAAGTCTGCAGGCCATGAGGAGTTTTGCGTGGAAGAAATCATCGCTCTGTAGGTCTAGCGATAGGCCGTGGCGAAGTCTGCGCAGCTCATTCAGCAGCTCATCGAAGCATTGTAGGGCGGTCTTGTCGGGGTAGAGAGCTTTGACACTGTTCATGTCGGTAAGTGTCCATTTCTGCAGCGATTCTGTAGTGTAGTTGGGGCCTTCAAAGTGAGCCTTGATGCGCGTGCAAAGGTTATAAAATGACATTGATGGGCCACTGAGACTCTGATGATAGTGCTCAAGAGCTGTGCCCTTTAGCATAGTCGGGAAAGCAATGCCATATGCTTCCTCTGGCACAGACGTCATTCGGCACTTATCATAGAAGATACGGAGCTTGTAGTCAAAGTTGTCGCCTTCGGCACTGTACTTGCTACTCTCTTCATAGATCTTATTAAGGTTGCCGATTCGCTGGCCCCAGTTGGCGTCCTCAGGAGCAGGATCAGGGGTCTTAGGGGGCAGTGGAGGCGGTTGGACTTGGTCTTGGTGGCTGTTGGTGCCAAAGAAGCCTGTATCTTGTCGCCTGAGTAAGTCTGGAGTGATGACCATAGAGGAAGGTAGTAGGAGTTTGTCTATTGGTTTACCAGCCTCAATTTGCTTTAGTCTGTGCGTGATACGCCATGACTTGACGTTGTGATTAGACGCCCAGAATAGAGCCTCCTCGTCTGTCCAAAGAGGGTCGTCACCAGCTAGAGTCGTGGCGGTCAGGGTCTTCGCTATCTTGTAGGCTGAGCCAGTCTTGATGAAGACGCCACGGTTTTTGAGGTTATCACGCAGCTTCGTGAGAGATTTACTGCTAACAAGATCAAAGGTCGGCTCAGTCCAGCCTCGGAAGTCATACTCAAAGTCGGCCCAAAGGATGCCATCTTCATCTTCGCCTTCCCAGTATTCCTTTGCCTTTTCTAGCACAAAAGCCTCGGCGGCGTCGGCAGTGGTTGGGGGTGCCATGTTGATTTCCTAAGAAGACGGCTCGTAGATTCTGAGGGCTCCTATAAGACGGTTGTCGGCCACAGGCGCCAGCTGCAAGAGCCGCAGGTCCCTCGTGGTTATGTAAATGGCGAGGAGAGCGTCAGATCAAGGCCGTACAGTCTTCTAATTTGCCAGTCTTCTTCTATTGCTCTTGTGAAGCTCAAAGATTCGTAGGCTTTCGCTTTCTATGTGTTTGAAGAGAGGGAGAAGCAGCTGAAGTACTGCGAAGGTGATCGTATTTGGAGGAGAGGTGAACTGCTGTATGTAGGTCAATTTTCCTCGCTGAATCAAAATGACGTAAGAAGGGAACAAAGAAGGTAAGAGGTAATGAGGAGCTGAAAGACGCGTTGAGGAGTCTTTAAGAGATATGAGGTTGTAGGAGAGGGGATTGCCTGTTTGAGTATGGTAGACAGGTAAGGTGTTTGTAAGGTGAATCTCAGCCGTAAGCGCTCTGAAGCAAGCTCTACAGCTCTGTAGACCTTAAATCAGATTGCAGGAGGTTCTGAGAGATCTCGCAGTTGTGTCTGACTATGGTAGTTGTCGTTGTCGTTTTGTCCTGGTGGGGTAGGCAGGTGAGGTATTTGTAAGGTGAATCTCAATCGTAAACGTTCTAAAGCAAGCTCTATAGCTCTGTAGATCTTGAGTCGGATTGTAGGAGGTTCCAGGAGATCTCGCAGGTGTTTCTGACTGCGGTAGTTATCATCGGTAGCAAAGATGGTATAAGCTGGCGTCAGCGGCGAGAGCTCAACCCTTCCTTCTCTGTTTTCGAGTTGCGATACCTTATTGATCTGTGCGCACACACTGATCAGTGTTGGTATCTCCCTGTATTTCTGAAAAGGGGAGATGGCTAGGTATCATAAACTTATTTTTTATGATCTACAAAGAGGCAAAAGGAGAGGTGCCCTTTGGAGTGCTAAAGTATAGTCAGGTTTTGCCTAGAGTGGTGAGCGTGCTCGTGATCAGAACGTGATCAGTTAACCGACATTAACAATCTAATATAGTAGCAGTTAGCTTTATAAAGACAATAGATTATTAGTATAAAGTCAATGTATCGGTTGATTTTTCCGGGACGCAGGGTTTTTGTTGGTTATGTGACGTTACACCTCCATGCATAATAAGCTTAGACCCTGTAATAAGTTACTTCTTTGTATATATAGTTTTGGTTTTTTAATTTTGAATAAATTATCACTTTTTCTTTTAATCTTTAATTAGTTATAAACTTCCTTTTTAATTGAGAATTGGATAATATCTTTTGAAGTGGTTAATAGCTTTCAAATTAAGCTATATATTATTAGCTTTAAACGCGGATTTGCCAAAGTTCTTAGAATGGCTAACTTAAAGGTTGATTTCAGCCTAAAGCGCTGCTTATGCGGTAAAGTTAACTTCATTATTTGGAAGTGTGAATTTAAGCGTGAGGCGAAAGCTTACGATGTTCTTAACTTTTTTATTGGCGTTGAAGAAATTCTTGACAAGTCTCAAAAAGTGAATTATATCGACGAAGATAATGACAAAGATAGCGTTATCGTTGCTTTTATTTAAAGGGTTCTCAAGAATTTTCATGTAAATATACTTCGATATATCATAGATTATAATAATTGGAAGTCTAATAGAGATAGTCTCCGGATCGCCAATAAGCTTCTTAATGCTTAGCTTAGTGAAAGCATCCGCATTGAGATCGAGACCGCTAAGAATGCTAAAGAAGCTTACGATATTGTTATCGTCTAATATAAGATTAGTAATGAACGTGCTTAAGACGATCTTCTCTCCGAGCTTAAAAAGCTTACTATTGAGAATTACGATAATGTTACAGATTACTTTAACAAGTTCCGTTGTTTTAGAAGCGATCTTGCTGGGGTCGACTACGAATTGACCAACAGACTTTATGTTACCACCCTCCTCGACAACCTCGATAACAAGAAGTGGGATTTGTTTAAAGAGAAGTGGGATACTATTCGCGCGATATAATTCGACGCTGACTCTAATGTTACTCTTAGCATCAACCTTCTTGAAGAACGACTTCATAATGAAGCGTTGATTAAGTAGCGCTGGGAAGATGAAAAGAGGAAACAAGATAAAGTAAAAAGCAAATTTATTGATAAAATTATTTTTCCTTTTTTTAATATTATAAAGAAAGAAAACAAAAGCTACCTCAAGTGCAATGCTTGCGGTAAAAACAGTCATATCGAAGATAATTATTAGAAATTTTATCTGGAAAAGATTTCTCGTGCTCTCAAGGACAGGACTCAGTCGAAAAACGTAGACATTGGTAACTTTAAATCTACACCACCAAATAACATAGCCGCTTTTGTCGTTATCGATGTAGTTGATTTCAAATTTAAACTTGACATCATGAAATTTATAGATGCACTTTCTTTTATCCCTCTTGTATCGCAAGCATTTATTAATCTATTATTATAGATATGTAGTAGTATCGGTGTTGAAGTATGAGAAATGGGGGGAGGTGGAGTTACCGGAGATGGCTGGATAACGAAGTATGAAGCGGTTTTTATATATAGCATAATCAATGCTTTTATGATAGGCCTTGTTTAATGTTGTGATACCTAGCTAGCAGATATAGTTGCCAATATGCATATAGTTAATGATTTTAAATGGTTTACAGACTTTTATGTTTTAAATGCAAATATTAACACTGCTGATAATTTGGCAACTTTCGAGGTATAAGGAGGCGGAAATGTAGAGGTTTTACTTTTCAATGCTTAGCAGCAATTTATCAAACTCCGTCTTTTAGATGTTGCGTATGCTCCTAAGGGTTAATGTAATCTTTTATCTTTAGGATTATTTGCTTAGAAAGTTGGTATATATGAATATTGGGATTATCATGGGTTAACCTTATATATTAATAACAAAATCGATATCGGCTATGTTACTTTTTACGTTGGATTATTTTAGGTCAGCATAGAATCATTGTCAAAATCAAGTAATTTCTTCTAGTCAGGAGAACTTCTCGCAGCAATCATTGATTTCGACGACCTAATCTAGCGAATGCATCGTCGACTGGGACACCTCAGCTTTTAAGGCATGTTAAATTTCAAAAAAGTCAGCATAGGCATGAATATTACCAAGTAGCAAATCAAAGATAAATTAAAAGCTATTTGCTTTGTTTGTGCTATAACGCGAGCATTTGTGAGAATCCCGCGTGATCTAGCGAAGTATTAATCTTAGGATGTTAGCGATCTTGTTTATGTTGATGTTTGGGGATTATATTTTGTCAAGGGATACGATGGTATCAAGTATTTCTTTCTTATGATAGATGACAATATACATTTCACATGGTATATCAAATTAAAAGCTAGGAGCAAGCTTTCGGAAGTCTTTCGTCAGCTTCATAAGTACATCGAGAAGGAACATAAGATGATGATCCGTAGATATCGCTGCGATAACGAGTTTGCTCAAGGTCCAGTTGGCAGCTGGTGCAAGAAGCATAATGTTGTTCTTGAAGTTATTGTTTCTTATGCTTATTATATGAATGGAGTAGTAAAGTGCAACATGAGAATAGTTAGGGAGAAGGTAGCTTTTATGATACAAGATATTATAATCTTTGGTTAGATAAGTAAGATTATTAGCGAAAAGAGTAATGAATTATTTCGAGGCTTAAGCATACTTGCAAATTTTTGGTTAGAAGCCTTCGTATATGCAATTTGGAACAAGAATCGCGTTACGGCGTAAGCTCTTCTTAAAAAAGATAAGAAGACGTTATGGGAAGTTTTTTATAGATTATAATTATCATTAGAATGTGAATGAATATGGGGTAATCGCGTTTACTTAGCTTTCTTTATAGAGAAGTGTGGGTTTGCACCGGTATGTGATATCACAAAGACAGTAAAAGTAGCAAAAACAAGTGCAATAGTGGTTTAATATATTTAGGTTATCTAGCTAAAGGAGTGCGAGAAGGCAGAGGATTTATACTCGTAGCTGTAACCCCCTTAAAACCCCTTTAGCTACCGGCCTGCTCTTGGCATAAATACATCAAACACTTAATATGAGTCTTGTAAACTAATACCAGCAAAATTACTTTTAGAAATATAACATATTTTAATATGTAGTAATCAAATAGAAATATAAAAGAGTATGAAATAAGAATAACAAATTAAGTATAAAATAAATCATATAAAAGAAATAATATATTTCTCTTGAAAGAAATTGCAGCTATAAGTTATCCGATTTCCCCTTAGTACCCTTTTGGCCCTTAAGCAAATGACTATGCTAAATAATGGAAAAAAAATAACAAGTGACTTTAAAGCTTCAACGCAATGATTTCCTTTTATAACAATCGTGCAATTGAAAAAAAATAATAGCTTGATGCGTTATTAATAGCGATATAAAGGTGCCGTAATGTGGTGAAAGCAAATGATGCCGCAACGGCAAATAATAATAGCAAGATATATTAAGCGAAGGATAATATTATCAAGCAAATACCTCGCAATTCCCCTAATTTAAGCAAAATTCCATATTTGCTTATTATAGGAATTATATATATAACGCTTTTTCCTTCAAAATTCTTAATTTTTCCTTTAGCAATAATAACAATAACCACACTTGTAAGCATAAGCTTGATTTTCGCCAAAAACAAATCTTTGCTAATTGCTTGATTTTTGTAATTCATATCAAATTAATTAAGCACTTCATAAGTAAATATTTCTTATTAAAAATGATAACTTAATAATATAAATTTTTTACTAATACAAACAATGCTTATATCAATCTCTTTCAAAGCTCTTATTGCTTTGTATCGCTATTTATGCATGTAATATGTAAATGCCCTTAAAATCAATATAAATTACAATTGTTACTTTAACAACATTAAGTTCAAGCGCTGCTTGTACTGCGTCGACAAGAAGGAAAGTTGCGTTTTAGTAAGTACCCCCAATTTCTTTTCTACCTCGCAATCCATTCACTACCCCCTTGATTTGAGTCCGGTGCTGATAATTGCTATAGCTTCCAAACTTCATTGCACTGGAATAAGATGCTCTTATTAATGCAATTCTTGCTGGCAATTAAGAAAATGTTATCGCTATCGCTACAATCCTTATTAATGTCAAATTTGTTGGTGTAGTTACTGGATTAAAAATCCCCAAGGATGTTAATGCCACCCTTTTGAGCAAAATCAAAACTTTTCATTACCGTATCACAGCTCTTGAAACTAATAATTCCGTAAATTCCCCTTTATTTCTTTTTGCTAAATAAAACTTTTTGCTAAACAAGAGTTTTATAGGAGATAAAGGGGATGTTAAAGCAAATTCTTTTTGCTATTACGCTTACCGCTACTGCTATCGTTACTGCAACCCCTTTGGTTCCCCCCCGGCTCCCGGCTAATGGAAAGCGAAAGAAAAAGAATAATGATGATAAACAAATCAAGAAGCGTAATAGCGCTAATCATTTTACAACCATTAACGCTATTAAAGAGAAGAATGATAATAAAAAAAAGGCTGAAGTAAGAATCCCTGTTGAAGCCGTTGCTACTATCGCTGCCGCTGCCCTTGAAGCCGGTAACATTTATGGGAATAATACTTAAAGCTTTATTTCGGATTGACTTTATAAATTAGTTTTTCGTGACGGCATCTTCTTTATATTCCCGTACGGAAGTAGCCCCCTATGATGAAACCGGCAGCCAGGTCCCTATTGAGGTGTCGTTACAAGGCCACCTCGTTGGTGCTTTAAATTAGAAGGTAGAAATCTAAATGGAAAATCGTTTTCTTCATCACCTCTTGATTTTTACTTCCGTAAAAAATGTAAATGTGAAACATGTAAATGATTATTGCAAGGAAATACACAAGGAAATTTAACATAAGAAAATAAGCAAGCGTAGGAACTTCCCCTACTACTTATCCGAATCGGCGTTAGTAAGCTGCTAGATCTATTCCTTTATCTTCACTTTTAACTTATTAGTATTAATAAGCTCTTGCAAAGCTTTGTTAAAATTGGCCTTTATCATTATGTTAGTAGGATTGCTTGCTTCATCAATTTATTGCATCTTTATAAGTTTTTGACATTCATATGACTAACGAATTGATATAATATCAATTATCAAATGTTTCTCTTTTATTATACTGTGGCAGGGCCACTTGATTTTGGTAGTTGGATGTCACGTTATCGGATGCGGCTCTGCCGAGCCTGCTTCGATATAAGAGCCAACTTTCCTTCCATTCCTTTTAACATCACCTATCTTACAATTAACGATAATTCTATCTAATCCATTCTCTTCTTTACCTTTAAAATGATAAATCTCATTACTCAGATATATTTTATCATTTGATTTAATCAAATCGTTTTTTTATATCAAGTTTACCTTTATGCTTTAAGTGCTTCTTTTTTTGTTGTGTGGTTGCTTGAAATTTGCTCCTTTATATATTTATAGTAACTTACGCAAAGACAAGTTCTTTATAAGGGAAAAATTAGGTATGATTGAGTGATACGAGTCTTATGCTAATAGAATATGTGTAAGGTTCGAAGAATAATAACTATATGAATTGAGGGAGCCATTTACTTGATTATCTCGCAACCTTTAATATAAAAAATAGGTGCAGCGGGATATGATCGTTCGAAAGGTAGAAAACAAGCTTGTCAGTAAACCAAAATAACTTTTATTTATACTAAAGAAATTTCCAAGGTATTGGGAAGTTTGAGCCTTCGCTTTTAACGATTTCGACTCAGCGCTTTATATCACTAAAACGCATCTTCTTCCTTCCGGTTTTAAGCTTCTTAATAATATCCCCAGCTAGCTAACGAATCTCACAAGCACAAGGCAATTAAGCGCTAATTATTAAAATGAGTAAGCCTTTGGAAATAAAGTTGAAAAAAGGTGAGTATCTTTGGTATAAAGGTATCTATCTTGCGCATTTTGTATATTTTCTTTTTTTTTAACAAGTTCATTATGCTTGCATCCCTTCAATACTTATCTTGGTGTTTCATTTGTATTATACTATTTGATTTTTGTTACTTAGTAATTTGAATTAACTTCTTATATTAATAATCTTGTTTAATGTTTGTTTTTAGCCTATCAATTTTGTAAGCGAAGTATCTGGAAAAGGGAGTTCGGGTATCAGAAGCTTGGGCGCCTCCAATAGCTATAGCGCTATCGGGAGCCTCCAGCGTTGAAGGTATTTGGGAATTTGGAAAATGTTTTTTTTTTTCATTGTTATTTTTCCTTTATTTGCATATACATAATATTTTCAATTAATTTTCTGTATTTCAATCACCAACTTTTGCCGAATTTTTATATTTCAAGATTATTAAATTTTTTTACAAAATGATAACGCAAGACATTAAAAGTGGATCTCTTGAAGAAGGAAGTTATTAGGCTTTTACAGCTAGCATGTTTCCTGGCGGAATGCTTAGCTTTTAAGCTAGAGCTTTTAGAATCTTTGAAGCTTTTCTTTCTTTAGAGGGGAATAGCAACTTTTCTAAGTAATCTGGCTTTAGAGTCAAGTCTTGCTCTACTAATAACGCTGAAGGAAGCTTTGGAAAAAGCAAGGGAAAGGTTACTCCTTTAATTTCAAATAGTAATTTTGAAGGAATTAAACCTTTTAAGAAACTATATTATATTAACACTTTTGATATTTATAAGCTTTAAATATACTTAAGTCAACTTATGCCTGCCCTTAAAACTGCTGGAGCTCCTACGTTTGACGAAATTGAGATTACGGCATTCCTCAAAATAATCGACAAGATATTTGCAACGTATGATATCACTGGAGATCAAGAGAAAAAGCAATAAGTTTTAGATTACTTATTTCTTTCGATAGCGTGAAACTTGGAACAAGTTAATTATTACCGGCAGTTATCTTATTCAAATTTTTATTTAGCAACTTGCAAGAAATATTAAAGCCAAGATTCTTATTATCATTTTTATATAGTAACTTATCTTGATTTGATTATTCAAAACTTTAAGGAAGTTCAAAACCAAATCGGCACTTACATTCAAGCACAACTTCAACACTTTTTAAGGCTATTTCAAAAAGTGGCATATAATTGCAAGCAAAAGGAAAATTTCACGAAAAAGATAATAACGCTAAAGTTCATTATTGCACTTCCAAAACACTTGCAAAAAAAAATTATTACAGCGACTCAAAAGCCTAAGAAGAAGTTCGATTAAGACAACACTATGCCTTTTAGTAAGGTTTTTGATAATATAAAAACTTACGTTAACAATGAAAAAGACTTTGACAAACTCTTGAAAGAATAAAGAATGGCTATATCGAGAGGATATCCTAGAAGTGGAATTCACTAAAACATATTTAATAACCTTATAGCCATTGGAATTCTATTATCTGAAGAGCTTAATTACTAAGCCGACTTTATTAATTACAAGGACAATTTCTTAGGAAAAGTTATTAATGAAACTTTTCAATAAAAGGGGCCGTAGCGGGAGCTCCTTACGGCTCAAGCCTTGGGCTAAAAGATGATGCTTACCTTATAGCGTCTTGTTAATAGGGTTCAAAATGCCATTAAGGATGAATTGGAAATTATTACTCAAAGATTTAACTTTTTATGTATTTTACATGCTATAGCCGAAAAAGCTCAAAATATGAACCTTATAATTGAGATCAATAATTTAAATCTTTATAAAGCTACTTAAAATATGGCAATTATATAATACAGGCAAACGTCTTACAACAAGTACAAGCGCTTTAAGGAACTAGCTACAAGAAGATGTAAATAATACAATAACAAGTAAAAACTTGGCATAAGATGGCAAGCGTGGCATGATTATATGAATTAGTGTTACAATTATAAGAAGTTCGTTAGCTTTGATATTATTTACGAATTTAACAAGAATAATTATATTTATATCAAATCGTTTAAGGAAAGCAAGAAGGCTTACCTTATGTCGTTTCCAAATAATGGCAAAAGTTGCCGAGATTATGTTATTTAGCGAGTACTTAACATTATCAATAATATGAACCCTGAAAGATAAGCGAAAGCAATACAAGAAATGCTAAAGCAATCGAAGGAAGTTGCCTTAACTTAAAAAGGCTTATACGCTCCAAACTTGGGAAATAACATGAAAAACATTAAAGCTTTTTGGAAGCTTAAGAGCGATTTAAACATTTTCAAACAAAGGGATTATAACAAGGAAAGCATCGCTAAAATTCAAAACCTTATTATTAAGAACAATAATAATCTAAAGGCTATATTTGTAAAGCCTGTGAAAACAAGAATATAAAAAATACTAGCATAAGCCGAACCTTATAAGGCATCTAATAACTTATAAGAGCGAATCAAGGCTTAGGCTTTTTACGAAAGGCCAAAGGTTTGAGAAGAAATCAAGAGCTTTATTCGATTTGAAGGGATATCTAAGAAAAAGATTAAGCCAATAAAAATCGATGCCCCCGGACCTACTAAAAGGGCCCCTTCAGAAATCCTTGCTTAAGGTATAAAAAGAATTATTAAAAAGTCAACAACTATTGCCTCGCTTCCTAAAGCAAAGAAACCCTCAGTATCAAAGCCCTCAAATTCAGTAAGCATAACAAGCCTACTTTCGAAGTTACCAACTTCTATTTAAAAGATTTCCTCATAAAGTCCTAAAATGCAAGAAATCTTAAATAAGGGAAATTATAAGTTGGACGTAGTAATTGATAAATTACTAACACAAATAAAACTTTTGGGAAATCTCATTTTAGGGGAATATTATGTGCTATTAAATAGGCTAAGGTTAACTACTTTCCAAATTCAAAGTATTAATCAAAAGATGCAAAGAAAATTGAAGAATGTTATAATGAAGTTACTTTGCGTGGATTTCTTTAACAATGAAGACGTTTTCATTTCAAAATGGTTTTTACTAACTATTTCAGTTCCTTCAAGTATCGACAACTATGAATCCGAAAATGCTGCACAAAGGGATTACCCTTCAGATAACAAACTTACTTTTACTTCAAACGAAAGGAAATCTGAATGGCGTTACAAGAAGGATACCCCTTTAGGGTAAAGCAAAAAGTACCGTACTTAAGTCGAATGAATAAATACTTATCATAGCATCTTTAAGCCGGACCTCATTCTAAAGCTTTATATTCGCCAAAAGTTGTGGCAAATAAAAGTCTCAGCAGCTTATGATAAATTTATAAAAAGTTCTTGGCTTTGGCTAGCACTTAAAATTATACTTACCATTGGATTCTTTTTAGCAATCCTTGTTATTATAATCAAGTGCTATTACTTAAAGCTCACTTAATTATAAAGAGATGTGCTTATCAAGAGCAACTTGTTAACTCCTTTGTTCGGAAGCGCCGAAGTATGCTTGCTAGATATGGAAGGAAATTAACCGGTAACTTTCTACTTACTAATACCAAAAATAGTAATTACAATTTTTGGAAACATTAAAATCAGCAACGTGAAAGCTACCCTTGATAATGAAGTCGAAGTTAATTATATTACATTAGAAACGACAATCCGGTTAGGCCTACCGATTACCAAGAGTCAAAGTATGGCTTTGAAAACTATTACTAAAACAAAATCTCACTTCATTGGTTATGCGAATAATATTATTGTTACAGTTGGAGATTTAGTTGTTTGCACTTGATTCTATATCATAAACATTCCAGGTATCAAGATAATTTTAAGCTTTTCATTCTTTCAAAAGGCAAGACTCTCTTTTTAATATCTTTTGGATAAAGAAAGTGAACCGGTTCTAGCTTAACTTTAGAATCACCAATTAGTTCGAGATCTTATAATTCAAATTAATTTTGTTACTTATGAAGCAAAAGACATCTTTGCAATAAAAAGCGAAAATGGAATCAGCCGAATTTGGCATAACGAGAGCTAAAGTAATAATTATACTTTAGAAGGGGAAGACAAGTTATCGAAAAACAAGTAACCGATAATATTTAAAGCTATGCTATCAGTATAATTGAATGCTCTAATAGCCACACCTCTTTGCTTGAAGCCAAGCGTTTTGAAAAAGGAGGCGGAAACGATTCTGTCGAATCGAGAACGGAAATTTTGATAAAGGAATACTTGCACCAATCTTACATATAACGAAAGTTTTGCATTTAGACGGCCGATTTCAAGAATTCAAAGGCCCTATTTGAAGGTAGTTAAATAACGAACCCAGAGTCAACTTTTGATTTCACTATAAATTACAAGAATTTAGAATTTGGTAATCTTTTCAGATCTAATAAGTAAACTTATCAAGTGTAAACGATATATAAGTTAAAGGCTAAAAAAGTGCAACCAATAAATAAAGCTGACGGGATTGGTAATCTTTCAAAGGGAAAGGATAATTGGTACGAATATTTAAAGGCTTAAGATATTCCGCAACAACAAGTCGGAAAATACCAACGCCTACTTTTACCTTGATTTTTAGCAATTCCTTATGGGACCCGACTTATTTTAAAAAGACTTGCTAATCTTGATGTAAGAGATATGCTTTTTCCAAAAGAAAGAATGTTATTTAATAAAATGATGCTTAATTAAGAAAATGTTATTTCCTTTGAGTAGCCTAAATGTAAATAATTCTACGAAGATGTCTCTTTTCTAGTGGTTTTAAAGACGATTTCGCATAAGATATAGCAAGCACCAAATTTCCTGCTACCTTAAGCATTAATTCTAAAAGTTATAAAAATGGTATAAGATTGCCTTAATAAAGAAGTTTTAGAATTTTCAAAAGGATCATATCGGAATGCTTGATTTCTAGTTAAAAAGAAAAAGCCAGGCAAATATTGACTCATTAATTCGGCAACAATGCTTAATGCAATAACTTGAAGAGACGCCAATTTACCTCCTTCTATAAATGAGTTTTCCAAAAAATTTGCTGGATATTACATTACAAACTTAATAAACCTTTATTTTGAATATAATTAACAAATCTTACATCAAGTTAATTAGAATATGATTGCCTTTTGGGTTCTTAATATTGGCTTAGTTAAGAACATTACACTCCTTCAGGAGTGTACCAATTTGGTAGCTTAATTTGTACGAACAATTATTAAGATTTTAAAAGATATTATCCCTAACATTGCAATGCCTTTTCTTAACAATATTAGCATAAAAAGGCTATTTACAGATTACGGATAATAAGAAGCTTATCCTAGGATTCGGCAATTTATCTTGAAGCATATTCTCAACCTTGATAAAACTTTTGAATAATTAAAGCGCTTTGAAGCTATTATTAGAGCCAAGTCTCAATTCTGCCGGAATAAAATGAATATTATTAGTTACGCCACGAATTCTGCTAGACAAGAATCCTCAGCTACTCATTTACTTAAAGTGCAAAATTGGACTAAGCTAAGTAACGTCAAAAAAGTGAAGGGATTTCTTGGACTAGTTGTTTACTTTCGCATTTGGATCAAAGACTTTCGGCTAATTGCAAAGCCCCTCTACTTGCTTACCCAAAAAAGAATCGAATTTTACTAAGATCCAAATGTTCAAGGGAAAGCTAAAAAACAACTTCAAAACATTTTATACTTTACTTCGGTTTTCTATAAGATCGATTATAGTGAAGATATTGGAAAAATAGTGATTTTAGTAGATTTTAGTGATAATGATTAGGAAAGCTTTTTAGCCTAAAGAGACAAAGATAATGGGAAGTTACACCCTACTTGTTATAAGAGTGGCTTTTGGAATAAGATGAAACGTAATTACAATATCACTAAGCAGGAATGTAAAAGAATATTACATATCTTAAAGAAATTGAAGATTTGACTTATTGGAATGCATTTTGTTATAAAAATGAACGCTAATATGCTAGTGGCTTAACTAAACGGAGCTGCTTACGACTACCCTAGTGCTATGCTTATACGCTAGCTTATTTAGATTAGGCTTTTCGATTTCGAGGTTCGATATGTTAAGGACGCTACGTATACCGCTGCTAACTCTTTTTTTAAAAAGCTTAAATATTTTGAAGATATAAAATCAAACATCGCTAAAAAGAATAATAATAAGGATTGGATTTTTGCCAAGTTTGAAGCATATGAATTTTGCCTTATCGAAGCTATTAAAGAGGAAGAAAATAAAGCTTCTATAAACTTTGAGCTAAAAAGATGAAATGATATCCTTAAGGAAATGAAAGAGCGAGTTTAAAAACTTCAAGAGGACGGAAAGATTTCAATATTAAGCTCAGATACGGAAAGCAATAAAGAAAACCCTCAAACTTCGCTAATATCCTTCAGAGATTATAATGAAGACTTTTTAAAAATCGCCAAATATGTCATAACGATAAAAATTCCAAAGAAAATAAATAAAAAGGATTTTTGGAAATTCAAATGAGAGGTTTTGAATTACGGTATTCATAATAGAAAAGTTTAAAGATTACCTACAAAAGATTTGCTTATAAAGCTTATCATTAATATTAATAAAGACAAAAGTTGAATTCTTAAAAGTTATCATAACAATTTGGGCCACAAAAGGCGAGAAAGCACATATTACTAGGTTTTAGCAAGGTATTATTAAAAAGGGTATTATAAAGATGCTGCCGAATACGTCAAGACTTGTACTAAATGCTAACATCAAAACGCTAGGAAACAAGAAGACCTCTTTTCCCCATTGCTTCGAACGGCTTAATAAAGAAATGAGCTATTAATATCACTTACATGCCTACTCAAGATAGGAAGAAGTACTTGGTAATAGCTTGAGACAATATGAACGAATAGATTGAAATTAAAGTACTTTCTTTGAAAATAGCGGATCAAGTTGTTAAATTCATTTAGCAAGATATTATATATTGCTACGAATTCTTTTGGAAGCTTGTTATCAACGAAGGGAATGAGAATATAAAGGAAGTTATTTAGTTACTTAATAAAATGGAAATTCAAAGAATACAAATCTTAGCTTATAATCCTAAAGCTAACGAAATAATTGAGAAAAGCTACGGACCGATCAAAAACGCACTTTCGAAAATGAAGGAAAAGTGGATAATAAATCTCCCGGCAATATTGTTTACTGATCGAATTATAACAAACGCTTCCACAAGTTATATGCCCTTTTATTTGGTTTATGAGAGAAAGCCTATTCTTCTTGTGGAAATTCGTTACCCTACTTGGAAGAACTTGTTTACTAAAGAAATCGAAAATCGCAGCAAATTTATTCAGCTTCGAGCTACCTAATTTTAACTTAGGCAAAACCACTTAAATAAAGCTTACTTTTGAAAGACATGCCAAAGATAAGAAGGAAAAGAAGCTTTTAACTTGAATCATAACATTTAACATTGGCCTTTAAGAGTCAAAGATTTAATCTTAAGGCACAATGCTTTAAAAAAAGTTAATAAAAGCTCTAATAAGACATTAAACTTTTGGTAACTTGAATTGTATAAGATTATTAAAGTTAATAGTAAAGGCTATTACATCTTAAAAGAATTAGGAAATGATGGCCCTTAATTTAGGAGGACATATGCTAAAAATCAACTTAAACTTTTCCACAAGCGATAGCACTTTATTTACAATGTTGAAAACAAAGTTTCAAAATAGCATTCTAATAATATAAGCGCCGCTTCAAGCAGGGAAGATACCCCACTAGCTGATCTTATGAATTTAGAAAACCCTAAACATATCATTAAATAACATACAAGGCCAAATGGAATAATGATTAAAGTATTTGTTTTAACACCTAAACAAAGAAGCTAATATAAAGCATTTGTGAATGATTTAGATAAGTAGGTGCGAGGACGCATTACTTATTTAAAGCGGGAGATAGAAATTAGTACTGATAAAGCGCTGACAAAGCACTGCTAAATGATAATAGCAAAGCATTAAAACCCCTCATTTAGCAATAACAATTTCCTTAGCATACACCTTATCGCTGCTATAAAAATGCTTTGCTACAAACTTCTTAGCGGTTTTGAAAACCTCTTTAATATTATATTGCGAATGCTAAGCTTGGAATTAGAAATAAAAAGTAAAGCCAACATAAGGTGCATCAAGAAGCAACTTCTTAATTAATGAACTACCTACTAAAGCGGCTATTCAAGACGTTGTATTTCAATAAGTAAACGCTGGAATAAAAAGCCAAAACCTCCCTAATAATTCAAAAAAAAAAACTGGCCTTATGAAGCAATTAACTAAACATAAAGACAAAGCGAAGCTTAATAATTCTTGTACCTAATTGCTACTTATGCCAACATTAATAACTCCCTTAAGTGTATAATGAGAATTATGAAACTTTCCGTTATTGTAATACTTTCCAAGAAGGAAATTACTAATTATTCCGTTAAGGAAAAATGGTTAGGACCTGATCTGCACGTTTCATAACAAACGCAATAGCTTTAAGCAACATACTTTGGAAGTAAGCAATAAAAAGTCCTTCCCCTACACGCCAAGTTCGTTGCAAAAGCAAGTCCTATTTAAGCGCCGCTTTCCCGGAATAAGCAATTAAATCCCCTAGCAATAAAACCCCCTTAAAAGCAATATCCAACGTTTAAAATGCTTGTTCCTCTAAAATTACTTTGCCGCCAATACTTACAGCACCCCTTACAGCAATGTTTGACCCGATAATAAAGATTTCTGATTTATAGTAAGAAGTAAAGTAATAGAGGAAATCTGTAGGCGAAAAACAACAAAGTAGGCAGCTCCACTAATTCCATAAAACCGACTTCCCCTCAAAAGCCAACGACAAAACCAGAGCGCTTTTATATTGCTTCAAACTTAAGATTACCTTTATGTCCATCTTTTTAATAATTGTTTACTAAATAAGACTTTTATTGTAGCTTCTAAGAAAACCAACACTGATTAGTTCAAGTCTTATTATAAGCAAAAGTTCCTTAGTTTTATTTCTTACTAAAGCAAAACATACTTATGCTTTTGTTAAAGATTTAAACATGCTATTGGCTAACGACCTTCAACTGAACCTTTTCAGGAAAGGAGTTTTATGTTCATTTTGAAAAGGCCGCGCTATTTTCTTCAATTACGCTTGCTAAATTTGGGCCTAATTTACATTATTATCAACTTTCTAAGCGTGAAGGCGAGCGGGTAGAAAGAGCATAAATATGCCGTAACTTGAGTGTTAGTAAAAGATATAGCTAAAAAGCAAAGGTATAGTATAACAACGTTTAAATTTGCAAGCTTATATATTAGCCCAAGGCCAAAGCTAGCATCAAACAATTGAAATTAAACGGCTTTAAGAGGTTCTTAAGATAATAAAGTCAATAATGAACTTATATATTTTTTAAAGCTATCGGATATTTCCAAAACTATCACTAAATCAAGATCAAATCCCATATGATAAGCCTTAGCATGTTAAATGCTTTGAAGATAAGAGAGTTAAACTTGCTTCTATATCAGATTAAAATTGGGCTAAGCAATTTGAAGATTGCGTAACAAGTAACTTAACTTAAAAAAAACCCCCATCCCTCTTAAGCGTACTGCTGATCCTAAACCTTAAGTATAATTTGCAAATTCCGTTAACTTTAATAGGTCTTACGACTTAATAATAACAACAAAGTTAAAGAAAATTACGCGCTAGCAAATAGGAGCTTTAGCAACCTTTATTGCCAAAGACTAATCTATTAACTTTCGCTCTTTTCAAAATTATTACGAAGTTATTAGCTACTTAATACCTTTAAAATCTTACTTTATTATTGCCAACTTTGTATAAGTGTATATTCGTACATGCGCATGTGTTTATCGAGGCAAGAAACTGTTATAAGGTAAAGAAGAAAGGAGGAGTGTTAAGGAAGTTCGCGAAATATTTGTGATTAAGATAAAAAAGAAGCTTGCTTATTATTAATGTAAGAGAAGATCGATCTAGACTTTGCTAAGGCCATGAATACTAAGGCGTAAAACATTAAATTCCCATTTACGCTTGCTTAAGGCTTAAACAACCTTATATCTCATAAGGCTTTATTTTTAAGAGAAGATCAATATCGTGCGTAATAATACGTTTCAAATTTAAAAAGTGAAGGTTATATAAAGCGTCGTAAAAAGTTGCGCGTTGCTTAAAGCCTCTTTCCAAATATCAGAGTAGAATACTAACTTTTCTAAAAAGCAAAAGGTAAACGAATCTGATATGATGTTAATAAAACTTTATAATAGAAGGAAAATGAAGTGAAGAAAAAAGGGCAAAAAAAAGATGATTAGCTTGAAGAGGAAAACGGCTTAACCTTAGAAATTGTAAAGTAACAAAATAGCGATGATAGGAATCTATAAAAAAGCGAAAGCGTAGTTAAGGCGCATTAAGATAATTAAAAAACTTCATCTTAAGGTAAGTCAGAATTACAATGCTATAAATCGATTTAAAAATGAAGAGGCAGCTTAATCTCATCTTATTATCGCGCAAAGTTCAATTTTAAATGATGATATTAAAAAATTGCAACAAATGAAGAGAAAGGGAAACTTAATAGGAAAATAATAATTCAAGTTATGGCAAAGAGATTTTGATTTGCAAAAGGTAATCGTTGCATTAAGTTAATCGTTACGAAGATGCTTTATAGTTATGAGAAAAGCGCAAAGAAAAGAAAAAAACTTAGTTAGATAAAAGCTTTAAAGCTTTAAGAGGGAAGCTAAATAAATCGCAAGTCTTGCGACTAAAGGAATTGGCAACGACAGCGAAGTTGTTAAAGAAGAAGAAGATGAAGTAGTGAAGCTTTAAAGAAGTTGTTAATAAGAAAGAAAGCTTTAACCTTATGTTTACTAAATTTGATTAATTTAAATCAAAGCGAGATAAATGATTAGCTTTACCTTATCTCGCAAGAGGTTAAGATCGCAAGATTGATGGTGCAAGGCTTTAAATAACGCGTCGCTATAAAAGGAAAGCTTTAAGATTAATGAAGAAAGCGTTAAAGAATGCAAAAGAGTTGCATTATTAGAAGTTAAAAAGAAAAAAGAAAAGAGGTGTAATTAGAAAGTTGGAGTTGCAAGTTGCGGGAAAAAAGGTTGCTTATATATATAGTTGCTAATAGCAAAAACGTTAAGCAAGTGAATGTTTGCTTTCAAAAGTGAGGTTATTTTAACTTGTTAATTATCACCTGATATAACTGCATCTTCTACAATTACGCTATAACTTAGTTATTTGATTTTGTTGTTACAATTTGCGATTCTGTAACTCGAGGACGAGTTGATTATTTGGAAAGAGGGGCGCATGTGGCAGGGCCACTTGATTTTGGTAGTTGGATGTCACGTTATCGGATGCGGCTTTATCAAGCCTGCTTTGGTATAAAAGCCAACTTTCCTTTTATTCCTTTCAATACCACCTATCTTACAATTGATAATAATTCTATCTAATTCATTTTCTTTTCCACCTTCAAAATGACAAATCCCGCTACTCAGATATATTTTATCATTTGATTTGATCAAATCGTTTTTTTATATCAAGTTTACCCTTATGCCTTGAGTGCTCCCTCTCTTGTTGTGTGGTTGCTTGGGATTTGCCCCTCCACAATACCAAGCTTAATAATACACTTATAAAGCAAAAAAAAAATCGATATAAACAACTATTAGCAATTGCTTAATTTCAAATTTGTTAATTATTATATTAATAATGCTTGATAACGCAATTAATATATTAATTCCTATTATTATAATATATAGCTTTAAAGCAAGCATAGCACGAATTACTTTCTTGCATTTCGTTGAACTTGTATGTATAATGTTCCTAATCAAGATGAATTCCGCAACCCTCTCCAATTCGATGCCGATAACTAGCACGAACCCGATTTGGGAGCTCAGATCTTTATTATTAGTAAAGGATCCATCAACAAAGATATAAACCTTAGTTGATTGCAAGTTTACGGGGACGTACCAGAAACCCCTTTCTAAGTTGTTCATTTGCTATTGCAAACGTGCATTCAAAGCCTTAATCTCCTCTGCCATTAAATCTTGATATTATACTGCTACCAAAAGATCAAAGGCAACTTCCGATTAGCAAATCGTAGCCAAATATGCCCCACAAGCGCGTTGCTTCATATAAGCTTACTTGTAATCTTTACTCGTGATATTTACCAACTTAATTCTTACCCCTTGACCCTTTTACGACATGCAAAAACTTTCTCTATCTATAATTATTATGTAGCCATTAAACATGAGTAATGTAAACGGGTGGAATCGATTGATATTGTCCCCTGGAGACATACTACGTTTGCGAACCGTAGTACTCTACCTGATAAAGCTAATTACACGTATCTTAAAGCCATATATATATCTAAGTCCAAATCACTTGATTACCACGTGCCTTATTATATTCGTTTCCCCCTCGATCCAGTAGTCGTCTCGATTACTTCAATCTTAATTTCCTAAGCCTCGTATCCTTTAAAAACGATAACAATGGTAGCTAATGTTAATTACACCCGAAATAATTATAAATATAATAGTAATTAATGTTAATTATACCCGAAATAGCAGCTTTATTTTGCTTAATATTTGCGTTAATAAAAGTATAATAAAAATAATCAAGTTGGTAAAGGCAATTAAGTTAGCAAAGGCAATCGAGTTTCAAAGGCTTGGCTTGTTAAATCGAAAGAGTGCGCGTGCGTATATTAGAATTGCTGGAATTGTCGGAATTGCCAGTATCGCCAGAATCGTCAAAACTGTCGAAATCGCCAGAATCACAATAAGGGCGCAGACCCTAAGGATATATGAAGATAAAGCCTCAATCATGTGTGTCTCCCTGCGTCGGTTACCAATGTAAACGGGTGGAATCGATTGATATTGTCCCCTAGAAACATATTACGTTTGCGAACCGTAATACTCTGCCTAATAAAGCTAGTTATACGTATCCTAAAGTCATATATATACCCAAGTCCAAATCACCTGATTACTACGTGCCCTATTACAGTATAAATATCCAAATATTTTATCTTGCTAATAATTTGCTTTATTATAAGTAAAGTAATTAAAGATAAATTTAGCAATGTTTTTTTTAACATCTTTAGCTAATAGTATTTTATTTGTAGTAATTCAAAGGTTTTAGCCTTTTTTAGGTAAGCTATCGATATTTGGTTATATATATGTTAAATCAATTAAGTTTAAAAGGAATTCATATTGGGCACCCAAAGTCTTCTCTTATATAAGAGTATTCCGTTCTTATGCAAAGTATATCACAAATCTGGCTTTTGTAATTCCCAACGTTAAATTATGAGAGCATCGTGAGTCTTGTTAACGTGAATTAATTTGATAATAAGGTTTGTTTTGTTGTTTAAATTAATTTAAATAAAAGCTAAAGTGCAAACGTTAGGTAACTATTTTAGTTTCTAAAAGATGTGAGGATTAATTTGATTTGGGTAAATTAAAATATAAGTTTATAACTTGTCTTTAGATTTAACTTAACTTTCGATATCTTATTTTCAGCAAGATAACGCATTTATTACTACATTTTGATTTTCTAGCTGATATATAATTGTAAAGTAAAAGTTGGATAAGATTTCGAATTATTTTGCTTGTTAGTTTGTTAACTTTTTAATAATCATGAAGTACTTTAATGTTTTATGATTTAAAAAGACTTGAAAGCGTTGGTAGCCTTCTTACGAGATTAGTTTCGTGTGCTAATAAGCTAGCAATTTCATAATTGCCAGCATTTTCTTGTTGTGGATGTTGTAATTTAATTCCGCTGGGGCCATAATCTTGAATAAGAATATGATTAGGTATCAATGTTTCCCATGCTTTTGTAAGAGGATCTTTAAAATAATTTCATCGAATGTGTTAATCTTAATACAAGTTTCTAAAGCGGCGTTATAATGTTTCAAATATGTTAAGGCAAGGATAGCTAAATTAAGCTTCTTGAAGGTTTTCACATGAGGAGGGGTTATATCAAATGGGATAAATGGCTTAATGAGTTTGATGAGGGGCTTGGCAATCTTCTTATAGTTGGGGATAAACCTTTGGTAGAAATTGTAAAAGCCTAGGAAGGATTGAATTCCTTTATTGTTAAGGGGGGTTTTTAATTATAGATACATTTGGTAATTGTAAGGTTGATCTCAATCCCTTTAGTTATAATAAAAAACCTTAAGAACTTGATTTTCTTGACGTAAAATTTGCTTTTGCGTATATTCGTTAGAAGGCTATGTTTTTATAAGCATGCTAGTACCTTTTTAATATAAATCTCATATTTTAAAGAATTATTAAAATACATAATAATATCGTTTAAGTAAGTTATACAAAATATGTTTAAGTAATTAAATAGCACGTTATTTATATGTTGCTAAAAGGTAATTAAATTATTAATAAGTCCAAAGGGCATTACCTTGCATTTGTAATTACCGTATCGGGTACAAAATGTTGTATACTCTTTCAAAGCAAGGTCTATGCGGATTTGGTAAAATGCACTTTGGATATCAATCTTTATAAAAATCTTGGCTTATCTTAGCCATGCGAATAACTTGTCGATTAAAGGAAGCGGGTATTAGTCCTTCCGAATAATTTCATTTAACTTTTGATAATTAATATAAAAATGGAGGCCGTCATTTACTTTTTTGATAAATAAGGTAAGACATGCGAAAGAGGCGTAATTTGGTATGATAAACCCCTTATCTAAGTTTTCCTTTAGGTATTTCTTTATAACTTAAAGCTTTGCTTCGCTTTATTAATACAAAAGTCTGTAACCGTAATTGATATTCTTTTTTAGCTTAATCTTATGATTTAGTTCAGAAATCGAATTTGGGAGACTATTCGCAGTGCTTTTAAAGAATGCGCTTGCAAATTTCTAGTATTGTGAAGGGAATCTTTCGTGTAAGATATTTTCATAGCAGGGTTTGGCCTTTGGGAATTCTTAAAGTTTGGCTTGCTATATTACTTAATCAATTGCTTTGTTAATCTTGCTTAGCGTAACAATAAAAAGCTTTAAGCTTTTTTATTTAAAGGCGTAATAGAAATTAAAAGCGTTCATTTTTGTAATATTTGTTTTTAGTGATTGTTATCATTTTATAAGATGCTGCCAGGCGGGTATTATATACTTTGAAGATGATGGGAGAGGTCAATTAAAGGTAAGGGCATGCAATTTTTATTTCATAACTTGTAAGGATTCTTGTATCGATGTAGCGTGCGTAATTGTAGGGGATTTTTAAATTACTTGCTAATTCTTTTGATGCTACTTATCTTAAACGCGTTTTATCCAATTATGTTTCTTACGCTTTAGGCATTTTGCTGCAAGATATATTTTGGTAAAAAAAGAATGTTATCGGGACTTGGCGTTAAGTGGGGTAAGATTATGAGATTTTATAAGGATTAAAACGCTAGCCTAAGCAAGGGCCATAACAATTTTTTGAGGTTTTAAGGTATCTTTTTTATTTATCGCCGCTTATCAAAAAAAGACATCTACTTAATTAGCAACTTAAATGTTGTAAGAATTAAAAGATTAGATAACTTTGCAAGTGGTATAAAACAGGCGAAGAGAAAAAGAGGGAATATCTTTGTTATAAAGCTATACTAAATAACGATCTTTTACGTTAAGTTAAATATTAAAATGCGATATTTAAATTTATCTCAAAATAACTTCATAATTCCCGAGATTAAATATAATAAACGGAATTTGTTTTTGGATGTGATGATTAATTAGCAGGTTTAATAAGATCGCATGCGATGTGATGTTATTAATTTAGCTATCGTAAGCTTTTATTTGAATAAGTTTAAAAAGTGAAGTAAAAGGAATATCAAATTTCTTAGCAAAGTCTTTAGCTAGGGGTGTATTGATAAAGGCGAATCCGCTTGCTTCAAAGTTAAACAACGCGGGTAAGGTAATTCCAATACTATTACAAAATAAGGTATAAGAAATAGTAAAACTTTTACTACTTATTAGTTGATGCATATTAATTTTCTAAAGATTAATTATTCACTTTAAAAAGAAGTTTTCTTTTAAGGTTACTCGTTTCCCAACCCATTAAAATCTTCCGCATCTTCCAAAGCATCTACTTCTAAAAAGAGATCTTTATTTAAAAATTATTCCAATGTCTTCACCTGCATAACACTAAAGTTAGCAGGATTATGAAGTTCTAAATAATCCTTAGCAATATATCTTATTTTTTGATAGTTGTAATAGGTGATAACTTTTAGGGCAAGTAATATCGTAAGCAAGAGCTTGGCAGGTATAAGAGGAAGTTCGCAATTTAAGGAAAGGAAAGTAAATAAGTTTCTTTAAAAAAACAAAATGATTCGATTGGGAATAGCGATGATAAGTTTAGCAGCCATAAGTGCTTGACGTTATTCTTAAGTACAGCGAATTTTCTTATCTAAAAAGTCTACAGCGGAAATGAAATCTTGAAAGCTATCATTGGAAGTAAACTTGTAAATGGCCCAGTCTTTAAAGGATAGATGAAAGGAATCGTAAAAGCGGGTAGTGAAGTATTTATCAAAGGGGATATAAGCATTTTGAATAAGCTTAAGGAATTTTAGGTAATAATTGGAAAACAATTAAAAAAGCTTCATTTAAAGCTAGTTTAAGAAGGTCTCGGCATCTTTTTATTTAAAAGCGTTACCGTAGATCCCGCTTAAGTAATTGATCATCTTTTTAGCATTAATAAAAAGGTTTATAACTCCTTATTCAAAACAAGGCAAGAGGTATCCTTAAGCATTACCCTTAATATGATTATATAAAGTTACAATTTGGGACTTTTTGTTAAGGTAGTAATCAGCGTTAATATCTAACTTGCTAAGTATTGCTGCAAACTAAGCATATCATTTTAAGTTATTAGCGTTGCCGGAGAATTTATTAATACAAAGCTCTTAAAAGCATCTCCTATAATCAAAATATTTACCGAATTTAGCGCAATAAGTGGGATTATCAAAGGACTCATTTTCATTAAAGCTCTCATTAGAAAAGTCGTCATTAGAATTGGCTCTAAAAGCGGTAAGGGCGCGGGCTTAAGTCGTGAGTTGGCTAAAGAGTTCCAGGACTTTTTGCATACTTTAATCTTACTTGTTTTAACGCTTGCTAAGCTTCTTGAGAGTTTTTTGAAATTTCTTTTAGGTATCTACATGTTAAGTTTCTAGCGTTGGGTCTTTATTATTGCTATCGGAATAGTTATCAGTTGAAGATATCGTAATAATGCAAAAGTTTAATAAAATAAGGGCGTTTTAAGTATAACCCTAAATTTATCGATATAAGGAAACATATGCAAAAAAAGATAACGCATCAGACGTATCCTAAACGCAAGGAGGTCGGGCTTTATTAATCATCAAGGTAAAAATGTTAGTTAAAAGTATAACTCTTGATATAATTCCTAAGGAACTACGGCAAAGCTTATTAGATTTTTTGAAAGGATTAGAAGTACTTATCTGGAAGTATTAAGATTTTATTTGAAAGAAAGGGAGCATTGCGTGCTATAGCTGCAACTTAATTGCGCCTATTAAGTGCTCAAGGAAATAGCGCATGCGCTTGAAGGATTTTAAAAGCAGGAAGCTAATAAAATATAATTTGATTACGCCTATCAGGTGCTTAAAAAAGTCAGCTAAGATATTGTGGTGTGGCAGGGCCACTTGATTTTGGTGGTTGGATGTTACGTTATTGGATGCGGCTCTGCCGAGCCTACTTCGGTATAAGAGCCAACTTTCTTTCCATTCCTTTCAATACCACCTATCTTACAATTGATAATAATTTCTATCTAATATATTCTTTTTTTCACCCTTAAAATAACAAATCCCGTTACTCAGATTTATCTTATCTTTTGATTTGATCAAACTGTTTTTTTATATCAAATCTATCCTTATACCTTAAATGGTTACTTGAACTTAAATGGTTACTTGAAATTTGCCCCTTCATATATTTATAATGATTAACGCAAGGACAAATTCTCTATAAAGGAAAAATTAGATATAATTAAATGATACAAGTCTTATGCTAACAAAATATATGTAAGATTTAAGAAACAATAATTATATGAATTAAAGAAGCTATTTACTTAATTATCTTGCAACCTTTAATATAAAAAATAGGTGTGGCGGGATGTGATTATTCAAGAGGTAAAAAACAAATCTATTAATAAATTGAGGTAACCTTTACTTGTACTAAGGAAACTTCCGAGGTATTGGGAGATTTGAGCCTTCGCTTTTAACAATTCCGACTTAGCGTTTTATATTATTAAAATGCATTTTCTTCCTTCCGATTTTAAGCTTCTTAATAATACCCCTGGCTAGCTAACGAACCTCACAAGTATAAGGCGACTAAGTGCTAGCTATCGGAATAAGTAGGCCCTTAGAAATAAAGCTAAAAGGAAGCAAGTGCTTTTAGTATAAGGGTATTTATTTTGCGCGTTTTATATATTTTCTTTTTTTTAATAAGTTCATTATATTTGAATTCTTTTAGCATTTATCTTAATATTTCGTTTATGTTATATTATTTGATTTTTGTTGCTTAGTAATTTGAATCAACTTCTTATGTTAATAGCCTCGTTTAATGTTTGTTTTTAGCCTATCAGTTTTATAAGCGAAGTATTTGAAAAAGAAAGTTCGGGTATTAGAAGCTTAAGCGCTTCTAATAACTATAGCGCTATCGGGAGCTTCCAGCGCTAAAGGTATTTGGGAATTTGAAGAAATTTTTTTTTTATTGATTTTCCTTTGTTTGCGTATGCATAATATTTTTAATTAATTTTCTATATTCCGATCACTAATTTTTATTAAATCTTTATATTTCAAGATTACTAAATTTTCTTACGAAATGGCGACGCGAGACATTAAAAGTGGACCTTTTGAAAAGGGGAATTATTAGGCTCTTATAGCTAACATATTCCTTAACGAAATGCCTAGCTTTTAAGCTAGAGCTTTTAAAATCTTTAAAGCTTTTTTCCCTTTAAGAAGGAACAGCAACTTTTCTAGGTAATCTGGCTTTGGAATCAGATCTCGCTTTATTGATAGCGCTAGAGAAAGCTTTGGAAAAAGCAAGGGAAAGATTACTCCTTTAGCTTTAGATAGTAGTTTTGAAAAAGCTAGATCTTTTGAGAAATCACATTATATTAATACTTCTGATATTCACAAGCTTTAAGTACACCTAAGTTAACTTATGCCTGCCTTTAGAATTATTGAAGCCCTTACGTTTGATGGAGTTAAAATTACAATATTCCTTAAAACAATTGATAAGATGTTTGCAACGTATAATATTATTGGAAATTAAGAAAAAAAGCAATAAGTTTTAGACTACTTATTTCCTTTGGTAACGTAAAACTTAAAACAAATTAATTATTACCAGCAGCTATCTTACTTAAATTTTTATTTAGCGACTTGCAAGGAATATTAAGGCCAAGATTCTTATTATTGTTTTTACATGATAACCTACCTTGATTCGATTATTCAAGACTTTAGGGAAGTTTAAGACTAAATTGACATTTACACTTAAGCAAAACTTCAACACTTTTTGAAGCTATTTCAAGAAGTGGCATATAATTGCAAGCAAAAGGAAAATCTCACGAAAAAGATAATAACGCTAAAGTTCATTATTGCACTCCCAAAACACTTGCAAAAAAAGGTTATCGTAGCGACTCAAAAGCTTAAGAAGAAGTTCGATCAAAATAACATTATGCCTTTTAATAAGGTTTTTAATAATATAAAAACTTACGTTAATAGTAAAAAAAACTTTGACGAACTCTTAAAAGAACAAGAAATAGTTATATCAAGAGGGTATCCCAAAAGTGGAATTCACTAAAACATGTTTAATAGCCTTACAGCTACTAAAATTCTATTACCTGAAAAGCTTAATTACCAAGTCAACTTTATTAATTACAAGAACAATTCCCTAGGAAAAGTTATTAATAAAACTTTTTGACAAAAGAAGCCGCAGCGGGAGCTCTTTACAACTCAAGCCTTGAGCTAAAAGATAATGCTTATCTTATAGCGTCTTATTAATGGGATTCAAAATGCTACTAAAGATGAACTAAAAATTATTACTTAAGAACTTAATTCTTTACGTATTTTACACGTTATAACTAAGAAAGCTCAAAATGTGGACCTTATGGCTGAGATCAACAGCCTGAAGCTTTATGAAGCCACTTAAAATATGGCAACTATATAATACAAGTAAACGTCTTACGATAAGTATAAGCGCTTTAAGGAATTAGCTACAAGAAGATATAAATGATGTAATAATAAGCAAGAACCTAACATAAGACGGCAAGCGTAATATAATTATATAAATTAATGTTACAATTATAAGAAGTTTGTTGGCCTTGGTATTATTCACGAGTTTAATGAAAACAATTATATTTGCATTAAACCATTTTAAAAAAGTAAAAAAGCTTACCTTATATTATTTCCAAACGATGGCAAAAGTCACCAAGATTATGTTATTTAACAAGTATTCAACATTATTAATAATATAAATCCTAAAAGACAAGCGAAAGCAATACAAAAAATGCTAAAGCAATTGAAAGAAGTTGCCTTAGCTTGAAAAAGCTTATACGCTTCAAATTTGGGAAGTAACATAAGGAACATTAAAATTTCTTAAGAGCTTGAAAGCAATTCAAACATTTTCAAACAAAAGAATTATAGCAAGAAAAGCATCGCTAAGATTTAAAACCTTATTATTAGAAACGATAATAACTTAGAGGCTGTATTTGTAAAGCTTGTGAAAATAAAAGCACGAAAAATACTAGCACGAGCTGAACCTTATAAAGCATCTAATAACTTACAAAAGCAAATTAAGGTTTAAGCTTCTTACGGAAGGCTAAAGGTTCAAGAAGAAATCAAAAGCTTTATTTAATTTGAAGGGATATTTGAGGAAAAGATTGAGCCAATAGAAATCGACGCCTCTAGACTTATTAAAAGGGCCTCTTAGAAATCCTTGCTTGAGGCACGAAAAGAATCATTAAAAAGTCAATAGCTATTGCCTCGCTCCCTAAAGCAAAGAAATCCTTAGTATTAAAGCCCTCAAATTTAATAAGCATGACAAGCCTATTCTCGAAGTTACCGACTTTTATTCAAAAAGTTTCCTCACAAAGTCTTAAAATGCAAAAAGCCTTGAACAAAAGAAATTATAAGTTAAACGTAGTAATCGATAAATTACTAGCATAAATAAAACTTCTAAGAAACCTCACTTTAAAAGAATATTATATGTTACTAAATAGGCCAAGGTTAATTATTTCCCAAATTTAAAGTATTAATCAAAAGATGCAAAGATAATTAAAGAATGTTATGATGAAGTTACTTTGCGTAGGTTTCTTTGACGATAAAGACGTTTTTATTTTAAAATGGCCTTTACTAATTATTTCAATTTTTTTAAGTATTAACAATTATAAATCCGAGAATGCCATATAAAGGAATTACCCTTCAGATAATGAACCTACCTTTACTTCAAACGAAGGGAAATTTAAATAGCGTTATAAAAAGGATATCCTTTTAAAGTAAAGCAAAAAGTACCACACTTAAGTCGAACGGACAAATACTTATTACGGCATCTCTAAGCCGAACCTTACTTTAAAGCTTTATATTTACTAAAAGCTGTGGCAAATGGAAGTCTTAATAGCTCACAATAAACTTATAAAAGATTCTTGGCTTTGGCTAGCATTTGGAATTATACCTACTATCGGATTTTTTTTAACAATCTTTGTTATTATAATCAAGTGTTATTATTCAAAGCTTACTTAATTATGGAAAGATATGCTTATTAAAAGCAATTTGCTAATTCCTTTATTTGAAAGCGCTAAAGTATGCTTGCTAAATATGGAAGGAAATTAATTGGCAACTTTCCACTTACTAACACCAATAATAGTGATTACGATTCCTAGAAACATTAAAATTAACAACGTGAAAGCTACTCTTGATAGTGGAGCCGAAGTTAGCTGTATTACCTTAAAAACAGCAATCCGGTTAAACTTATCAATTACCAAAAGTCAAAGTATAGCCTTAAAAACTATTACTAAAACAAAATTTTGCTTTATTAATTACGCAGATAATATTGCTATTACAATTAAAGACTTAATTATTCGCACTTAGTTTTATATCATAAACATTCCAGGTACCAAGATAATTCTAAGCTTTCCATTCTTTTGGAAGGCAAGATTCTTTTTCCAATACCCTTCAAATGAAAAAGGTAGACCAATTCTAGCTTAATTTTAGAATCACCAATTGATTTAAAATCTTATAATTCAAACTAATTTTATTACTTATGAAGCAAAAAACATCTTTGCAATAAAAAGCAAGAACGGAATTAGCTAAATTTGATATAACGAAAGCTAAAGTAATAATTATACCTCAAAAAAGGAAAACAAGTTATTAGAAAATAAGTAATTGATAATATTTAAAGCTATGTTATTGATATGATTAAATGCTTTAATGGCCATACCTCCTTGCTTAAAATCAAGCGTTTTGAAGAAAAGGGCGGAGACAATTTTGTCAAATCGAAAATGGAAATTTTGATAAAGGAATATTTGTACTACTCTTACATATAACAAGAATTTTGCATTTAAATAGCCGATTTCAAGGATTCAAAGGCCCTACTCAAAGGTAGCTAAATAACGAACCCAAAGTCAACTTTCGATTTCATTACAAACTACAAGAACTTAAAATTTAGTAACCTTTTCAAACTCAATAAGCAAACTTATCAAATGTGGACAATGTATAAGTCAAAGGTTAAGAAAGTGCAACTAGTAAACAAAGCTAACGGGATTGATAACCTTCCAGGGGGAAGGGACGATTAGTATAAACGAACGATTCCACGAAGATGTCTCTCCTCTAGTAATTTTAAAAACGATTCCGCATAAAGCATGGCAAGTACCAAATTTCCCGCTACCTCAAACATTAATCCCGGAAATTATAAAAATAGTACAAGATTACCTTGATAAAGGAGTTCTAAAACTTTCAAAAAGACCATACCGGAATGCTTGGTTTTTAATTAAAAAGAAAGAGCCGGGCAAATATCGACTTATTAATTTGATAATAATACTTAATGCGGTAACTTAAAGAAACGCCAATTTACCTCCTTTTATAAATGAGTTTTCTAAGGAATTCGCTGGATGTCACATTGCAAGCTTAATGGACCTTTATTTCGGATATGATTAATAAATCTTATACCAAATTAGCCAGGACATAACTACCTTTTGGGTTCTTAATATCAGCTTAATTAAAAACATTATACTTCTTTAGGGATGTATCAATTTGATAGCTTAGTTTGTATGGATAATTACTAGGATCTTAAAAGATATTATTTCTAACATTGCAATGCCTTTTCTTAATGATATTAATATAAAAGGGCTATTTACAAATTACAGATAATAAGAAGCTTACTTTAGGATTCGGCGATTTGTTTTGAAGTATATTCTTAATCTTAATTAAACTCTTGAATGATTAAAGCGATTTGGAGCTACTATTGGGGCCAAGTCTTAATTCTGCTGAAATGAAATAAACATTATTAGTTATGTTACAAACTTTGCTAGATGGGAACCTTTAGCTATTTACTTATTTAAAGTGCAAAATTGGATTAAGCTAAGCAATATCAAAGAAGTGAAGGGATTTCTCAAATTAATAATTTACTTTCGCATTTGAATTAAAGACTTTCAGCTAATTGCAAAGCCTTTTTACTTGCTTACCCGAAAAGGAATTAAGTTTCATTAGGATCCGAATGTTCAAAGGAAAGCCAAAAAATAACTTCAAAACATTTTATGCTTTACTCCAATTCTTTGTAAGATCGATTACAATGAAAATGCTAAAAAAATAATAATTTCAATAAATTCTAATAGTAATGATTAGGAAAGCTTCTTAATCCAAAGAAGTAAAGATAATGGGAAGTTACACCTTGCTTATTATAAGAGTAGCTTTTGGAATAAAACGAAATATAATTACAACGCTACTAAGCGGGAATGCAAAAGAATGCTACATATCTTAAAGAAACTAAAGATTTGGCTTATTAGAATACATTTTGTTATAAAAACAAACGCTAATATGCTAATAGCCTAACTAAACGAAGCTGCTCACAATTACCTTAGCGCTATGCTTACACGCTAGCTTACTTGGATTAGGCTTTTTGACTTTGAGGTTCGACATATTAAAAGCGTTACGCATATTGTTGCCGACTTTCTTTTTAAAAGGCTTAAATACCTCAAAGATATAAAATTAAACATTGCTAAAGAGGATAACAATAAGGATTGAATTTTTGCCAAGCTTGAAGTATATAAACTTTGCCTTATTAAGGCTATTAAAGAAAAAGAAAATAAGGCTTCTACAAACCTTAAGCTAAAAAAACGGGATAATATCCTTAAGGGAATGAAAAAGCAAATTCGAAAGTTTTAAAAGGATGGGGAAATTTCAGCATTAAGCTTAAATATAGAAAGCATTGAAGAAAACTTTCGAATTTTGCTAGTATCTTTCAAAGATTATAGCAAAAACTTCTTAAGAATCATTAAATATATTATAACGATAAAAACTCCAAAGGAAATAAATAAGAGGAACTTTCAGAAATTCAAATAAGAGGCTTTAAATTATAATATTCATAATGGGAAAGTTTAAAGATTACTTGCGAAAGGTTCGCTTACAAAGTTTGTTATTAACATTAATAAAAACAAAAGCCGAATTTTTAAAAATTATCACAACGATTTGAGCTACAAAGGACAAGAAAATACATATTACCGGGTTTTAGCAAGGTATTATTAAAAAAGGTGTTATAAAAATGCTGCCAAATACATCAAAACTTGTATTAAATGCTAACATCGGGATGCTAGGAAATAAGAAGAGCTTCTTTTCCCCACTGCCTCAAACAGCTTAATAAAGAAATAGGCTATTGATATCACTTATATACTTATTTAAGATAAGAAGAAATATTTGATAATAACTTGAAACGATATAAGTAAATGAGTTGAAGCTAAAGCACTTTCTTTAAAAATAGTAGATCAAGTTATTAAATTCATTTGGCAAGATATTATATATTATCACAAATTCTTTTGGAGGCTTGTTATCAACAAAGGGATGAGAACATAAAGGAAGTTATTCAGTTACTTAATAAAATAAAAATTCAAAAGATACAAGTTTTAGCTTATAACCTTAAGGCTAATGGAATGATTAAGAAAAGCTACGGACCGATTAAAAACGCACTCTCAAAAATAGAGGGAAAATGGATAATAAATCTTTTGATGGTATTATTTGCTAATTAAATTACAACAAATGCTTCCACAAGTTATATGCCCTTTTATTTAATTTACGGAAAAGAACCTATTCTCCTTATGAAAACTTGTTACCCTATTTAAAGGAGCTTGTTTATTAAAGAAATTAAAAATCGCAACAAATTTATTTAGCTTTGAGTTACCCAATTTCAACTTAAGCAAAATCACTTAAATAAAGCTTACTTTCAAAAAACACGCTAAAGATAGAAAGAAAAGGAAGCTTTTAACTTAAGTCATAACATTTAATATCGGCTTTTGAGAATCAAAGATTTAATCTTAAGGTACGATGCTTTAAGAAAAGTCAATAAAAGCTTTAATAAGACATTGAACTTTCAGTAGCTTAAATCATATGAAATTACTAAAATTAATAATAAAAGCTATTACATCTTAAAGAAATTAGGAAATAATAGCCTTTAATTTAAGGGAACATATATTAAAAATCAACTTAAACTTTTTTATAAGCGATAACACTTTATTTATAATGCTAAAGACGAAGTTTCAAAACGGCATTCTAATGATACAAGCGCCGCTTCAAGTAAGGAAGATACCCCACCAGCTAACCCTATGAATTTGAAAAATCTTACACATATTATTAAATAACATATAAGGCCAAATGAAATAGTAATTAGAATACTTATTTTAACGCTTGAACAAAGGAGCCAATATAGGGCATTTGTGGATGATTCGGACGGGTAGGTACGAGGAGTAGTTGAAAAGGGGGGCGGAAATTAATGCTAATGAAGCGCTGATAAAACATTGCTGAATAATAACAGCAAAGCATTAAAACCCCTCATTCAATAATAATAACTTCTTTAGCATATACCTTATTGCCGCTATAAAAACGCTTTGCTACGAACTTCTTGGCGGTTTCGAAAACTTCTTTAGCACTATATTACAAATGCTAAATTTGGAATTAGAAGCAAAAAGTAGAATTAGCATAAGGTGCATTAAGAAGCAGCCTTTTAATTAATAAATTACTTATTAAAGTAGCTATTTAAGACGCTGTATTTTGATAAGTAAACGCTGGAATAAAAAGCCAAAACCTCCTTGATAACTTAAAGAAAAGAACTAGCCTTATGAAGCAATTGGCCAAGTATAGAGATAAAGTAAAGCTTAACGATTTTTACACCTAATTGTTACTTATGCTAATATTAATAACTCCTTTGAGTATATAATGAAGATTATAAAACTTTCCGTTATTATAATACTTTTCAAGAAAGAAATTATTGGTTATTTCGTTAAGGAAAGGTGATTAGGGCTTGATTTGCATGTTTTATAACGAAAGCAATAGCTTTAAGCAATATACTTTGAAAGTAAGTAGTGAAAGGTCCCTCCCCTACACGCCAAATTCGTTGCAAAAGCAAATCCTATTTAAGCGCCGCTTTCCCGGAATAAGCAATCAAATCCCCTAGCAATAAAACCCCCTCAAAAGCAACATCTAATGTTTAAAATATTTGTTCCCCTAAAACTACTTTGCTATTAATACTTATAACACCCTTTATAACAATGTTTAACCCAATAATAAAGATCTCCGATTTATAATAAAAAGCAAAGTGATAAAGAAAATCTGCAAGCGGAAAATAACAAAGTAGGCAACTTTATTAATCCCATAAAATCAACTTTCCCTTAAAAGCTAACGACAAAATCAAAGCGCTTTTATATTGCCTCAGATTTAAAACTGCCTTTATATCCATCTTCTTAATAATTACCTATCAAGTAAGATTTTCATTATAACTTCCAAGGAAATTAACACTAATTAACTCAAGTCTCATCATAAGCAAAAGTTCCCCAATTCTATTTCCTACTAAAATAAAATTTGCTTATGCTTTTATTGAAAATTTAAATATGCTATTAGCCAACAATTTCCAACTAAACCTCTTTAAAGAAAGAATTTTACATTCATTTTAAAAAGGCCGCGCTATTTTCCCTAATTATATTTGCTAAATTTGGGTTTAACTTATATTACCATCGACTTTTCAAGCGTGAAAGCAAGTAGGTGAAAAGAGTATAAATATGCCGCAATCTAAATGCTAGTAAGAAATATAATCAAAAAGCAAAGGTATGATATAATAACATCTAAATCCGCAAGCCTACGTATCAGCCCAAGGCTAAAGCTAGCACCAAATAATTAAAGTTGAACAGCTCCAAAAGGTCCTTAAGATAATGAAATTAATAATAAGCTTATATATCTTTCAAAGCCATTAGATATTCCTAAAACTATTACTAAATTAAGATCAAATCCCATACAATAGGCCTTAGCATATTAAATGCTTTAAAGATAAAAAAGTCAGACTTGCTTTTATATCAGATTAAAGTTAAGCTAAGCAACTTGGAGGTTGCGTAATAAGTAACTTAACTTAAAAAGAACTCCCATTCCTCTTGAGCGTACCGCTGGTTTTGAATTTTAAATATAATTTGCAAATTCCGTTAACTTTAATAGGTTTTACAATTTAATAATAATAATAAGATTAAAGAAAATTACATGCTAGCAAATAAGAACTTCAATAACTCTTATTACCAAAGATTAATTTATTAATTTTCGCCTTTTCCAAAACTATTACAAAATTATTAATTGCTTAATACTTTTAAATCCCACTTTATTATTACCAACTTTATATAAGTATATGTTTATGCATGTGCATGTGTTTATTAAAGCAAGAAATTATTGTAAGGTAAAGAAGAAGGGAGGAGTATCAAAAAAGTTCGCGGAATATTCGTAATTAGGGTAAAAAAAGAATTTGCCTATTAGCAACGTAAAAGAAGATCGATTTGGACTTTGCTGGGGTTATGAATACTAGGGCGTAAAACGTTAAATTCTCATTTACGTTTGCTTAAGATTTGAACGACCTTATGTTTTATAAGACTTTATTTTTAAAGAAAGATTAATACCATGCGTAATAGCATGTTCTAAATTTAAGAAGTGGAAGTTGTATGAAACATTATAAAAGGTTGCGTATTATTTAAAGCTTCTTTTTAAATATTAGAGCAAAGTATCAATTTCCTTAAAAAGCAAAAGGTAAATGAATTTGATATGATGTTAGTAAAACTTTGCAATAAAAGGAGAAAGAAATGAAAAGAGAAGGGTAAAAGAAAGATAACTAGTTTGGAAAGGGAGATAGCTTAACTTTAGAAGTTGTAAAGTAATAAAGTAATAATAATAAGAATTTGTAAAAGAGTAAAGGTGTGGTTAAGGCGCGTTAAGATAATTAAGGAACTTTATTTTAAAATGAGCCAGAATTACGATGCTATAAATCAATTTAAAAATGAAAAAGCGGCTTAATTTCATCTTGCTATCACGCAAAGTTTAATTCTAAATAATAATATTAAAAAGTTGCAATAAATAAAGAGAAAAGGAAACTTAATAAAAGAATAATAATTTAAATTGTAGCAAAAAGATCTTAATTTGCAAGAGGTAATTATTGCATTAAGTTAATCGCTGCGAAAATGCTTCATGATTATGAGAGGAGCGCAAAGAGAGAAAAAGAATTTAATTAGATGAAAGCTTTGAAGCTTTGAGAGGAAAGCTAAATAGATCGCAAATCTTATAATTAAAGAAATTAGGAATAATAATAAAGTTGTTGGAAAAGAAAAAGATGAAGTAATAAAGCTTTGGAGGAGTTATTAATAAGAAGGGAAATCTTAATCTTGTGTTTACTAAATTTGGTTAGCTTAAATTAAAGCAAAGTAAATGATTAGCCTTACCTTGCCTCGCAAAAGGCTGAAATCGCAAGATTAATAATGCAAGGCCTTAAACAATGCGTTGCTATAAAAGGAAAGCTTTAAGATTAATAAAGGAAGCGTTAAAGAATGCAAAAGAATTGCGTTATTAAAAATTAAAAAGAAGAAAAAAAAGGAAATGTAATTGAAAAGTTAGAATTGCAAGTTGCAGAAAAAAAAGCTACCTATATATATAATTGCTAGTAGCGGGAATGCTAAGCAAATAAATGTTTGCTTTCAAAAGTGAGGTTATTTTGATTTGTTAATTATTACCTAACATAATTGCATCTTCCACAATTGCGTTGTAATTTAATTGTTTGATTTTGTTATTACAATCTGCGATTCTATAATTTAAAGACAAGTTGATTATTTGGAGAGGGGAGTGCATGTAACAGGGCCACTTGATTTTGGTGATTAGATGTTACATTATTGGATGCGGTTTTGCTAAGCCTACTTTGATATAAAAGCCAACTTTCTTTCTATTTCTTTTAATACTACTTATCTTATAACTAATAATAATTTTTATCTAATGCATTTTTTTTATCTTTAAAATAACAAATCCCATTACTTAAATTTATCTTATCTTTTGATTTGATCAAACCGTTTTTTTATATCAAATTTACCCTTATGCCTTGAGTGCTCCCTCTCTTATTGTGTGGTTGCTTGGGATTTGCCCCTCCACAGTGGCAGGGCCACTTGATTTTGGTGGTTAAATGTCACGTTATCGGATGCGGCTTTGCCGAGCCTGCTTCGATATAAGAGCTAACTTTCTTTCCATTTCTTTTAACACCACCTATCTTATAATTAACGATAATTCTATCTAATCCATTCTTTTCTCTACTTTTAAAATAACAAATCCCGCTACTTAAATATATTTTATCATTTGATTTAATCAAATTGTTCTTTTATATCAAGTTTATCCTTATGCCTTAAGTGCTCCCTCTCTTATTATGTGGTTGCTTGGGATTTGCCCCTCCACATTATTAGATCCATTATTCCTATATGCAATAATCATTAATTAAACTCTTTTCGAAATCGTATGCATATTTCTACGTCATCTTCCATATTAGCTTGCCTGCTTGTAACTTAATTTCTTATTGCTAGCATTTCGTATTCAATTCATAAGATGCTTAGCAAAAGCTTTGATAATGCTATTGTTATGTAGATTATTATTTGTCATAATTATGTTAAATAGAAATCGGTTTTAATTGTTATAGATTAATTTAAACTAAGGCATCGCATATTATTATCTCTATTGGCCTAAGAAAGCTTATCAAGATTCTTTTAGTTATAAATCAGCCTAGATCCAAGCAATAACGCATGTTATTTTCTTTGCGACGCAAAGGAACTCACCAAGATCTTCCCTTGGCACGTAATACTATAACGTAGCCAAGCAAAACTACTTCTATCAACCAAATTATATCGCATAAAAGGAATGCAAAAGGCAAGCCTCTTATTGTTGCATTTACTAAGAAAGCATTATCATAAGGATTATAATGATGCGATGGCGAGAAGAGGGAGCTAAGCTAATGCTTGTATCTCATTTAATGCGATATCCTTCAAAAGAATGATTATTATTGCGATAATTAAAAGAATCGAATTTAGAATAGCAAATTGAGAATTTTGACTTCAAATTGATTTTTTTATTAAAGCTTTTAGCTAGCGTAAACCCAATAAACTAGCTGTTATAATCCTTAATATAATTGCTATATCGCCTTTTTGCATGATCTTGTATGAAAATTGCTTTGCTTAAGGGAAATATTTAATAGCATTGTGTAATAAGTAACATGCTTATAAGGAGCACTAAACATTAACTTCTAAGATTTGTGTTATCATTTTTTAGGCCATTTGATATGATATAAAATCGTTAATCGATTATTATAATAAAAAAGTGTTATGTATTTTGAATATAACTTTTTATAATAATAAAAAAAAGTTAAATAAGTACTTAATAAATTAATATATGCTTATATATAATAAAGTTGAATTTAAGAAATTTAATAAGTAAGGCTTTGCTAATCATTTAAAGCGGCTTTTTTAAATAAGAATCCAAAATTAGCCTTAAAAAAATCCCTAACTTACTTTTTCTAATTTTAGCCAGCAGCAATTGTAGCCAAAAAACCTAAATAAGCCCTTGTCCACTTACTACGGCTCACCTTTTGCTCAGCTTGGCTTACCCAAAGCTCAAGCTATAATAGTAATTGCTTAAGTTTAAAGACGAAATGGAAATTGCTTACGTCGAGATTCCGATATCAAACTGCCTGTTTCAATCGAGCTTGCTATCGAAAGAGCCACAATCCATAACAGCGGAGGATCATGAACTGGCAGCTTCAGTGATGGTTTTCATGGTGGAGAATCAGGATCATTTCCTAATTGGTTTGACCGGCACAACGACTGGGGATGGGGCAAACGATGTGACCGATTCAAATGAACAAGCCATGTCTGATAGGATCCCCGAAGGTGTCAGCGAACCGAACTCGCTACCCCGACGTAATAGTGCATAGGCTTGGATTGATTGAGATATCTTCACGAAGTTAATCATATTGGATACTTTTCGCACAGGCCACCTTGCTGTGCTTCAGACAAGGGACTTTCTCGGAATAACAATAGACAGATGATCACGCCTGTCCAGTTTGAGCCATTGTAATTTTGGATATTTTCATTACTAGCCGCACTTTGACTACATGAAGTGTAGAGCCATATTCTGAAAATTCTGGCAACCTGAATCCATCTCAATCGACACCTTTTGTATCATTATTTCTTTGTCTGTGTGGCTTTCATATTTGAAAGTGCCTTTGTGGCAATAACATCGAAGAAAGAGGTCCTCACGGAATAATGTTACCTTAGAATGGCCATTCTCAAAATGTCATTGTTTTGAAAGTGACTGCCTTTGTTCCCAAGATATAGCCAAAGCTACCAGGGTAGATACTGGGACAAACCACTTTTGGGGGAAAAGGATCAGTATAAAAGAAGGCATCAAAACAGAGTGTAGTCGCTAAAGATAAGGTAGGTATATCTAAATAATATTGTGTATTACATAGAAATACTACACACGTCCTTGTCTACTCTTTCGTATCGTCCACAGAAACAAGCAGTTCTGATTCATAGACAGCCTCAAAGCTGTCAACACACGTCCATAAACTCGCAGTTCATCCAGATCTAGCTCTAAATGCAATCATGGAGGATCAAGTGAATAATACCGCAGCAATCCCCGCTGATGACGTTGTCATGGTTACGCAAACTCACGAGCAAAGTGTCAACAAGCCTCCAACGTCTTTCCCAATATATTCCAGGCTGGCGCCAGAGCTAAGACTCTCTATCATCAGAGCATCAATATTGCCACGAATCATCGAAATCCGAGAGGAATGAAGTTTCTTTCCTCCAAGATTCAGCAGCCTAATTTGCCTCCCAGCAGAGTTCCAAGGACTTTCCGGAGCCGACCGACTCAGCCGCGATACTCTGCTTGAAACGCACACATACAAGTTCCACAGCTTCATGGAGAACGGATGGCCAGTTCTGATCAATAAGGAAACCGATGTCATCTGTTTCGACCGCCCTGAAGCTCTGCACAAATTTGCTAGCAGTCCAAATGCAGCGAAGGTGCTGCGAGTAGAGCTGTTCGGCTCGATCGCAGTACGAGATGATGCGTATGGAAATTCACTTTATAGCATAGCGAACAACTACATGCGGGACATGCCGCTCTTCGGTGCTCTTATGAGAGCAGTCAGAGGCTTTGGAACGTTGAGAAAGCTATATATCCTGCAAGGTGAGTACCCGGAGGGGAGAGAAGATGAAGCCCTCATGAAGATGAATGACTTAAGGCCTTACGCTCAAAATTGTTTCGTCACTGAGAAGCTACTCTGGGATCAAATGTGGTATGAAACAGAACGACTGAATAACTTAACCATCGGACAAAGCTATCGATGGAGAGTTCCAGAGTTTGTGGTCATGAAGGAGGATGATTTCGAAAGTCAATCCGAGGAGGGAGAGCTTGATATCTGAGGCCAGTGCAATTACCTTGGGTCCCAATCGAAATCTTCATCTTCTACCTACTTCATAGGGTAGGCATTTTTCGCACGCTCATCGCAGAGACTCACTTGAGATAAATAGATTATCTGCTTCGTCTAGCTGGGCTACTTCAGTAAACAAACAGGATAATCAACGAATCGATCTTCACTTCATCACCTCTAAAACCTGTCATTATCCCCTGATTTGAATTGACATCCCTTGAAAGTCCTTTAATTCTACGATGAAATTTGCTCGTGACCATTATCAACACTTAAACTTCCGTTCGTGTAACTTGATCTGCATCCAATTCGCCAAAAATGCAGCAGAAGCGAGCGGGGGTCCCATCCATCACCCCCACTTTTCCTCTGCCATGATTAATCGAGTCACTCAACCTCAATATAGAACCAGACAACATTCATTTGTCACTACTAGACAATTACACCATGAATACAAATCTGCTGATAAAAAGGGCCGAACCCAAGCACATCCCATCCATCGCCTCCATCCAAACCCACTATGCTCTCAACACGGTCCTCACATTCGCTACAGCCGGTCTAACAGACGCCGAGTTCGAAGCCCGATATCAGAACATGGTATCCGAAAACCACCTGCCCTTCTTAGTAGCCGTCATTCCCCGTAAGCGACGACCCGAAAAGTTTGAGGTCCAAAGACAAGGCACACAAACACCGGTGGAGAGTCATGACGAGGGGGAAGAGGTAGTAGTAGGTTATACCTACCTCTCTCCATTTCGACCTTCTCTTCCCGCATATACTCATACAGGCGAACTCTCCTTGTTTGTTCATCCTGAGCATCTTTATAAAGGAATTGGATCCGCGCTACTTGAAAAGTTGCTAGAGGCGTGCGGGCAAAGCAGGATCAGAGAGGTTTTGGCTGTTATGGCTGTTGATGTGGAGACAATTGGTGCGGGGCTGGGCTTGAGGGATTGGTATGTTGGATGGGGGTTTGAAGAGGTGGGGAAGATGGAGAGGGTGGGGTGGAAGATGGGCAGGTGGTGAGTTATCAAATCTAGAGCATTTTTTATTTCCTATCATTTGATTTTCAATGCAAGCTCCCCAGGAGGAGAAGGTCTACGAGAAGGAAAAGCTGATGGGGAACAGGATCGATGTTATTATCCTGCAGAAGCATGTTGAGGGCTGCGACAGTTCAGGAAATTGTGAGTTTCGATTTATTATTCTTCGCTACGATAAATTGGACCTCTGCTGACCGGATCTCCAGAACCTGTATCGGGGAATGTAATGTGGATGCTTAAGTCCAGTCATTCCAGTTCTTGGTGTTGTAATAGAGAGGTGTCTGTGGTCCTTCCGAAGCGACAATGTAGCCGAGCTGACAGCTCGTGAATGAGACTTTTGGTTGTTTGGCATAGAAGGCGTCGTACTGTTCTCAAGTCAGTATGGCTGTTATGTGTGTAAGATGGAAAGGTTGTGCCCTAGTTCAGAATCTCCTAGTTCAAAAGAACTCGAAAAAGTATCTTGCTTAACCGGCCTTGGGCTTCTGTCCGTAGACTACATAGCTGCCCTTTCGTCAGCTATATGCTGGATTGTTGTCACAATGGGGAACGGGCTTACATTGGTGCATATGCATGGATCTTTGTGTCTTTCATCTCCCCCCGCACCTTTGCGAGGAGAACATCGAGTTCCGCTTTACTCCAGCCCAGTCCCCTAGTGAAGATGGCTAGACTAATGGCTTCCAAGCTACTCAACATGTTCTCCAGAGCCCACATTCCTACCATTCTTGTCAGCCCTAACTACGACCAATCCAACAAAGAGTTGGTCTCTCTTCTTACCAAGCTCTTTCATCCTCTTATCCTTCGGCCACCTATTCGTTGGCCACTTATAGATCACCTCAGTCACGTTCTCAAACCCAGCTGCGATCATCCGCTCCTTATATGTATGCGCCGTGTGGATCTCTCGACCAAGGGCAGTCACACCAGGAATTCCAGTCTTTATCCAATAATTGATCGCCGAGTCCTCTTTGAGTGTGCCGTCTTCAGATTGGTAGGGGAGGCAGATGTCGACGACTTCGATCCATCCTCCTGGGTTGAGGTTTCTGTAACATGGCAGCTTCAGTAAACAACAGCAATCTGAGGAGCTGAGGGTAGAAATGAGATGGTGTGAGTTACTTACTCGTAAGACTGAGAGAAAAACTTAGGCCAGTTCATCAGAGAGCCTGTCATCATGCGACTGTAGATAAAGTCGAACTTGCTCCCAAAGGTCCACTGTTCTTCTATGTCGTCGACTTGGAAGCTCAAATTTGGTGGCACGCTACAAGGACTTAGTATCCTACATCTCCAGCTTAGAACTTGGAGCATCACTCACAATGATGGTTGAATTGGGCTGAGATCCACACCGATGACCTGCAGTGGTCAGCATACACTGGAGTGTCTCTCAAAATCGTGATCTACTCACTTCTGACTCAGGGTGCTCGTCCGCTGTATACTGATCAGTAGAAATAGGGAAAAGACGACTATCCAGAACTCGTACCGAAATCAATCGCCCAAATCCCGGTCCCAGTTCCAACATCAAGAACGCGATGCAGCTGCTGTTCCTTGGGAATCGGTGCCGTGTGAAGCTTCCCATCAAAAGTCATGTACAGTAAGTGATGCTGGAGATCTGTTCCTTGTTAGCACGCGCGCGTATTACGAGGTCCTGAATCGTACCTAATCGGTCGCTCTCTTGCTCATCGTTTGGAAACAAATACTCTGGATCAATGTCAGACAAATTTCCTTTTTGGATGTATCGTCCCTACGTCCGTCTTTGTAGGCATGGTATCGTCTCCCGTTCTCCTTCCTGTAGTTCAAAATGCTGGAACCGATGGATGTCGTGGAGCTGCCCAGGGCGCTCTGAACAGAGGCGGATCTGTCAGCTTTGTGTGCAGTGTTTAAGAGAAATCCATACCCCGAGAGAAGAATCTGCATCGTCGTAGGTATCGGCCTAGAAAGTATCAACCTATTCCTTATTGCTTGCAGACTTGTGTAGGAGGCTCACCTCGGGTTCGATTCCCGTCGCTGGAGGGGCAGAACCTGCTTCTGGAAGGGTAGACATCGTAAAGTAGCAGAGGTTTTGATGGTTAAAGCCCCATGTAATCTTTGCAGAATCAACGAGATTGAAACTCTGCAGAAGCTTCGTGCTCTGAAGGCGGGGCAACGAGAATTGAGAGGGGTCACGGAGACCTTGGTAATATCTACAAAAGCCACACATCATTTCCCCCACGGCCCATTCTTCATTCAAATCCTCCTATCGGGGGATAACCAGTTCACGGAAGTGTTCATCACACTGCATCATGCACGGGATGATGCCACTTTCAACGTCTCTGCCGTATCGCAGCCCGGGGAACTACACCCATGGACGTCTTCAACGCGGGATTATCCGCACAATAGTTAAATGTGTAGCCAAGTCCGCGATAAAAGCCAGTGACACCCTTTACCACACTGTCGGGACCAACCCCTCTTCCCAATTGGGTGCGCACCGCGTCATCTGGGCAGGAGCATCGAATCATTTTGTGCTTGGCTGATCTTGGTGCGGAAGGAATTTTTCTTTGATGTTTTTTGAGTTCGCAAGGATTGTAGTGTGAAAATTTTGAGAGACAAAAAGTTGTGGAATAGCAATAGCTTATAGAAAGTCAAGAAGTTTCGTGGAGAAGTTTACCTTTGAATAAAGTGCGAGCTCCACCTCGGCACTTATTGTATCCCGGCCTTCCGTGAAATGTAATGAGAATTAGACTTCTTTCGAAACTCGCTTCGGGATCATACTGATCACCAAGAGCAAAACAAATCTTGACCCAGGAGACACTGAGTGTCGATTACTCTGACGACGCAGCCGAGACACGCACAACAGCGACTAGCAATAGACATGCTCACTTTCCAGATGGCTTGGAGAAAGATGCAGAAACCCAGTGAGGCGACTAAATAGTAATCAGAGCAAGAATAATAACTGGAAGGACTGTGATCCTGAGAGATCATTAGGATAATTAGAACTCAAGAACATGCTTTTTCAACGATTGCAACATTTGAGAAGAGGTTCGGTTTGTCCATTTCGACGTAGCTTTGGCTTTGCGAGCTTTCAACACTCCGACAGCCAAGTTCGAATCTCGTCCAATGTCTAGCGAGGTATCACACCATTGATTGAGCCAGCTCTGTCGAGTCGACTTAGTGCGGGGTATTCACTTGTCAACAATGAAGTAAACATTGATGCAGTCGAAGAGTAGCTCTGCCTATAGCTTTGACATGTGTTCGGCTTCGGCTTCGACTTCTTCTTCCACCAGAGACCAAAGCTTTGTTGATAATCAAAACATCTCGACCAACGCCGGCAGCACTTCGATGTCCTGAATCTCGTAGGGCAAATTGAGGTACAATGGCGCTCATCAACGGAAAGCGCCGTGCCGCTGTGAAAGAGTGTAAGCTCGCTCTCAAGACTTCATCTTCCCTCGTCAAAAACATGCTGCAGTGCGTCTCAACCCTCTAGTATTCTAGGAGGAATAAATGCTGACAGGATAATAGGTCAAGAGGAAAGAAAGGAGATCAATCCAAGCTACCTCGAATACTTCTCCCACAAGCCGAGAAGGCCAAATCAGGAGGGGACTTTGTCTCATTCACCAAACTTCCCAAGGAGATCCAAATCCAGATCTGGAAGATTGTAATCGCCAATTCCCGCTTCATCATCCAAGTCATCGAACGGGCCGGGCAGCACTGGCTAACGGGAAAATGCACGTTTCGGAAACAATCCTGGCGGAAATATTTCCAATTCATCAAGAACCAGCCCGCTGTCCGTCAAGTTTGCCTATTATCCCGAGAGCTCGCGACCAGTGCTTGGGGCCCTAGCGTCGTCTGGGGACCTCAAATCCAAGGCGCTGCAGAATATAATCTCAGCGGTAGAGAGATACTGGAAATCTATTTGACGGACTGCGGTCCAAACAGAGCGCAAAGCCCTAGCTTTGGTGGGTATGATGGCTGGACTCCGGATTACGCTCTCTTGGTGGAAGCTTTCGGGTATGTTGATATGTTCGGGATCAAGACTATTGCGATGGACCTTGATAAGTGGTCGAGTGTTGAGACGGAATATGAGTGGTGCGATCGGATAAGCACTTTCTTGAAGTTTCCGGAGATTCTCACGCTCGAGAGGATTGTGCTGTTCTACTCAGAATCAAACATGTGTTCTGAGAAGCTCGCTTTGACCAGATCTATGACTGGAGCTTTCGTCACCTTCTCTGACAGTCCGTTGTCCGTCATTCGCGATGATGCGATCAAAAAGCTGATTCGGACGGACAATAGATTTGAGGGGTGCGCCGTGGAGAATTGGAAGATGCCGACATTTGAGTTTGTGCTGAAGAGTGAGTGGAGGAAATGGTCGGGGATTTGGGCGGATACGCATGATACGTGTCTGCACAGTATACCGTACATGCGCACTTTGAGATACCGGATCCCTAGCTATCGATGTGAGTTGGACCATGCGAAGTGGCGGATGAAGGGATTGCTGCATTGGCGAAGGTGATTAGAGGATGAGAAGCTTTCGATGTGATTTTGGGGAGGGACATTGGAGTGTCCCAGCCAGTCTGGCACACACACTTTTCAATATACTAATATATTCTGCATAGATAAGTCAACAGCGATGAATTGACACAAGCAATGATTTCATACCAGTAGTCCATTACACTAAGGTACAATCATCCACTGCCATTTCCCAATAGCAAGTCCATATATACAAGTCTGCCACAGATTCCCTCTCCCCTCAGAAATCTGTAACTCTTCCATTATAACTCCAATCCCCTCTATCCCCCGTACTCCCCCATCTCAACGGCTCATTCTTCGGCCCTCCTACCTCCCCGGTCTTCGGATTCCTATCGCCCTCGAACTCAGGCTTCGCACCCCTCCTGATATCAGGATGTAATTCCTCTCCCTTACCCGTCGACGCTATCCTCGCATTCACAGCTTCAACCTCTACATCCGAAGCCGAACTAGTAGTCTTGACCTCGGAGCTTGATGCCGGTGATTGGTTTATTTGCGGGCGGGCTCGAGGTGCAGACGGGGTTTCGATGGTGGGGTTTATGGTTCGTGGTGTGCTGAAGGCGCCGGTAGATGATTTTTGCAGACGCTCGAATTCTTCTTGTTCTTTTGTGGGAAGTCGTGGTGGTGCTGGGCCGGTGGAGAAGGCTGGTCTAATGGGGGTGGTTGTGAAGAAACGGCGGGAGGGGAGGAGAAACTTTCTTGGTAGTAGGCGTGACATTGTTTCGGATCAATTGAATACTTATTGTCGAAGTTATCGTGAGACTCTGGATGTTCCAATGCTGGATCTGCATTTGTGTTTGAGGCAGCTGGTGACTTGTGGCGAGCTCCGGATAAATTCCAAGTCAACAGTTCCCACATTACATAATCTTGCCCAAGGCGGTGACCTCTTTCGGCCGCGGGGCGTAAATGCCCTGGTACATCGGACGGCTATTGATCTTGACTCATTCAAATATTTCTGTATCCGCCCTCTGGCTTGAACTCTTGCCCATTGACTCTTCATACACAATTTTCAACACTCGCAATCATGGAAGGTCTTAAGAATAAGTTCGCAGAATGTAAGGCGGAGGGAAGAGTATGTTTAATCATCTTACAATTGCTACCCCTCCATACCGCCACTTGGATGCTAATTGTTGTTTGAATGTAGCCCGCGCTGGTGACATATGTTACAGCTGGGTATCCCACACCGGCGGAGACTGTGGATGTCATGTTAGGAATGGAGGCTGGTGGATCAGGTAAGAATATCAATTGAACATCAACATTGCAGTGCTAACTTTTTCTGTAGATGTAATTGAACTCGGTATCCCGTTCACGGATCCAATTGCAGATGGTGTCACAATCCAAAAAGCCAACACAGTACGAGCACAACCACCATTGGATTACCATATGCTTACAACTGCAACAGCAAGCCCTCAAGAATGGAGTCTCGGTTACTTCGGTCCTACAAATGGTCCGCGATGCACGAAAGAAAGGCTTGACAGTCCCAGTTCTGTTTATGGGATACTACAACCCGATGCTGAGCTATGGAGAGGAGAAGTTATTGAAGGACTGTAGAGAGGCAGGTGTCAATGGCTTTATTGTCGTTGATCTGCCGCCCGAGGAAGCCGTTACATTCAGGAACTTCTGCACGAGAGGAGGGTGAGTCAGATCTGTTTTACCCATACAAGATTCAGGCGAAAATAGATACTGACATTTGCCTTCGCAGACTCTCATACGTCCCTCTTATCGCTCCAGCTACCTCCGAATCACGAATGAAGCTTCTTTGCAAGCTTGCCGACTCCTTCATATACGTTGTTTCGCGGATGGGTGTCACTGGCGCAACTGGGTCACTAAGTACAGGTCTTCCTGACCTTCTGAAAAGAGTCAAGGATTACTCTGGAAATGTCCCAGCTGCAGTTGGATTCGGTGTCAGCACAAGAGAGCACTTCTTGAGTGTGGCCGAGATCGCAGATGGGGTAGTCATTGGCAGTCAGATCATCATCACTTTGGCAGAGTCGAAGGCTGGAGAGGGAGCAAAGAATGTCGAAGAATACTGTGCTAAGGTCTGTGGGAGGAGAAAGGCTGTCAACGGTAACGGAAGTCTGACGAGAGAAGTTGGCATCGTTGAGGCAGTCAATGGCGCGAAAGAGCCAAGTGGAGATAATGTCCATGTTGACGCTATTATCAAGGAGCCCAGCGGACCAAACCTGGTGGACCAGATCGAAGCTCTCAACACGGATGAACCAGTTGATCCTGCATCGATTCCCCAAAGATTTGGAAAATTTGGTGGTCAATATGTTCCCGAGTCGCTGATGGACTGTTTATCCGAGCTGGAAGTAGGATTCAACAAGATCAAGGACGACCCAACGTTCTGGGAGGAGTACAGATCATACTACCCTTGGATGGGACGTCCAGGCCATTTGCATATGGCCGAGAGACTTACTGAGCATGCTGGTGGTGCCAATATCTGGTTAAAGAGAGAAGATCTTAACCATACCGGAAGTCACAAGATCAATAATGCTCTTGGTCAAATTCTCTTGGCAAGACGGTTGGGCAAGACTGAAATTATCTGTGAGACGGGTGCTGGACAGCACGGTGTAGCAACCGCAACTGTCTGCGCCAAGTTCAACATGAAGTGTACGGTCTATATGGGAGCTGTGAGTCAAATTCTCTGTTCTACTTGATCATTGCTGATAATCATCCAGGAAGACGTAAGACGTCAAGCTTTGAACGTCTTCCGCATCAAGCTTCTTGGCGCACAAGTCGTCGCAGTTGAAGCTGGATCTCGCACACTCCGTGATGCAGTCAACGAAGCCATGCGCGCTTGGGTCGTCAAGCTCGACACTACTCACTACATTCTCGGCTCGGCCATTGGTCCCCATCCCTTCCCAACCATTGTCCGCACTTTCCAATCAGTCATCGGCAACGAGACCAAAGCCCAGATGCAAGAAAAGCGCGGCAAGCTCCCAGACGCAGTCATTGCCTGTGTAGGCGGTGGCTCCAATGCCGTCGGAATGTTCTACCCCTTCTCCAATGACCCATCCGTCAAGCTCCTCGGTGTCGAAGCCGGTGGAGATGGTATTGACACTGACCGCCACAGCGCCACTCTCAGTGGAGGAACAATCGGTGTTCTACATGGTGTCCGTACCTACGTCTTGCAAGACAAGAACGGCCAGATCTCGGATACGCACTCTGTGTCCGCTGGTCTCGACTACCCTGGTGTCGGACCCGAGCTCGCATCTTGGAAAGATAACGAGCGCGCGAAGTTCATCGCGGCCACTGACGCTGAAGCTTTCATCGGGTTCCGCCTTATCTCTCAACTCGAGGGTATCATCCCTGCTTTGGAGACAGCGCATGCAATCTTCGCTGCCATTGAGCTGGCGAAGACGATGGAGAAAGGACAGGATATCGTTATTTGTCTAAGTGGTCGTGGTGATAAGGATGTGCAGAGTGTGGCGGATGAGTTGCCAACTCTTGGGCCGAAGATCGGCTGGGATTTAAGATTTTAGTTTACTCCCGGACTGTGGGTTGAATGGGACTGTTGAAATTGTTGGCATTGATGGGATCGATATGTGTATATGACTTGCGTAGAGGGAATCATAAAAGCTTCTGCTTGGGACGCCTGGTGTTTTGTTATTTATCTTGCAAGGTGTCTGTCAGGTGATTGTTAGGAATTTCTTCTCGTGCAAATTCCCGCAGAGACGTTCAACAAGCAATGGAATGCCGGCCCCCAAGCCAATTCTCTCAAATCGCCCAAGATCCTGGAGATTGCCATTTCTCCTCGGCCTCCTCAGCCTTTTCAACAGTAGAAAACAGCGTCGATCCACTGATGAGCACTCTTTTTCAATCACAGATCCATTGGAGGTGTCTTCGAAACTCCAGTCGGAAACAACAAGAAGATAGCATTCCAATAGCTCAGAGCATTCAATATCAATGCGGCATAACACCTCGGGATCGGAAGACGAAGAATAGGCATTTTGCACACTTTGTGTGGCGAGTCTTGCTTTGATCTTTTCTTTACGAGCTGTAGACTGACGTACAACTGTCCCTTTACCACAGACTTGGACTTTGTGAACTACTCCCCACAGTTGTATATATCCCTTGATCGCCCCTTTGCGAAGTGCAGTGTTGTGAGAGGTCCACACATCAACAAGCCTAAGATCAGTGTCTGAGATCACCCTTTTCACTGGAATCATCCGGCGCCGAACTCCCGCTGTCTTATTGTTGAACCACTCGAAGCTGATTTGTGTTGATACCCCAGCAAGATGGATCCAGCTCCATGACGGCGAAATCGCTGACGATGCTCTAGACTTCGGAAGGTCAGATGGCTTCCGTTGCCTAGAGCTGTGCCACAGAAGACCTCCATGCAAATTTTCCACCCATAACCCAGCGACGAATGTGGCGCCAAAGCATTCTTGGAACCGCTGAGCGAGACCCATGATAGCAGGCAATCGATCAGTCTCGACCGTCAGAGCCATACGCGAATACGGTTGCATCAGAATGTACCATGAGATAAAAGGACCTTGAGGAGACTTCTCAAGTCCAGATCGTCGTACCTCATGTAAGAAGTATTTTAGCGGGCTATTGGTCGGTAACAGATACGTAGCTCTGAGTTCCGAGGTGGTCCCAGTGAGACATTCCCAATGAATCTGCGTGTGTCCGAAATGTGCAAGAACAGGGCTGAGTATCTTTTCTTGCAATATCCAACCTCTTAAGCTCATGCTCGAGCTCTCCAGATCTCCCTTCAGCGTGGACTGCTCTCCGCGTAGCCCAATCTGAGTCCCATCTCGCGTCTGAATATGCAGCTTCCAAGCATCAAAGGTATTCCAGCGATGAAAGAGCCCAGATGTACTATCTTTCGCTGACAGTGCGGATATCGTGATGAAACTGTGCTCAAAGATACTTGCCATGCGGCCACATTCTCTTTCCCAGTCGTCGTCGTCGTCTTGAATTATGCAGAGACAATCGATCCATAAGTAGCGGAGACCTAAGTGGCGCACGAGCTTTATTGCATCTCGGAAGGTCTGGGTTAGCCGTTGTATTGCAATGTTACAAAGATGCTCATGGTAGTTTTGCCGAGTCGTCCTGTACTGCTGGGCCAGCGAGCTCCATCTGTAACTGAGACAAGCGTATCGTGCACGACGACCATTTGATGACATTAGCCGTAGGTAAGAGCCGTTCTCCTCTGCGGGAGAGGCCGGCCCGAGATCAAGAACTCTCGTGGGCAGTCTTTGAGCAGTGTTACGGAGTGCACACCGGGGATGTCCTTGGAGACATTGCGAAGACCAGGTTGCCATAAGATCCATAGCTTCTGTTGAACCACAATAGTTGATCTTAGGTGTACCGAGTCGACCCAAGAGTTCTGGGCCCAGCTCCACATCTAAATGAATAGGATCCTCCTGAGCCTCAGGGGCATCACATTGCAAACCGCAGCGATACAGCTCAAAAGTCACAGTTCTCCCAACTTTCTTCTCCGAGCTCGCAGAATCTTCTTCTGGAGCCTCGCATATCTCAAGCACCGGATGAGGAGCTTCTGAGGAGTATGTGTACATATATGGCATGGATCTAGTGGAGTCAAGGAATCCAAAGTCTGGTTGATCGAATTCTGACATCGAACGATATGCTTCACTGCAAAGCGCGCAGGACTGTGACAGATGCTTTCTAGCCATCTTCAGATTGTCGCCAAGTGGAAAGGCATAGGTGACCGGTTTGGATTTAGAGACTGTCCAACGCGAAGGGTTCAGATCACCGCTAACAATATCTGTAATTGCTTGGGCGCAGGTATCGCAAAGCTGGACCTTGGTCATCCTGGTTCTCGAGGTGCTGTTGCAGCCTAGAAAATGATAATAACCAACCGGTTAACCACTCTTGGATGGCGCTGGGGGTCTCCGAAGTGTAATCAGTCGAAATGATCTTTAATAGATTTGTATCCGACCTAAGCGGATTACGCACTCCACGCATGTCAGCTGAAGAGCACCAGCGAACGTTCTAAATACCGATGTTTACGCCACACACGTGATTCTTGGAAAGCAGATAAGGTAAAACGTGGCTGAAGGAGATCGTGAGGTAGCAAGGCTCAACATTTGTTTCGGATAACATCATTCTGGTTTGGCGTACTTGAGTTCTAAGTACAGGATGAGAGCTGTGATGACCTATATAACTTTACTAGAGATACCACGAAGAATTCGACAAGGTTCGGTAAAGAACCCTTGTAGTCATCGAACTCGTTGCTCGCGGTTGTCTTGAAGTATGCTTGGGGGATTAACAGTGCCAAGTTAGCCCAGTCAGGCTACATATCTTCAAACTGGATATCTCCAATCCTAAATTTACTGCAAAATTTGTACAGTACAACACACATGCAGCCATCGACTTAAAAACGCGTCCTGAATTTCTCTTCTGTCATCACAGTCACACTGAGTTTACTTTACCACTCTGAGTGAGACAACGACCGTGCCGGACCATATTCAACCCGCGGCGACGGCGCTGCTGCCGCTGCGAGTCCGTTTGACATGGAATGCTTCAAGAACTCTGGGAATGCAGTTGAGAACTCCTCAATGTTCGTCTTGGTTTCCTGCACATCTTTGGACACCAAGGGAGTGTAGTCAGACCAGTTGACAATGTCTTCAGATACAGCCTCGGAACGCAGTTCAGCATCTGGGCTCATGAATATCAATTCCTTTAGACCCCGGAAGCATTCGAGCGCATATAATAAGGCCCAAACCTTGTCCGACTGCCGCAAGAACGAATTTCCTTTTCGGATCGTTGGGGTTATTGATCTTGTCGATGAAAGCATTCTCCAGACAACCTCCGGTTGCGATCAGGTAGATGCAGGTTAGCTCCGCCTTTGGGACTGGAACTGGACCGGGCGACAGTTCCCAGTGCCAGGAGAATTGAGCTATGTCTCCTACTGAGTGAAATTATATCTTATATTGTGAGGGTTGGAAGTAAATAGTTCCCACAACATTTTGTTCGTAGTCTGGTTGAGTGTATTTCGGCCATATATAACTCACTGTGTGCCCACCTGCTCCGTACAAATTCAGTGCAATCCTTCTTGAGTCTCTGCACACGTATAAGACGGCGGGTTGGTGTCTCTTGATAATCAAGTCGTTGGTGCTCCTACCATTGTCGACATCGTGGCGTTTGATTTCGATACAGTTTGGGATGATCGCAAACTCCCACACCGCCAGTTGAAGCTCGAGTGGAAGCTTGAGAAAGAGGCCAAATCGTTGGTCATCGGTTGAGGCTTCGGTCTGGGAAGGACTGTTTGCGTTGTGCGGGATAGTAGACTGCATAGTGCGCAAGTGATGCTTAGTGCCGTGGCTGGTCGTTTGTCCTTCGTCGGCACTGGATACTTGAAATGGGGGTTTTGGGATCTCAGGAGAATACCAAGGGAAGGAAAAGCAGGGTCTCTTTATAGTATTCCACAGTTGAGTACTATAGCCATGAATCATTGATATATTGTGTGTGGGAACCGGTGGTGTTTCCCATGATTCACCGGTGATGACTACCACTTTGAGCTTCTGACAACATATTTTCGCGAATCATGTAGCCCTCCCCGAAAACTTTCCGAAGTCTTCGGTAGTAATTCTGACATCGATCTCCTCGTCTGCATCCGAAGTCCCAGTAAACTGCCTCCTCGCTATAACATATAGGTCTCTAGACCTATGAAAACTGTCCATCGCGATCAGCATCTTTGGCTTCTTCTTCAAATATGCCACCGTCTGGCGGTAAATCTCCTCGCTAAATGCCGGCTACAGCATAATGATCTCGTTGAGGCCCCCAAAACGAGTCCAGGCCATCGGGATCATGGTTTCGGGCTTGAAGTAGCGGGCCCAATTCGCATTCGGACGTCTCATCGAAGGAGGGGTCCCAACTGCCACAGTGCGAACTTTAGTGATATCTTCTAGGATGGGCTCCTTACTTCCTGTGAAAAATTCGCCCATCGCTTGCAATGTATGGAATTGCAGGATGTCTTTGTCGCCAGAAAACAGGATAGGACGGCCGAGGTTGGCCTTGAAGCAGTGCTGATAGCGTGCCAAGACGAAGGATCTTGATTCTCGGCACGTCTGCAACATGGCGTTGAGCGTGGTTTCGATGGTGTTCATTGCGATGCAGTAGGGTATGCTGATGACATGATGGCCATTTCTTATAGATATGATGCGCGTACCAGGTAAAGCGTATTCCCAGATACTGTCCTTCAGCTCGGCTGGTAAGTCCGAGAAGCATGAGGTGTCTGGCGGATTATTTGCGCATTGCTTTATGAGAGAGAGCTTACCAAGCTCGCCAGTCAGTAGCTAAAGAGACATGAACAGAGCTGAGTGTCGTTCTTCACGACATGAGACTTTGATTATACAGACTTTGTGGTAGTAAAACGAAAGTTCGAGCTGAAAGGCAGAATGAAGTGGTATTTTGAAGCATGGGCCTCTAAAATAGGCGGTAGCCACCATCAGGTGAGGAGTGGGCTAAGCCACCAACGGAATAGTGCATTCGTCCTGATATTGTTCATCTATTGAGATAGAAGGGAACTATTTGATCAGTTGTTCTGCATGATTTCGGTTATCACAAGAAAAGAAATAATTATCTAGGATAATTTCCAAAAAGTCCCTTCCCGAAAGTCAAGAGCGAGCCCGTCCCGCAGGATTGAAAGATCGCTTGTTCTATCCAGTGAGCATATAAGTTAGGGAGAAGTAAAGCTTCATGTGAATAATAGTAAGGAAATTTACTTACGGCTGCCAGGGGGTATGTTCAACCCGAGGTACCTTTCCGCAGATGAAGCTTGGAACCCTCTCAGACGCAGTGAGCACTCGGGGGGAAAGACTCACCGGTATGCGGTGTATTAATCGTTGCAGACTCGACGGAAATACGCACGTTGATGGCATGGAAATTTATACGGATCATATGATACAATACCATTGCAAGACGTTTGTGAATCTTGTTCTGTTGGAAGTTATTAATAAATCCGGCTCGGCCGAGTGACCGGGCCGGACATACCATATGCAAGACGACATTTCGCCATATTCTTTAATAAAGCTAAAGAGCCTCGAGAGCCACGTTGATGATTGAATACTGTCCCAATTATCCCAACAAATTCTTTCTCTCCCTCTCTTTTTCGCCCATTGAAAACATGGTCCTGAAAGTTCTGATAGTTGGTGGCGGCATTGCTGGTCCATCTCTCGCTCACTGGCTGTCGCGTCTTAACACCGAAGTGACACTCATCGAGCGATTCCCTAGAATGCGAGCATATGGCCAGCAAGTTGACCTTCGAGGCCAAGGGGTGCCAATGATGAAGAAGATGGGCATCGAAGCCGCAGTTCGTGCCGTCACTGTCCATGAGCCAGGAATGCAGCTCATTGACCAGAGTGGGAAAGAAATGGCGTACTTCCCTAGCATTGCGACAGATTCTACCCAGCAAAGTTTCAGCTCGGAGTTTGAAATCATGCGAGGTGATCTGGTCAAGACACTTGTAAGTCGATGGTTGCTCTTATTCCTCCCCATATTCTTCCTACAGCTAAACTTCGCTCAGTATGATCTCACCAAAAGCAAGACCAATGTCCACCATGTCTTCAACACCTCAGTAAAACGCCTCGAACAAGACGATGACAAGAATCCAGATGGCAAAGTGCACGTTCAGTTTACAGACGGCCGAAAAGATGACTTTGACATGGTGGTTGGAGCAGACGGAAGCGGTTCACAAATTCGCAAAATCATGCTTGGTCCAGATGCACCCGATCCAAGATACTCACTCAAGTCTCACATGGGATTCTTCACCATTCCTTCCCTCCCAGGAGATTCCGATCGATGGACATTATGCCATCTACCAGGCCGAAAGGTCATTGGGACGAGACAAGACCAGCCTGACCTTCTTCGCATTTACATGATCGTCCACGGAAAGCAGCCTGCTCTTGAGGCAGCGCAAAATTCTGAAAGCCTGGAGGAGTTGAAGAAGGCATGGTCGCAGTTGTTCGAAAATGGCGGGTGGAAGACTGATCGTTTCATGCATGGTCTTAAGCATTCACCGTTGGCTGATGATCTCTATTCAACTCGGCTGGAAGAGGTTCGGCTCCCGAAATGCAGTTGGTCCAAAGGGCGGGTTGTGTTGATCGGTGATGCAGCACATTCTCAGGCGGTGAACGGTCAAGGTGTTACTCTTGGATTTGTGGGGTCTTATATTCTCGCTGGTGAGATCGCAGCACTGGCGAGACAAGAGGGGACCTCTCTGTCTGCTGCTGTTGGTCAAGGGGTGAAAAACTACGAGAAGAAGTTCCGTCCTATGGTATCTCAGACACAGGGAAGTAGCTTCGGCTTAGGAGTTCTCCTCCCCCAATCGAAGTTCGGCATTGGAATTCTCCATACGATCGCGGGATGGGCGGCGTATTTGGGCTACGGTCAATCCGGTGGTACTGGTGCAGATAGCAAGGCGACATGGTCGTTGCCTCAATATCCAGAGCTGGAGGGGAAATAGAACTGAGTGTGACAATAATGGGATTGAATATCAACTGTGGGCGTTAACTACACGCATAATGTCAGGCAAGAGGTTGAACTAAGCTTTTGGGGCACTCCTTTGTCATAGCTCGCAAGAAGTTCAAGCATATCTTCTCGGCATAATCCCAGTTGTAACGGAATGACCCCAATCTCGGGCTGAAACCACAGTTGTCCCTGTTATTGGCACCTCATATCGGTGTCTGAAGCTAGGATTCTAGGGCAGAGCCGAAACGGACCATAGCAAAGGAGTGCTGATAAAGTTCGAGCTTAAATACTCAAATGTCCCAAAGCATCGTGATCCAGATGTACCGGAAGCTAGGTAGTATGTAATATGGAGAGTTCGCTACTGATATGCTGATTAGAGAACAAATTTGGCGCAATGTTCTCCTGATATTGAACTGGAGGGGCGGATGGTAAAAGTTGCAGGAATGACCATCGCAGAAGTTCTCCATCGATAGCTAGTAACTCTCAGACGCTGCATTTCTTTGCATAATTAGCTTTCTGTCAATAGGGTGCTTCCTGGGAGTCTGAACCTTTCTATTGGATGAAATCCTTAGTTTTCGACTTGCGAGTGTGGGACAAAGTATAACCTGAAGTCAAAGCTAGTGGGTCTGTGCGAACCACAAACTCTATCTGTACGCCGCTCTCCAGTCCCGTTCATCCAGAAAATCATTCAAATACTGCCACATTCCTTGATTTTGTGGATCAGTCAAATGTGCAGCGTCGCTTCCCCGGCACACAAAGTTGAGGCTCCTTCAACCACTCTCGATTGGCCGCCCCTCGATACATCACACTTGGCAGTACTCGACTACAACAAAATCATGGACTTTCGTTCATAGCATCATGATCGAAATGACGGGCCCGTGAAAGTGATTCTCCCCCTTAGAGACATGTCGACGAGCCAGGGAGCGCTACCCCCACCTCCTGGTGTTGTTGCTGATCTGCGCAATCCCCGCGACGTCCTCAACACGGTTACGTTTGTTGTGCAAGCGTTTTGTCTAGCTGTCGCTACCATATTTGTTGCTCTGCGGATGTATACAAGATTAATAATCCAGAATTCAACCTTCGGGGAGGACTGTAAGTATCATGTCCCACGGACTTGTTGCACTGTGGAGTAGGCTGACCTTACAAGGGGTATGTCTGGCTGCTTGGGTAATGTTTTTGGGATACATAGCGGACAACATACTTCGTAAGTCTCTTTGCATTTTACATTACCAGGAGTGGGCGACTGATCAATATTTGGATGGTTAGTTGGGGTTTTTGGTGGCGGATATAATGTCTGGGAAGTTTCTCGAATCGAATTGAAGGACTTCCTGAAAGTAAGACACAATGCGCATTTCTTGGGAATTTGAGATTGTTGGCATTGCTGAAAAAGAAATAGGTCAATTACGGAGGTCTTCTCTTTTACGGGCCGACGGCATGTCTGATCAAGCTCACACTTCTTCTCTTTACTGCTCGGTTGTTCAAGACCGCCCACAAATCCACGATCGCTGTCAATATCTTCATCTTCGTCGTTTTGGGCTTCTACGTACCGATGCAATTTGCTAAGATTTTCGTCTGCACTCCAATCCCCGCTTACTGGGATCGAGCACCATATCCTAATGCGACCTGTCTGGACATGAGAGTGATATATCTATCGGATACAATCATGAGCACCGTCACAGATCTGGCCGTGCTGATTGTGCCTATACCGTTGGTTTGGGGAGCTAGGATGCCACTGAGAATGAAATTGAGAGCCATTGGAATGCTCGCGGCAGGAGGTCTTGCGGTGGTGGCCAGTATCACGAGAGTAGTGTTTGTGAGGCAGATATGGGAGACGCATAATGGAACGTTGTATGGAGCTGCTTTCAACTTATTCGGGTTGGTGAAAATCAGATATGCTCCAAGTGAGCGAAGATGTGCTTTCAACTTGCTGATATTCTTACAGAGCGGCGGAGACTTCCATTGGTCTGATCTGCGCTTGCCTCCCCTCGATAAGCATTTTTCTGGCCCACCATGGCGGGCAAAGCGGATCGACAACGGCCAGTTCAACCGCGCATGTTGTTGAGCTAGGGATTGTTGAGAACGATCACGGGAACGAATCACAACCGAACAAATGATGTCTAAACATGGAGAAAATCAATGTAACTTACAATCCTTGCCTGGATTGGGCCGAGTCTGCGTGAGGACTATTTGAAGTTCCCAAACAGGCAGAGAAAGATCAATTTTGCGGCGTGAAAGACTATTCAGGTTCAGTATCGCCCTTCAGAACGTTTTTGCCGAAGGGTATCTATGAGGCTCTTCTACTGCAGCTTTTACCTGTGTCCCGTCCACCATTTGACGGAATGATGGAATGCTCTATGGCAGTATTCGGATTGCGCAATGCGGAAGCGAAAGGCTAGACCATGAAATGTTTGGACGACATGGTATGTCTGTGTGCCAGCCTGAGGGAGTTGTCTTCATTGTGCATCCCAAAGGCCAAGTGAACTCGACGCAAATTTTCAGCTGAGATATTCAGGAACATTTTTGAATTTGATCTATACAAGTGTGGAAAGTCAATAGAGACACGGGTGGGAGAGTAGAGCTATAACTTGTTAATCACTGAGCTCGACCCTTGGTGAAGATTAATCAGACGAGGATCGTATCAGTACTGGCCAGAATTCGGGACCGTCATGACATTTGTCTTGATACCAACACCAGCTAGGAACAGGAATACTCAGAACGAACCAAAACAGCAGCCTCTGCAGGTGGTCTAAAAGGAGGTGAAGTGATCCAAGAAATTCAAGCTTTCGATGTACACGACCTCCTGACTTTGGGCTTTTCACCTTTTCACTACATAAACTACCTCGATCCCTGAAATCTGACTTTGCTTGGGAGATTTGCTGCATTCCATTTACAATAATCTTACACTTCAAGACCTGTGTCTACACGTAACCTCACACCAAACACCAATGTCCCTCGGCAGATGTTCAGCATATTTACAGCGCTTGTCCACCTGTGATATCGAACATCGCGTATGTCCAATCACTACCGACGCCCAGGCCATTTCCATTTATCATAGTCCAAACCAGTTTTTGAGTCAAGGACACGGAAACGGAGAGAAGAGTCCTCGAAAACCCACGATCTCATTCTCGCGTGCTCTCGATAATCATTCATAAACGCACCTTTCAGTTTAGTATCTCTCGCGAAGGTCACCGTTGACATTGGACCTCGGACCGTTTCAAGTCTCGGAACATACTCAAGACTTGGAATTCTGATCGTTGGCTGCCAGTCCATGGAGTCGACTGAAACATTACGGGGGCGAAAAGTGACGTAGAGACGTTCGAGCGCGTGCTGAGCCCATTGTGTGTCTGTTCCAACGACGAGCTCAGGAGGATTCCATTGATCGAGCTTAGGTCGCACACCGCGAATAGGCCGAACGATGGACTTTCGAAGGTCCGTCCAGCGATGACGAGCAATGAAATTGGCTTCTTTGGGAGAGAACTCAGCTGGTACTCCACTGGTTGGAATCATTCTGTCAGGCTCCGCTTCATTGATCCACAGGACACGTAGACCCGTAAAGTATCTGCAGATCAACACAACGTCTTCGGCTCTCAGTAGGCATGGGAGGGAGACTGCCAAGCACTGGACCTTGGGAGGCTCAACAAGAGGCAGTCTCTTTTCTAGATGCGTGTAGGCTATCCATTCCACCATGCCAATGTCTAGCTCCAGGTAATCGCGGTCATATCTGAATCGAATCGGGGCAGGCAGGTAGGATTCGAAAACCGGTGTGAATTGTTTAAGACCAGCAACTCTCGCATCGTAGCAGGCTCTGAGCATCCCTGGTCTTGAGTATCGCAGACGAATTTGGAAGGGTACGTCTGGAAAGTCGACATTGTCCTCTGACAAGGATGCTGGATATGAGAGGCAAACGACCTGGCAACATGGCTCAGCTAGCTGCCAAATCATAAGTTGGATCTCCTTCGGCCTAGGGGGTTGACATGTCAGTAGATGCTGTCTCATGTGCGTACTCGGGAAGACTTGCAATCGAGGGAAATGAGGAAAGCTCTTCAGCTGTTTCGTGAACCACGGACATGATCGGGTGAAGAAGTCGATCCAAGGAGGGTCGAATTTGTAAGGACGGTGCATGATTACCGACGGTGGATATCTGGAGTTGCGGACGAGATGCAGAAGATAGGTGAATGGTGCTTCCAAACGAGACTCTGTAAACACAGTTAGCAACCGGTCGTATGACGCAATTGTTGTTTGTTTACATGCGCCGCGCTCTACCTCGTGGCAAGATCTTGAAAAAGCCGCCTGAGTGCCTGGGTGCGAAGCTGGCGTCCGAGGGATCGACGATTGAAGAGATAAATCAGTACGGTTCCTTTTTTAGAGCTCGTAGTCGAGAATTTCGAACAAGAGTCGAAGGTGCTGAGAGAAAAGATGCGGCTTGGTGCGAGATTGGTGAAGATATGATATCACTCGATAAGGCATCAACATCCAAGCAGGCGCTTATTAGCACAACTACCTCTAACTGCCCGCCGAAGTGAATTTAGATATTCAACATTCGACGTGATTATTGCAGTCTCACTTTGTCAACAAGGATCAGGAGAGCCCGGCAGCATGAATGTACCGTGCCGAGAAGGAAATGCAGCTGGCCACGTGACTTGTCCACCACAAATCGACTCGGAGAATCTACCAACAGTAACATCGATGGAGTTATGTAACGACCGTGAATACGAGACGTGTAAATCCATCTAAATTAAATTAGTTTCGAATTGATCATGCAAACCTAAGTTGCGAGAGCAATGTGTAGCAGGCGTGGAGTACCCGCAGCTGCCCTTGCCAGGAGAACTGCATTCATTCGACTGCACCTGCTACACAATATTCTGGTCTCAACTAACAAGATCACATCGGACAATGATACCACTGCAAACTATCTTCTCCATATATATCAACACCGTCTAGTCCGTCGATCACTTTCCGGGGACCACCCAGCTTCTGGTGCATCCCCACTTTCGCTTATCAGAAAAGAAAACAACATTGTCGTTGGAGGCATAATTCAAGTTGGCGATACAAGAACGCCCAGAATCACTGTTCGGCATTTGGATTCTTCTGGTATGTATATCCTGCTTCAAATGGTAGAGTGGAGAATTTCATTCCATTTTGTAGAGCTGTCGTAGTTGGTCCTAGAAAGCTCCCACGCCATGCATCTTTCCTAGCAACGTTGCTGATGCCTTCGCTGGAAACCACCAGCGTATGTATGAATTTGAACTCGGAACTCAAGTCGGAATACCATTCTTGATTGCGCTACCCTCATTCCTGAATGCAACATAGAAGTTTGGTCTTGCTAATTGTCGCAATCTGCTGCCTCTCTGCACACGGAAAGGTGATCAGCGCCTCGATGCCTGTGAGTTTGCGAGAGTCTTGACCGGAGGCTTTGTGATCTACCTAAAGTATCAGCAGGAATTTCAGGATAGGAATTGTGAGCATTCTTACCTCAACACACTCACCAAGCCAAGCTTCAACACCGAGCCCATTCGTGAACATCACCTCCGTCTTGGTCTTTCTCAGTCGCTGCAGCTCCTTACCCTCCTCAATAGCCATAATGTGGTTGTCCGTATCTGCCTTTCGGAAAGTCTCCTCCCGCTCATTTTCGCTCATATCCTCCAGCTCAGCAGCCAGTCTAGCTCTAGCCTCCTCGGCAGCAGCCAAGATAGCAGCCTGCTTGAGCTGCAGCTTCGCAGTTAGCTCGACTTTAGCTTCCACCAGCTTGCGCTGCCAGACCCCCTGCATCCATGCTCGGAGTTGATTGTCGTTACCGGCAGTCTTCCATGGTAGAACAAGGAGTCGCAGATTGTAGAAGCCGGCAACATCTTCTGAGGTATAGAGGTACATATCGTTTCCAGCCACGATGAGGGTTTGTAGATTGGCGTGCATGAGTATGAGCTCTTGGTGAGCGAGGAACTGGTCCTTGACATCGGGGGGATCGACGAAGGTGTTGAAGGTACAGGCGCCATCGGGACCATCGATCAGTAGCGTGTCAATGCAGAAGCTGAATGGAATTGGGTGGGGCAGACGGTGGCCGAAGGTCCAGTGGTACATCTTCTTGGCTTCATTGCGGGACTCGCGGCAGACAGAGAGGATGGCTGGAAGAGTGTAGACAGCACGGACACGATAGACCCATTCTTGTGCGCCATTGACTGTAGCCCAGGTGCTGGCATCCTTGATGGTCACTATTCGACCTTCGGTGGAATTGCGCCAGATCTTGCGGCGGATCTCGAGTGGGAGCTTGCGGAAGAGGGTGAACCTGTCGAGCAAGGTGAGGAACTCGAATGTGTAGTCCATGGTCTTTCTCTCAAGGTTGTTTGCAGCTCGTGTGAGGTTGATGGGTTTCAAAGTCGAGATTGTTTATGTTTGAGGGAGAGCACGTGGTGGCATCGGCCGAAGGAAAATCTCGGCTCCCGCCAAGCCCAACTCTCTAGCGACGTCAACCTCACAACAACAAAAAAGGCACAAATTGACAGCTCGACAAGCAATACGATCAAGCTTTTCTACGGACGATGGAAGATGAGACAGAGTGGCCTCGATAATGAGAGACAAAAAGTGGTGAATCTTCACGATAGTGTGGCAGGTCAAAGTATGATGGTAACATTCCTCCGGAGGTCGAGCGGTTGTCGAACCAAAGTGGGAGTCGCACTGGGCACCCACAGTAGCGCAACGATGCAGAGGTGAATTGGTCTCGGAACAGATTGAAGAAGAAATTTAAACAGGTGAAAAATGTATTGCAGGTTATACCAAAGCGGTCAGCAATTGATGTTTGTTGGAGGTGCCGCAAAGCCGTCGCAATAGCAGCAAGATGAGCGAAGAGAGAAGTTTTCCAGAGGAAAGCAAAGACCGGCAAGAAGGGAAGCGCAAGGGAAAAAAAAAAAAAGGAATGATGGAGTAATCAAGGATTGCATCGCAGCAAAATGATGCTACAATGTCAATTCTCAAGTTAAGGTACCCAACTGACGGATGCCCGTGTTGTTCAATCCTCGCTTAATCTAAGCCCCACATTTTGCTCCAAAACAGTGGGAAAAAATCACGATTGATAATTCTCGATCAGATGCAAATCAGAGTAGCCGCAAGAAATTGCAAAACTTTCACATCTACATTGGAAGGATCAGTCCCATGTAGACGCTTAGTACAAAGGCCGAACCTCTGTTTATAATCAGCCCAACAACCTTGGGAGCTGTTAGTCGCACCTCAGGCGGGTTGAAAGAACTATGAAACCCTCTTGCCTTGGCTCGACTCTACTAAATCTCGAACTGAAATCGCTTTTTTTCCTAGATATAGATTATAATTAGGTTGCAGCTCGTACAGAACCGAGCTTCGACCTGACGAGGATTTCGGGTTTGCCGGTCAAGCTCCCGTCTACACAAGCTGGCAAGACCTCCGATGCTAAGAGTCAAGATTTTTTGAGGATATGAAGATGGGGTTATACGATTCATAAAGTCATGGCGTTTCGTCATATAATACATCCTGGGTCTGCTTGTCCGACCGTTATCTCGTATCACCAACCCTGCTCAGCACCTAGAATTTGCCCAAGGTGAGTACAAAAGCTACTGAGAGTCTCTATGATTTTCTTTCAATTAGATGTGATACTCGGATAGCTATCTCGTTCGTGAAAAGCCAAACAACCTTTTGGGACATCACGAGTTCACCTTTGGCGCTTTTGCGGGGACGCACAATCGAACTCAGCAAGCCACTTTCGACCTTCAAGTTACAGTGATAGATACAAAGTCGCGAGTGCTGGACTCTTGTGAAATATGGGGAACAATTTGGTGTATCTACAAAGTTACCGCGACGAGCTTTGGGCATGGACTCATTATCTCAGCAGCTGGTCCCGCCATCGCTTCCGGGAAGCTGCCACTCTAGCCCTGGAACCAAGAGCTATAGGGAACAAGACGTGCTTGTTGAAGGAAAGATATGATGTCTCTCTACAATGAATGTCATTGCAGCACAACGGGGAAGATATCAAGGTCTGGGCCGAAGATACGGACGATAAGCACAGGACGACGACGCAACAGCGCACACAGCAGCAGTCACGGATTTAAGCAAACACGCGGCGAAATCAAGGACGAGAGAACCATCTCATTCATCTATCCATCTGTCCATCCACCCATCCTACTACCCAAGCTCACTCCTCCCATCTCTGACTTCCCACCACAACTACTTCCTCAACATCCTCTCACCCCCGATAACACCGACCCCCTTTCCTCCCAACCCCTTCCTCTCTCCCCCAACAGCCCCAAACTTCCCACTCCAGCTTCCCCCTCCATACTCCAGTGTTGAACCAGAGAGCAGACTTCTGTTGCGGTCGAAGACGCGCTTCTTGGCGGCCAGGGCGCTGGCGACGGTGCTGGTGGTGGTGGTGGTGGCAGGCTCGAAGGCCGCCGTAAGGCGGATGAGAGCGTCGAAGCTTACTCGGCGGACGGGACGAGGAGAGACAATCTCTGAGACGGGAGACTGTGGGTTTGGTCTGTTAGTTTGGAGGACGACTTGAAGTTATTGGGAAGGGAGAAGGTGATGGGATGGGGAGGAGACTTACGGAGGAGAGGACTGGAGAGCCGATGATTGCAGCGTCGTTCTTGAGAAGGTTGAGGAGAGATGGTGACGATGCCATTCTGATGATTGGATGGTTGTTATTTGTTGAGAAATGGGAATTGGATGCTTGAGTTGGGTTGAAAGACGAGGCTGAGAATCTAGGATTAAGGCGGGCTGTGGGACTGGGGTTCGCTTGCTTAAGGGATTATCTCGTACATATCAATTCACCTTCACTTTTGGTGCTCCTGGACTTCAGATATCAATTCACTATCGACTGGTAAGTATCTGCCAGACTGTCATTATCATGTAGCTCTTGATTCTGAAAGTCACTACTGATGGAGCTGAGATGACGTGTTCCATAGCAACAAACCACGCGCGAAGTCTTCAATGTACTCTATTCTCCCTTATACATGGGCTAGCACTTTGTCCGAGGATTGATTAATCAAGTCTTCCAAAAATTTAGCTCTGCACTTTATGCGGTCTGGTATCTGCTTACCGAGCTGGCCATAAGCTGCGCCATTTCAGCATCACCGATAAATCCAATAGCGGGTGTTTGTGCCGCTGAGTTGCCTTCTTTGAACCAAGCCGGCACATGTTTCAATAACATTTCCCTGCCCCAGCTGTCAATGGATGCTGTTGCGCAGATCCTGAGCCTCTTCACATTCAAAAAATTACCAGCGAAAGACATCGCCCAGCCTCAGCCTGCCTAACCCCGTGGCGAAGCTAGGCTCTACAAAGTCTCGAGTAGACGTAGGAAGGCTAGCGAGATGCCGAATCTTATAAGGCTAAGGCAGGCTGAGGCGATAAGATAATAGGCAAAAGAAGTCTCGCAAGGCTAAAAGATAGTAGATCAAAATCGCAATTTCCGAAAGTCAGGAACCCCTAAAAGCTCTTTTAACTCCGAAAATTCCCTTGTCTACCTACTCGATCACAGCCTTAGCCTGCATTAGCTCTCAGATAGGAGAAGGCAGAGTTAAGCTCTCAGTCAGGAGTAGGCAGGCTCGGCTAGGCTGGCCAGGGCTGAGCTTGGGCTGGGCGAAGTTGTTGGCTGAAAATTACACACGGTATGCCTGACGAGCCAGAGGCTACTAGGCTTTTCCGCTCTGAAGACAATAGAGCGAAGATGCGTCTGCAATCGAGATAATCCCTCGGCTGGCCAGTTCAACGAGTCTTTAGAAATCTTAACGCTGATGAAGAAGCCAACGAGCACGTCACTGGAAGGATATATCAAGGTATCGGCCTCCCAGTTGATGTAGATAGATATTGGGTGGTTGAGCTTTCTCATGGAGAACACGTTGAATTGTTTCGAAGCGACGTCTCTCGCCTCCTTGTATACTTGCAAGATAGCTGGGGCTCTTGCTCTTCAGATTATTCTTACTACTGCTACTTTGGTGTATTCGAAGTTCGTTCGTTGCGAAGGGAAAGGAGCCCGGGTGGCAAGTCGCGCTGAAAACTCCGAGGTTGCGACTAGCGCGCCAAGTCTCGCTTAATTTTGGGAAGTGAATGTCAATAATCACTAGATAAGAGTAATAGTTCGTTAGAGGTGCCTAATCTACTTTCACATAATCATGCGTCGTGGTGTTCACCTATATTCCACGCTTCTATTCAGCGTCCATGCATTCAAACACTCCGCTACGCTGTTGCAGCGGAAAGTCGTGTCATTAGGGTCGAGCGGACAGAAATGACGATCTTCAGCTTAATATCGTACACCAATAGTTGGGCATCGTTGCTTCGACTTCCGTTCCGTCAGGTTGGATTGCAAACAGGCTTGACGAGCAGATCAAAATGTCAAAGCCAAGTAGGTTTGTGAAGTTGTTGTGGCTGATGTTTATCTACATCCTCAAAGTTCCTGACTCCAAACCTCCCGGCTTCTGATCATCGTTATCTTAGATATCTGTTATTAGACTTCCCTGAACACTACATCTTGTCTCCTCACGCCCTTCCAGTTATCCGCGCTCGTACCGGCATTGATCGTCGAGGGAACTGTTAGATGTTCAGCGATCTGCGTTTAATGCCTGGCTGGTCACTTCGACATACTCAGTGATCTGGGTATCTCGGCCTCATTACACCCTCAGTGACGATCTCTACCTCACTTGCTTCCCAATACTTTCCACGATCAACTCCGCAGAAGATCATCTGTCGATGAAGAGTGACCAAGTCTCTCAGCTCCTGCCGGTCGAGGGATGTTACTGATGTTGGTGCAGTCTTAGCCCAGTACATCCGAGGCTCGATGACGAGCAACTTCTTCAACCTTGGAAAGTCCATTGCTGCTTGGATCGCCGTGCAGACCAACGCACGAGAGTCGTAGGTGGATGTGGGAGCAGGAAGAGCGAGATTTCGAACTGGGTCGAACTCGATCTGAGCCACTCCAGTCATCTGGGCAACGGTTACGAATGTGGTCCAGACCGTCGTACTGAAGCAGGCCAGCACGTCGACTTTGAAGTCAATGTAAACTGAAAAACTGTCAGTGTGAATATCTGAAAAGCCAGTCTGAAGATCTAGGTGTCGAGTCCTTGGCAGCCAAGAATAGTCTTCGCTTAGGAAAACAAGATAGATCGAAAGACCAACCTGGGTGTACAAGCACATTCTCGAATACCAAGCGGTACTTTCTCTTGACGAGTGCTCGAGACTCCCTGTTGACTGATAGGAGCACCGGTGGAGCATTGAAGCATCCAATTGAGGACTGAAGAAGTGCCAAATGGCTTGCTGCTAGTTCAGTGCTGGTTGCCGGAACATTTCTCTGAACGATCTCTATCATTCTTGGTCCAGGAACATAATAGCTCATGATGTCATCTCGGAGTTCCAATGGTAAATTTGGAAACTTTGGGAAGCTTGTTGGAGACTGTAGCTCCGAGATCGAATCTTCGGACGCCATTGCTGTTATTGATATTGTCGTGCCGAGCTTTGAAAAGATTCTGGAGATCTGGAGAGATCTTGGGAGACAAGGCAAATAAGCGAGAGCACTCTCTCCATAATTTCAGCTTCAGTGGCATCACTGTTGCTTCCGTCCTCGATTGCATGTACAGAGCGAAGGCATTCGCTTGCGGCAACAGTCATTCCTCCGGAAGCTTTTCTACACCATTGGCACTTCAGATGTTCGTATACCCAGATATGTTTCAGGAAGAGCATTAAGAGGCCTTGGCAAGCAAGTGCTGCAGGTGTGCGAGTTTATGTTGGTGGTTCAGATTCTTTCCAATGATAGCTCCATCCTAGCACGCTCTGTAGCTCATGATATTCAGCACGGCATTCTGCCTTCCTGAATGACACCCCGCCCCTAAAGTGGGTCAGTACACCGTTCCTCTACGAGCATCAAGTATCAGAATTCTGCTTGACGACAAAGTAGAATCTGACAGAGGAAAGCTTTCTCGAACACCCGAGGGTCTTAGAGAGACATGCATTGCACGGGCTGTCTTTGGGATAGACTACTAACTGGATCTTGAGGACGATTTCAAAGTCACGGCTGTCTCAAGATTGCAGACAGGAGGAGAGCCGCGAAATAATCTGTAGTGGGTAGTCTTTTAGTAGCAGCAGACAAGATATTTTCGAATTACTCATGTCTAGAGGTTCTTGAAGAAGGGAAGAGCTGTGTCTCTGTGTTCGGATCTTGTGCTAGATATGAAGCGGATCAAAGACTGGAGGATTGACCTTGAAGACTGGGTCTGGGTCCTAAGTAGGAGTGCATGACGGAGTGACGGGCTCGTGGACGATTTAGTGTCCTCAACTTGGGCGGAGAACGTCATTGCTCTACCGAGAAGTCACATCTTGTTCAGGAAGCGACGTTCAATGAGAACGACGACCGGCACAGCACGTAGCAATTGGACACCTTCACATCACTGGGACTCAAACCATTCAGAACTTCATAGCATCAATATTCTCTAGAATTATCGAAGAGACGGCCACACTTCCCATGAACTTGTCATTATTTTTGACCAGAAACACAAGGGCTGAGCCATGTTGGTTTTTTGAAGACCAAGAAAGGACAAGGAGAAATACCTAAAAATCTCAAGACTCAAAAACGAAAGTAGAATAATCGGCGTGCAGATCTAAAGATGCTCAACAAATAGACGGAAGGGCAAAAAAAGCTAAGAAGCCTCCAAAGACATTGTATTAGTTGAATATCTACTGGGTGCCTGGATGAGGTGCAGGACAAAGAAGCATGTGCCCGCAAATCTTATCAAGCATGCCCAAACAATTCTTGCTTACAAAATCGCAGAAAGTGCCAAACAGAATATCCGCCAAACCTTCGTTTGAATACCTACCCGCAATCTTGACTAACAGGAACACAATGCGCAAATACCACAGTTCCACCCTTCCATAACCGAGCCTATCTTCCGTAGAAACTGGTGCCCCAGAGCATCGCAATGTATTTCCGGCTTAAGGTTGTTGGACGAATGCGGGGGCGGTAGTGACTGGAGCAGTTCCGTTGGCTTGGCTGTCTGACTGTATGCTTTGTGGTTGTTGGACAGCAGTGGAGCTTTGCATGACGGCAGCTTCGGCCTCCTCAGCCTTTCTGGCACCCTCTTCTTCATCCGAGATGATGCGACCCTGTGAAGATATTAGTCCTGTGTACTTGTCTGTACAGATCCGACTGTCCTTACCGTCCAGCCCAGGATGACCTTCTTGAACTCATCCAACTTGACATACTTTAGCTCAACCTTGTTCTCTGTCTTGCGATCAACAGTGTATTCCTCCCAGCCCATCTCAAGATCTTTGATGCCATGGCAGTAGTCGTTGATAAAACCCTTTCCCTCTGGTCGGCAGAGCATATCGTGAATCAAAACAACCTTCAGGCCCTTCATCTGGTTGAACATGGCACCAAGCATTCCCTCCTGAGCACGAACATTGCCAACAGCGATCTGCGAAACCTTGGTATAGAACTGGCTCATGTTTAATCGGAAGCCACAGGTGATACTGCGAGGGAGGTAGTTGGGAGCCGAGCCACCGTGGAAGTGAAGGAGCGCGTCCGGACTTTCGAAGTGCAGAAGGTCAATCTTGCGGTTGTAGTAGATTGGGACACCTCCGAAGTTGGCTGCGAAGCAAGGAGGGTGGTGGAGCATGACTTCTTTTCGGGCTTCCTTGCAGACACCGAGAAGGCGTGGGACTTTGTACGAGGCTGCGGCGCGGAAGATGAATGTGGTTCTTATGATGTTGCCGCAGGTCAACTTTGTGGTGTAGCCGTTGCTGATGATGTAGATGCTTTGGGGCTTGGGGAGGACACGGATCCAAACGCCGCGGCGGAGCTCGAGGGGCATCTTGGGGAAGAGCTTGAATGTTTCCATGGGGATGTAGCCGTCTTCGATGGTGCGGAAGCCAATAGGATCGTCTTCGCCGTATTGAAGTCCAATGGGTCCTCCTTCTGCCTCTTCTACGGCAACCTCCTGTATCTCACCCATAGCGGCGTACTCGGCAGCAGATTCCAAGCGGCGTCTGCGTTGTCGCTGTCTTCTCTTCGATCGCTTGGACATTACCGGGAAAGTTGGTGGAGCTGGATTCGATGAAGTAGATGAACGGTCTTGGTTGTTGATGGACTCGGAGTAGTCCTGCAAACTGTCAGACAGAAGTTCAGTCCAATAGACAATCTACAGACGTCAAAATCGTTGTCGAATCCGAGTCTGAGATGCTTTGCTGTTCCGTGCATACCGATGCAAAGTATTATGTAAATTGAGATGTATTTGCGAAGCGAAGATTGGAGGAAGTAGGAGGCAGGATGACTGTCGAGGTCAAGAATCCTTCCTATTGCCTTTGACTTCGCAGGCGGGTAAGCCCCTTCCTATTGACAATAGGCAAGTCCAAAGGTGAATCTGACCAAAGGTGAATCTGACGGGTCAACGATTTGTTTACCGAGATCCTGATTAGGCGATAGTGGGGTCTGGCGCATCACGTGTAGCTTATAAAACCCGAAACACAGTTTGGAGAGAAAAGGTGGTCATAGGGAATGGGCCGTAACACGAAGCTGTTAAGTCATGTTCATACAGTGAAATAGTCTGATTATGGTCATCTTTGTATTTGTCAGACTTTGCAGTGACTTCAGCAGAAGGACTATTTAGCTTCTGGAAAAGTTGCAGCGATCTTGTCCCCAAGTGCATTCCCGATATTCCCAAACTCGAAGAAGCAACCATTTGAAAGTAAAACATGAAACAAGAAGCACTACGTATCTTCGGCAGAAGTTTCAACCAGAAGCATCGGTCTATCTAGCTAGCGTTGCTCTACCGACCTCGATTTGATGTATCTGGAAAGGTCGAAGGCGTGTACACAACCGGCTGCAACATCAGATTTTTACGGAAGTAAATCCCAAGTATCCTCCTTGCTGTGGTTGTTGCTGCCTGGTGATGCGAAAGATACAGTGGAAGAATCATCAGTCGAGGACTCGGATGTTCCGAGCAGCCTCAAGCTCCTTGGCGCGACGGACTTCCTCCTCGTTGGTACTCTTCTCGATCTCGTCCTTGAATCATGTTAGTCTCAGTCTGTAAACAATAATATACTCAAGGGTGAAGAGACTACGAGCAGGAGATAGAGTGGGACGTACCAGTAACTTCAGCATTTGCAAAGGAGTCCTATATGAGACTTTTGGAGCCTTGTAGGTCTTGGTGATTTCTTCTCCACGATTTTCGTAGTCTGCGAAGAAGCTGGCAAGCTCATCTCCCATGTACTCGTGTAACCTACGGGGCCGACTTCCAGACTTATGGAGGAAAGTGAAGTATGCTGGCGCACCGATTGATACGAGAACCTCCGGGCTGAGCCACAATCTTTGTAATTTTTGGAATCCAACCATGACAACCGGATATTGGTTTGGAGTCGGACCTTCGAAAAATACCCCCAGATAGTCTCCGTTGAAGACGGCCATGGCTTTGATGCTCTCGTAGACTAATGCATCGATCTTGAAGTTGAAGTAGACTGGAGTTCCTTCAAGATTGATCATAAAGGCAGCCGTGAACATCTTGAGAACAAGTTCGCGAGAGCTCTTGTCCACATCAAGGAATGCTGGCTTTTGATAGCGCGCTTTGGCCTTCTGCGTAGTGCTTCCATCTGGCAATTCGACATCTTGTAAGCCGATTACGACAACTTTTGCAGCAGTGGGAGTTGCCCGTTTGACGATCATATTCTTTAGCTCTAGCGGAAGCTTTGGGTATTTCTTGAATTCGGTGAGCTTTTCTCGCATATTCTTGCGTCGATTGACGGTAGATCGTTGGGAGGGCATTTTGGTGGGAAATCCTTAACCTGCTCAGTCATGTCAGATCGTGTCCAAGGAGCGAAATGAATGTGGAGTTCGAGGTTTAAAAGAGAGTCTACATATCCACAACTTACTGGACGTTTCGTCTGGCTTGTGCATCTGTATGTGCAGAGACAACCACTCAGCTTTGATGCCAACTCCCCTTTCAGAACACCCTTGTAACGCGTCGTGAGCTTGCGATGAAGCTGAGTCTTCAAATGGAGAAAAGTGTAGGCTCGAGGGCTGCGAATTTACCTCTTTAGCCATTTCAAGTCTAGACAAGTAGGCTAGCGCATCAGATTAGAGTGCTTTGGCGAGACCTTTGGGACTTTCTTTAATCAGCATGCAAGAAGTGATACCCGATAAAGGCCGAAGCTCCCCATATTCCAGAGTCTCGAATTTGTCTTAATGCCCTGAAACTGAATCACATGCACTGGAAATGATAACCTTAAGTATACTATCCAATACATTTTGAAGCCACTCTTCCATCAAATGACGTTTTCTTCCTTTCTTTCTTCATTTTCCCTGCCGTGCTGTGCTGGAATCCGGTGTTGACACTTTTCGCCCAAAAGAGGAAGTGTAAGCGATTTTCTGCCACGTCGCGCCGCCCACATCAGTCGTTGCTTCTTGACCCAGCATGAGACTCTTAATATTCACGCCCCGCAATCTGAAGGAAGTTCAGAACTCGCACCGCGTCTCGAGAAATTACTGTACACCTCCCCCTGCCTGTTACATTGTCGACACACCATGACTTCCGCCACTATGGAAGCAAGCAAGTCTGCGAGAGTCGATGTCAAATCTCCCAACCAGTCCGGCCTTGGAAGTGTTTATGCAGGAGCCATGAAACCAAAGACCTCGAGCATCGCAACCATAACCACGACATCAGCAAGCCGTACGAAGGAAGCACCCATTGTGCGTGAGAGAGGAGCATTTGAGTTATTCCCAAAGCTGCCACTCGAGATCCAGAGAATGATATGGAAGGAAGCTGCCATGGTACCTCAGGTTGTGATGATCGGAAGGGCCCATGATGTACCTTGGGTGACAGTGCCAGCCAGTTTTACTAAGCCCCCATCCGTTCTTCACGCCTGCTCCGAATCCCGGCGCGTTGCTCTACCAGAGTACGAGATTGCCTTTTCCAAGACCGCTGCTGAAGGGAATGGAATCTACTTCAACTTCTCTCGAGATGCTTTGGCTTTTAAGGGTTATGAAGCACTCGTTAATTTCTTTGTCCCTCCGTCCTTCTACTACCATCCCGCAATCGAGTATCCATCTGATCGAAAACTATTCGCTTTGATCATTGAGGATATGCCAACCAGGAATCGGCTCAACTCTCGAAGTCTGAGAAATCTAGGACAGCCATCGCAGGTATTTCTCGTCCGCGAAAAGGGGGTGGAAATTGGTATGGATGAGATAAATGCAGGATGGATCAAACAATTCTGGACTTGCAGCAACGGCCACGTCCAGAATGGAGAGGTCTACTCGTGTCCTGAGGTCTCTGCCATGACATACGAGGAGATGAGTGTAAGGCTGGTAAGTCAACATGCTTCTCTTTGGCAAATTGGATCAGGCTAATAGCAACAGGAGAGACTTGCTTCTCGACCTTGCTGGAACTGAACATATCGCTGGGCATATCGATGTCATCTTGAGACATTAGCAGCGCGTGATTATGGTTTCGGTACGAGCAGCTGAAGCTAGGGACTTGCTTTTCCTTGGTCATGGAGGTCAACTTGCATCGGTGGCGTATTATACGTACTACGAAGGGAACCAAGGAACATAATAGCTGAACAAGGTTGTCTTTGGGGCCCTGCACATACGCTTGTAGTGATAAAACAACGGTTTCTTGCTGGATCTGCAACCAGAGGTATGGATTTCTATCGAAAATACTATTGCAATTGAACCGACACTTTGTCTTCAGCAGGAATAAAATTACGAGTTCCATGTGACGTGATTGCGACTCAAATATTGTTGTATCGGTGATTCTAATAGAAATGTAAATGTGGGAGGTGGCAGTTACTTATGGGCGACTCGGCGCCGACAGAAAGCAGGAACTCACATTCGCTCGGAACCTGGTTGGAAGAGGCAGCGACAGGAGTGCCTTATCCGAAGAACCGTACTGATCAAGCTCCATGAATCATTGACCTCCATTCCCACGATCACAAGACCAAGCTCCCGTTTCTTTCACCTCTCTTTGCAAAATTTCACGCTAGTCGCACGTATATTACATGAAGTAGCTGCACCGGCACGCATTCACCTTCATGAACTACTGGGCGCTCTTCCTCCGCACCTTCGACTTTACTCAGCTTGCGGCTAGTTCTTCGCCACTTCTACAACTGATATGATCAGGCATACTCAGCCTGACTTCACAATCCCTTCGCCGCCAAGTACGCTACACGCTGCTTCATATACTTCCCAAACAAGTCAGTCCTGCCTTACCACCACCATCTATCTCGATCTGTCGAGCTAACGATCCCTCTCGCAGACTGCAGACGCAAGAAAGACAGACCAGCAATATGTCAGACAATCTCTCTGTCGCCACCATGAAGGCTGCTATCTCCGCTTCGGTCGAGAGAGGCGCTTTCTCACTCTTCCCGAAGCTGCCACTCGAGCTTCGGAGAATGATCTGGTGGGCCAGCTGCTGCTCCAATCAGCCAAGACTGATTTATGTTTCCGAACGAGTCTTCGATGAGTGGTGGCAAGGACTTGTGGCAAGCTACCAAGTTCCAAGTCAGCTTCAAACTAACCAAGAGAGTCGCGAGTGTGCATTGCGGTTCTACGACTTCGCCTTTGGCTCTCAGATGAAGGGAACGTCAATCTACTTCAACTTCGAAATCGACGCAATCGTCTTCGGTGGATATCAGGCCTTGTACGCATTCATTGGGCTTTGGTATAACGACGATAACGAGCTTGAAGCGGCAGAGACTCCCCTAGACAAGAAAATCATGGCCGTGGCTATGCTAGATACCTACTGGTATTGCGGCTTACGAGCTACGCAGGCCGTGAAAGCTTTGGGTAATCCCGGTTACTTACAGATCATAACCTCCGTCGAGCCTGCGTCGGCACGCGATAGGATCATGGAGCTGGTACATCGGATTGATTGGTTGCGACGATATCCAAAAGGTCGGAATGGTTACTTTGGTCCAGCTTTCGGCCTCTCAACTATCAAGCAGTTCCAGACCATGCTGGTAAGTGAAGAGCGCCATACCAACCTCAAAGCATATTCTAAGTTGTAGCAGAACATTCTCCACAACCCAAAGTTGGCTCCCAAGCCCAAGGCTGTAAGCGCCCCTCTTCGTCGGTCTGCACGCCTCCAAGGCAGATTGCCTTTACATTGATCGATGTCAATGTAGGAATGCCAGAAGAGTTCATGGTAATAAGGAAACCCCTGCACCAAGGGAGAGAGGCATATGCATGACACTTGCATTGAATATTGGAGGTCTTAACTGGTCAGGTCCTCGGTGTCCAGATTTTCCAGAGACATCTGAGGATCCTTCCAACACTTTTTAGCGCTTGGGACGTCAGAAGAGTGGTGGAGGGAATGGAAATTTCGTACGGCACTATTACTGCAGATCCTCTACGGGTTTCTTGGTGATGAAGCATCAACTTTCGTAAGTCTGTGAGGTAATGGACAATTGCAATGCACTTCAGGAAATGAAGTTTTCCTTGCAGGACCTCAAGGATCATTTGATTCGACTTGTGTCAAAGTGAATGCTCCCACATAAGCGACCTCTACAATAACGACTTCGGAATGTTGTACATCTTAGCCGTTCCCTAGCAAGCCTCAGAGGGCTCCAAAGTAGATTAGAGCTGCAGCAGTAATAAACAGACTAATAGACAAGCGCTAGCGTCAATGGCGGCTTGCAAACAAGCGAGACGCGCCCGATATTGATCTCAGCCACATCTGTCCTCTTCTTCTAGAGCTTTTCCTCGACAGATCCAGGTTTGTCTTCTGGGACACTATGGATTATCCGTGAAACGTTTCATTAGACGCAACAGCAACCATGTCTTCCAAGCTTTCGATCGAAGAGATGATTGCGGTACTCAATACCATCAAAGATGCTCCTCAGTTTCCGCGATTTGCAAAACTTCCAACCGAATTGAGACTGATGTGCTGGCGCGCGGCTCTGCCCGGGCCTCGCATCATTACAATCTCAGATCGATACACCATGAAGAACGAACTCCTCCACAGAAAGTCCATCGCAACTTATGACGTACCTGTTCTACTCAGCATTACCAAGGAGAGCCGCCAAGTCGCGCAAGCCGCATACGAACAGCAGTACTCACAACATTTGAACGGTAATGCAGTCTACATCGACCTCTCCAAGGACGCCCTGCTTTTCGATTGCCAATTTTCTATGTTCGTATTCTTTGGTTTCCATGACATCCGTCGAGAACTTCGTGCCGTCAGTAACGCGCCACTCTCGATGACCAGAGCACCAAAGGTAATCGCACTGGCCAACCAGAACGTCAACGAGCAGAACTCGATCATTAGAGGTACATCTTCTTGCATGCGGAAGCTAGCATATCCCGAGCGGATCGCCTTTCTCAGGAAGCAGGCCAATATTAGGGCTAAGCATGCTAGAGTTGCGGAGGGGGTTACAGACGCTTGGAATAAGTTTGCTCGGGACCGCGATTTAGCGTTCAAAGGACCAGTGGCTGAGGAATGGGTACTTGAGCAGCTGCAAGAGAAGCTGGTAAGCACATACTTCTTCCCTAGTTATTTCTGAATATTAACACAAGGCAGGACCTACTTTTCTACCAGGGCCTAGCATCAAAGGCTGCTGTCTAGCCTCTTATCCACCGCATCTTGTTACTCTCAGACGTCGGGTCTTTAGCGATGATTGTTCATTGAGCTCGGGTCTCTAAACGGAAAGCTGAATTATACATGGGTAATGAATCGACTTTCATTGGCATACAGTAGATATCGAAAAGAAGAAGAAAGAGTCAGGATCTTCAGATCAGGCCGGTGAGAATGTGATATGGAGCTAAGACATCAATTTGGGGTGTTTCCGCTTGCGCGCGGGAGACCATAGCAAGCAGTCCAGTATACAAACTTCGCTGTCCATGAAATTCAGTTTCTTCGCCAAATACCTTGCCGCCGTTATCATAACAAGATTTTTTCATGATGTTCATTGCCTCTTCGTGATGTTTTTGAGTATTTCTCAATCTACCTTACCTTGAAGCACCGGCACAGCAAACAAAGGGATTAAAGTGATTTCACTGAGTGCACTCAGTTCTAGCACTTCTCTTACGGTTTCCTTCCGTGGCTATCACTCTACAGACATTTGTGTTGATTATGAACTAGATCGATTGCCTTAGTGTGGTGATTGGGGCGATAGTCAAAGCATCAACAGTCCAAGTCCTGCTCGCCATTCACTAAAACTACTAAGAAACACTACGCATCCATGCTAGCTTACCTGAGGTATCTTTATCATCAACTTGACTTTAGATAGCCTTGTCGCGTCCTACCTCGAACTTCCTGGTCAACCTACGACTAAAAACTAATACTACCTACAAGATGTCAATTTTTCGGCAAGCACACACAACAAACAAGCCCAAAACGGCTTCAGATACAGCCGTCAATGAGTCCATCTCTGCAAAGTGTCTCCAGAAGAACACATTCTTCAGTTCCCAAAGCTTGCAGCCGAACTACGTTTGATGATTTGGAAGGAAAGCCCTCTGGAACCCCAGATTGTCACCATCCACCACGACAAGTTATACGATCATGCTACGGCCTCATACAAACTTGATCCTCTCCTACAAACCGATCGAGAAGCCATAGAGGTGGCTAGGGCGATTCGTAAGTTGGAGTTCGGCAAGAACCTCGACAGTATCCCGGTATATTTTGACTTCACTCGAGACGCCATCGTATTCACAGACCGTTGCGCACTTAGAACATTTTTCCAGATTGCGAGCAACGCAAGCTTGACGACATCCAAGGTCCCTTTACGAAAGCAGGTCTTATTTCTCGGATGCAAAAGATGTGTTGAGCATTTCTGGGACATGTTCACTCCAAGTGCATACTCTGCAATTGGAAGCCCCAAGAGCTTTGTTCTTTGCAAGTCCCTTCCATCCAGAGTTACCTGGATCAAGTTTCGTTGGATATATAGGGATAGACTTTCGGCTAGAAAGAAGTACAATGGTCCGCCAATTTTGGTGGTGACTTTGCGTGAGCTCAAAAAGAATTTGGTATGTTCAGAACCTCCTAGAGACTCTTATCTTTGATCAATACTCAGGATACGGCCATTTGAGGCCGAAATTTGCTGCTTCGACTTTCGTATATTGTTCTCTCAACAAGGATATTGGGGATCAGAGCACTAGGGTATCGCAACAACTGCACATTTTCATGGAGGAAAAAGGGATCTCGGTCTAGCAAAGTTCTGAGAATCCAGAGTCGGATTGTGAGAGGAGGATGCAGGACTTCTGCCACATCTCGTTTTCTGATATGGCTTGCGTAGTTTAGCCGGGTGTTGAATTTGGTCTCGAGCTCGGAGGATGATAATGGGCCATAATAAAATAGTCTTTCACGCAATACACAGGCCTCAAAGGGCCTCTGTGACCCCTATTTATAATCGTGAGCATTAAAATAGACGCCTGGGCGCCAGGAAAAGGCAAAGGAGACTGTCAGGTAGGGGTCGGGACAGGAAGTGAAGCTGTTGCGAGTGCATCATATTTATCAACCTCCTATTCTCTGCTTTGCTTTCGGTCAGAGTCCTCGAACATGTACACTTTCTTTCGTTTGTCAAGAATATCAGTGGGCTTGAACTAGCGTCTATGCCCTCGCGGACCTCTTCGTTATTTTCGTTGTCCCCTTAGCAAAAAGCTCTGCAGACATGTGAAGCTAGAACCAACAATAGCAGAAGATTTCGGCTCATTCAACTCGATTATTGAGCTCACTCTTTGGCTTTTAGTCTCTCGACTGACTTACAGTGCGTTTTAGAGGCCACGTACTTGGAGCTGTAGAAGAAGCGAGGCAATACGAATGGTTGGGTCTTGGGGTGCTGTATCTTTACTCTGATGATTGACCATGCTTTTCTTCACTGTGGCCACAGACCGATTACATCAACAGAGACTTTAATCGTTCAAATGTCCAAGATTCTGAGGGCTTGAGTATCTGACCAAAAGCAAAAGGCTGAATAATCAACGGTAGACTTCAAACATCTACAGATTCTGAATTCACTACCGAGATCTTGGGCATGATTACCTGTACATCGCATCACTGGTGGGCAAGATGCGGAAAAGAATCCAATCATGTGCTTTTATTTGTAGTTCTCAATACGACGCTTAGGCAGAAATCGGTTTTTGGAAAGACCTCGTGTGCTAACATGGCGTCCCCTTAACGAATGACACATGCCCTGCAAATACCTCAGCATAAGAGGATCTCTCTTGACACATCATCCAGTCCGATAGGCCCAGATTCACTGCAGTTCCAGACCAAAATATCATCCAGTATCCATGCCAGCTACCAATGTCCTTATGTGCAGCGACCATTCCTATGTGTGCCAAGAAGGTAGTCGGCGGAAGAGGTGCTCGATGCAGCTGGTTCAGACGAGCGAGAAAGGTCTTCAAGTGGAGAGGATTGATCCGGAACTCAAGCGGGCAACTGGCTTGGTTGTCTCTTCTCCGTTTCGCTTCTTTCGAATGTTCTGCTCTAGCGTTAGCTGGTGCGGCAAAGGAGGTGGAGGATAGTAGCATACCATCATTGTGCGAAGGGCCTTGCGTGTCATCGATTTAACAATGGGAGAGTGTGCGGATCCATCAGCGTTGGCGATACGGTCGATCTTGAGATTCCTCGCGTTGATTGCCTGGATAATATCAGACTCGACTCCGCGAGCTAAGCCCGAATCTCGAGAGAGAACAATGTATTCTGGCTGGCCACAATGATCAAGCAGCTGCTGATTGAGATCGAAATGGCCGGATCTCACGTTTTTGATAGCAAGACAACGAAGTGTGGCTGGGTGTTTGATGGCCATGCTATCAATCAGGTTTTGCTGAGCGACTCTGCTTGGTAGAAAGGAGACTCCGAAGAAATGACTAGCCAGGATGGGACCTTGAAAATAAAGTGCATCTTTACTAGGATTGAGGTAGCAGATGCGGCCTTGAAGGCTAGTTCCAACGAAGTTGATCTGGAATGCCGGCGTCAATCGACTCAAAGCAACCTTGCGAGAGTCATGGCAGAGTTGCAGCAGCGCATGGTGCTTGTAGGTCATCTTGATAATTGGACGACCGGCGTGATTAAGTCGGGCACCGAAATCAGGGTACTCAATAGATATAATCTGACCGTCGTGGAAGCAATTCTCCCAGATCATGTATTGGAGTTCAAGGTGGAGCTTTGCGAAAATGGTAAACTTCTTCAGGCTTGCGACGGTCATATTGGGAGCTCTCTGAAGTAGGAGTCCAGTGGAGGGATCGATATTCTAAATGACCCAGCGTTAGCATCTAAGAGCAGAAGTAATTGCACCATGCGCTCCAAGGATCGCGGGCGGATTGGGAAGAAGGGACTTCCCTGCCATTCGGCAAGCCAATCTAGGAGAGCTTGGTCGATCATGACTATCGTGCTTGGTCGAGAAGGAAGTCTCGTTGGGAAATTGTAGTCCGGAGCGTGGAACGATGAAGTTGGAGTCGGAGTTTCTATCCTCAGACTTCTCGACCTTTGTCGGCAACCAATGAACAGCAGGTGGGACTAGTCTTAAGCAAGAACACGTGCTACGCACTGATTACGAACAGCTGAATATCAGTAAAATGATGCTGAAAAGGCTTCTTTTTGAATTATCTCTGGGGTTTTCGTTCCAGTGAGCAGAGCTTATTGCCCACTCCGGAGCATGCACTTGGCTTTAATTTCCCAAACTTTTGATGATTGTGAATTCTCGAGAGCATTATCTTTATTCGAGAAAGTCTCAAGTGACCCAAGATATGTTTGATCAGTCTCAGTCAACGTGGTGTATCTCTCAAGTGTATTGCGTTGTTTATTTGGATCAAAATACCCCTTTCAAGCTCGCGTAGCACCCCTTCGAGTTGATTGGGTTAGCACGCGAACGGACCACGCTGCAACTTAACGCATAATTCTGGCACCATCAAAGCCAAGAACAAGTATTGCTTGAAGAACTGGATGAATTGTCTAAATTTTAACTACGTATCTTCATTGTCAAGATCCCCCCTGCGTAATGCTCTCTTTGTGCACGTGTGAAGTCTGTCGTCCTAAGTACCTAGGTGCAATTCTTTCAGCCTGTCACGAGGAACATCAAACCACCACCAAGCCTCCATTTGGAGCGAAGAAGTATTCAAAGACATCAGCATAGCTCCATGATAGCTATGTACAGCCGGCGGTTCCGTACAGCTCAAGCAACTAAGCAAGATTACATGCTCAGGCACCAATTAACTGGCCCATGGCGTTAAACCGCTCTTGGTGAGCTCAGAAATAAGTCTTCTTAACTTAGTTCTAAACAGATAGTGATCGTCGTTGACTGATCCCGCCCATCTTCCTCCAAGACAAGTCGTGGACAAAGTTATCGCTACCCTATCATCATGTGACCAGTGAATGACTGCATTTACCTGGATACTCCACCTGTAATTGCTCGACAGTCAATTGACGGATATTGCTAATTCGTCATGCTGGAATACTTTCCAGTGTATCATTTGGTGCATCGGAACCCCGATATTCAACATTCTGATATGAAAAGGGTGCTATTTTCTCAGTCACTCAATCAGCCGAGAATAATAATTCATTGCCCTCATTGGTCTACTTCACTTGCCACAAGCTCTCCAAGAATGACTATAGAGACAAATATCTACTTGACTTAAAGGTGTAGAGATAATACAGACTTTTCGTGATTCCGTTCCACTCTGACTGTCTTCTTCATTTCTGGAAACCATTAGTCGAGCTGGTTCAAAATTATTGTCTATGCGCATTACAAAGAGCATCAACACCATGTTTCTCTCAAGACCTAGGGAAGTCACTTTCGCTGGACTTGAAGCGTTCTGTCTTGATAATGACTCCATGAACCGGGGTCTCATAGACGGATACCCCGGCCAGTCCTGGCTTCGTAAAGACACACCTGTGGGCTTTTCTGTTCATCATTCGCGTCCAAGTGGTAATCGGCTCTCAGTAGACTTGACCTCTCACCCAGGTAGCAATCTCCGACCAGTTTTAGTCTCCGAGATCTTCCCAGCTTCGACGTCTCATATCTCAGCTCCCGCTGCTCGTCGGCCTTTCCCAAGATTCTCTGTGGGACCCATGGTTGAATCATCCCATCAGAGAATCAAGTTCTCTGACGGACAGATCAAAGTAAGTTCTCACAGCTCTTTGCCAAAGGCTATTGCTAACCGAGGGTTTGTAGAGACTGAGCCAAGCTAAACGATCACAGCTAGCTTCTGAACGAGCCTTGACCTTCTGTCCTTTCGAGAGACTTCCCGATGAGTTGCGATGTATGATCTACGCCCTAATGATCCCAGGTACGCGAATCATCGAGATCAAATAGCCGAAGCGAGGCCGCGATGGAGAGCACAGAGGCAATTTCATGCTCTCGTACGACTTCCCTGCTATCCTCTACATCTCTTCCGAAGCACGCGAGTTGCCCACGAGAATCTTGAACTACAAGAGATCATTCCGAAGCAACTTGAATGGACGTGGTATCTACTACAATCCAGCACGCGATTCGCTTCTCTTCCACAGCCTTCCCCTGTTCGAGAAATTTTTTGGCTCCAACTTCACATCGTTGGCGGACCGACCTGATCGGTATCAGCTTATTGACCAGACCAAAGCAATCGAGGCACCTTTGTTCCTCGCAATCAACTTTGCTTGGGAATTGTGTATCACCCCAGATACATTCAAGCTCCTTGGACAACCGCGAAACATCATTCTAGCCCGAAAAAGTGGACCTCCTAGTAATATGGATGGATATGCCGTTGACGATATCATCCGTGCATTAGGTCCAGGAGCAGAGACTACTTTTGGCGAACATATCACTCCGCCCAGGAGAGTCTGCCGTATGGCTTTTAAAGAATTGATAGACAGTATTGTAAGTTTTCTCGGGCTCAGGTAGTCTGAGTGCAACTGCTTACTCCGATCAGGATAAGTGTGATCTCCCAGAGGATCATTCGGACCATCCTCAAACCGCCGTCAGGGTGGGATTGGTAGCTTGGCGATGGTGACAGCTACCACCTAAACGGTGGGGTCCGGGCTTGAAAAGCGCAATTCCTTCAACGTGGCAGCCGCCTTTTAGAGATCATGGGAAGATATTTGATGATTTGTTGTTATGACGTTGTCCTTTTGAACGCGTGCCCAGGCTTCTTGCCAAGTGGTTGAAGCTGGAAGAACTGGCAGTGGGACAATGAGGATTGGTCAGACTACTGCTTCTCTCGTTTAGCTTTTCTCTATGTACATAGTGAAACAATGAGACCACTTCTATGTGACCCCTCGGAGCGTCCTACGTCGTGAATGGCTTACTCATCGAGGGAGGTGGCGTCGCCAATCCTGCCATCCCACTCTTGACAAACACCTCGCCTTTATCTCTTGACGTGGGACGAACAGCAAGAAGTTGAGGTTGTTGAAGTTTGAAGGGGTACGCAGATTGTTGAAAATCTCTCTGGAAACGTTCACACCAAGTGTAATGAGCAAGTTCGTGTTTTGATGAAGCTTGCACTGCTGGCCGTCGGCACTCTCAAATCTAGTCCCTTAACCGAACCCACCCTCACTTGAGAGCGTGATCTAGCAGCAATGTCCGAAATATTCGACACGATAATCATCGGCGCAGGTCTCAGCGGTCTTCAGGCAGCTCTAGATCTCCATTCAGCAAAACGCTCCTTCCTCGTTCTTGAAGCCCGCTCCAGAGTTGGAGGGAAGACCAAATCCGTAGAACGTACAGACGGGAAAGGGATCCAGGAGCTTGGTGCAGCATGGCTCAACGACACCAACCAGTCTTACGTTTGGGAATATGCCAAGAGGTTCGGACTGACACCTGTGGTGCAAAACACCGAGGGTTTAGTGGCTGCTGAAGATGCGCATGGGATTTGCCACATGTTCCCGTTTGGCGAACTTCCGAAATTTGGAGAGGCGGTCCGAAGCAATATCGTGACGTTGAGAGATGAAGTTGAGAGGGCTTCCTTGGACCCAGAGACCTTCAAGGAGCCGATGTGCGATAAGTTGGATGGACTTTCGTTCGAGCAGTATTGCACAGACTTGGGTGCTGGTCCTGAAGCGCTGCTCACTGCGAGGGTGTGGTCGAGGGGAACACTTGGTCAAGACCCTTGCGTACCTGGAAGTGTGTCGTGGTGTAAGGCTATCCCATCTCTTTTACACCAGTCTCTTTGCCTCAATTCATCCAGGTTTACAGTAACTCGGAAAGTACTCCCTGTTTGCCTTGACCAATTTTCTCAGCATAGCTTCCCCACCAACCTTTGAGTCACTCACTGACTCATCGAAAAGGGGCTGGGACTTTTGAATCTGCGATATGATGGAAAGAATGGAGCTCAATATCTTCGTCTCCAAGAAGGCACGCAATCGATTGCCAACGGGATATCCAAGCTACTTCCCGCAGACTCGATACGACTCAACACAGCAGTCACTTCCATTGCTCAAAGCTCAGTCAACTCATACACCATCACCACCTCTGGAGATGAAACATTCAATTGCCGAAAAGTCATTCTCAGCATCCCCTCGCCAGCTTACAAAAACATAAGTTTCGACCCTCCTCTTCCCTCACCCAAAGCCACGTACACACAGTCCGTTCGCTACGGCACCTTCGTGAAGCTCATCTGCCTGTTCAAAATCCCCTTTTGGAAACGCCAAGGAGCTTGCGGCCTAGCACAGAGCTTTCGAGGACCGATCAATCACTGCAGAGATACTTCAGTACCAGATCAAGGCAACTTCGCACTGACCTGCTTCCTCTGTGCCGAACCAGGAAGAAAATGGCTCAGTCTTAATGGAGATGACAGAATCGAAGTGGTGCTCAAACAACTAGGGTCTTTATTCGGCGTAGGATTCGAGGTTGTGAAGGATGAGTTCGTTGACTCCATCACTTCTGGATGGACTGAAGATCCATGGGCTGGATGGGGCTGCCCATTTGCTACTCGACCACCCGGCTTGCAACTTGGTGTTGAAAATGCCAGTGAGAAAGGTGGTGGTCTGTACTTTGTTGGTACGGAGTTTGCCACTGACTGGAGGGGATATATGGAAGGAGCGCTGAGAAGTGGAAAAGAAGGTGCAAAGCAGGTCTTGGCTGACTTGATGCTTGAAAGTCAGCTGAAATGATAATTTACTCGCTCCTTAAACTCCTCAAAGCTCAACAAAGGCGATTATCTTTGTCAGCAGAATACAAATTGCCACCCCGCCAGACTGTGGTCAGTCTTCCAAAGCAGAGAGCAAAAGATCTGACTTGTCATAGTGAAGCTGGTCCATGATCGGGGTGTTGTCCAAGCCACCTAGCGTTTTCCAGCGCCTGTATCAGATGTCCTCAACCCTTTTTTGTCCGCCCGAATTCTCATCTTCTTCATAAAGCCGCTGCTGGCGTCGGACCATCCGTCATTGTGACACCAGCCAGTCCCACACAGTCAGCAGGTCTCGTCCCCTACAATACTCAGCGTCAGCTTCAGGGAAACTTCTTCAACGCTAAACAATCTCATCCTCGGGCGACATACGGTGCAACAGCTCAGGTACTTTCCTAAACATGGAGCGCCGCCTATCAGGTTACCTGCCGAGAGCCACAGAGTCAGCTCATTTTACCACGTTAACTCCCGGTAATACTGGGGGAAACTACGTACAGAGCCAGCCAGCTTGAGAATTGCTGAGAACACCAATCAAGCCCACGGGACAGCAAGCTTGCAATTGCTCAACTACATTGGGGCAATGCACTTTTGCAGAAATAGGGGCTAAGGTGAGAATGAAGGCGAGCAGATGAGCATGCTTCATGGTAAAGAGATCAAGATCGAAGAAAGAAATTCGAAGTGCACGCAAGAATCCGAAGAAGAGCTAGAAGGAATGATCTGGGAATTATGGAAAGCATATATACCACTGCCTCAGACGAGCTTCCCAGCTGGGGCAGCAGATTGACAACTTTCAGCATGGTATCGAGTCATAGTGTTGAGCCACGTTGCACGAAGATCGAGTCTACCGATCACGTATGACATTGATCCACCAAGACCCCGAAATTCCACCCCAAATTCCACACCACCCCGCTATCGTCCCCATACCAGTTCCAAAGCAGCAGATCCTCCATTCACTCTGCGCTTCTTCGTCCTCTGTGCAACACAATCCTCCAATATCCTCATTTCTTCCTTAGCTTTCGTGCGACCCAGTCTCGGAACTGGTTGCCCATTGGGACGACGGGACAGGCAGGAGCTGGGATGAAAGTGACGACTGGTGTTGGGCCGTGAGAGGTGGTGAGGATGGGCGTGGTGATGGTGGTGGTGGTGTGGTCGGCAGATATTGAGGTGGCTTTGTGGTAGTAGCCTGCTGCTACTGTGATTGTTGTTTCTTTGGCCTGTCCTGGTTGGACGAGACAGAGAGAGAGAGGTGAGGGGGAGGACGAGGAGAAGTGTTCCGATCTTCCGGATGATAGCCATTTTGACGAGTTGGGTGTGGTGTTGGTCTTGTGTGAGTGGCTTTTGGTTGATGGTTGGACAGAGATTTGGTGAGTCTTATGTGTTGGTGGGCAACGGTTGGTTGGTAACGAAAAGGTTGGAGACGTTGATGCTGACGAGGGAATCAAAATAAGATCGAATAGAGAGCGTTGGCCTCGCTTGAGGGATTGGGCACTCGTCTGCGCTCAGGCCAGCCCTAGGATACTGGCACCCATCAAGGCTCCAACACGAAACAACAGAAAAGGACATATACACCACAGAACAAATACCAGATTCTCTCATATCGGCTTCACTCATCTCCAGTAGCGAAATTCTTCGTCTCTAGTACCTATAGTCAATCCTTAATCAGACCGCTGAAGTTGGACGTAGAGCAGAAGCTTGATGACGAGATGGGTACTCTTCATCCTTCTCGCCTTGTTGCCCCTCCTTGCGCACGAGAAACCAACCACCACCACGGCCACGTCTAGCCCGAACATAATGAGCACCAGCTTCCTCCCAGATGTCTCCATCAGAGTCGATTCCACCATATCCAATTTCCTCAACACCTCTGGCAACCAGCAATCACTCCAATTCGGCGAAAGTGTCCGCAAGGCATTGCTGATTGGCGAGACGAAGCTTGTGGCGGCTAGGTCCTTGGTAACCGATGTGCTGGTGTATACAGTCATCGAAGCGCTTGAGTTTGTTGAAAGTGGCATCAGTGATTTTGGCAACTTCATGGTCGTAGAAGGGGAAGTCTGCATTCCTGTGTCAGCCGAGGCACCATGAAGTACAGTGGAAGGAGAGTGGGATTTGTAGAAAAGGAGAATGAAGCTATACCTGGATTGAAATCTCGCTTGCCGATGAGAGGTCGTCTCCAGGGGGGTAACTGGGGCAGGAAGCAGTACGAGGCTCCGTGATTTCGGCAAAGGAGAAGTGTTCTTGGGAAGAAACCTTGAACACTGGAGCATCATGTTCATCCTTGCTGGGATAGCCCATGGTAACAGGGTTCTTGAAAGTGTCATCAGCTGGGTCGATGTTACCGAAGGTGTTTCTAAGATGGCTGCCAGCAAGACTGACGGCCATGAGAGGGCTAAAGAGGAGGAGGAGCGCATATTGCCATCGTCGATCTGACATGTTCGGGAGCTTGAAAGCCATCTCTGCAAGGGCGAATCTGGTATGATATAGCAGGCGTGAGAGAAGCAGCCGAGAGAGGGGTGTACGAATGTGCGGTCATTGTTTTTGTCTGACTAGCGCATCGCCCGCTTAGCTGTCTTAATTGGGACTAGGCAGAAAGGTGCACAGGGCAAACCACGTTTATTTACTGACGTCGTCTTTCATTTCACTTTTTAAGGGGCCTGTTCTACTTTGTGGATGGGTGAAATCGTCCATTGGGTTGCGATTTTGTGGTTTGGGTCTTTTGCTTTACCATCTGCTGCTCTGAGTAAGATGCAAACAAACGACGCGTTCCGAGCAAAGACTAGCAAAGTCAGAACATGATTATCCTGCAGCAGCTGCATCCGTCCAATCGATAGGCACTGAAACAGACACCTTTGAAAAGTACAGTTCCGTCCGATTTTGTTATAATCAGTCCTGTTCCAAGCCATTCACAAGAACCGAACCTTCTTCTGCTGTGCTCTGAAACCTTCAACAACAACCCGCTCAGCAAACAAGCCACCCAGAAACTTTCTCTTCTTCTCCATATCCAGTGAGATCTTGAACTCGCCATCATTTTCAATCTCCTCAGCCCATTTTCCAAGCATTTCAACAGTATCCTTGAACGAAAGCGAGTCCTCCGACTGGGTAGCAGATCGAGCGGTAGTGTTTGTAGTGGCGGTCTTTGTGGAGGTGGGCTTGGTGACGGACTTGAGCTTGCTGGAACCAATGTTGTCAGGAACACAATCAGGTGTAGTGACAGGAATGCTAGTATGTGAAGACTTGAATGACTGTTGGTTGCTGACTTGATCGCGGAAGTGTCGTCCGTACAGGTGGTAGAGGATGCAGGTGACGATACCGAGGAGGAAAGCGATGACGGCTGGAAGAACTTCGAGCATATCCATGTTGATGACTTTCAAGGAATGCTGTTGTCTGTTGTTCAGGTATCAAGAGAGTTTGTTGTAGAGGTAGGAGGTTCGAATGTCTGAAAATGCTGTGTGGGGGTAGTGTTTCAAGAAATTGAATGATTGTTTGAAAAGACGCCGCTCGAGCAGGGTGAAGTTTTCAACGCGCGAGAAGTGGTGTAAGCTTAGAGCTCGTACATTCACTGAACATGTATCGGTTGTTACTGTCTTTCTCGCTAGAGCATTGACTATCATTTTTAGTAGATCGGTCAGTGTACACTGCGAATGGCTTCCAGAAGTGCAAGTACAGTCCCTGTCATGGCAATGGAAAGCTGAACATCTTGAAATACTCTGACTATCCTAACAGCAGCTCTGCAAGCATCGGCGGCTCTGGGAGTCGTTCTGGCAGTTCTGGTTGTTCTGTGCTTTCCGGCAGGTCAACTTCTTCTTCGTGGAGTCCAGGCTCAGCTAAGAGTAGCTTCATCAGCATATTCAGCAGCATTACGAGACCAAAAACCGATGTTTATAGCATCATTCACACTTGCTCCTGGCACGAGACACCTGTGCACGCCGTGTACCATCCAGATTATCGATAGTCCAAGCAATCTGCAACCGCTGTATGAATTTGCCAGAGTCGCAAATTACTGATACCCTCCAGGTCATCAAGGTCGAGGAAGAAGAGGACCAGGTAGAGCGTGAGGAGATCAACGACATTGTTCCAGGTCTCCACGAGGAGATCGAAGAGGTACCAGAGAGCCACAACAACATACTCCAATTGAACACGGAGGGCAGACATGGCGTCAGTGCGCGTTGGTTGTAGGAAGGCTTTGTGTTGGGTTGTTGTGAGTGCGTTGTTGAGTGAGTGGGGAGTTGACGAGGTTTCATTTGAGAGAAGTTTGGAGGCGTCTTTGTGGTGGAACGCCTTGAACGACCGACGCGTATGTTAGTCTGATGGTTTCAAAACAACAGAAAACATAACCAAGAAAGTTAGACAAGGCAGGGTCGTTGAAAATGCTCGGCAACTATGGACCTTCATTAAATTATGCACACTATAATTAGACCGACTCGATGTCAAGTATAGATATACTGCATGTTTTCTTCAGGTGGATATTGTTCTCCTGAGTATTGTTACTTCCCTCATACATGAATGCATCATTGCCCTTCATTGGCAGCACACCGGACCTATCTTCACCATCATAGGCGGGCCAATGTAGGTATCCAAAGCCAATACGCAAATCCATTGATGCCTGATATGGCTGCAAGGTAGGGAACAAGAACATTGGAGTTTAGACACCACATGTGTCGAAGACACGACACCGATGCAAGTAGACCTGAAGTATCTCATAAGGGACGACAGCCAAGTGCACCAGCAATGTCCGCCACTGTCTGAATGGAGGCTGCCACGTCTCCAGATTAGCGTATACTCGAGGGAAAACAAGCACAATAATTCGAGAAGCCAAAAAAGCGGAATAATCCACGGCGGATCTGAGGTCGGAACGGTGAGAACCTTCACCACGAAAGATAGGTAAGATATTCAGCCCCATATGTGACAGAGAATATCCATAGACTCCTTGAGCTCCTTGAAATAATTCCTTGCGATGCCGAATTGGATCATCATGGTCGATAACAGTGCAATAGCAGAAGAGTTCCTCAGTATGTTGTCAAGCAGCAGCTCCTCGATGTTTTCGACCGTGGACTGAGGAAGGACTCGGCGCGCGGAAATTGCGTGGCGAGTGGCATAATGAAATTCTTTTCCGAGGACGATGATGGGACTCCGGGAGATTCGACGTTGTGTCTATGCTTTGAGTATAAAGGTACCTCGAAGTCTAAAGTTCTTTCATTCTGACCCCTTTAAGACTCATTTGCAAGTGCCCTTCATTAGCACAAATTTTCGCGAATAACTTCGGAGGAGCCATGGCTCTTCAATCTGATGCATTCACCTGGTCGACGACAAAATAAATTCTTATGTTCGTGAAGTAACGCATCGAAGCATGCCCTCAACGATTTGATTCTAGTGATTCACCTTCCCGTACAAGTCGACCCTATACAAGCCAACGCCGAAGTCGAGGCGGCCATGTTTCCGCCATAATGAACTTCCAAGTTCTCAGCCTGCATACGGCCTTAAAATAGCTCCCATCATCATGTAACCAAAGCCAGGATCACCTCCACCCCCACTAGCAAAGGTCATGTAAGTTTCGATACCACGGACTGAGACTTCGGGATAAGGAGCGGTAACTTACCCTCCACCACCAAGCTCAACACCAACAAGCAACCAAGCCATTCCAAACATAGCAATCCACTGAGGCCAAGTATATCTCAAGTGCAACCTCTTCCTGAGGATAAAATTCCAACCAGATCCCAAACCTCCAATTACCAACCCAAGCAACAACGTAATACCAATAACACGTGAGCTGTAACTAATGAGAACAACCAATCGCATCGCCTGGCGGACCAGGATGTTCAGACCCCAGTAGACCGGAATGAGTTTGACGAGCCGAATGCAGTCGGTATCTGTGAGAAGGTGTGGGACGGAAAAGACGTAGAGCATCACGAAAAGCATAAAGCGGAAGAAAAGATGGGTTATGAAGGGTCCTAGGAGACGAAAGACATCGTAGCGGAGGCCCTGCAGAAGCAATTGTGTTGATAGGGCGGGGTGGCCTGGCTGGGGCGGCGAGGGCTCAGGCGGAACGTATGTATCCAATGAACTCGACATCCTGGAAGGCTTTTGGTCAAGAAGAAGGGAAATATAAAGTAAACTGAAATGTGTTCGTTTGATGTCTTGGAAGTCGAGTCGTTGCCTGCACAGGAATGTTGAAATTTGTTGCGGCGCAGCCCGCTGAGCCCCTGAGATTGATTATATAAGCCGACTCTCGAAAATACCTCACGTGATGGGTTAGCAAATGATCCTCGGGGTGTGCAGCGCTTTTGTATCTTGCAAAGTACTGTACAAATGTATGCGTACGTCCATGAATAGGGACTCTGCCTATCCCTTGTGGTAATCCCCCAACTTTGGCATTGCCAGATCCTCACGTGCTTCCCTGCGCAACCTCAAGTTGACCATCAATCTAGACGCTGCCCGGTGTCCAACCTCTTCTCTTCAACCTTTGGCCGCCCTGCCAGACATTTGTGTCCAATCCCCCAGTCTTGGTACGTTCTCTAGTTTCGCTAGCAACTCCAGTATCCGTACACTTGATATTATCTTCGTCCTCATTCCCACTTTCCTCTCCAAATCCCAGAAGCTTGGCCTGTTCAATAGCTGCCAGCTCCGCAGCAGCAATGACCTCCTTCAGCACACTCTTATCGTACTCAGTGATCAATCGATGTAAGTTCCAGGTGGCTGGCCAGCGCGATGACGAGCGGAAGACGGTGGACCGTCGTAGTGAAGAATACGCAGATAATGGAGTCGAGGATCGTGGAGAGGACCATGTATGCAAGCATCATGCCGATGGCGAAGGATGTCTTTGGGTTTTCGTAGCAGAGAAGAAAGGCGAGCGAGAGGATATAGATGATTGCATTATGAATGCTCGTGAGAGGTGAAGGTATCTGCAGCTCGATTGAATTGCTTGAGGTAGAGAGGTCCATGTTGTGCGACTGGAAAACGATACGTATAGCCGATTTTGACAATTGGATTAGGTCGATTCTGATGATGTATGGCGCGATGTTGGACGTGTTGTTCAAGCGGCGGCGGATTTCAAGTTTGTTGTAGGCAAGCTAAGCGAGAGGAAAACAATGGACAACATCGGACACTTCTATTGTGCCACGCCTGTTCATTCAAAGTCACTGGATTAAACACTTGTTATGAAGCTTCTGGATGTGAGAGCATTTTATCAGCAGACATTATCCATCTGACCCTTTGTTCTTGTTCAACCCACAACGCTAAAGGCTGTCATGGTAGCCAGCATCCATACCCCAAAGGCGACGCGATCCGACAGCATTTCCGTTCCAAGCAACCTCTCCTATCCCAGACTAACATAATCATTCTTCTACATAGATCATCTCCATCTCCCTTCGGTGAGGCATCCTATTTCCATGTTCCGAGTCCGATTCCCAGTCCTCGTCCGAGAGATATGGATGACCATCCAAGCGGTTCATCTCTCGGATCTTGACCTTCTCCTTGATCCTGTCCCAAGCTTCCACTGTCTGTGTTCCCTGATCAGTCATCTTGACCCTGCGATGAATCACACAATGTCTTCCCTTCTTATCCTTCTTCTTCTTCTTCGCCACCATTATATTCAGATTGAAGATCGCCACCCGAATATCCCGATCAGCCAGCTTCACCAGCTCGTACAGCGGAGCCAAAAATCGAAATAATCTTGGCGAGTGCGTGACTCCCATAGCTGCAATAATTACGTAGATCGGATTCTTGATAGCGACCTCGCCGATCGTTTGGAGAGATCGACCGAGAATGTAGATCGCGTAGGCGCCGAGGCAGAGGCGGAAACCCATGTAGATCCAGGTGAATGTGAAGGCCATATATTGGAGGAAGCTTGTCAGAAGAACAAGAGAGTAGTGCATGGTCGTGGAGAAGATGATACTGGCGCATCGAAGGTAGACCTTGACGACGTTGAGAATCCCTCGGGGGACATCTTCTAGGATGAGTTCTCGGAGGAAGATCATTGGCGCGAGGAGCCAGGCTGTGATTGTGTCTGTCAGTCGACTGACCCAGGGAAGGTCGAAATGGAGGAGCATGTCGTGCAATGATTCCGTGGCGAGTGAGCACCCTAGGTATGATCGAAGCGCGTTCTGTTTGAGCAGCGAGATTGTATTGGAAAGTGGGAGAGCATGTGAGGAATAGGCAGTACCTCGGTACTAGCGCGTCGACAAGCGAGGAAAATGTTTCGATCTAGAGATATTCACCTCTGCTTGCATCTTCACGAAGTCGCATGTGACTTTGGGCACGACTAACTAGGATAAAGCAGTAAACAAAAAAATACTCAAAAATGAGTGCAGTGAGATGTCCACAAATTTTCGCGTCAGATTTCACTACTGCCCAATACTCTCCAAGAGACGCATCTTGTTCAGTGTTTTAGATCCGATTTCTTCTCCCTCAGACTTCATCTCTGATGATGCCGCTCGGCATTTTTCGGAGCAGTATCTCGACTTCACTTGATAAGGAAAGTCCTCTGTCGCAAAGTTTCATCATCCACAAACTCCATAAGCTTACCCTCCATGATCCCTCCCACGCGAGCAGCTCCAATCATTGAGAAGTGGTCGCCTTGGTCTCTCAACACCATCGGAACATCGAAACCAAACAGCACAACCACCAAGTCTCCGGCGCGAATATCACTTACACCAATGCCGAAAAAGCCAGAACGTGTGATGAGCAGTTTTCGTCCAACGATCGAATGGAGCATTAATGATATACCGTCTTCGCACAACTCGGTGTCCGTGGATGATGTCGATGAAGCCGAGTTTGAAACATTGGTTGGAGCTCCGGCATGGTCGCTAGTAGGAACCCATTTGTCGAAGGCTCTGGAAAGACCTTTGTCGTTACAGAATCCGCAGGTCATAACGTCGCAGATAGAGTCCGCTGCTCGGAGATGCTTGAATTTAGAAGCCGGATCATTTGAAGGTACATCGAGGGTACTTCTTTGTCTAGCCAGAGTTCGGAAGCTCACAAGGTTAGAGTACATTGAGGCTGGGTTGACAACGTCTCCGTCATTGACGTTAAACGTTGATTCTACATGATCAACAGCCACGCCTTGAATAATCAATCTCGGCCCGAGTGGAACACACTGAGTTTTGCGTCCTTTGGAGGCGCTGAAGCGCTCCCGGTTGGCAGGCATGAGCATAACGGCTGGGTTGGAGTCTCCATCCGCAGTCTGAGAAGAGAGATCTAATGCCCACGAGGGCATCTTCTCGCCGGATCGACTACCCACCGATAGATCGCTATAGATACGACCTCCCGAGACTGCTACTACAGCCGCGCTGAATTTTGTGTAGATAGTTGCCGCTGTTTGAGAGTAATTCGGGGGAAGTAATGCTCGATGCGGTTCCAGCAGAAAACTCAAAATGCCAAAGAGCTTATCTCGACTGTCAAGGGATCTATATCGTCGAGTGAAAACAGCCATGGCAAAGAGGGGATGGATATGCGCAGTCCTTTGTAATCCAACGAACCCACTTTCAGTACGGAAATGGCAGGCTGCTTCGAGCCCATAAAGTATTTCGTGTGTCTCCCAAAAAGTGGTCTGATCAAACTCGGATATATCAGTCTTGCCCATCAAAGTCATTGGGCCAGCCATCTCCATCGCTTCTTCCCTCGCTGCGAGGCGGAACAGAGACCCTAAGCAACAATCAGATGTTTTTTCGACAGATTCGTATAGGGGTAAACGGGGCGGTGTGACATACAAGTCATCGACTCTTTTCCGCAGATAATCTTTGGATCACGAAGAGTGAGAGCGAATTCTTGACATGTCCAGAGACGAGACCACCACGGTCTGGAGAGAAGCCTGAACAAAGCGACTGAAAATCTTCCTATCTCAGACCGGTGTTCATTATCCGATTTTTGAGCTGCATCTATGTGGTCTCCATCGTCAGGCTCCGACCTGCTTGACGAAACCTTCCTTGATTTAGCCATCTCTTGAAGTTTTTCAAAAACGAAATCGCTGTCGTCTGCTTCGGGGCCAAGCCAGCACAACACATTTTCCGCCGCGGGGTAGATCTCACTCATTAATTTGACCTGACCCTCTTTTTCAAGCGGGTCGTTTTGGTTGATACACAAGGCATCGATCCATAATCTTCTTGGTTCTTTCTGATACCTTAAATGAAGTAGAGCTGTCTCGAGATTGGGTGTGATTCCAAACTCTGTCTCGTTCAACTGAATTGACTTCATCGTGGCTGAGGTTCCCCATACATATGACAACGCTTCGTACCGTGGATCGTCCCAAAGATGCTCAATGGTCAGCGAACCTCGGATCGGCTCATCATCTGAGCCTGGAAGAAGTTCAAAAATCCGTATCTCATGTGCATCGGTCATCTTCGGGCCAGGATACAGGTGAGTCGAGTCGCTGCTCGTCGCACCCTCTCCTGTTCCTCCGTTTCCTTTGCCAGTCACCAATGGACTCGCAGATTTGGGGTCATACCCTTTCAAGAACAGCTGAGATAGATATCCCAGCGCTTCGAGTAAAGTTTCCACCACTTCTCCATCCCAATCTGCAAACATGGGCTGAGCGAACAGTCTATCCAGGTCGAGCTCCGAGATAATTTCGAAATCAAGGAGCTCATATATGGCCATTAAAGGATTCATGGTAATGATTTCCTGAAGCATATGGACGTCTTCCTCAATCTCCGACCAATCATACATGTCCGAGGGACGAAACAAGTGTTCTACTCCCAATGCTCCTAAATCAGAAGAGCTGGCGTCCGAACTAGAAGCACTGCCGTCAGGTGTATCGCGCTTTGCATCGGTTTCCGGCGTGAGTTCCTGATCAGAAAGATTTCCCGACTCCGTTGAACTCTCATCTTCTTCCGCAGCCAAGGGTGGCATCTCGCACATTCGCTCCAGCTCAGTCTTCATCCACCTGACAGAATCTCCAATGTAGCGGAATATCTCACTAGCAGAAACCAGTTCGTTGACAATGCTATCCAGAATAGCGATACGTCCGCTACATTCGTCGAGAACTTCACCCAGTATCTTCCAGTTCTCTTGGTCATGCGGTTCAGTGAGAGCGTCCGGAAGCTTGGGAAAGCTAAAAGCGGTGAGAGGAGCGCTGTTGAGTACGCCTTCCTCTTTGCTTATAGCCAGATCTTTGTATAGGTCTTCAACAGACATGATGATCTGCAGTTAGACTTCGTGGTTCCAGTTTTGCGTAAGCGTGCAAGTGCGGGGTTCGAGCTCCCTACGTAGCCGCCTGCTCTTTCTTGCAGTTAAGTTGCCAGCCGAAGGGGTGAGATACACTTTGCCGACTAAGCCTGAAGACCTTTCTACTCCTTTATCAGAATTTTCAATGTTCGGCGTACTGATAACGCTGATGCAGAAGGGTGCTCATACGGCGACCATGGTGCTGGAATCCGGATCCGACAGTCACGAGGTCATAATCCTTCTGATTAGCTCGAAGTGCAAAAACTACATAATTATACTGTTTTGAAATACTTCTATACTCCAACGAAATAAATATGTGTATGTAAACTTGAAAGATACTGTTTCAGTTATTTGGACTCATTCCAATAAACTAAGCTCTTTCAATTACAATTCAAAGGGCAGTATATGCCAGAGCAGGGATGATGCATCCCTGCTCCCAAGAGCCAATCAACCAGAACAAATAACGCCTCAATTCGTGTGTCGGGCCAAGAGAGAACACAGTCATATTGCATAGTGGGCTTGAATTCCTAACACATAATTTCCAGACTATCCTTGGAGCAGAGGTAGAAGAAGATTTTTCGTTGTTTGCTGCGGACTAAACCCTCGCTTAACTCAGCGACAAAGCCTTTGGAGTCTCTTTTGAGCTCCGAAGATCGTCGTCTTGAGCGTCTTACAATCAAGGATCTTATACCACAGTATCACAGGAGGAGTCGCAATTGACACAGGAAACAGGGCTAGATATTGGTTTTCTGGATTGACATGCGACTGTGATGCTTCTCGCCTAGTATGTAAAATAGTCCACTTAATCCAGTTCAATAGCATATAATTACTGCATTCAAAGCTTTCTGCTTCCCGATATTCGGTCTCGGTAACGTCAGTCGAAAACTTTCCGAGTCTTACCAGCCCAAACGTCTCCATAATGCCATCCCATTTTCGAACTTCCTACTCAAATTCTTGCCGAATAACTCTGATCTACTACTTCGCAACGCTCCGTCCAACAACCGTCCCGACCCACTTCGTCGGCATGACATCCGTAAACTTCGGAACATCACCCATAATCTCCTCCACACCCGTCAACTTCTCAACCGCCTCCAAACTCTCCCAGAAAATCACCGCTTGGACATGATAATCCGAAACCTTGTCGCCCGTAGTGACTGACCAGCTGACTAGTCCTTGAGGTCCCCAGACTTTCTCGACAAGTGGCCAGTGGTGGCTGAGGTAGTATTCGAGGTTGAAGGATGAGGCGGCAGATTTGGGGTAGATGAATTGCATGACCACTTGAGAAGGCATGGTGGCGGTTTTCAGGAATTAATTTAGGGGTTTGGTATTGAGCTTAATTGTTGGCAGATGAAGAGATTGTATTGTGGTGGTCAGGGGTTTTGGATGTTGATGTTGCTGTACTGAGTGAGCTTTTCCAGTATCAGCACCACGGCATGCATATATACTGGAAGTCTTCCGATTCCGGCTGTTCGGCTTCCAAAGTCGGGTTATATTTGTGGCTCTGAATCATTGTTGCGGGAAATAATTCAACTATCCTCGGTGATAGGCTGTCTGCTTACGAAGGTTGTACAGATACTGGGTGCTTATGCCGACTCCACTGTCTCCTGTCAGCTTTCTGTGGAAACCTTGGCAGAGTCCGGAATAGCTGCGTTTCTTCACAGCGGGCTAGACCTTAGTGGATCTTCAGAATCCTTGCGGAAATCATGGTTATTTATGTTCATGATGAAGTTAGAATGACAAATCAAGCTTTCAATCTATCAGGAAGACAGTGGGGGGCTCGAGAACGATAAATAAGCGGAGCCTGTAAAAGATACAATTCGCAATCGACTTTGACCTGATGTGTTGCCTAGAACCGTCTCTATGCCACTATCCTAAATCATAACAATCATATTCCCCTTATAACGACGCTTCTCCGCCCTCTCCGGCAGATTCTCCGCCTCCTCCATCTTGACAGTCGTAATCTGGCTCCTAATCCCATGCTCCTTCACCATCAAAAACATCTTCTCCATAGCCTCCACGCTAGCATGAAGCGAACCCTTCACCACAATCTCGTGGAATGAGATATTTATTGCATCAAACTTGAACCCGTCAACAGAGAGCCCTAAAACCACGGAAGTACCTCTGAGTCGGAGTCTGTGCAAGATCTAGTCATTATCTGGGATGTTGTCTGTGCAGACGATAGCAGCATCGAGACCAATGCCGTCTGTGAAATCGAGGATCTTCTGTGGCGAGGAAGGATCTTTGGACGAGACAATGAGGTCTGGCTAGAGGGCTTTCGGGACAACGGATTCGTGAGATCACGAGAAGAGATGGCGACGACGCGGCAGCCCATTGCTTTGGCGAACTGAACTCCAAGGAAACCGAGGGCACCTATGCCCACGATGGCGACAGAATGGCCTGGGGAGAGGTTGGCTTCCAGCAGGCCATGGAACACTGTTGCACCAGCACACATCAAGGGTGCAGACTCTTTGAGTCCGAGTATTAGCAGATTGGTACATTCGATATTGGGACGGACTTACGATCAAAGGGAACCTCTTCAGGGATATGCAAGATAGCATCGTCAGAAGTGACCATGTACTCCGCAAATCCCCCATCAGCACCAAGGATGCCATGCATAGTCTGATTGAAACAGTATCGAGCGCTTGTCTTCCCACCAAAAGTCGCAACGTGCCATTTACATCCAGCACAATCTCCGCACGCGTTCTTGAAGAGGTATACACCGACCTTGTCACCAACCTTCCAGTCTCCTTTCACGTCTGGGCCAAGTGCAGAGATGTTTCCTGTGGGCTCGTGGGATCCGATGAAAGGAAGTTTGGTGTTGAAGGAGCCTTCGTAGACCATGTAGTCGGTGTGGCAGAAGCTTGATGCGACGAGACGGACGAGGATTTCTCCTGGTCCTGAGATGGGGACCGGAATATCGTTTTTGAAGATGGTAGTTCCCTTGAACTATTTCGAATTTGTCAGTATGAGCGCCGTGTAAGTCGAAATGAAGGGTAGAGCTAACGCTGGTGAGCCTCAATGTTTTCACAGTCTTGGAAATGGATTGTGCCATGGTTGTCGGGAGTATGAATGAAGTAATTGTTCTTGTTGAATTGACATTAGATTGGAGTCTTCGAGGCCTAGCGGTGACATAGATGTACTTCTAAAGCCATATGTATGCGAATTCTAAAGCCCGACATAATTGAATACTTCCGTACCAGAACTTCACATAAAGGCGCTCATTTATCGTGCCAAGGGTGGTTGCGTGTTGATCTGAATTCTTTTCTTGCTTTAATCATACAAAAAATACCAACCGATCCTCATTGACTTACTTTTTGCCAAATGATAAGGCATTGCACACTGCACCTTGAGGCGACCAATGCGAGCCATGATTTTGAACATGCCGTCGACACCCTCAAAGTCTTCTCTCGCATGGGACAATGCTTCAGTAAATCGAACTGTAAGTCCCTGGTTTTGAGATGAAGGTAATCAAAAGGTTAACATACTCATGCGTCGAAGCACGATACTCAACAACTTACGACGCACTCCGTCCCGGCAATCGTTCCTCCTGGCTTCCAATAGGTCTACCCACGGCCTTTCAACCGTGGATATCTCCGCTTCGCTCACTATCAAGTCGTACTCACACTATCGATAAAAAGCCTCATGCTTCTCTCCAATATCAATTTAACCGAACCAGCCAGCACTTGCGGCACATACCTCTCCCATGACGTTTGTGTACATTCAAGCCCCCCCTGACACTCCTCGCTTACATCGCTTCCATCGGCTCGTCACCACATCCACATCCCCACCACAACAAGCAGGCGAGCATGCATGCATGCTGATCCCCACCCCACCACAAATGTCGCACAGCTTGATTTGTAAGATCGCAACTAATTCCCTAGTACACCATCCCGAAAACAACATGAATGAAGCGCTTGTACGACGTGCAGAGTAGTGCATTATCAATGTGATTCCTTGAGCTTATTGCGATTGTTGTCAAGGCCGACTTTGTATCGGCGTTGCTTTGTATCGGCGTTGAGAAGCAATAGTTGCCGTGGTCCAAGATTTCCACGTCATGACGCTTCTCCGCTACCGCTTATGGCTGAGACATCGCCGCGGCGATGTCGAGATGGAGATGTCTAAATCCGATATACTTGCCAGCCAAGTACGAAGATATTGAACGGTAGGACAATTGGTAAGCTAGTTTTGCTTAGTCCCGTGGTTCCGATTTCTTGGGAACACTTCACCAAATATATATACGTCGATGCGTTGATCTTTCGAATCTGAACAACAACCAACACAAACACATCTCAAGCTCCTTCTCGACCTAAATTCAACAACTACCACCGCTTCACGCCCCTTCACGCCCCTTCACATCAACACGAAACCTACCTGAATATCGGTATACACGGTCACCAGCATCACCACCTCCTACTGTAACCCCCTCTCATTCCCAAAATGTCTTCCCCCCCCTCCTACAAAGCCGCCGTCCTCCTCTCTCCCAAATCCCGCCACACGATCGAGACACGTTCCCTCCCCGAACTTAAGCCAGATGAAGTCGGCATCAAAATCGAAGCCACAGCCATAAATCCCGTGGATTGGAAAATGCGAGATTATGATCTTTTCCTACCTGGTTATGTACGTCCTCTCTCCCTTTCCCACTCTATCGACCGTTTCCTTTCAACGCCACCATAATCAAACCCCACAGCCAAAGCAAAATCATTAGATAGACATCACGACCGAGTGAGAGACTAAATACTGACTATCTCTCTGCTATAGCCCGCGATCCTCGGCTCCGACGCCTCCGGCACAGTCGCGTCCTTAGGAAGTTCTGTCCACAACTACTCCATCGGCGACCGCGTCTTCTTCCAAGGCATTCTCGGGACCCCTCAATCCAGTACATTCCAACAATACTGCGTGATGCCCTCCTCTCTCATAGCACCCATCCCAACCTCCACGTCATTTGAGCAAGCCGCCGGAATCTCCCTCGCCACCATGGCCGTCGCAATAGCATTCTACCACACGATCGGCTACGGCATGACACCACCCTGGTCTACCGGCGGTGAAAAAGTCGGGAAGGGGAAATCGATGGTAATTCTCGGAGGCGCGAGTTCAGTAGGCCAGTATGCTGTTCAACTTGCGAAATTGTCAGGGTTCGAGAAGATCGTGACGAATTCTGGCGTGGAGAATATCGAGATGGTGAAAGCGCTAGGCGCAGATATCGTGTTGGATAGGAAGGTTTCTGGGGCGAGGGAGTTTGTGGAGGCGGTTGGAGAGATGGAGGTGGCGTTTGTGTTTGATGCTATTTCTGCGCCGAGTACGCAGAGGCTTGGGGTTGAGATTCTTCAAGCGGTGGAGAAGAGGAGTGCGGACTCATGTCTCGTTACGCTGCATACGGTGCATCCTGATCATCCGGATCCGGAGGCTGTGAAGCTAGGTTTGAAGGAGGGCAAGGAGAATGCGAATGGGAAGGTGGAGATTAGGCAGGTGCTTGGGTTGGGGAGTCAGAAGGATTTGAGGTATTTAAGTGAGCCGTTGATGGGGGCGCTTGGTGGGGAGGAGGGCTGGATTGCGAAGAGGAAATTTGTGCCGAATAGAGTGAGGCTTGTTGAGGGGGGCTTGGGGAGCGTGGATGAGGCGTTGGAGTTGAATAGGAAGGGTGTTAGTGGGGTTAAGGTTGTGGTTAGGCCGTGGGATGGTGAGTGAGTGGGTGGAGTGTGGGTTTTTATTTAGACATTTAGCTCTGTGGATGGTAGGATAATTGCTGCAATGCTGCGTATAGCGGAAAGGATTTCTTCTGATTGGTATCATTAGACTGGTTGATCTGTTCTCGGTTGCGATGACTTACCGAGCGTTTTAAAATTCCTGGCCTCAAAGAGTGACCCAAAATTCCAATAACTCGTGACACAACATAACAAGAAAGGACTGAGTTGATTCATGTCGCAAGCAAAATCTGGCTTGGCAGCAGAAAAGATGATTTAGACACAGCGGTAAGCATCAAGCCAAGATGTGGGAGAAAATAAATATTCATGGTAGATACGATGAATTGACGATTAATAATATAAACGCCACCCAATGCAACAGAAACATGTCAGCCAGGATGTGCCAACTAGACAGTAAGGAAAACAAAATAATCCACAATTTTAGATCCCCCACTCCATCGCTCGTACGCAAGCACAGTAAGCCCAGCCCATAGCAGGAGCATATTCACAAAGTCCAAACAAAAGGCACCAAACAAGACGAGAAGCTCCGAGTCGGTAAAACCAGGTCAAATCAGCCATATCAGGCTAAACAGACCTTCCATCTTGACTCGGATCTCACCGGTCATTTAATACAACCAGTTCTGGCTCAGACAGTCACCGTACTGCCGTCCATACTTGCCGCCATCTTTCCACCCGCAATGACCTTACTCTTCAACGCACTCCTGATGTCCCTCAAACTCCTCTCATGCCACTGGTCAAACCCTCCCTCGCTCAATGGCCAAAGCACCTTGTTCTCCGTTGTGCCACCGCATCCTCTAACGACATCGCTGAATCTCGGTGCTGGTACACTCGTCAGGGTATCAAGTTCGGATGCCAGTTCGCGGCAGTAGTCGTCTAGGGGTAGATCATTGACATCGTTTCCGAAGGGATTCTCCAATTCGTTTCCGATGGCCGCGAGACCGAGGATGATGTATGCTGCTGCGATGGTTCCCGGGATGGTGATCCATTTCAAAGCGTCATAAAGTTGGAAGGGGAGGAGGTATACGTAGAGGAGCACAATCTGCGAGATCAAGATGTTGTATCCAACTGGCAAAGGCGTGGTGAGGACGCGCTCAGCAGAGGATTGAGTGTCTGTCAATGCGGCGATGGCGGTCATGATCTGACCAGTGATGACGGGATTCTTGAGCGTGCCGTTCACAGATACTTCTTCGATGTACGAGGCGATGTAGGTGAGGATCTCTAGGGGAAGGTTTCCCAATGGACGATCGGCCCGCTTGAGGACTTTGCGGGGATTGGATTCCGCGAAGGGGATTCCGAGGTAGATTCCGACTGCTTTCCAAGGCGAGTGTTTATGTTCGATTGTATTCTCTTCTTTGTGTGCTGCAAGGGCGAAGGTATCGAGATGGGAAACCAAGGAGTTGATGTCGGGGTAGTGAGCGTAGGGTTCGAAGCGGAGCTTGTGCTTGAGGGAGACGGCAAAGGCAAGAATCATGTTGATGGCGGTTACTTTGGAGAGGAGATCTTCTTTGGCGTGGTCGGGTCGCTCGTCAATGTGTACCCAGATGTTGCGGGCGAGGTTGCGGGCTTGTACGGAGAGGGTGGCCCAGGACTTGCGGCCGTCGGAGTATCGCTCGTAGGCGGTTGTGCTGCGGAATGAGAGGGCGAGACCGACTACGAAACCGAGGACTGTGAGGAGGAGGGTGTTTACGGCGACTGTGGGTAAAATCAGAGAGCAGTCCTTGGAGGTCCAGGTAAGAATACTTACGGGGATATACGAATTGAGAAATACAGGTTATACATGTTGCCCAGCCTCCAACGATGGCTAATGGAAGCAGCATTCGAGGTGTCACACTTCCGTGCATTCTCATGAAGTAAGGAAGCTTAGAATGTCCATCCATGTTTCGAGGGCCGACCTTTTCCTCAATTAGCTTGGGACACCTCAATTGGAGATCAAAAACGTACGAAGTAGTCCTCGAGACCCGGCTCAAGACGACTCATTCTGTTCATGCCGCTCATGGGTGTTTGTGTGCCGCTGACATGTACATCCGTCATGTCCTTCGTCCATGTTGATCTCCTCGAGGCATTTACTGGTACTTGTGGTACATCGTAGTGATGGATTGCATCTGCGTGTGCGTGTGCTTGTGCATTTCCACCACCGCCGGCGCCGGGAGCTGGGCCATCGTCGGACATTATGATGAAGTGAAAGAAACGAAGAGATTGAGAAGAACGAAAGAACAGGCTAGTAAGTGAAGCTCGATTGACACCGAAGGAGACTTCCAACGACGAGCTGCTCTGAGTACTGAAGGTGGAGAAATGATTAACAGGAAGGAAAACAGAGAAATGCGGAGAAGAAGGAGAAGCTCTGGTTATAAGAAGAGAGAACAGTACGAGAAAGAAAAAAATCTAGACCTCGTACCCTAGCAAGGCAAGGAGGTCTTGATCCAGGGGAACCTTTCCGCCCCCAGTTTCCAAGCCATCAGCTTACGGGTTCACGGTGGGTCTTGGCCGTTTTAGAAACGTCTGATGGGTATATTGGATATGAACTAATGCTCTTTTCTGGCGAGCTTCTCGGCTGCCCTGCATGTTTGATGGAGAGTCATCCCGAGATTCAGATTTTGATTGGTACGTTTTGAGTGAGACCTCTGGGATGCTGGCGCAATGAGGATAAAAATACATGGGGGTGGATAAAATATGCAGGCCCCCTAGACGAGGCTGAAGTTTGGAACGGCTCGGGCCACTGGGAGGCTTCCACGTCGAATTGGAGCTGAGGACTTGAATGCAGTGAGATATTGATTTGATGTGATTAAAGAATGCCGAGTATCAACTGTATGCCTGTTCTGGACAACTGGAATTCGCAGCTTGATCGTGACTGGGGATGGATTTGTTCTGTTGGGTTGAAGAAAGATTTTTCTCGGGGTCAGATTTTGACTTTGGGGCTTGCTTGCCCGCGTCAGCCCCTGGCGGGAGACGTCCAGTGGCGGCGGGAACGCTGACTAGCCTGACTGGACACGCCCTGGCCTGAATGCACATTTCAGGGGTCGAACCGGCACGAGCACGAGGATGAAGACGAGTCTCGAACATGTTTCAACCCACCGACCAGTCTTCCCCTGCAGCGGGCTCGTGCTTCAAGCGGTAAATTCATTCCAGACGCCATTCCAGACGGTATTCCCGACTGCCGCTTGAAACAACCGTCAAATCAGAATATAAAAGAAAGGGTAGATCCAGATGGGAAAAGGAACGAGAAGCTTCATGCCTTGAAGCGATCATCGTGGGTGAGGGATGATCTTAGAGATGGGTGTATCATATCTGAAATGGACTTACGAGTAATAGGAAGGGATGTGAGGGCATGGGAATGCATCGCTTACAGAGAGAATGGGGATGTAATCATTGAATGGACGGACTGTGAACAATTCAGAGGAGTGCAGCACTCAAACAAGTGATAGGCAGGAGTGAGCAAGAAAGGGAAAAGGCCGCCTGCAGAGCCAAGATCATTGGATAAATCCCGATACATAAAAATCGCCAAGATAAAGCGGGAAAGTAGATGTAGGGAGTAAATACGGAAATACGAGACGAACTGTCAGCGAGTCATTTTTGAAAATACTACTTTGCGAGAAGCGTAATGAGAAGGATTGATGCCCCTATTACATGATAGAAACTGCTGGTTGGACGATGAAAAGTTGTAATGACAAAGAGAGAAGCAGAAGAAAGGAAGGAAGATATTCGCTGGTGGACTGGGATCAGTTGACAGCGACAGAGCGACAAGGCTGAGTGGTACAGCCAGAATTCCCGACTGAGCTAACCTTACATGATTGGATGTCAAGAGCGAGACGAGGCTGATGAGCTTGAGAGGGTCACCTGACTACACTTTACCTTCAATGGTACCTTTTTCAATACCATGATATGCTTTCTGGCAGTATATAAGGCACTATGCAACTGAACTACCTCTAGTACTTTCGAATCCCAGACATGTTCAGTGTATTTGTTTTGCCACTTCCTTACTAGTTCATGATCGACGAGGCGACGATTGTACATTTACCTGGCTTCTGCACGCCTTATACTTGGATCTGCTCTTCGCCCTTCTTACTCAGTCTATCTATCACCTTGACTTCCTCATACCTACATTCTGAACTCCTTGGGGTGGAAAATACTAGTATAAATTGATATCACGTTTCTACATGAGGGTCCAATGCTTAGTCATGTCTTCACATGCTTTCATTCCTCACTTCAAACATCCCAAGCAACGCGCCCGCCACATCCAATCCAATCCTCATCCTCTCCATCTTCCCCATGATCCAATTCGCCCCGTCAGCCGCTCTCCTGCGCTTCCCATTCGATGCGCCTGAGATATCCGCCGCAGGAACGTAGGCCGAGGTCAAAGTAGCTGCATATTTCGGGTCATACGCACCACAAGCTCTTCGTTGTCGACGAGTCGTACCAAAACATACGAGACTATGACCTAAGAGCCGTGACACCAGCTGTTTCTTACTCGAACCCTCTTCATTACTCGATCTGCATGTGCATTGGATACCGGTACTAGACATTGTATAGACTCGTTGTTTTGCTTTAGCATGGTTCTCCACTGGTGAAGCTTGTTTCCTTTCTTGGGTTCACATGTGAATCTCTTTGTTGTTCTTGACACTCTGCTCGGCTTTTCCCTTCTGTACAAAACATATCCTATGTCAAGATGATAGGTAAGACAGTCGCAGACCACGGGTGCAACCGTCTTGCTAATTCAAAGATATAGATCATGTTCTGGGTCGGCCCTCTGTGCAATTCAGAAAGATACAAGTGCTGGCCGTTGTTTCGTTTTGGTCATTCTACCTCTTCCGGTATGTCCACCATTATCCCGAAACTAGCTGGACTAATTGTGCTGCAGAGGACACAAACATGGTCCGCCTACTCTACGAAAGATCTCGCGACGACTCTCTACCATCCTCACACCATGGCAGACCCTGGTGTTGACCCTCCTCTACCTCTACATTGCGCGGAACCTTGGGAAGCTGCTTGGCCTCGAATGCCCCGAACCACTCGCAAACCTCTACACACGATCCTACTTCCGCGCAACATGGGTCACAACAGCGATGGATGCGGGATTCTGGTCTGCCATGCGGATACGGCGGAAGTGGTTGAGGGACCTTGCTAGTATTGTGTTTACGGGATACTATCTCATTGCGGCGGAGCAGGCAGATGAGAAGGTTCGCAAAGTCAGAGGGATGCTGACAGTAGATCATCTACGAGTTAGCTGGAACAAGGGAACAACACCGTATCTGAGCTTCCTCACAAACCTGTTGCGGCCGAGGTTTATGAGATATCCTCCACGACAGATCAGAATACCAAGACCGCCGAATTCCGACTACAGGGAGCCTGTAAATGGTTGGTTATATTTCGATGGACCTCTTTCGGCACTCAAGAAGCATACCAAGGTTGTGTTGGATATCCCTGGAGGTGGATTTGTTGCAATGGATCCGCGAACAAACGATGACAAGCTTTTTGCATGGGCTGGGAAGACTGGATTGCCTGTTTTGAGTCTGGACTACAAGAAAGCGCCAGAATTTCCGTACCCGTATGCTCTGAACGAATGCTTCGATGTTTACAGTACGATCATGGCTAGTCGAGGTAGATGTTTAGGACTTTCGGGGGATGTTGCGCCAAAGATTGTCATTACAGGCGACAGTGCTGGAGGAAACCTAGCTACCGGCCTTACGATCATGATCATCGAAGCTGGATCCACCCATACACGCCAGTTCCTGGGACAGCAGCCACTTCCAATTCCTGATGGCCTGGTTCTGATATATCCTGGGCTAGATATGAATATCGGCAATTGGATGTCGGACGAGCAAATGTCCTTGATTAAGGATAGAAGAATGAGGAAGACGAATCGGACATTTATTCGTCAAAAGAGCATGCAATATACAATGGCAGCTGGAACTCCTCATCACTCAGAAGATGAAGACCAGACCCCACCAAAACTTACCTCACCCCCTCTGGCAACAACCCCGGCTCCTCTTTCAATCACATTACCATCGCCTCAATTTTCCACCGCAGCTCCCAGTCTACTCTCACCCCCAGTAGCTCGGAAACAGTCTGTATCTCCGCAATCACCATCCCACCATCCCGAACCACTCAAGACACGACTTGCAATGTCAAGTATGATCTCCTACTTCAACGATCGAATTCTCTCACCAGAAATGATGCGAGCAATGATTATCCTCTACATCGGGCCCCACAACCGCCCTGACTTCTCCCAAGACTACCTCCTCTCACCCATCCTCGCCCCCGACTCCATCCTCACCCAGTTCCCCAAAACCTACTTCCTCACCGGCGAGCGTGATCCGCTCGTCGACGACACCGTCATTTTCGCGGGCCGCATCCGCCGCGCCAAAGCAGCCAAGCACCTCGCAGACCAAGCCTCAGACATCCGTCTTCACAAGGAATTCGACGACCGCGACGTCGTCGAGGTAGTGCTCATCCCAGGCATCTCCCACGGCTTCCTACAATTCGTAGGTGTCTTTCCCGAAGGATGGAAATACATCCATCGCTGCTCCCGCTGGATCGAACACATCTTCGCCGCAGCTGAAGAGCGCGAACTTCGCGGCGGGGCAGTCACTCCTGCGGGTGGGTATCGCAGTTCCGCGAACTTGCATCATCATCGTAGGAGAACGGAGAGTTCAGGTGATGAGGATGTGGGGTTGGAGATGAGTATGAGTTCTTCGAAGGGGAAGGGGAAGGCGGGTAAGGGTCTGGGTCTAGGTGTGGGAGCGCTAGCGAAGAAGAAGGAGGAGGAGAGGAGGAAGAAGGAGGGCTTGTTGAAAGAGCAATTACGAGAGAGGGGCGAGAGGAGACAGAAGGAAAAGAGTGATGGGATGGAGAGGAGGAAGAGTATGGTTAGTCTTGCGAGTGAGGATGATTTACTAGGCAGAAGAATGCTGGGTCTGGCGGGCCCGCTGACGGGAATGGGGGATATGCACGATGATTGATTGATCGATGGGTGGGTGGGTTCATTGATGCATGTACAATTGCAACATGGGAACAAGCAAATAGGCGACGGAGTCTGGAATACGAACGGCAACAGCAATGCAAGCACGCGATGCTTTGAAATACGAGCCCTTCCCCTTTCCGCTTTGAATATGTCTGTGGTGAGTAAAGATTGGAAGCTGTGGATGTTGAGATGGCGATCGAGTTGTACGAAGGCAGGTACCCGATGCTCTTGTATCCCGCACGGCCTTGGTGTTGCACGTCGAGATGAGGGTGGGGACACAATAGCCATTGTTCCTTCCAGAGCCTCAAACACCTTGGATCTAGAATCGAGCATCGAGCATTGGCTTTCGGAATCCAAGAACGATCCAGTTGTCCGGTCTACTATTTCAACGATACGCAGCCTTTCAAATCTCCACGTTTAGCTCGCTATGAACTCACAGGTCTGTACTGTCAAGATTGCTCCTCCGGATTGCTTTCATTGGCATATTGTACTTATGAAAAGGTCGCAGATCCCGCGCCGCAGCTGCGGCACACAAGAATGCTTTTCAACATATACTTGCAGATCGCCGTCACACTACATGCAGCTTGAGAAAGAACAGCACAGCAAATCGAAGCAGACTGTCAGGATCATCCGATCATACTTTTCCGTTTGCTTAATCAGAACTAAGAGACCCCTTGTTCCTGTGCTGTGGTGTGGCGGCTTTGCTCAGTTGATCCATAATTTGATTTGATTCGCCAGGCGCGAAGTCGTTCACGCACGGAATCCGCGATACACCAGGCAGGCACCAGGTCGCCAGAACTTGTATATTCTCGCTTTGTGCGTCTTGGTCTTACGATTCGGAGATTTGTTTGAGGATTGGTCACTCAGATCACATCATGTCTCCTGGTATCTCTCGGGCTTGAGTGAGAGCTTGGGTCTGGAAGACGTGCCAGATACTTCATATATGGTAAAGAGGTACATGTAGAATTATGATCCACGCCCTTTTACCTTCTCCTTCATAAATCCTTACCTATCCTCCCACCATTCTCCAATCCCCTCTTCCATTCTCCAATCGCCTCCACCTCCTATACACCATCCCTCACCAAACACACAAACAATCGTCTTCTCAGCAATCAATCAAATAAACAAACAAACGGCGGGAAAAACGACAATGCAACTCTCCCTTCCCGCGCCGTTACTAACGACCATCATGATGGGTTTGCTATCAGCAACGTCGATTATGGCGTGGCGTTGTGCGAAGACGGAACATACGCTCTACCGGCCTACTTGCTGCGATGCCGTCACTGCTGTGAAGAGAGGGAAGTTTGAGGGGACGGATTGTACGTTCCTTCTCCTCTCCGAAATATTTACATTCCCCCTATTTTTTTTCCATTGACACTGAAAAGGGGAGTGGGAATGGGAAGTGTGAAGATGTTTGCTGATAAAATTGGGGCGAGAAATAGGCTATCAGCCGTTCCCGGGGTGGAGTGGAAATGTGACAGTTAAGGGGGAGTATACGTGTGAGTTTCAGGGGACGGTGTTTGGGTTTCCGGGGTGCTGTAAGGATGTATGTGTCCTCTTTCTTTCGTATCAACTACTCTCTAGTCTTTTCTCTCCCATTCGATTTGCTGCCTGCTCGGTTCGTTGGGATAGTGGATTTCGGATCAACATTTTAGTTGACTTTTGATGCTAATGGATATTGGAGAATTAATAGAAGAAGGGGAATATGTACAAGTGCCAGCCTGTCGTGGAGTAAGTGGTTTTCCGCGGCTTTCGAGGGCAGCCAGGTCCTAGATTTGTATGAGAGGCTTCTGCTGGGCATTAATTGGGGGTCCGGTAAGGCAATCGGGTGAGAGAAAAGAGGAGGCGAGTGCAAGCGAGAGAGAGAGAGAGAGACCAAGCGACAGAGAAGGAGGTACTGATCATGTTTGTTTGTTTGGACCAGGCTGTCAAGAGCGGGGAAAAGGCAAATTGCATGAACGTTTCTTGTCAATGTCACTCCCGACTCGTGTTCTACCTCATGCTTCTATCATTTTTATGCATGTTTTCTGGAGGGGATTCTTGAGGTCCCGGCTGTTGTCTGGGACTCCGAGAGGGGAGCTTATTGTTGTTGGCTGAATTCGCGAAAATCTGATTTGAGGATGTTTATGCCTTGATTGGATCATTGATACTTCGATTGTAATGTTCTTGTAAGCATACCCTGCATTTATTATCTGCTCGTCATTGTCTTTGCTTACAGCACTCGGGCTCTACTATTGCATCTCAGTACAGTTTCTGCTCTTCAAGCTCGACTGCCAAGACCACAGACCCTGATATTGACCTTGAATCCACAAGCGAGATGCTCATCCTTCCGCGTGCATCGTCATTTCTGCTTCTCATAAGCCGGGCAATCTCATACCCAACATCCTACCCACCAGAAGACGCGACTCAATCGGCAGATGTAGATTCAGAACCTCCAACAGCAACATACATCCAACCGATCGACACCGCTATCGACTCTCCTTCACCACCAGTCTACTACCCACCAGCCAACACTCCTCCACCCGCTCAATCATACACAAATCCAGTTCCGAATCCAAATCCACCATCCTACACCACCATATCACCGCCGTCAGCGTACTCTCTCGATCCTACAACTTCAACAACAACAGACTGTCCTGACCCAGTGTACCTCTACTCCTCCACAGTCATGTCTTCTACCGTCTCACAAACACAAACCCTAACCCTCACCCCACCCCTTGTCATCCTCCCGGCATCGCCATCTTCTTCACCAACCCCCTCCCCCACCCAACAAACCCACCGCAACAAATGCTGTCCACAACCTCCAGTTGAAGATGGAAACGGCCGGAAAGGCGACTGGTTATCTGGACTTGGGATGTTGCTTGCGAGGGAATTGGAAGAGGAGGTACAAGGGGTAGTGGGCAGGGTGGAAGGGAGGTGTGGATTGCTTGGTGGGAGGGGTGGTGCCGGACATGGGGTGGGAGGTGGAAATATGACAATGATTACGGGGTGTAGTGTTTTTGCGGGAGGGGTAATTTGTGGGTGGGGTTCGGAGGTGGAATAGGAATCCCCAGCAGCTGATCTATTGTTGACGAGGCAAGAAGGGAATTCCGAACGGATTTGGGCTTTTGAAGTGGTGTAGCGTAGAAAACAAAGTGGTATACTTGACGAGAGTTCCCATAGCTGGTGTTCAGACAAAAGCCAGATCGGAATTACGGTTCAAAATAAAAAGTCTTACGCAATGCACGATTGCTCAACGGACCTAGCAGTGTTTACAGTCAAACTTGTATGTATAGGACTGCTAATTATCTAATCACTGCGTCTACTCTTCCAAAATGAACATCCCGACTTGCTAACTTAAGAGTGGTCGATGTAAACATTCACGTGTTTGCTCTTCAACTTTTTGAGAGGTATCTACCTTCTTTGACATATGTACTGTGAAGAATATTACGAACCTGAAAGCACGAATAGAATGGTACAGAAGAATTCCAATTCAGCTACTGAGTTTAGTCTCTTTAGGTTGGTATACTTGTTGTCAAAGCATGTGATGGAAAATGGCAACAAAGATCGACAAACGTGTCAACACTCACTATGCCCCGCTAAATGTACCCGAGCGTGACGACATCAACTTGACTTATCCTAGGACCGGAACCAACTTAGTCTTCCCTCATTTCTTCGTCGTGACCTGTTGGTCCCTGATGACCATCGCCGTCACCACCTTCCGAATTCTCCGAATCATCCCCTCCCAGTCCCAGGGAATCTAACCAGAGATCGTCGTCGGCCCATACTTGGACAAGATATGCCTTACTTCCCCTACTCTGCGCCGGCTTCAGGGCAACCATGGCACGCTTTCCTCCAGAGAGTTCCACAGAATCATAATTGATGAACGCTTCATCTTTCGAGCACTTTCCATCAAGAGAAGTACTGCTTGCATCGCCCACAGACCCCAGTCCATCAACCACATGAGACATATGCTCAAAGCCAGGAGCTCTACCCATGTCATGGATACTACAACAGGGCGATAACGAGCTCTGGATCGGGAATGCTAGGCGTACAGAGACACTGCCACCGGTGGATGTAATAAAATTCGTCAGAGCCCAGCATTCTCGATTGATCATTTTCACCTCGAAGTCGTCCCTGACCATATTCCACTTGACACTATCTTGGCCTTCGTTCGTCATTTGGACAGCTTCCCTACCAGGGGCCAGTCCGTTCCTGTTCTTGAACACAAAGATGTGGTTACGACTAGGGTGGTACTGCCATTGGGAATTCCAGAATTTCCAGAAATAGTTGGACTTGAGATCCTGTATGTACATCTCCGTGCGATTCTGCAACAACGGAGATGGAGATGCCCCAGTCGGTAATTGTCCGAATTCATGTGCCCTCACTCTATCCACGTATTGTACCCACGTGCTCGTCGCAGATACAGCCCTATCCGAGCCGAGCCATTTCTGCACTCAAGCATCACAACACATGTTTGGCCACCACCGCAATTAGTAAAAGCCCTCTCGGAAGTTGTGTAGAGCTCGGCAAGCTTCTCTAAGGGAACCAGAGGAAGTCTGATATGGATACCTTTGTTGTTCATTGAATAATGCGATATGTTTGCATGATGGTCAGCCTGGACGACACTCGTGCTGTTTGCAAAAGCCTCGGGAGATTCGGCCAGAAGTCCTGTTCCAAGGTCAGGTTGACCTGTCCTCATCTGTGGTACCCTCCAGGCAAATAGTGTATGATCATCGCGCTGTTTCAATATTTCGAGTTGGAGTCTCCTGAAGGCCTTGTCTTTTTCCTCGTAGATCATTGGCAATTTGACACCGAAGATGCCCAGCAAGCAATATGCTTTATCTTCGACCTTCTCAGTCTGACGATTGGCGGCCCAGGCCATACACTGAGCGATGGTCACTTCCTTGTAGTCACAGTACCAGCTTCCAGTAGTAGGGTTATGAGTTACACTGTCCTGAATCCCAGTAATGTAGCAACTACATTGGCCAGACTCCGCTTCGTACCGATGGCCACCCAGTCTTGGGCGTAAAACCTACATACGTGGGTGCGAGTAGCTCTTGCAATGTCCAACCACGAGTGAACCACACACTTTTCCGAAACTGAGAACCCTTGTCATGGGGATTTTCCTCACTGCTAGTATCTCCGAGATAAGCATAACATACTGCCGAATCTCATACCAATCAAACATGGAGTTGATAGCTTCGGTCAACTCAACCATATTTGTCTTATCGATGCAACATGTGCCAACCCAGGCGTATTCGAACCCGACAGTTGCGGCTTTTTCACAGATTCGTTTGATTTTCAGGTACCTAGCGGAGGTACCGACTTCGAGGGAGGGGTTCTGCATTTCTTGGAAGGTCACTTCACGTCGGCCCCATCGATGTGACAGGATCGCTTACGCTGGTACGGTTGGTCTGTCGGAATTCGGGAACGTCTCGAGTTTGAGTGTTGTTGTGTTGAGCAGCCGCATCGTCGCGGTCTATGCGATCTTGACTTGGAACTTCCGACTTGGTGATATTGAGGAGTGAGTAGAATAATTGTTGGGCAAGCTCTAATTTTAATGATAGGAGCTCAAAAGAGATTGATTCTAGCAGCAGCAAGACAATCTATCGTTTTCTAATTACATCTTATGCAACAGCTTGAAGGATCTTTCTTCTATGACTTGCTCATTTCTAGTCATCATGATGCCGCCTTACCGTCCTCTTTGTGAGTTTCCCTGACCACAACCTTCGTTCATAAGACAACTGTGTTCTTAAGCAGCCTGGCTTGCCGTTTCAAGCTTCAGCATAGTCCATAGCGGCACAAACATGACATTTCGTGAAGTTTCTTCGGGTACCTCGTGAGTGGATGTGACTTGTTCTGGAATTCAGGGCTGACAAAGTCACCCAACGATATTTCAGCGTCATTCTTGAGACACAATTACCCAGTCATACTTACAGAAAACCCAGTGCAATCGCTGGTTTGTACTGAAAAGAACCGGATCTTGCTTCCTGCAATTTCCCCTACAATCCTGTCAGTCATGGACTCATGGTTACCGTTCACTCGCTTAACATCGCAGCCCAAGACATAACCATGCGCAAACAAGACTTAAAGATGAATCTATTAGTGTCTCCAAATTACAAGGAAACTACTCCGATGCTCTGACTCAGGGCTTTTATCTTTATTCCATGGTTCGTGGAAAGAGAAACATTTAAGCCAGAAGCTTCTGACAGTAGAAAGGGATACATGGTCCACGAAAATCCTCGATTCGGCAAGTAAGGGTGACAATTCCCTGGAGTTTCGTCCAGCTTGCTGGATGAGGAAGAAGGCTGAGAAGAAAAGCATATATGCAATTTGGGGTGGTCAAGTTTGAGTGTCCTGCGAAAGATAAATCTGGACCAATAATGATTGGAGTCTCAGTTGGTGCTTCGATGAGAGGTGTTGATGAGGAGCTTGTGCTGGGTCTAGATGGAGATGTTGGATTTGTTTTAGGATCTGGACTGCTTGATAGCGGTAGGGAAGCGTATGTTGGGCTAGGATTGAGGAAGGTGAGAAAGTGAGTGAATATTGTTCAATGGTGATGAGGACAATTTAGGGACAGCCGGACTGAGATGTTCATCTCCTTGGGCCCTGCGTGTTGGCATTCAGAAACATTTCTACTTCTGGAATAGCGACAGCGCCAATCCCATCATAATTGTGGCTTCTTGAAGATGGTCTTACATATTGGTATCAGATCGTGCATTCCCAGTTTCCTAGACTGAAGCTTCATTTGATACCTTCAGCAGCATGAAGAATCCTTGCCCAAGCTGCACAGCCAATTAAGGTTTTACACAGATTACCATGCTCGTCCCTCTCCTGCCCATTGACTGACAGCTCCTTGTTTACTCCAAACTTCTGATTAAACCTTGCTCTCAGCTCCTGAGAAATGGAATATGGACAGCTGCCACGGAAATACAAGCCATCACTAGGATCGAACATGAATTCACGTCCCCACGCAGCGATACGGCGAACCTCATTCCTAAGTCGATCCGTCAAAGCGTGTTTCGAGAGCACTCGATACCCATCAACAAGGTGATGCAAGAAGAACGAGCTGTCCGAATACATTCGCTGCTGTGGATCTTGAATTGCATGATCGAACATGGAATTTTGAGGGTTCATGGCTGACTCGGCAAGGCTCACAGCCATTTTCAGATCTTCCGGATTCTTCGTCCGCTCGTAAAGTAATGTGAATCCATGAATCGCAAAACCAGTATTGTAGGTCCATTTCATTTTGTTGATATTTGGAGATCCATCCGCATTGAACACCAGACTATCCCAGATAAGTCCATCTTGTGGGTCTCTGAGCGTGGCGATCAGCCACTTGAGCGCTCTCTCCGCGAAAGCAGCCAATTTATCGTCTCTCTCAATTGCACAAATCCTCAGCGCAGCAACAGCAGCTGGACCAGTCGAGCAAGCATTTCTGCAATTTTGATTATTAGTATGCCACGGCACACCACCGTCTTTCTGTGCAGACGGCATGATCAGATCCGTCAAGATGGTCTTGGCTTGCTTGAGGTACTTCGGCTCATGAGTCGCTTCGTAAGCACTGGTCAGTGCTTGGGCTGCATGTGCATTGTCGTCGTAGTAGATGTCCTCATTCCCGGGAAACATTTTCCATGCACAGAAACCGTGGCGCTGAGGATTCCAGTACGCTTGCAGGCATGATATCGCCTCGTGTGTTTTGCGAGCTGGCTTGGATTCGGCCATGGCGTGGACCATTATTATGACCGGCCAAACGACATATCCGAAGTGGTCATTTTCACCCAATGTGCTCTCGGATTTCACTTTGGCCTGGAATTGATTATTCTTGGCGGAGTGGAAGTAGCTGTATGTGTTTGCCGTAAGGTCTGAGGCAGTGTGATTTGGGCCGTAGTTATGACTGGCCAGTCGAAGTTGTTGCTGCGAGGCATAATCCTCGGCTTTGCTACGAATGTTCTTTATGAAGCTTTTCATCCTGCATTGGTGTCGCTGAATAAAGATATGATTTCGATATGATCGTTGAAAGCAGTGAAACGATGACGATGAGGTCCAACAGTGGGTGCACGAATTCTGTGCGGATTAGTCAGCCCCACCAAAAGACTAAATCGCGTCTCCCCCTTATTTTTGACAACACAACAAC
>NYXK01000081.1 GCA_002685535.1 Deltaproteobacteria bacterium
AAAAAAACTAAACCAACAATTATATATTACATAAACTCATCTCTAATATTATTAGGTATATAAATACACATCACAGAACTAATTATCTCTTCATATCTGTTATCTTATATTTAAAGCACTTGTTATAACTCTTTCCATCTCTACTTTCATTTACGGACATACTATCTGAATATTAATTACAATAAATTAACACAATTGCAAAATCGAGAACAATTTGATTCAAAAACTTGACTCTTAAAATGAAGCTTTAAATTTAGAGTAAGTATACTTATACCACATTACATTGATAACAAAAACCGAAACAACGTTCAATATTTTACATTACAGTTTTTTTATTCTCACTTATATGTTGTAGTTAAGGTTTAATTAATTCAATATATATATATATATATTAAAGTACGTTGTATATCATAAGTCAAAGGAATTATATAAATAAGTACTAAGCTTATTGTACAAATACTCGATATCGTAATAAAAATGTTTCTTTCATTACACCAATTTAATCTATATATATAAAATTAGATATTTTTAATAATTACAATCTAATAAAATATACGTATATAAAAGTATTGATAAGTCAATAAGATCCAAAACAATTGATCATATTACGTTACAAAGTATAATAAATCACGATACCCTTTTATAGACTTTAACAATATAAGACTTCGTATAAATTGCAATAATTTAATCATATTCCCGAATACTTTAAATAGAATCAAATTCTTAATTCTAAATTTTAAGATATAATTCCTCAAAATTAAAATTTATACAACATACATCTTACTTATTTCTCGTCCAAAAATTCCTCTCCTTACGCGAAGGTAACTTTGACGCATTGATTTTACGCTATCGCGGGTGGGTTGCGGCTGATCCTTAAAAACTCAAGATCTTCATACAAGAGGACAATGCGAGATGTTACTGTTAAGCGGGGACTTGCTCTAAGTAAGCCTCAAGGATTATAGTAAGTATGACCTTCCATGACTCATCTGGTGTGTTCCATCTAATCTTGATTAATAGCTTCGTAGTGACATTATGCTAGGAAGCTTCGAATGGCCCAATTCCCATTGTGACGGAAGCAGATATATTCGATCGAAGCAAGTCCAACTTTATTGCCAAAGCTTTCGTAATCCTTCAATCGATTTGGCTAGTGGTCCGAGTCTTCGCGACTTCGCTTGAAAGAAGGCTGATCTTCCGTCACACAACTGGGCTTAGCCACCGTTGTATGCGTCTTTTGCGCTATCGTCATATACTGTTTCTGGTAGTACGAGCCTTCCGATGTTGAACACGTTACTGTTGTGAAGACTCCAACGTCGATTATAAGCAGGGAAAGTAAGCCCTGGACTAGGCGAACCCAGGTCCGAGGCGAAAGATAGCAAGTTTTGCTCTTAGCAATTACTTATTCTATTTTAAAAAAGGGAATTCCGAGGGGAAGGATAGGACATTTTACTTTGGACGAATCGCAAGGACTTGGTTGTATTCGGTACTCCCGTGCGCAAGTCATGGATAGCATAGCGTCGTCTTAATGTCTGCGCCATTCCCCTCCTAGCCTGGCTTTCGCTTTATTACAAAGAAGAGGCTCAATTGGACTAGAGATTCCTTGGAATACTGTCGATGCCTTCTGTATCCATGATATTATCCTCTCTGGGCCCCTTTACTTCCGTCGCGACCGTACAAATGTACGTGTTCTCTCGAGTTGGCGTACTGTATCTCTCGCATCACACCTTTAAGGATATGCCAGCTGGTGTAAATAATGTTGTTGACTGGATAAAAAGGGTTCGTCACTTCTCGTGAGAAAGCAGGATTGATCAATGTGAGGAAAGAGGGAAAACATAAACGAATAAGACGTCTCAAATCTGTTTCTGCTATATTTCCAGGAGTTTACTTGACGAATGTTATTTGTATTAATTCATCTCATTGGGCAATGATCCATGGGTATATTTGTTTTTGGTGAAATGTAATCTACATAATTTGCGGATATGTTTACGTTCTGACACCAATACCTCTCAAGCAACTGGATACACAAATTGCATTGCACCGCCAGGTCTAAACACGCCTTGTGTCTCTTTGGTCTTCGAAGATACTTACAAAGTAATTGCTCTGATGCTATAGATTACTCGATCTATACTCATGTAAGATCTTACTGTGGGCTAGCGAACAAATGGTTGCACCACTACAAGCATGCATGAATCAAATGGACTCCTAATTCACACAAGCTTGGAAAAGGTACACACCGATTAAAAGAGATTGACATAATACAATTCAGAGCAATAAATGCAGTGGTCGATTGAACATACGTCAAAAAGCCTGTGAAGATATACCTGATGCTATCGTGAGAGGGTGTAGAATAACATCACTAGTTTCTATTGCTGTTTAAAGCGAGATTTCAAAAAACCTTGACCTTCAATTTTTGATGACTCCTTGTTGACTTTTATGTTGTCGAGGCGCTAGTAGCGCCTAGATAGGTGGAGTTTCTACTAATACTTGTTACACTCGGTCTTCAACATTCTCCTCGCTCTGCGCTGAACATGAATTCTCAGTCCACCCAGACAGCATTCGCACAGCACCCCGACTTATACCGACTATTTCCCTGATCCGACAAAACAATCCTCGACACAGGCTCCGCCCACATTGCATCTTCATCCAGCTGCCAAATCTCCAAAAAGCCAATTTCATTATCCGTCAACGCAATGATACGATCATCGAATCCAGAAGGGATCACGACGTTTGCCACACCGCCACTGGTGGTCGTCGGCCTTAGCAAATTCCGGTATTGAATCTCCCCGGTCTCCATATCGGCTGAGAAGACAGCTATGTAGCCATACGTTCCTTCACCCCTTCCACGAGTTGTCGCCCAGATGTATGCACCACTAGGAGAAACGACAACCTCATTCGCCCAATGATTCCCGCCCCCAAGTAAATCCTCCGGCAGAAGATTGTACACGCCACGGAGCTTGGGTTTCTGCGTGTGGCGTGAGATTCCGTACCATACCATTTGATTTGAGCCTTCCATCACCGCATAAAGCGCGTTGCCAGATGGATGAGGGATAACATGGCGCGGCCCGTCATCATCCTTTAGACCTTTGGTTATGTAAATGGGTCTGCCGAGCCTTCCACTTTTCTTGTCAATCGGTTGAGTCCAGATCGCATTGCCCAGAGTATCTGCAGCATACAATATGTTATTCTTCTTGTTGAACGCTGAGCCATGAACCCCTGAATCTGGCCAATAGTCGAAATCTTGGACGGTTTCTGCTAGGGCCCCTTGAGCGTCGACGGACATGACTATTCCACAGCCCGGTTCGCCCATATGGCGCCACTTTGAGGGTCTCGATGTAGATGGCGGAGCCATTGCAGCCGTCTTTGCCTTGAAGAGTCTTCGTGTGGACGATGCTGGTGAGGTTATTGACGGCGAAGCTCATGTATGTTGGCGGAATGGTGAGACCTTGTTGGTCACTGATGTATGTGTAATTGGTCCCGAATAAACTCCTTTTATCGTGCTGTTGATGTTAGACAAGTACCTTTTGAGCTAAGATGACCGAAGAGATGAGTTTCTTACGCTCCAACTTAGCCAAGAGTTAGGTGCAGGGACTGTGGTGTTCGCAACAAGCTTCAGATCAAAAGTTTCGTCGTCAAACAGTACGCTGTAGAGCGATCCTTGAACGAAGTTTCCCACAATTAGCCCATGGTGTGCGGAGAAGCCCAATCCTGCAAAGCTCAGAGCTGCCAGAACAGTGTTAGAAAATCGCATCCTAGTGATTTTAATTTGACAGAGTCGGCAATGCGGAGAGAGGTACCAATATCCGGGGCGTGCACTTGCATTTCATGGGGAAGGGCTATTTGAAGCTGGGGAGAGAAGGTGTCTGGTGCATCAAAGCCGTTAACAGACATGGTTCACGGACTTGCGGTCCCCACAAGGATGATGCCCAGACGGTGGCAGATGTCCGGGGGGTCAAAGACATTTTACTTGATTCAGATCATTACTCCATCTCAGAAGTTGATGGTACGAAGTTCTGCCACATGTGGATTCTAGTGTCACTAGCGAGTCACTCGATTCTTTGTGAGGCTCTCATTCAGAGTCTACGACAAATGGAAGAGCCCTCGCGGAAATTTTGCAAACGGTCTAGCTACATACATCAGTATAGCTAACACTTTGTTTTACAACGGGACTTTCAACAAGCTATAGAAACACTCGCTCCACTGTTCGTAATCACCTATCTGATTTGTATACATCCCATTGACTAGCATGATCTACCTGAGTTGGATCGGGTCCCAAAGCCCAACTTATACTATCAAGAATATCTCCGTCGAATGCTTGCGTTGCTTTCAGCTGAGTCCATCTTCGGAAGCCATGAGGCAGGTCGGGATACACATGTACTTTTGTCGGTACGCTACAAAGCAGTGTTAGTAAATACTACATCTTTGCGAAAAATGCAGAGCGACTTACTCCATACCCTTCAACTTGGTCGCAAAAAGGAGACCATCATCTCTCAGCGGATCTGCTCCCGCCACCAACAGTGCTGTCCTAGGCCAGCCTTCCAATTCTTCTTGCGAGAGGAGAGCGATATTCAGGCGTTCATCTGTTGGATCCTCACTGCCGAGCAGAATGCTGAAGAGCTGCAATCGCTCGGAAGGAATGACCGGCATCTCTTTGTTTTGTACCTTCGCTGTAGCCTCCCTACTCTTGAAAAGGTCAAATGGGTAATTTTCGATATGTATGAGCCATGGGATAACAAGAAGAGTACCAGTAATTATTGGTTTGTAGCCAGACTGGGACCTGCTTAGCTTGATGTCTTCAATAACAACATTGGCAGCAAGAGTGCCGCCTGCTGATATGCCCATCACTACCAGCTTCTCCTGCTGCAAGGCGGGATGAAGAGCAGCTGCGTTCTTTCGGATGTATGAAAACGCATCTTGGGCGTCATTCACCTGTGCAGGATGTTTGTACTTGTGCGTATGCCGATATAAAACACTCAGGACCACCGTCCTCGTCTCCTCGACTATCCGACAGCAGAGAAAGTCATCAGAAGTCTCGTCGCCGAAGAGAAAGCCGCCACCGTGAAAGTAAAGCACAGCGCCCATGGTCTGCTCTGGGTTCAGAACATGTGGCTCGTAAATTCTTAGAGGGATGGTGTGGGTCCCACGTGAGGGAACTTGAACGGTGCTCCTTTTGATGCGGCATTCAAGACCAGATTCAGCCATCATCTTCTCGCTTGCAGCGCTTCTAGATGTGTTCGAGACATCCCGCAGGAACTCGGCTTGAGCAGGGTCATTTCCAGAAAAGCCATCTTTGGCAGCGGAAGGGTTGGTGGCGATGAAGTTGAGCCACTCTTTCGTGGGCTGGCCAAACTCGGAGAAGTCCATTACTAATCATACACATCCAAGACAAGAAATTGGTGGAAACGAGTCTCTTTTGGCGGAAATGAAGGTCTTACAGCAAGGATCTGTTAATCATCATTAGCACTGGGCATACTGTGGGAATGAGGAAATGGTACTACACAGCCGTTCTGGACATCCAATGGCCGGAAAATACAAGCAAAAGGTAGTACTTACATGGCGGATGTCTGAGTGCCTTCCCAATGGGGCTTCCCACAGATGATGGAGTTGACGAGCAAGACTACCGGCCGGTATCCCTTCAGTCGAACCATTCCGAATTACAAGTAAGCGGGCGCCTTGGCTCGTCCGGACATCAATGTCCACCCCCTCAGTCAGCCGCAGCAGGCAAAATCTACCAAGGCTGCGTGGCAGTGAAGAGACGGAGCAACAAAGACTAGTAGACGCTCGTGTCTGAGCAAAAAAGTGGTTCTGATTCCTCACGAGACGCGGAGAGCCCCCAGCTTCTGGGCAACTTTGTGGGGTCCGGGGGTCCATTTCCGCATTGACTCCAGCCCATCGGTTTTTGCAGCTCAGTACCACGATAGTGTTTATGCTTTCCGACTCTCTTGTCAAGAGCAAGGCATTTAAAGAGTAGCATCTTGCTGATTTTTGATGGCGAGGATGCTGATGCTCCAACCTTTCCAGTTCTACAGTCATATCTAATCTCACTACTCTTCTGACTTGCACCTGTTCCCACAGGAAATGTCGACGAATAATCAAGTCACTGTGGACTCTGTTCAAATGGACGAAAAGGCCCCACAGGTCGAGTCTCTGCATCTCGAGCATTCCTTGAATGCAGGCTTGTCCTACGAAGATGCCAATTTTTTGCATCAGTTTCCCACGAGGGATCATGACAAGGCGTTTCGAAAGGTCGACTGGCGGCTCATGCCCATGCTCATGTCTTTGTACCTGATTGCGAATCTGGATCGGTATGCTGCCTGTGGTACAGTCACCTTTGCCGTCATAGCTAATTGTTTCAGTGCCAACCTTGGGAATGCCAAGATCGAAGGTCTCGAGAAGGATCTTGGGATGAAGGGTACCGACTACAATCTCGCCAATATGCTGTTCTTCGTCCCTTACATCCTTCTTGAAATCCCTGCCAATACTATTCTTATGCGCTTCAGAAGGCCGTCACAATGGATCGGTTTCATCGTTACATCCTGGGGAATCGTCATGACGTGCACTGGTTTTGTAAACAATTTTACCGGGCTGATGATCTGTCGCCTACTTCTCGGAGTCTTCGAGTAAGTTATTCCAAGCCTCGTTCGATATGTTCATGGACCAGAAAGCTGACTCGAACCTTCAGGGCTGGGTAAGATAACCTAACTCTGACACCACCATCTTCAATACTAATGATCTCTCGTTTAGATTCTTCCCAGGTGCCGTTCTAATGTGAGTACTTTCCGGTCTCGAGTCAATCGTGCTGTTGCTGATTCTTCCAAGTATCTCCTCCTGGTATCCGCCTCATATGACACAGTTCCGAATGTCACTTCTATACTGCGCTGCCGCAATGTCTGGTGCTTTCTCAGGCCTTCTCGCAGCCGGTATCGCGGAGATGCGAGGAATGAGAGGTTACGCTGGTTGGTTATTTAATTTCGTAGATTTGAATGAAGGACTAATATATGTTAGGTTGGGCGTGGATCTTCATCATCGAGGGTTGTCTGACAATCGTCCTTGGACTGGCGTCATTTTGGCTCTTGCCCGACTCTCCTAACTTCTCTGGCAAGTGGCTAAGTGACATCGAGGTGAGATACATGAATGTTCTTTACCGGAAATACCGTGGCATTAGGCGTGAGGAACAGAAGATGAACGAACTTCCCGAAGAGAAGACAACGAACAGAAGACAGAAGATGAAAGTCCTTCTTTCGGTTTTGACAGACTGGCAAATCTACCTTCAGGCCCTGATCTTCATGGCTTCTTCTGTGCCCACCTATGCACTCAAGTTTACTTTGCCACAGATCATGGTAAGTCTGGAGTATATACAGATCTTGACTTTTACCGTTCGGCTGACCGGTGATTAGGTCAACATGGGCTTTAAAGCCACTAATGCACAGCTTCTCAGCGCTCCACCGTATATTGCGGGTGCAATATCAGCTGTCGTCGTCGCGAAGTTTGCTGATCGCGTTCACTGGCGTCTGCCATTCATTGTTGGCCCGCTCGCAGGCTTAATGATCGCGTATGCCGTTCTCTTCACTTATAGTGCCAGTATCGCCAATCACGTTGCGCTTTGCTACACCTTCATCCACCTGGCAACAATCAGTGTTTATCCAGTCGTCCCGGGTGTAAGTGGCAATCCTGATATTTCCAAAATTGTGTACTGACCACATATCTCGTCACAGGCCAATACTTGGACCGTCAACAACCTTGCCGGCCCAGAGAAACGAGGGATGGGTATTGCGCTGATGATTGGTTTGGGCAATTGCGGAGGAATTGTGGGCTCATTCATATTTATAGGAGACGAGAGCCCGAAGTACCAGACTGGATGGGGGACAGCGCTGGGCTTCATCTGCGGCGGTATCCTGTCAGCTTCTGCGCTCGAGATCGTCTACAAATGGCTCAACAAGCGTCGTGACGCTATTCCCGAGTCTGACACCAGAGCCAGATACTCCGAGACAGAGCTTACCAAGATGGGCGATCGAAGTCCTCTGTTTCGATACACACTATAGATCTCCGATTCAAAGTTTGTTGCAGGCAAGCTCCCTTGCAGGTGTCTTCGACGGATTTCGGTCAGCCTCGCTTGTATCTACTCAATACCTGGTCATGCTTGACTTTATTTCAAGTACAAATACAACATTCTCAAAGTAATACCTCCGTACCACTTTTAGGGCTAGCTGTGCCTACAAAGTACAAAGTGGAAACTTGGGTCTTTCGAAGTTGTGATAAAAACTTCAGTTGCAGAATCTTGATACTTGAACCGTGATCAAATAAACGAATGAGTTGTTCAGTCCTCTCTAGGCATTGGTCGCATGTTGAGCTTAGACTTCCCAACGATCAGGCGAAAACGGCATACAGTCCTCCATCTCTGACTGAATGGGAGTTGTGGGTAAATAAAACCTGGCGTGTTGCGGCAACTGAAGGGGCTCGCTTATAGTCTTTAGCAGAAACTTCGGTAAGAACTTTTCCCACATCAATTGAAGTAACTCCCACGACGGACCAAGTATCGACCAAGTTGTAGCAGATGAGTAGAGTAGAGTGAGTCTGACTACTCCCTATCATTATCTTTGAAGATCCTGTGGTCTGTGTTCGGCCTCCGACGAACCGATTTACATGGAAGAGTAAGCCCAAGCATGGAAAAAGAAACCCGATGAAAGGATCGAGAGAACTTCTGCTTCATACAAAATGTAAGACTTTAAATCAATCTATCGCTAATTATGGATTTCTGGCAATACAAACAAATTCCAGTACTCATCCAAGTCTAAAGTCTGTGTCGCGCCCACACTTCCGCCCTTTGTCTCTCTCCCCGAAAAACCATTCCCAAGGTACGCAAATCTGTTGTATTTCGCCTCATCCAATCTATCAATAACGAAGTCCTCCCAGCGAGGATTTTTGATCGCCTCCATAAAGTGGAACGAAGTTCCGCCGTAGATGGCGACGACTGGCCCATCAATAGTTCCGCGCTTGTACCAGCTGCGGCAGCCCCTGGTCCACACCGTCCGCTCGAGATACTTCTGCATGTGCTGATTATACTCTTCGTTGACATCGTGGCGGACCTCGAAGCTCTTAATGCTCTCGGTTTGGAGCTTCTCGAGCCACTTGTACACGTAAACGGCAGTTGCTTGAACGCCGAGCACCAAGGAGCCATTGCTGATGGGACTGTTGGGACCGATGAAGGCAAAATAATTGGGCATGTCAGGGACTAAGAAGCCGAAATAGGCCTTGGGCAGATCGGATGTCCATTTTTCGGCGAGGTTTGTACCATTTCGGCCAATGACCGGAAACGAGGGTTTGAAAGAGGTGTCGAAGCCAGTTGCGCAGACGATTACGTCGTAATCCTTGACCTCGCCTGCTCTGGTGACGATACCCTTTTCTGTGACGGATTGGACATCATCCCATCTCATCTCTACGTTGTCTTGAGTGATGGCCTCGAGGAAGCCAGGTCCAGGAGTTTGTCGACGGCACCCAACAGGGAAGCTGGGCAGAAGCAGCTCAGCTGCTCTCCTCCCCTTTTCACTGTCACCTAGACGGCCTTTCATGCTTTTCCGGAAAATCTCTTGAGCCTTCTTCTGGAGATCACTATCTGCGATGGCGCGCTGAAAATTCTCTATCCGCCGATCCATGATGGCCGCTCTGTAGTCACGAAGGACGCTCGGGTCTTTGAAGATCTCGAGACTCTTTTCTGAAAAGTTGTAGTCTGCATCCATCTCTGGATCATTCGCTGTGGGTTCGTTGATACCAGGCGCAGGGCTGATCCACGTCTGAGTGCGAACGTAGCAATCCATTTCTTTGACCACTGTGGCGAGCTTGGGAACGATCTGGATGCCGGAGGAGCCGATACCAATAACGGCCACACGTTTGTCGGCAAAGTCGTATTCCTGATCCCAACGCGCAGAGTGAACGAGCTTGCCCTTGAAATCGTGAAGACCTTCGATGTTGGGCCATTTCCAGTTGCTGTCTGCGTTAGCACCTGTCTCGGACCATCTAATTTCGAGTTTCATATGAAGGAGAACTTACTTGAGTACGCCTCCAGCATTTATGAACACATCGACTTCGTCGTCGATGGTAGCTCCCTCGCCGTTCTGAACCTGAATAGCCCACTTTCCCTTACTCTCATTCCAAATCGCTGATTTGACTGAGTGCTTGTACTTGATGAAGCGATTGCATTCGTATTTGTCAGCAACATTGTGCATATACTCATGAAGTTGTTCCGCAGTTGCGTAGTAGTTTGGCCAGTCTGGGTTCGGTGCAAAGCTGAAGGCATAGTTATGGGCAGGTATGTCACATTTGCAACCTGGATATCTACACAAATAAGCATCGATGCCTTTAGCGGAAAGACTGGATGTCTGATCTATACCTGTTCTCAAGCCATGTGCCTCCAAGGTCCTCATTGCGCTCGTAGACGACAAGCTCAGCATTCTTGTCCTTCATTTTCTCGGCAAATACAATTGCCATCATGAGCCCGGAGTACCCAGCTCCCATGCAAGCCACCCGAATGGGACGTCTCGTGCCGATGGGCTTCTCCACGATCGTGTAATCGGGGCCAAGATTTGTATTTGTGGTAGCGTGTACATCCTTCGCTAAGTCCGATATATGTTGCTCCACAGCTGCCAGCGTCCGTTCGACTTGTTCACTTTCGACAGCTTTCCCCTTGCAGGATTTGGGAGTTTCAATACTTGTTGTCGGCTCGACCGAGATTGCTGAGGGCGCCATGACTGTTGACTTTTTCACGCCTGGCGCTGACGACTGATTGCTGTTCGGTCAATAGTGATGTTGATGATGCGAGTACATGGCTTGAACGGTTACTTCATGTCTTGATATATGTTCTATGAATTGATAACAGCATTTCTGAATAGCGGCGATGAAGCGATGCTTGACACTGAGAAATCAATGTCCGGATCGCCAGGCAAGGTGCCAAACCAGTTTACTTGACTTGTCCGGACATTGAAGTCCGGAAAACAGACTAGATCATTGCCCAGAAAAGAATCTATGAAGTGTGCTGTATGACTCGTGTGTGGCTTGGCCTCGAATCCCCGCGGGGTCTTGAGGACCCTCCCCGATCTTTGGTGGGGATTCAGGGTTCTTGGCTCTGGGTCAGCTCGATTCCGAATAACAGAAGACGACGGCGTCGGCAACTTTGAAAGACACCCTTCGTAAAAAAGCTCCTCCTCTTCGAAATTCCGCATCCTTCATGTATTAAGGTATTGAGGGACGGTTGAACTGGTCGCAGTCATGCCTTCAACGACAGCACCTCCCCGGCGATCCACACAAGGAATCACACGTACCATTCAGCCAAAGCAAAAGTCGGCAATATGCAGGACTTGCTCCTCATGCCGTCAGAAAAAAATGAAATGCAGTGGCATTCGTCCACACTGCCACGAGTGCGTTGCGAGTAGCCTTCAATGTGAGTATCCTCGAGATGCTCGAAGAGAACCGAGGCCGACTCGAGCGCGGTTTCAGGCTTTGGAGGCGACCATGGCTGCTGTGCTGGCACACATGAATACATCAGGCCTCTCAGCGTCCGGTCTTGGACTTGAGAATGCTCCGCGAAGTCCGAATTTACAGTGTGACGATGAGTCGAGAGAAGACCAAGCGGAAGACGAGGAGTTCGGGCTGGCGACACCTGAGTCCTCAGTCTCTGCGCCTCTTCGACCACCCCCGGGATCCGAGTCCACCACTTTCAACGAGCGGTCTCAGATGAACGAAAACTATAGCATTGATACGAGCTTTGATCAGGCTGGAGCTACAACCATGTTAAACCAGGGCGCGCAGCCGGATACTTTCGCTTCATCTCACATTGACTCTTGGCACCAACGCAACGAGGGGCTCTCTCCAACCTTCCGCTCACGTTTCTCCGGTCAGAGTCAACATACGTTGCAAAGGCAGGCCCTTTTGCAGGAGCCTGCCCCCGTCAGCATGGAAAATGATGGCACTGGACTCTCTCCTTGCGAGGCTAGAGTGGCGGGTGTCTTCCATGAGGACGGATGTGTTGCCTCAGTGCACGGCCTAGCCGGCATCATAATGCCAACGCGGCGAGCTCTTCATAAGAAAAATATATCGAAAGTCTCTCGCAAGGGTATAGCTGCTGTTGAAAGCTCAAGGGCACGCCTTATCAGCAATGCTACTGTTCAGAGGCAGAGAGAGAATCGACTCTTCAGACAGCCCCAGCGGACCATTGACCTCGACGGCTGTGAGCCGGATCTTGCGAAACACCTCATCACGCTACATTTTAATCGCCATCACTGCTCATATCTTATTACTTACCGTCCTGCGATCTTGGCTAGTATTGCCGACGGCGGCCCATGGGTCAATAAGCTCCTTCTTAATGCGATATACTATAGCAGCTCGCTTCATAGTGATCGCTTGGGCTTACGAGCATCAGTGAGTGACTCTGAAAATTCTGGCAGCCGATTTTATGACAGGTTCTGTCAACTACTGGTCGATGCAATGGGGAAGTCGAGTGTGCCATCGGCCGTCGCTCTGCTCTTAACCAGCGCCACGCTCGTTGCCAGAGGAAAAGTCAGTGCGGGATGGGCGCTCTCAGGAACCGCGTACCGTATGATCATTGATCTGGGCTGTCATCTCATGCTTGGACCAGACTACCAAGAGAATGGCACTCAAACAAGTACCCAGATGCTGCAGAAGGATATCGATCATGAGATGCGGAAACGGCTTTACTGGGGTGCGTACATCACTGATGTCACACAATCTTTGTATTTGGGCAGACAGTGTAGCTTCGCAACAACTGAGGCTCGAGTTCCTCTCCAACTTTTGGATACATTCGAGGAGCTAGAGGAGTGGGAGCCTTATCAAGACTCCTTCGATCCGGCAGGTCTGGAGTCAGCCTATGAACCCCAGCCAGCGTATGCCATATCAAGCTTCAACGCCTGCGTTAGTCTTATGCAAATTGGTGAACGAGTCAGCGAGCTTTACGGAATCTGCACAGTTGGGTATAAGACGGAAGTGGTGCTTGAGAAGAAGACAACAATCGAATCGCAGCTTGAAAATTGGACTGCCATGCTGCCAGATCACCTTTTCTTTGACCCTCAATCGCCCAAAATTCCCCCGCCTCATCAGATCACACCATAGTGAGCAATCTCTGTGTTTAGGTCAATACATAAATACTGACACAAGCATGCAGTACAACTTTTCACACCCTACGTATACTTTTGTACCGTGCTTTCATGGAAGAGGGCCATCTCAGACGACATTCAGATGAAGAGGCGAAAAGTTTGAGCGAAGTGAGTGCTCTCTGAGTTATCTATTTACTTCTTTTCTGAGCTTTCTTGTCATAACGGGGGACTGTAACACCCCTTCGTCCTCTTCGGATATCCTTCCTTATGTCCAGAAACCGTCACAGGATCCTCTGTTTAAGTTGGACTGAATATACTAATCCTGAGTTCCCCCACAGCAAGAGTGCATCTCCAGCGCGCTCATGATAGAAAAGTACATCCGTGCTTATCGAAAGACTTTCACACTTCGTCGAGCCCCCTTCCTGTTATCTTATGCCATTTATTCGGCCGTAGCGATCATCCTCCCCCAAGAGCGTCATGACCGAGGACACTTCACAGAACTCATTTCCTTCTTTTGGACATGTCTAGGTGAGCTTCAACATGGCTGCAATTCAGGCCTCAAGAAGCCACTGTTGGTGCTACGGGATATGGCACGCGAATTTGAGATCAGCACGAAAGAGCGAGGACCAGTGGCCCCTCAACAGCCTGATTTCGGCATCCTTGACGAGAGTCTCTTCCCGCAGCTGCCCCACGACAAGGCATCCGTAGATACTGAAATGTATTCGGCTGCGCATTACCTTTACGACATGAATTCGCAGCAGAATGTTGTTGATCCACTTCAAACGAGTGCAAACATGGTAGTGTCTGGCTTGACGAACTTCATGAACGATCAGGAGTGGGACATATCGCAAAATACACTGTATGGTTTATTCGCGCCCACTCAATCATTTCAGTAGGCAATCAAGACAAAATCTAAACTTCAGATCAAGTTATGTTATTTTCCAAAGAGATTCCACTTTTTACAAGGAATCCTGAAGCTTCCACACTCGTCGAATGTTTGGCTTTGCAGCATTGCCCCGAATTCGGAACGTCCACTCAGTCTTCGTAGCTTTCTCCCATTTTGATCCTCCAAGTCCACTATTCTCATCGTAATAGTTGAATCCATAGAAATTAGCCGTCTCAATCTCTCCATAGCTTTTCAGATAGCTGTATCTCCGACCCGCATTCCAACCCTGCACAGTCGCAAGCGCGGGGCCATGCTCAATGTTATACCAATCATGGTAGTCTTCCTCTTTGTCTGATCTTGGAGTTGAACCATTAATCACCAGCTTTGATCCCACGATCGGCGAGAAAGACAGAGGCTGCGAGATACTGGGATTTTCGGTGGGAGCTGCATTGTTGTTGCGGCCATTGATGAAGCTGCATGCAATCCAGGATATCGTATGATCGGGGTTCGATTTTACATCTTCATCATAGAGATCTTGTGAGGTGTCTAAGGGCGTAACGTCACTCAGAATGTAAAGAGTCATGGAGGAAGGCTTCTCGCCATCAGAAGCAACCGCGGCGTATGTTTTCTCAACATTGAGACAGGGCGAACTGGGGATAAAAGTGAGGGCTTCTGAGTCAATCCCATCTTTTGGCTCGACAAGACGCATTAAGACGCCGTTGATAGTCGTTTGCGACATGATAGAGCGTTCAGTAATTTGAGTGGGTGAAGGAGTATGAGGTGCAAGCGATAGTACCTAAAATGAGGACTCGGAATGTTTAAATGTTTACGTTAGATGTATTTGACGTTAAACACCTCTCCATTCTTGGGATTGCTGCGAAAGGTTTCGAAGTCCGTAGGAGAGAGTTTTCGGACATCGTGTTCCGACTGAACCGGGCCCACTTTGAGCCCAATTCCAGCAACCGGACTGACAGTAGCCTTTGGATATTAAAATCCAGTCTGCGCTGATGTGTGGAGGATCTTTTCAAAGCATTGCTTTTATATTGTTCGGACACTTATCAGTCTTCGCAATACAATATGGGAAAAAGAATGAGTCCGCTGCCCGCATTAGCAGATCTACCCCTGCGTAAAGGGGACCCGCCAAACTCAGCGTGGGGTCTTTGGAGTGACGAAAAAGCCACTTCTTTGGGGTCTCTCAATTACTTGACCGCTGATATACTCCTGAAGACGACCAAAGAGGAGGTTCAGACTGGCGATCGGGTTGGCCTTGAGTAGGTTGACAACTTCGACCCAAAGGGCAATGGCTGACATATTATATTTAAGTCTCCCGCTGGATTTTTTTGGTCCTCCGCTACTAGGTAGAGCAGCATTCCAGCAGAAAATAATAGATAAAGACCCCTTTGTCGTAAATGACGATGTGGTTAGTTCTGTAAAAAGAATTATATTGCCGTATCTTTACTCATTGTTCTTGCAGATTTCGTTCAACACTCAAGGAAGTTCCCAGTGGGACTCTTTGAGACACTTCGCCTATCAGAAGGAGAAGAAATTCTACAACGGGTATTATTTATATGGATAGCAGAAGTTTGCATGCAAACTAATTGCTATGCAGAGCCACTCAACAAGACGTTCACGCATCCGACCGAACTGCAATCAATGGCCTACAACCGTGGGCCGAGAAAGGCTTAGCAGGACGTGGTGTATTGATCGACTTCGCATCATACGCCGAAAGGAAGGGGGTTGAAGTTTCACACTTCGGTCCTTATGCGATCACTCTCCAAGACGTGCTGAAAATTGCTGAAGAGCAGTGCACTGAGTTCCGTAATGGGGATGTCCTCTTTCTTCGCACCGGCTATGTCGCTGCTTACAAGTCGCTTAACGAGGACGAGCGCATTGAAGTTGCCAGCAGAAAGGAATGGTGCGGTTTAGGTCAGAGTCGAGAAACTACTGAATGGTTGTGGGAAAACCAGTTCGCTGCCGTCGTGAGCGACTCTCCAGGTTTTGAAGTCAGGCGTAAGTCCCAGAACATCTCCAAGTGTCCTAATGTGCTTTTACTGATATGAAGTGAAGCACCAACGGAAAAAGAATGGCATTTACATCCTATCCTGCTTGCTGGCTGGGGCACCCCAATTGGAGAACTCTTCAACTTGGAGGGATTGGCGAAGCTGTGCAGAAAGAACGGTCGATGGTCATTCTTGTTCACGTCTGCACCTCTATATTATACAGGAGCTGTCGCTTCGCCGCCAAATGGTATCGCGATAATGTAAACAACAATAACGACACTCGCCATTTTCTTCATGGACTATTCTAGCCATGAATGTGACGCTTTCGTATCTGGGCATTGTGCCAGTTTGGATGCACGAAAAGTAATGAAAATGTCTTATGGCACTTCGGATATTGTGTGATGAGATTTCAAAAATTTCAGCGCTTAACTTATCTACCCAGGAAGCCAATGCCCGACCCTATCCAAGTCGTCGTCCGCCTGTTCCTGTGCTCAACCTTCTTCGATTTGGAGCCTACCGTCTGCTCCCAGAAGACTTTCGCAGATGCCTGATCGCCACATCTCAAGAAGATATACACCGTATCTTCAATACCTTCTTCGCGAGTGCTCGTCTCCGTACCAAACCGATCTTGTACCCAGAACGACAGAACTGTCTCGTCATTCAGCGCAGCTTCCGCGACGCCCCTCAGTATATCGAAGAGTTCTTCCTTTTCGCCAAGTTTCGGACTGAACTCATCCGTGATGATATACTGCTCTCCTGCCGAGCTATACTGACCACCAAAGACCTCCTGATTTCTTTTAGTGAGGAAGCCAATACCAGTCGGACGCCAGAAACGTAAGTCGCTGGGTTTGGTAAGGAGGCCTTCCTCACCGACAACTATTCGAAAAGCTTTGTACTCATCGCTTGCCCGGTGTTCTACTTGATTTGCTTCTGGACTTGCGTACCTGACGTTGTCAGAATATTATATTTGCGTACTTAGTGTAAGTAATATAAATCTTACACCTCGAAACCACGGAGCCAGTGGCCTTCCACCACGTCGTTGTCGCCGGCGCTGAGGAACCACGCATAGCCATAGCAGTTCGGCTCTGTTGCTAGAGCGATAAGAGCTATCTGTGCTATATGCCCCAGAAACTGCGGGCCCTGAATTTGGTGTAATGCCAAAAGATAGTGGGAATCGAACGCACCTTGTCCCTTTTCTCAGGGCTGGCGCACTGCGATAGTGGACTGACGATGTACATGGCGGGCCTTGATCTTGCCGAAAAAAACATGTAGATTCTGCTGTAGGTTCGTGAACCAGCTAAGTCTCTATAATGATACTTAAGCTCACGAAGTCCGGCTGGATCCGATTGACCGAGCGGTATTCAATGTCCGGCAATCTGCAGTGTGTTGATCAAAAGTGGGATGCGGAGAGAAGCTCGCAGTTCGAGAAACTTTACAGGCGGTAGAGAACTGCATAACTTTGACTTAGACCACTCCCGAATTGCCGACCATTGACGTCCATTTCAAAGTTGGTCCTGCTCCAGACTTGGAGATGTACCTCCGCACCGGCACTCATCAGTGACTTCGCTTCATGAACACCCGTCTACACATTCAAGCATTGAGACAGCCAGACGACCATTGTAACCTATGATGACTTCAGAGACGCCTCTGATCCCTGACTCCTTCTTCCAGCCAGTCCAGACACTGTCAACGACAAATGAAAAGCTACGTTGGTACACATGCGTCCTCGTTATGCTCTCATCGACCAACTACCCGGATGTCATCCCTCAAGTCTACAAGCACCTCGACTCCACCATCCTATCAAGAACCGACTCGATTGAGGCTCGCAAGAAGGCTATCAATCGCGTCCGCGAGGGTCTTATCAAGTCCACGGGTACCGTAGGAGCGTGCAGAACAGGCAACGCCATGCGCATCCTATCAGACTGTATTCCTGCGGAACTTCGAGAGCTGGAGTCACCGCGATCAAAGGAGACGGATGAGCAAGCGAGGGAGAGAGGTATGAAATTTTGGAGGAGTGTATATGCGCGAAATCCAGCATTTGATCCGGAGGCATCTGTACGAGCTAGTCCAGACTATGCGTTTATTGTGCGAGGTAAGAAAATCCTTTTCCTTCGCAAAACGCAGAATCTATACGCATCGCACGTGCTGATTGGGAGCAGAAGTGCTTTACGCGAGAATTTTCTCGTTCGATGGAGTCTTGGATGATCTGACGACTGGCTGGGTGATGGTTGCTAGTCTGTATGGCATGGACTGCCAGAACCAACTGCAGCACCATATGAAGGGCATGCTCTGGAATGGTGCGACGAGGGAGGATTTGGTTGGCTTACAGGAGCTCTGTCTGGGTCTTGCTGATTTACTTGCAGTGAGGATCAGGCATGGACCAGCTCCTATTCCTTCACTGCCCGGATCGGTTTAGATAATGAGAGATAGCAGTACGCAAGTCTTTGCAGATTCTCGGACCCAACTCATTACGTACTTTCGAAATCTAACCACAAAAACTCCCCTGATGTTCTCAAATGTGTAGCACGTCTATATGTTGGACTCGGCTTTGTTGGCTAACATTTAAGCAAGGCAAAGGGGGTGAAGAGAGAAATGTCTGGAGAAATTAACCACTGTGTCATCAGTACTAGAAATTCGGTTATCTCCTCATCCTTGAGTTCAAAACCGAATTTCAGCTAGTACTGAACTTGAGAAATGCTTTTATTGTAAAAAGTCTTCAGGGAGTCGGTCAAATAGTCGACTCGAAAGTCCGGTGAATAGTAATCTTCTGTATGCATATCGTTGTCTATTGAACTCAGAAGATAGTGGGGCAAATTACATCCGAGTAATCTAATAACTCCAAACTCAAGCATGAGATGACAAAGGCTCAAGTTATCATGCCGTGCATAGGGCAGTAGTGATGTGTGTATATAAAGTGACCTGGATCCTCAGTAAGTCAGAATCGACTCGATTAACAATCTTCATTCCATCTTACCAGATAACCAACGACCGCCTTTTGATCTCACAACTCCCATTCTTTGAACAAGATTGAAGACTCTGGCACATGAGTCTGTTTAAACTTCGAGTATACAACCGAAGAAGCTCTATTAACACGATGAGGTTCGCTGCTCTTGCCACCCTCCTTGCCACTCCAGTCTCGGCTAGTCCGCTGCTCAATTTATGGGATGCACCCTGGCCCAACAATTCTCTGGCCATGGCACAGAATGCGCCAACTAGTTACATATCTGTCAATGGCGTCAGAATTGCATATCGCCGCTTTGGCAAGCAATCCGAATTACCTTTGGTCTACACGACTCACTTCCTTGGATCTATGGACACCAATGACCCAATGCTTCTCAACCTTCTTGCTCGTGATCAAGAGGTTATCATCTTCGATAACGCTGGGGTTGGACATAGCGAAGGCACTATTCCAAACACTGTTTCGAGCATGGCTGGGACTGCAGTAGATTTCCTTACAGCTATTGGCGTGCCCAAAGCTAATTTTATGGGCTTCTCACTTGGTGGCATGATCTCCCAATATATCGCCATCGAGCATTCCCAGCTAGTGAATAAGATTGTGTTGTCAGGAACGCAATCTGGAGTCGGACCCGGTACATCCATTGCCAATTTGACGGAATTGGCAGAAGGAAATCCATCAAGGGGTCCTGATCAAGGCGTTTTCCTACTTCGATTTTTTTCTTCGTCCAATTCGAGCCAGGAGGCAGGGCGGATGTGGTGGCAGAGGATTCATGAGCGTCAGATTGAGGGCGAAGAGCGCAAAGAATTTGTCACCGCACCTGGGGATGCCGCGCAATTCCAGGCCATCGTGGATTTCGTTTCGGACGCCAACTTTTTCAATCGCTTGTCAGCCATCCAAGGTCCTGTCCTGATTACAAGTGGAAGAACCGATAAGGTTACGCCAACTGTAAATAGCTTTGCTATGCAGCAAAAGCTCTCAAATGCGCTTCTCGTTCTTTATCCGAATTCGGGCCATGGTCATCTCTATCAATTTGCAGAAGATGTTGTCTCACAAGTTCGCAACTTCCTGAGATAGGCTCGAACGCGTTTTAGGCCTCTGTTCATCCTCTCGAGCTTGTGTTCTCTCCTTCGATAGCTATAGCTCATTACAGTGGTGGTGGTTTGGGTCGCGAGCATGTCAAGGTTTCGCTACGAGATTGCGCCACATTTTTGTGTAGTGCTCGAATAGTAGCGAATAGAAGTGGTATGAGGCCTGTATATATTTCATGTTGTATTATCTTTTCAATAATACCAAATGATTCTCAAGAAACCGATATGAGGGTTCTCCGTGACCATAGAGCTCACATAATAATAAGTCGCTGTGAGAAGTTGCCAGACGGACAGTTCTAAAACTCCGCAGGTTTTTCATAGTAACATACAGAATACGAAGACCTGTTTATTCAGACATACGAGCCCCTCACAACGCTCGGGTGTATTGAGGACAAAAATTTCATGTCAAAGGTGCATAAGGGTGTGATATAATCAGATGCGCCAATCGTTTTACCCTCTACGTAACTACGTTAATGTTTGTTACTTCAAACTATACCTCAGCTCACAACAGTATGCGAGGACTGGTTTGAATTGTGACTAATTCAGTCAACTCTATTGCCATAGTTTTCAACACCTTAGTCAAAACACGGGTTTGAACGTTGGCGTATTTTTGATGTCTGAAGGCTTGCAGCTGTAAAGAAGAGGCTAGCAGTCCTACTGATCAATGGAGGAAATACTGGCTTCAGAGCTGCAGCTACACTACCCAGCACTATGAGATCTAATCCATCAAGTTCTCGATCATACTCTGACTAGACATGGTATGCATCCTCTGCTCGAATATCTGTCCTAGACCCGGCACCAAATCCGACATCGATTCAAAGATGTCCTTCATGATGAGACCAGTAACCATGGGCTTTAGTTCATCGTCGAACTTCATACCATCCTTTTCAAATATATCTTTCCCATGCTTATCGGAGGAATCAGCTTCCAAAATTTTGCCGGGCTTGTCAGCTCCGGAACCGAAATATCTTCGAAACCGCTTGCCTTTGGCAGTCTTATCCTGCTTCAAACTATCCATTTTCACACCCAGAGCCTTGTATGCAGGAAAGTCATACCAGCATCTGGCGCCCTCAAAGTTCCCGTTGAAGAAACGCTCGTAGTACCAGACCAAATCTTCTTCCAACCAGCCAGTCGTTGTGGTGGAAGACCAATGGAAGTCATTGGGCCCATCGCTGCCACCAAAGGTAAAAGTATGCACGAAGAGGGGAATAGTGCAACCGGACCCACAGTTTCCTGGTTCGAACATGTGGTTCATATATTTTTCGAGGCCGAAGACTTCTTTAATCTCCTCCATTGCTTCCTTGAAATCGGCCCAAGAGTCCCATGGAAATGTTTCTTCGCCAAGCACGACTTTCATTCTTGCAATAGAATCTCGTGCTGACTGATCCGCATTTTCCCAAACACATGTATCTTTGATGCCGGCTTTCTCTGACAGCCTGTGGAGATCTTCAACTTGTTCCGGTGGTACCGCTAAGCCAGAATGTAGCTTGAAGTCGGAGATTTTAGTTTCCATTTGCGGTAGACAACTAACATCCAGCGGGCTGTCTTGTGTCATTGCGTCTTGAAGTGAGCACTTGTCACAGTGACAGTCGCTCCCCTGGGCCTTAACGCAGGCTTTTCGCGGCTCATCGGCTCTCAGGGAACACGCATGGTCCATGATATGTCCCCGATCGTCAAGAAGGGCTGGAAACAGTCGTTTGGTGCCAATTACAAGCACAGCCTCCAGCGTCTCATTGACATTGAGCTCGACTGGTGGAGTAGTGATACGTATCATCAAAGGCTGACATATTTCACTGCTCATAGGGGCTCTGCCTAACCCCACTGTTGTGTGCCCCAGGATGGCCAATTCTCCTCCTTCGTGTTCAATGACAGAAACTTTGCACAGTGAGCCAAAAGGCTTCCCACAGGTAGGACAGCAACAGCCGTCGGGTATAAAAGTCAAATATTGTCGTTGCGTCAAGCACAGTCCTGGAAGACTGTATGTTGTGCTCTCCACTGCGCCGTCCCTCGTTAGGCGATAAGTGCGCAAGACTTCGTCTCTCGCGACGACCGACACCGGGGAAGCACTGACGAGAGCAGCTCCAACAGTTGTGCCTTCTTGAAGATCACATAGAATGACACCCCACATGTTTCGACTTCGTTGCAGGCTCATGAGATCATTCTTAAAACTTTCTTGGGCCTGAACAATAACGTATCGACCATCAGCTGAGAAGAGAATCGCATGTGCGGATTCCACATCGGTACTTAGAGACTCTGCCGATGTTTAGCGCTACATTATCACCGATTAGTGGATTTGAGGACTTACCAGCAATTGTTAGAGGGGCTGCGTGTCCTTCTATATTGGAAATCCTAAGCCTATGTCCAGGAAGGAGCCACGCTAGGAGCGGAAGTGTAGGGTGCAGTGCCCAAGCTGTCTCGGGTACACTTTCCCTACTAGCCGATATATCACCTCCAGTGGTTGTATGCAACATCCATGTGATGTCGTCAGTATCCTCGTCATATATGAACAGACACATCTCGCATTGGGACGCCTCCCTGTGTTCGAATTGGCCCGAACTGCTTCTGAGCTGTCTTGAAACCTGGAAAACATGTTGAATTTCCTGTGTAGAAGTGTCACCCTTGATGATGAAGGTATTTGTTTGGTCTGCAGATAGTGTTCTCATATCTTCGAAGTTCATTTGGGAGTCAGTGAGGATAATGTAACCCGGCAAAGTCCTATTGTCAAGGGTTCCAATGGCAGATGTTTCGGAAACATGGCGCTTTAGGGGATGAGATTTGAGTCGAAAACATTATATCGCGCGCTGAAAAAAGAATGTCACCAGTGTCATTGACGATGATAGTGGGACTGTCGCTGTCATGCGATATCTCTAGCTCAAGGAAGCCAAAGGATATTGGATTCTCGTCAGGGGAGCACGCGAATTGACGACTGATTTGAGGTTGAGATGTCATCGACGTTGGTAATATTTGATAGAGGAGCACCTAGCTTGTTGCTCCCCTACCAAAAGGCAGGTCACGAAGATCTCGTAAGTGATGATCGGCCGGCCCTTGAGTTCCGCGTCCAAGTCCTTTGATGCACGCGAGGAATCCTGCGTAGTTAGGATTGATGTGTCGATCGCAATGCGAACGTAGAAAGTAGCAGACCTGGTTTGTGAAGTTATAAGAGCGGAAAAAGATCGAAGAGAATGATCATCAACCGAGCTGCCGGGGGCCATCGAAGCAATATTGCTGTCTGTCTTGGGCTGGCTCGATATCTTTAGTTGCTCATGGTCTAGCACCTTTACGGAATTTTGTGGGAAGATTGTCCCCTCATCGAATGATGGGTTCCAGGCAAGAACTCTCGGCGCAGAACTCTCCGACTTCTTGAGACTACACCGTTGTTAGCTAGAATACGTGATGAAAGGACATAACTCATACCTGAATGCAGTTGTGGGAAGCTGCAACTTCAATGCTGGATTTTTCCCAAATCCATTTACTGACCTCTTCGATTCGAATAACAAAAGATGAGACTCTGCTGGATGGAGAGACCGGGTTGTCCTCACATTACCTGAAAGCTTCCATCTCGAAGGCACACAAAGGAAAATCCTGTTTGATTCACTCTCCGCCGACGCTTCTGGGGTAAAACTCGGCTGGAAGGTATAGGGGAAGAACTTCCAATGAGGCAGCTTATTAACGGATTTTGGATCGAGAAGTAGGAGAGGCGTCCATTCTCCGTCACGACAATCCCAAACGCCGATGGATGCTTGCTGAGTTGGTCCTGAGCATCCCGAGATTTTGGTCTTCTAGCCAGTGCTGCGATCTCTCTTCTGGTCAGAAGCAAGAAACGGCCATGGTTGCTGATAGCTAGAAGATGGACCACCCCAGGAAATGGAATCTCCCGGGAGGGTAAATTGTCAGGCTTGATACCCGCTGTGTCAAAGTCGAAAATCTGGACTTTACAGTGACCATCAATATCCCAAAGGACTGTCGCGAAATACTTAAGGTCCCCGCTGACTTTACCTCCCTGGTAAAACTGACCTAATGCGAACTGCCAATGCTTTCGGGTCTTTCCGGACTCGATGTCAAAGGTACCGAAAGCGGTGATGAGCTTTGACGAATCTTCCGAGAATTGGAGAACGTCAACGTCGTCGAGTTCCCATCTCATCGCTTGCGTACCGGTTGCTATTACTGGACTTGTTGCCCAGGTCGGAATGCCAAACAAGTGAGTCCTGGCGGGCCCAGTATGGCGTATTTCCAGCAAGCAAACCACAAATTCTGCTTTACTCACGCCGACAGCCATATGAGCTAAGAACTCAGATAGGTCAAAGGACAAGGATGCATCATCCATCGCCCACTTGAATCCTGTCGTTGCCATATTCAGGCGAAGACGTCGGCCTTCTCGTATTCTGTTTCCAACAGGGTCTGTCGATGGGCCAAGAGCTTCAAATAGAACAGCTAGGTACTTTCCCCGTGGTGATAGCAAGCCTCTTCGAACGACCAAAGGTCCTTGAACTCTGGACGGAATTGGTACAATAAATTCGGCGGTCATCAAGCCGGTCTTGATATGGTAGCAACTGATGAAGGGCTCATCGAAGGTGAAAGTGAGATCCTTCTCGAGATCCATGGCAAAGCAGCGATTTGGCCATGTGATTGGCTCCGAACGTTTGGTACTACTTGGGTGGGGACTGAATTGAATTATAGATTGGTCGCTGTCATTTTCTTCGAGAACATCTCGAAATGGACTTGTTGTCGGAATTAGTTCTTGGTGCAGATAGTGGATCCAATCAGGCTGGGCTACTATGACCTTCCCCCAATCCAGCATTAGGTCGAGAAAGTGGCTGATCCACGATTGAATTATTGATTTAGTTTTAGAAAGAGTCCAAACTCTGTCCGAGACCCAGCTTTGTACGCTATCCACGACATCTGCTGTCAACGAAACACTGTCCTGTCCATCGTGAGAAATGCGGGACATGATAACAGCGGTTTTCAGCCAGCGAATGAAGGATTCGGACAGCAAAAATCGCCGAACTTGGATCTCCAGCTGCTGATTCTGGCTCTTATCACACATTTTGAGGTATTTGTACCCTGATAAGAAAAAAAGTCAGCGCTTTTGCAATTAGTCAAGACGTGGAGATGCTCTTTGGGACGACCAAGCTGACTGGTGACTTCTAGGACATACAGTTTGAAATCGCAAAGGGGTACAACCCACGACCAGGCCGATCGGTATAGTTCTGCATTGTTTCTCGAGGATTCTGCGTAATAGGGGATGTGAAGGAGGGCAGATCTGAGTACTCCAAAAAGTTCAATAACTTGCTTGCAATCATCGAGGGCCCACTTCGGATGTTCAAAAGATCTCCAGAATCCGAGTCACTTGCTAAAAACTCCGTTACTGTCGGGTGAATGAACCTCAATTGTTCTGTGTCGCCAAAAGATTCTACCACCTGTCCGCAAATATGTTCGATGAAGGTATCGCAGCTGTCTAATATGTCGTTGTTTTCATCGTATCCGCTTTCGGCAATGGCAAGTGCGCTTCGGAGTTCGTTCCAAGTTAAGCTCGAGCTTGCCCAGAATATCCAACTGAACGCTTCAGGACCCTTCTGGATTCTGTTGGAAGCTGAAGGTGCTACTTGTAGCCATTGAACAGGCCGGCCGGCAAATTGACAAGAGCCATGTCAACATCTGCGATTGAGGATATAGTTTCTCCTTTTAGGTCTTCCAGGGCAAGGCTTGCATACAAAAACATCCCACGGGCCCGACTGCAGACCGATGCAACTATCTTGTCTTGTATTATTCGTGGGGAGGACAAGAAAGAGGGACGGGTAGATACTTCATATGACACGAACTCCACCAGGTCTCGACGAGTTTGTTCTTCAGTGATATCCAGCTGGAAGCATTCCACGTTATTTTTTGCCATGGAAGCTTGTATACTCTTGCTGCCGAAAACATCTCGGTGATCCAGTCTTGACGAGAGTAGCAAGCCACAGTGAGCCTTCGAAGCAAGACTTGTGGTAATCTTGATTAGGGACCGCGCACAGAATAAGGGCTGGGCACAATTGTCAATTCCGTCCACGACAATAAATGTCTTCTGGTCTCGCATGCCAAGCAGAGTTCGTAATAGATGCCAAAGATCCCCTTCGATGCTACTCATGTCATAAGCCCCCAGGACCGGATGTACTGAATAGGATTTCTTGACCTCCAGGATCATCTCAGGGGTTGCCCACTGCAACGTTTGTGCAAGAAGTACTCTAACCAAGGCCATTGAATTACTTTGCTCGGAAGCACGATTGCAATAGCAATATAAGACGTCTCTCGAGCCGCTATGGGGTTCCGAGCTCTCCAAATGATGTATCACGGATGCCGTCAATACTGATTTACCACAGCCAGGTGATCCTTTGATTTTCAAGACCTTCGAAGAATCAATTTTGACGAATTGCTGGTACTCAACTGTTTCAAAGAACCATTGAAAGGACTTATATGCTGTTTTCGGATTCTGAAACCTTTTCTGCATGTACGTATCCTGCTCAGCGGCAATTTTGGAGATTGACAGTTCATCTGGAAGAAGCCACGCAGAAAGCAACATTTTAGGATCTGAACTCCTTGTATCTGTTGGGCAATTAGTTGGTCAAATACTCAGAAGAATTAAAGAAGAACACCTACGAGTTCGGCTATCTGAGTACTGAATTTGCTGCAAAGTGCGGGGTGGTGAAATGTTGAGGAAATCAGCTGGCAATGATGTCCCGCTGGCAGAGACATCCGCCAACGGTTGCGAATGAGGAAGATGCCAGCAGCAATCCGATCTCTTGCAATATGTCTGCTACGAGTTCTTGCACTCGGCTTCCTTGTCCTGTCTTTTTTGCTGCAGATAGATATTTGTCAACCCTCGAACTCCCATTATTAGGGAGCGCCCGCGCAAATATCTCACGCAATTCCTTTGCACTCAGCTCGCATCGCCAGAGCACTGTTCCAAACGCATCACGAGTTGTTTGATCAACTTGTGGCTTTTGGACGTACTCATTGGCTTGTTCCAGGATGAGGACCACTATCGGGAGCTTTGCGGCAACTTTGTGGAATCCCTTTGGCAGTCCACTGGCGTCGTTTTGCTGCATCGTATATGTGTTTTGCAGCAGTGACGATCGAGATGATAGAAGAGATGATTCCGAGCACAAGACTTGCCTCTCCAACACCCGACATTGTCAATGACACATCAAAATTGCTTCATGCCTATGCTGCACTAGAAGAAGTGATCATCTCATAAGGGGTTCGGCCCAACAATGGGAAAAAAAGAATAAAAATGCCGCGAACACGCTCGAGATTATCGTGCTCTTGAGAAGAATGCAGACCTCCACACGCCGAAAAGATGCCGCAGCCTCGAGCCTCGCTAGCGGCAATCTCAACGTACCTTATCTACCTATGCATCGAGTGCCAGCGCGGTATAGGTACTGTACTCTGAGACCAGGGTCGCTTTCTGGCCTTGTATGAGCCACGCCTGCGAGAGAGGCGCATATAAGTATCAAGGAGGCGGTGCTGACGATGATCTCGGACTACTACCTACCTACTTGCCCAGGCAAAGGTACTCCATAGAGCCTAGAACCGGCTGATTGACACGATCCTCGTAGAAATACAAGATATGAATACAAGTGGAAATAGAAATAGAAATACCCATGTTCGCATGTGCGCGCGCGCGCAGTCTTGAGGGCGGCTGTCGTGGTTGTGATTGGTTTCGCCTGCCCTGCCAGCCTGCCTGTTGCTGTTGCAGTTGCATCGCAGTTGCATTCAAGCGCTGTGCTGTGATGGAAAGCGGCGATCCAGATCTAGATCCAGCGAGGCCGGCCAGTGAGGCGAGGCAATGCAGTCAGCACAGCTAGAGCTTCAGCTTCAGCTTCAGCTTCAGCATCAGCACCTGACCTGACTGACAGGATCAAGGACCGTGCCGCACGGGTGCTTCATCCGAATAAGGTAAGTAAGGTAGCCCGCCAGGGAAGGCAGGGCAGGGTTGGATACCTGCTTCAAGACAATAGGTACCCGTAACTAGATTACCCGCCTCTTCTCTCTCAACTCAAGTCATAAAAGCGTACAGCCAGCCTTGATAACAGAGTGATTGATTCAGCACTTTTGTCATTTTGCTGGGTGTTGACATTGCCGAACCAATTCATTGCGCCGATAGCAGCCTACCGAACGACATCATGAAGCCCAGAATCGACGATCCACAGGATGCGACAGATGACGAGAGCAGTGAATTCGACGACATTGAGCATGTAGAACCACTTCAGAACAGTACGATAAAGCAGCTCAAATGTGAAGTGAAGGAGTATGAGGAGCGAATGAACCTGAAAGGGGAGTCGGTAATGAAGGAAATTGAGGAAAGGCATGCAGTTGACGAGAAAGTCGAAGGCCAGGATTACGCGATGAAATCCTACAAAAAGTTTAGTCGAGATGGCGAACTCGAATCATCACGTCTCGAGATTCAATCACCGTACCTCAAGGACACCCTCCGTACCGTGATAAAACACTACCCTGGAGTTAGTCTTCGGGGTGACACTATCATTCTTCTTGGGCCCCTACGATGTATCTTTCACTACCGCAAAGAACTCGAAGGTTACAGGCAGAAAGTTGGAGACAGGTACGCGAAACTGCACATTCATCTTCTTCTACGCTTCATGGGGAAGGAGCTTCGGAGCTCAATCCGAGGGTACGAGGCAAATGTTGGCACGTCCATTTCGAATCCAGCCATAGAGTACAAAGATCTTTGGATGGTCTTTCTACCCGGTGAGTCTCTGATCACCGGACAAGACGAAATGAACCAGATCCTGTCTTTGGTATCCACGACCCTGATCAAAGCAAATTGCGGAACCTTCTGGAGGATTACCGGCCGCTGCTTTACGCATGATGGGACAAGATTCGGCTACACCCACAAACACATCAACATACAGCCATATGAAGGGACCAAGACGATCAGGGACTTTCCCATCCTGCCGCTGAGGTATTATGATACGGAAACAGTGATCCAACGTCTGCGGTAGAGGCATATAGCCCGGGGCAGACAGGTGAGTGCCCTGAAAGGTCATCATCACCGATCATACACCGGCAGAGCATTTGCTGTGAGTGACAAATGGGACGAGCGGGAAGATGATCTACCTCGGCCACCACTCCCTCCTGGGGCGCCTTACAGCAAGTACAAGGTCGACAGTGTGACTGTATGTGATTAAATCTCTCCTTTCTTCCCCTTCACACTTTACTGATCTAATCTGCCTAGGTCAACAGCCGCATTGTGGTTGATTGTAAAACTTTTGGGGAATTGAAATCACCGAACAGGGTCTGGCTTAACGATCGCAAGCCATTGTGGACGAAACCTGACGAAGAGATTAATACACTCAGCGATGATGACCTCATGATTTGCGATTTTCAGATCCCAGGGATTTCACTCTTCGACAAGAAATGGTGCTTTTTCGCTGTCGATTTTATCAAAGATGTGGAACAATACTGCATTCCAACAATTACTCCTTCCCAAAAATCACAAGAACCTTGTTCATGCTCTAGTCAAGAACCACGGCTCGGATGACTTCGATGACCTAATCAAAGGGAAGGGCAAGGGCCTTGTTTTCGTTCTCCATGGCGCACCAGGAGTCGGCAAGACCTTCACCGCAGAAAGTATCGCAGATGATGTAGGTAAGCCGCTCTACGTTGTGAATTCAGGCGAACTAGGAGTCCGTCCGTATGAAGTCGAAATGCATCTTAATTCTGCACTCCGGCTGGCAACACATTGGGGAGCCATCGTGCTGATCGATGAAGCCGATGTTTTCCTGGAACAACGAACTATACACGATCTGACCCGGAACTGCTTGGTATCTCGTGAGTCACTTCATCTCGATTGGGTGTGAGTACTAACCCGTCGTAGTTTTCCTTCGAATTCTAGAATACTATGAGGGCATTCTATTTTTGACCACCAACCGCTTGACAAGCTTTGATCTCGCATTCAAGTCTCGGATACACCTCGCTCTGAAGTATACTCCTCTAGACCATCATCGACGAAAAGAGTTGTGGAAACTCTTCATTGGCCGTAGCACGCCCAGGTGTGGGACGAGGCTATTTTGGACGATTTAGCAAGGATCGACATCAACGGCAGACAGATCAAGAATTCTGTACGGACTGCAAGTACGCTTGCTCGATCTATGAATACAGTCTTGGCTAAAGAACACATTGATATTGTGCTAGGGACAATTGAGAGTTTCGAGGCGGATTTGAACGAGGACACCCAAGATGTCGTGGCTTAGAGATATTGAGACTTGGCAAGGTGCACAGTACCACGGTCCGTACCCTTTCCTAATAGTAATGAATCGGACGATCTTGTCCAACCAAGTAAAATACCGCTATCCTGGCATCGACTTCTCACGAAAACTGAACCCTTCATGGTGATTGTTATTGGTCCGCCAATTCTTATACCTGTCATCCTAGATTTTCGAGATTTCAGCCACACCTTTTATCTCAAACCATGGGCTTCCAGCGCCGAGAGATTTCGTGCGAACGGAAACTTTCGACCAATTAGCAGCTTCCCGAAGCAGCGAACATAAATTAAATAGCGGGGGCTTCATCCCAAAACAATGCCATCTCCAAATTACAACTTGCCAAGTCGATCCATTTTCGGTTCCAAGACTTAACTGCTCGGATATGAGATGTTTGATGTCAACTTGGCAGAAAGAGGCTGCAATACAAGACTAGACATGCTGCATTCTCTCCTGTTGGAAACACTTCCTCACCGAAAGCTTTTTGCTTGTTTACATTCATTTCCAGTGCTCTCTGTCATTCATTTCAGTAAATCACATTCATTTCGTCCGTTCAAGATGCGTTCCTCTGTTATCTTTGCCAGTCTGGCGACACTCCTTAGCAGCTGTGCTGCTCAAAAAGTTGTCGGCTCGGCAATGGGCTTTGCGAAAGGGGCTACTGGTGGTGGATCAGCGACTCCCGCTGTACCAAAAGATATTGCACAATTGAAGACCTGGCTGTCTGATTCTGTTGCTCGTGTTATTGTCATCGACAAAGAGTAAGTCCTGGCCTATATTTCTGACGCCAGAAACAATTTATCTAACTTTGCAAAGGTATAACTTCATCGGATCCGAAGGAAAGGTTACCGAGAATGGATGCAGACCTGCATCGAATAAGTGGTAAGTGTTCATCTAGTCGATCTTATCGACCCGAGGAGCAATATCTAATAGATTCGAATCCGAGCTCGCTGCCCTCGTCATGGAACATTCAAGTTAACTCGTATAGTCCAGGTAACGGCGGACAAGATGCAATTAACGGTGCAAACTGGTACGTATCGTCTGTCCTTTGGTTCACTTTCCTCAGCTAATCTTCCCGTCAGGTGCGATGGTCAACCTGCTGTCAAAGTCACTTACGATAAAGCTGGTGTTAGCGGACTCGTAGTAAGTAGAGTCAACACGTCTCCGATATTCCATTGAGACACCCGTCTGAAGGATTTTACGTTCATGATTTTCTAATTTCTTTGTCAATCTTCTCTATAAGCACTCACTTACATATTAATAGGTCGGTTCCAATAAATCCATTGTCGGAGTGGGTGCCAAGGGTGTCATTCGAGGGAAAGGTCTTCGCATGCAAAGCGGCGTCAAGAATGTCATCATCCAGTAAGTTGAACCCCATTCTTGCATAGTCCCCATCTCCTGCTCTATTGTATTGAACTTTAACAAAGGAACATTCACATCACCGAACTTAATCCTCAGTATATCTGGGGTGGGGATGCCATCCAAACCTTCGGAGCTGATCTCATCTGGATCGACCATGTCAAGATTTCTCTCATTGGCAGACAGATGTTCGCGGCGTCATCGGGCGGTTCTACCAGCGGACGCATCACAATCTCAAATACCGAATTTGATGGCTCGACTGCTTGGTCTGCATCTTGCAATAACAAGCACTACTGGACAATTCTTTTGAACGGATCAAAAGACTCCGTCACTTTGTTCGGTAACTACATTCACCACACATCTGGTCGATCACCAAAGGTTGCCGGAAAGGCCACTATCGTCCACGCTGTCAACAATATGTTCCATGAGGTATGTAGCTCTAGGGTAATTTCTGTCGCATCTGGAGCTAATTCATCAATCTCCTATAGGCTGTGGAGACATTTGATGTTACTTCACCATCTCAGGTTGTTGCCGAGGGCAATGTCTTCTATCGTGTTAAGACTTCTCTCCTAGGAAAGACCGGAAAGCTCTACACTCTTCCCGGGTCGGCTTGCAAGGCAAATCTGGGCCATGACTGTGTTGCCAATGCTGTCACAGAGTCCGGCGCCTTTTCAGCCAGCGACAACATACTCGCAGCTTTCAAGGGTTACCCGACCTTCGCAGTTGGAAAGGCCACCACCAATATCCGTCTGACTGCTGGAGTTGGAAAGATCTAATTGACAAAATGTGGGTGAGTTCGAAAGAGGAAATTCGCTTCTGTATATATTATGTGGTATCGATATCACGACTACTTTCAGGCATCATGCTCGCAACCTTATACTTAGTTTGTTGCTGTTAATGATATAACTTCCCTCAATGGGAATGAACTTCCGTCTACGTCTATCATGACTCAAGTCATACAGCCCTTCGCACAATTTGCACAGCGTCAGCCGATGAGCACTCATCAAATGCAGAACAACGGCGATATTTTGTGAGACCACGGAAACAAGTAAAGTTTACTGGAGGACATTCCCCAAAAGAGAGCCTCGATAGCTAGGCTCAGACAGAACCCTGTTCACGTGCTACTCATTGTTCCAAAATTCCTGGCTCAACTTGATTGGTCAGGTTGATGATCATGAGGGCAGAGGAAACATTAGTCAGAGTCCCAGTATTTTCCCCAGAATTTCAACGATAACTCAATTATGACGGAGACTCGGAGACTGACCACAGTGAGGTGGTCAAGTCTTCTATGGACCTAGCTGTCTAACGAAACCGTGATGTCACCAGCAGAGCACTTTCAGAGAAGCGGACAATATCCGGCATTGACCACAAGATTTCAGGTGATCGGCTTTGAACAGAGCCACGACTCTCACTGCTACACATCAGTTATAGGATTACGACAATTGGCAAAAAAAGTTGCCTACTTACTTGCGCTGTCTTGTGCTCGGCATTGCCTTGTCACCATTACAAAAAGGCCCAGCGATCCTCGCTTCGCTTCGATGTTAACACACCTCTTGCAACTATCCACCCAAATACTCACATACAATTGATCGATTGGTGTTGCCAGAAAATAGCTGTTACGTAAGTTGGGAAGCATGCAATCAATCATGCTAGCGATGAAGCATCCTTGTACCTCCCTATATTCAGATTCTGGTTGGCATAGTTATGAGGAGAGGATAACATGAATCGGAAATGGGAGAATTGTCACTTTCATTTGGCCAAGCTTTCTTCCTAGCCTCCCAAATGGCACTCAATGTATGTGCAGCTCAGTGAAAGGGCTACACTAATATGATATCTAAGTCTTCTGCTTCCTCAAGGCCCATGGCTTCACCATCCATGATACCATGCACATATGCATCCCCGACAACCTCAAAGCGATCGTGTCCCACAGGCCTCAGGACAAAAGGCACTGATGCACCATGCATAACACAGATCATATCGCCTTCGCGCGTTTGATCGGGGCCCCAGCCAAGTCTTCCACCTTCACTTCGGAAGAATCTCCGATTGTTACAATGAAGTGTGAAACTCTCCATGAATCTACGACCTTTTCGCTGAAATTCCTTGAAATCCCGCAGCTTGAGCCCCATCATTGCCTTCGTCCAGTCACCGAACGAATCTGCAAATTCAATGCCAGGAACGTCGCCTTCAGTAGTCTTGTTGCAGCAGCACGTTCGCCAGAGAGTTTCGTATAACTGAGGTGTAATTGTGCCATCCGGGAGTGCAATTTTCATCACGTTCGGAAACCCTAGTAAAGTAGTCAGCATCTAGCATGGTAGAAGATCGTGAAAATCAACAACACAAGCCCATAGAACGAGTCAATACGATCAGAAGAGATAGCTGCGTTCCCCACTGTACCTACAGGTTCGATTGTTCACTACATCGTTGTTCATCTCGGTATCAGGCTTTGAATCGCCAGGGATCGGATTTTCCTTGATCGACATGGTGTCGTCGGTCACGTCAGTCTCTGTTGTCTGAGAGTCCGCTGGCTTCTCAGGCTCCGGATCTATCCCAGCAGGAATCGTTCTCAGCAGTTCCACGACTCTGACGGTGTCGATAATACGTCCTTTGACGATGAGAGAAGTCCCATCGACTCGAAACTGCGATACCGACGATGCAGCGGCACGGCATTTGTAGCCTAGCTTCAGGTAGGAGTTGTGGTAACATGGCAGACTCCAGTCCGGTGTCCAGGAGGGGCATGCCACTGTCGATGTGCTGGCGGACTTGGTGCAGTAGTATAGTGTTTCGAGCCCAGCATTCAAAAGCTGCTTCTCAGCAATACGCTGATAAAGATCCGCGGCTTCAATCCCGTAGTCAATCGGAATGCTTGCTGCGTCTTCTTCACGGACGAGTCCAAGCACGCCGTAGACCTTATCGATCGCATAAGTACTCATACACAGTCTTGATTCGGCTAGGACATCGATGAGCGTTGGAAGGGGTTTGCGTGGATCCTCTTTGAGCCGCGAGATCTTCCAGATCATGTCAACTGTTGTCAATGAACATATCGTCCCTCGAATATTGAGGGGCCCATTTATGTCATAGATAGACAGCCATCTGGCGATTGCGGCAATAGTGTCCCAGTCACACTTAGCGGATCCCGCATAAATAGTTGCTTTTTTGGCATTTGCAACTTCTTGTAGTACCCAAACTCGTCCCTTCCACATGTTAGTTTCATCATAACACCGAGAACGGCAGGTTAAAAGGAGTCGCAGGAAAACTCACGAACCACGCTCGGGATAGCAGCTCCCTCAAGAAATTCCAGCGAATGTAATGAGCAGTGTATGCCTCGATAAGCGCGGACTCAATCGATTTCCGGTTTTTTGGTCCGTATGTATCCATGATGATCGTGATGAGCAGTTCCAGCTCGGTGATAAAGTCCAGCAATGCTTGAGATGCAGGTCCACCAGAGAAATGCTCCCCAACCCATATCAAGACATGATCGGCTTGGCTGTATATAACCCTCATATTCTGTACCTGGGCGTTCCTCTCGAGAATATCCTGTTGGTTGATACACAACGCATCTATCCATACTAATCGCTGTCTATCTGGAAGACGTATTCGTCTCAGTGCATCATAAAGTTCAGCACCAATCTCGACTCTCTGGCCATCGCAGGTGATGTAGCCTCCACCATAACCAAGTGGATGTTCGCCATTCTCACTCGGCTCGATATATTCAGGGGCTTCTTCACCTTCCATAGGAGGGTAGAAGGCATATTTTATTTTTGGCGGACTCCAATTGAAGTTGGACAACCAGGTATTCGAGGAATTGTTCCACACGTATGACAGAGCTTCATATCTGGGCGTGTCATGAGTAAGTGAGATGTGTATTAGAGCACATTTCAGTTCATTGTTGTAACCGCTAGCTGGGTGCAATCGGAGAAGTCGTGTATCGGATGGATTGCTTAAAGGTCTGTAGGGATATATCGTCATCGTGGAACACTACTTCAATGTTGTCTCATGAAGTGACAATTTCGGTAGGCATGAGTAGATCAAGCAGTGTGCTAGCTGGAGTTATTCCACTCACCGAGATGTAAGTGGAATAGACGAGCAGGGAGGTTCAGCCTTCGAAACAAGCCAAGATGTATCAATGGGGGCTAGATGTAAGCGCTGATGAGACTTTGGGGGCCATTTCGAGCCACTCTAGGCTACACCGCCTCGGGCCGTCCAGCATATTGCGATCCAAGCAATTGGGCATCCCCGATGCAGCCAGACAGTGGGGTTTAGGTAGCTTAAGGGTTCTGAATGGCGCGTTGGCCGCAGGCTGACATCAGCTTGGATGTCCACAGGCGGCTGTGCTGCGTTTTAGTTGGTGCTTGAAGACACTCGGCCGTGTGAGTCAGGGGCTGGTAGGCTGAGCCTGCCCTGCCTGCCTGGTCAACTACCCAGGTACCTAGACTAGTACTGTAGACAGGCGGCCTCTCAGCTCAGTTCTGTTGTATATATGGATTTCAATGAGACTCAGTCGCATCTTCGACTTCCTCTCTTCTCCTGGTCCGTAAGTATTTGTTTTGGAACCTGAAGCTCGTTTGTTAACTCTGCCCTCACCTCCACGCCCAAACACCGATCAATTCAATCATGGCCGACACTTCTGGTATCAGAAGCGCCATGGAAGCCCTGGCAGACCAGTTCAACCTCAAGATCGTCGACGACAACAAGAAAGAGGAGAGCTCATCAGAAAGTGAAGGAGCGGCGACACCGAGCACCGAAACCCCTGCCAAGGAAGTTGACCCTGCACTGGAAGGTGCTACCGTCGGCTCGATCAGCAACATCAAGGATCTTTACCAAGGGCCAGAAGATAGTCAAGGTCGTGCACAATGGCTAGACAAATATCCTGAAGATGCTGAAGAAGCGGCCGAAAACGAAGAGACAGAAAAATATGCATTCATTGCTCGGAAGACGAAATGCTTTACTGGCCGAAAGAAGTTCGACATCGATTCAATTATTGTCAACAGTCCTAAAGTGAAGGAGGTACTGGGCGAAGTATTCGAAAAGTATCCCGGAGTAACATGTACACTCGATCGTCTTGTATTCGCTGCTCCTTTCGAGCCATTTGTTCATCGGTGGTCGGAATTCAAGGAGGCGGTCGAGGAAGAAAGAGACCCTCTAACCAGAACGCACCTTGGTCTCCTGCACAAACTTCTATCACAGGAGTTGAAAGACACGATCAAGGCATTGGAGGATTACGTCTTACATGGAGTCACAACATTCGAGCACGTCTGGGCCATTTTCCACCCTGGATGTACGGTTTACTGTCGGTCCGGTGGTGTTCCTACCGCGTTGTCATTCTACAGTGGAAGTTACGAGAGTGGCCAATGTGGAAAGTACTTCGAGCTCACGCTTGAGCCAATCGGTTGGAATGGTACGGCTTTTGGCAGAGGCACAGAGCGAGTTGCCATCTATTCTTTCACTGGAACTCGGCCGATCAAGGATCTGAGTGCCTGCCCTCTGTCATTTCACCCGGAGCAAGATGGCATCAGAGCCGCGCTCGTCAGACGCGGCAAGAAGTACGAGGAACTTGCTGGTTATCATTACAAAGCGTACGTACATGACAGTGCCATGCACAGGAAGATTCACCGGAAAAGTACTGACAAGAATTCAGGTACGAAGGAGTAGCCTTGTCGTGGGATGCTCAGGGCAAATTGATACCCAGTACGTAAAGGGGAAGCCCATTTTCTTATATATTTCCCTGTTCCAGGACACAGAATTTTCTTGAGACATGTTTCTCGGCATTCTTGATAGGTAGTTACTGACTCCAATTGCGTACAGTCACGGTCAGCGGCCGAATTATCATAGATACAGAGTCTTTCGATCGACATAATCCAACGAAGAGCGAGAGCTACACGGATGATCTGAACGAAGCCGACTTCTCCCTTTCCGAAGCCCCAACGAGTTTCAAAGCGATGGTCAGTAGCTTAGAGAATGATTTTGGAGCCCAAGAAACTGCACCAAAAGTGCGTCTCACAGCAGATGGTCATCTGATTTGTAAATCCAGCGTCCCTGGATACTCACTAAAGCTCAAAAAGTGGAGTATGTTGCTTTTGCTCAAGGGTTGGAACATCTCGCTAATGTGAAATAGTGCTGTTCTTCGTGGAATTTGTGAAGGAGATCGTGTGGAACGACAACGCATTCAGCAAACTCGTTTTGCCGGACGATACCAAAGAACTGCTCATGTCCTTTGTAGAGAGTCAGGTGGAAAACAAAAATACGTTCGACGATGTCATTCAAGGAAAGGGCAAGGGCATCATAATGCTCTTATCTGGTCCACCTGGTGTAGGCAAGACTCTGACCGCGGAATCAGTTGCCGAGAGCATGCACATCCCACTATATATGATGAGTGCTGGAGATCTCGGAATACGACCTGAAGAAGTTGAGGATGCACTGCAGAAGATCCTCGAGATGGTAGCGAAATGGGACGCTATTCTTCTCTTGGATGAGTGTGATGTTTTCCTCGAAGAGCGTACTGCTAATGATTTGGAGCGAAACAAATTGGTGTCAATTTTCTTGCGGACGTTGGAATATTACGAAGGCATCTTGTTTCTTACGACAAATCGCGTGGCGAACATGGACGCTGCCTTCCAGTCTCGGATTCACGTTTCGATGGAGTACTCGGACCTGACAAGAGATGCAAGACGTCAAATCTGGGCCAACTTCCTTGAGCTATCGAAGCAGGAGAGCGATATTTCCGAAGAAGATCTGGACTACCTTTCAGGTGTGACCTTGAATGGACGACAGATCAAGAACATTCTCAAGACGTCGTTCTTGCTGTCCATGCGCAAGAAGACACCGCTGAGAAGAGAATTTATTGATATTGTACTTGCGATCGAGGGCCGAAGACCGGATGCATGAGTGTATGATGGACGGGGTTCCTACATAGACATAGATGGATAGATTATAGTCGCTACAATTTCTGTACCAGAGACCAAAATAGATCCTCGTATGCGCAATGAAGACGTACTGGCGGATTTATTCACAAGAGGGCCCTCTTTCATGTCAACATTTTCGACTCAATCAATGCATTCGAGTTAGAATTGACTCCCAGGAATACTATATAGACTTATGGGATGCTTCTAGAGACTAAAGACCCATCCACTAGAGTCCTTACCGGATGAAGGGAATACAAGAGCTGGTTTATTGACATCACTTTCCCAGAAGCGAGATATCAGGTGGCTAATCAAAAATTGAAAGCGAAGCCAGAAAATCTGGCAGAGAAAATTACAGGAAATTAGGCATTCCCATCGATTCCAGAATCACCAGTATCGTGGACAAGCTGTAAACCTCCGCTGGAGCTAACATTAAAACTCATCCCAATGTTTATCGAAGCTCGCCAAGGTCTCACGTCCAACCCAATCTCCAATGTTAATTCCCTGATCCGAAGCGTATTGAAAATGGATCTAGATGTCTGGTTAGTAATCGATCGTATTGAGTAGCTATGTGTCGCTTACTCCACCAAAGACTCTACTGTCCCCATTCTCCTTCACAGCCGCCGCAATACTTGTGATACGCCTCGTAATTACCCCGACACTATCAACCGTTACATTACTACTCAATGTCACGTTGATCTTGTCGCCTCTGTTCCAAGCGCGGATCACCGCACCAGCAGCCCCGCCAAAGGTAGCATGTGTGGATAGATACTCTTGATGGTTTGGCGTGGGAAGGAGAAGAGGATCCCAGGTTGGATCTGTGACGCTTTTACCACTTTTGAGATAGATGCTTGGGTAGCGGATTGCAGTCACAGGACGCCATGAATTGTAGAAATACCTGCAAACGTCAGAAATCATGCGAAATAGATGACTAGAAGTGAGTATACTTTGAATCCCAAGAGGCGATGGCTGCGTTGGCTAGTGCATAGTTGAGCTGAGCGTAGAACTTGGCTGAGGCTTTCACGTCTGTGGCCAACGATTTTCCGATCACGGCGTGAGCAAGGCGATTCCAACCTCTGTAGCATAGATCAGCTTTCAAATACTGTAAGTAATATCGACCGCAACGTACATTGGACTCGACTCTCTCCAGAAGTAAGCAGTCTGTGTATCGTACGACTTCCTGACCGTCGAATTCCTTGACCCCTGGGCTTTCACGAAATACAAAGCCGTTTCAAATTCCGCGGAGTCTGGCTTCGGAGGTGGAGGTGCTCTAAACCTCGTTACATCACCCAACCCTCCAAAGAGGCGAATAAATTCGGCTTGCGGAGTATCGGGAATCAGTTGTCCACCAGGCGTTTGCTGATAAACACCAGGGGCAGCAAGTATGGGAATATAGTCAACGAAGTCGTTGATACCATCGTCAGTACGTGCTATTACGACTTTCTTCGCTGCTTTGCGTCCGACCTCAATCGCATTGATGCCGGCTGCTGAGGTTGCATCTACTCCAATTTCCGGCAGTATTGCTCGAAGCTTGGCATTCACCGTCGCGTAGAGACGAGTGCCATGAAAAATCCAGAGGAGTGCGTCGTGGGCTGCATGGGAGACGGCGAGTTGTTGAACAGCAAGTGATTCTCGGTCAGTCTTCACTGCGGCTAGGTAGATCGCTCCCTGGATAATGGCTTCGTACCAGCCTGATGGAGGGGATTGCAGGCCACCAATGACGGTGCCATTCACAAGAATAGCAGACTGATCAACCCTGATATGTCTGTTAGTAAGAAAGTGTATGGGATCGGAGTCTGTGTTAAGCACCAGTATTGGACAATGTCCCCCGAATAAGCAGCATTTGCTACTGTAGCAGCTACAATGGATATCAACACCGAGACCCTCATGCTGTCGTCGATTAGCTAGATAGTGGACCAGAAGTGACCAATTTATTGTGGGATCCACCAAGTCTATATCCAAAATTATAGCCTTGAAGTTGCTCAACTGCCGTAATGTCACGCAATAATCACGATTTGCAGGGTGAAAAAGCCTAAAAGCCGTCTTACTCCGGAAGCAGCCCAATACAGCCATCGGTCTTCCAAACCAATGCACAGGTAAGAAATGGTAGAACAGAGACCTTCAGAATTGTCCATTCTAGGCAACTGCCAAGCTTGTCCATGGAAGTTGCGTGTGAATGCTTGCCGATCTCATCATTATCAGTAATACTCAACCGAGAATATTGACTAACGTCAACAGGGTATCACGGGCAACGTCCATGTGTACAGCACAGTCGTGTTGAGAGTACTTATGAAAACTTGTTTCATCCTCCAGAACTCAGTAATCTTGCGACAGCAAACATTTTCTCAGGCCCTTTTCATACCTCCCCACAATGCTGCCTCTCATCTACTCGCTAGCCCGACACAACCTCCCATTCTGGTTCGGCCCACCATCAATGCTCATCACCTCCCATGCTTCACTTCCCGGCGTCGTCGGCGCCCAGAACACACCCCACGGATCCCAGTCCTTCTTGATTCGCACCAACTTCTTATAATCCTCCTTCCCAAAAAAGGACTCTTGCCACTCCGGCTCCAACAAATCAGCTTCGTTCATGTAAGCTCCACCGCCCGGCGTGACCTTTCTGATCTTCTCCATATAGAAATTGTGCCTATCGTGCGATATCTTGTTCTCCTCGACAGTCTTACCACGAAGTCTGGCAAAGTCGAAGGAATCAGCGTGCATGTACGTATCGCGGAAGGCAGGATTGACGGCGTTGTTGCCAGGATAGCCAGCGACGGCTTCAGTGGGCGCCATGTGGTTTCCGTGGAAAGTGTAGCCTGCTTCAACGGATTCTTGGATTGCGGACATGGTTGAGTTGAAGACTGTGGCATTGTCCCAGTTCCTTTTTGGGAATAAGCGACTTGCAAAGCGGGAGTTGCCTGGTGTGTCGCCGCGTCCTTGTCTTGTGCTTGGAGCCCACAGAAGAGAGGCTACAGGAGAGACGTTACCCACTGGGATCCCGATACTATTTAGATCGTCGAAGAGTGGTTGGATGGCGGTCACGACTTGTGCTGCTGACATGCCAGGCATTTCGAAAGTATTGGTGAAGCTGTAACTGGTGTTGGATTGTTGCGAGACGTAGCTGAATGCTGTGCCACCAACCGAGGTGATGGATTTGCCGTAGAAGAAGAATTTATTGACTCCGGCCCAGAAAGTAGCGAGATCTTTCGCAAGGGCAGGAGTGCTTGGCGGAGTGGTGCCCGTTAGTGGACGCACGTTGAAGTTCAAAGGTGCCATGCCGACTACAAGTTTGGGGTAGGCTTTGACGATAGCCGAGACCACGATGCCATAGGTTGCTGCGGGAAAAGTCAATCGTTGTCATGCCGCAAAATTCGAGTCGACTTACAGCCACCACCTCCGCGCAACGCGTAGAACAGATCCTGGTTCACCTCCGGACTCGCCTTGACGAACTTCCCGTCAGCAGTAACGACACTCAATTCCAGTGCTTGATCTGCACCCATTCCATAATAAGAGCTAAGTACCGAATGCCCACCACCAGCTAGCCATCCACCATATACTCCGACGGTCGTACTTCCAGCCGGCGCCACGATTGCCATATCATACTGATCCATCAATGGATACAACTCCCAAGCTTCAAGCCCAGCGCCTACGCGCGCTGCACGGCCGCTGTATTCCCCTTGCGTGTATCCTGGGATAAACTCGAATCCTTTTAAGTAATGAGTCCAGACACTGATCGATCCAGCACCAACGGAGCGGCCAAGAAAATCGTGACCGGTGTTCCTAAAGGTCTCGTTAATTATTGAAAATGGGTCATGGTCCCCACTATCTTACTTGATCACAAGCCTGATATTCTTGTTCCTCGCAAAGTTGACTGCAAGCTGTATCTGCTTTACAGTCGTCGCATTCACGACATATACTGGGAATCCTCCTTGTGTACAAGTCGCTCCTTGAGGGTTAGCAGTCGCGTAGCACGTGTCGCCTTGAGGCCATTCAGTCAGCACTGTGAGTGGGTTGTCCAAGTAAAACCGAGCACTGCTTGTATTTTTGAGTAGGAATGTGCATGCAGCTGTATCTTTCAGGGTGCCGTTGTAGCATACAGATGCTGCTGGGGCGGGCTTGAGCAGAGCTCCACTGAGAGACGCGTTGAGTTTGGTCCATTCGGATTCGATTGGCCAGTTTAATGTCCCTGGGAATGCTTTGCACGGTGAGCGATCTCGTTTTGAGATGTGATTGGACTTTTGCGCGAAGGCTACGGAGGGAAAGCCGATGGTATTATGGGGATTGAGTTGAATTGATTCGTAAGGGAAGTTAACACAGCTAACACTGCTTGAGAAGGCGAGTAGCGAAAAGACTAAGAGACTATGCATCGTCATGTTTTCAAAAGTACTGGAAGAAGACTTCTACACAACTTGCCTTTCTGGAGTAGGCAAGATTGATCTGCCTGTGGTGCTATACTTGTATGCCTTCACTCGAATGCGCTCCCCAAATTCTCCCGCCATCATACCGCCACTGCGAAGGAAAGTTCTGCACCAGCTTCACTTCACGATGACAAAATGCAAGGGTCCAATGCGGACAATATAACGGGTAAATGTCTTGCATACGTTCCAACTTCTGCCGGATCGACAACATGGTCTCCGGATTGTTCAACACATTGCGTCGATGCTCTGCTCAATGGGGATGATACCTCGGAGCCTCGTGCTGGATGCTACTTCATCGAGCTCCGGGAGATACTATAAATACTGTATTAAACAGGCACATCAAACAAATACTCAACTAATCGCTTGATTTCCGGGCCACGGAAGTACCCGATTACTGGAATTGGATGAAGAAACCATGCAAAGTAGAACGAAAACAAAGCGAACATCTTAGTGAATACGAGAAAGCGGGATGGTAAATTCAAAGAATATTACGGAAAATATTGTCAGCCAGCCAAGATGCAGACGCGTCGGTAGATATTGCAACCTGCCCAAACGGGATACCTGCTTGCCAAGTTGGTGTGAGAGATCAGACGATTAGGGGTTGCACGAGATCGAATTGCGCCTACTGGTCCAAAGCTCCGTAACCTGGATTGGAGGTCCGAGAGTCTTCCAAATACATTTTGCCCTGGTCTGCCGCTGCAATACATGGGAGGCCGGGTCTAGACCTGATTTCTATGCATCTGGCTGCGAGGAGCAATATACATGCTCCTCGAAATGCATGTGTTGTTCATGGAGAAGTTCAAAGTATCGTGGACAATGACAATGAGGGACCAGAAAATGTGCCTTGGCCGTGTAAACGATAGCCCGAATGATTTCCATGCTGTAGATGATCGCTCTGTATGCCTTGTCTCATCGCATCCTGGTAGATATTGTGATCATCTCCAATACCGAGGCTTTTGCAGATTCGTTGTCGAGCCGGCAAGTGTACCTAGAATAGACCTCAAGAAAGAGACAATCCAGATGGTAATCTCATGTTTGTTTGTTGTGAGTTCATAGCCGTACCGAATTCGACCTCCGCGGAAGAACAAGATCCGATGTTCCTTCTCAATCGACCCGTTTTCTCTTCACCTGAACCCCATTCTCCTGCACCATCTCTACCTCCTCCACATGTAACAATGCCCCAGTAGCTTCCAAAAGCCCCATAGCCTCCTTGTTTCCGACTTTGGTAGCCAAGTAAAGCGGTGTGTTACCGGCCAAATTCCTCGCATGCACACTTGCACCTCTCTCAAGCAATTCTCTTAGCACCTCGATCTCAGGCCCCACAGCAGCAAGATGCAAGGCTGTGTTCTCAGCGTAGTCTTTGGCACCGAGTAATCCAAACTGATCTCCATCCAACAGGTTCTTAACGGAGTCGAGCTTTCCCTTTGTGATGGCATATCCAAGGGCAGTGAAAGCGACCTGTGAGTCTTGAATGGCGGGGATCTCGGTCGCAGGGTGAGAGAAGGCGGTTGAATGCGACTCAGTCATTTCGCCACGAATAGAGAATTGCATTTGTGACAAGATGTCTTGATAGCTCAGATCAGGAAGAGCGAGGAGGAAAGAAAGCTTCGTAAGAGCTGCTTCAGTGGTGAGGTCGTGACCGAAGACTACGCCTGCATTCCCAAGTGTGGTAGCTGGTGCGTAAAGAGGCGAGACAGAACCAGATTGACATTGACTGACATTGACAATCACAATGCCGCGAGCTACGGCAGACTTGATGACGTTCACCATGCTACCATCAGCTCCAGACGGTGCATTTCCAGCTCCGAAAGTTTCGAGAATTAGTCCTCTGAGGTTCGGCACACGTAGTACAGAGTCCAGCATTTCTGGTTTGATGCCAGGGAAGATTCGCAAACAGGCGACGTGCGCGGTATCGAGGTTTGTTTGGACGTCGAAGCGAGCCAGACTCCTTGGGCGTCGAACAAGAGCCCAGTTTACCTCCGCACCCATAGCCGAGACCTTTGCCAGTGGCTCGCAATTCGGTGAAGCAAAGGCATCGAATGAGGATGCCGAGACCTTCGTGCAACGGTTTCCTCGGTACAAATTATGGTGAAAGAAGAGACAGACTTCCGGAATCATGAAGGTGCCAGCAATAATGAGAGACCCGAGAAGGTTATCAACTGCATCGGACTGGAGAGCAAATATCGAGGCTTGAGAGCCAGTCAGAATGACTGGTTTTCCAAGGTGAGATAACATAAATGAGAGGGCAGAACTGGTATAAGCCAGACTATCCGTTCCGTGGAGGATGACGAATCCATCGAAAAGTGAGTAGTTATTTTGCACTGTAGTTGCGATCTGAGTCCAGCCTTCAGATGAGATAGACGATGAATCAAGGAGAGTTGGAAACTCGTAAAGAGTGTAGCGGACATGTCGTGAGTAGGTGCTTGGTGGTGTTCTGAGACTGGGATGATATTCTTTCGTTGTGGCATTGGACATTACTGGGAGGGGATCTAGTTCTGTTAGCAACGATAGAACTGGTAAACGATTGGGGGTGTCGAAGGACACGGGTTGAAAAAATCCTGCATGAGGACAAAACTACAAAGGAACTCGAACAGTGAATTGTAAAAGAATAAAAGACACTTTAAGTATGATGAGGTCACGTCTGCTTGGAGAAACAGGCATGAATAGCGAATGCAACATCATTCTGGCTTGTACCTGCATTCAAAGCCCTCTCCGGCTACTCTGAATGAAAACCAATATCAAAATACAACTCAAGCCTTTAAGCTGTCAAGACGATTCCGACAAGTTGCAGGACATCAAACAAGCTCGAGAGCCCTCCGAACAATGACTTCGTTGACGAGAAGGGCCATAAATCCGTGATCAGAGAAATGTTGCCAAGACTTCTCAACACAATTCATCATTTTTGAACACTGAATCCAGGAAAGACTAAATTATAGGAGATGAATATAGGAGATGAAGAAGGATCAACACATACCAGGCATAGACCCATCATTAAAACTCGGCCTCGGAGCCATCCCTTCCCTCAGGAAGCCCCTCGCTGGAACCAGACCATCAGGCGAAGACCTCATGCATATGGTCCCCCCAGTCATGATCACTAGGACCCGTGCTTCCGGATACTGTGTCGCCATCTTGAAGTTGTGGAGCGGTGACAGCACAGCTCTGTTGTACAGATGACGATGGTGAGTAGTAAGTAGTTGTGTTGCAATGGGACCTTTGAACCTGTGGAGGATGGCTGATGAAAATGCGAGCTGGTCGATCGCTGAAACTTTCAGATGCAAAGAATCTAGTACAGTGTTTCTTTCTTCAGATGAGAGAGCGGTTGAATAGAGGAGATGGAAACGCAATGAAGTAAAAGGCAATATAGGATTGTTGCGAGTTGTAAGAAAATGTGAAGTGAGGTGTAGTGAAAAGCTTCCGATTAGATAAAGCCATCCAGCCAATACCCTACCGCGAATCCCCGCTATGGGGTAACAAAAATCATATTTGCGATGCGACAAGAAAACTCTGGAGCCGAATGGATACCGAATTTTCCGATGGACAATTGAGATTGATGAAAACGATCAGATGGCCATAAGGAGGACTTTTATGCTCTTCAAAATGATAATCATTCGTTGAGTAGAGCGCCTTGGGGCGAAGGTCAACTCAAGTCAGACTCTCTCGGCCGGGTTCTGAAGGCATCTCCACCAGTAGAAGATAAAGGCTTTCTCCTGAAAAATCTGGCATAGAGAATCATTCATCCTGCTGTCTATTGGAGGCCTCCAAAATTTCAATAATGTTTCAAAGGACTAATTGTAAATAAAGACATAGATTTGAAAGGTACGAGAAGAATTCCAAATCAAAAAGAAAGTTCATCCAATCCAGTTTGGTCATCGGCTTCGGATCTTTCTCGCCGCGTCGAGATCTGCACAATTCTTGTCAACGGTCAGCTCTGGAGCGTCCAGACCGCGTATTTTCAATTGCTTCTTCTCCCCTGCTTCAAATCACGTTCGCAACTTGTCAAAGTCCTCAATTCCTCAATTTTCTCCCTCCCTGTCCCGGACTTCTGCTGGCTACAATACAATACCCCTCTTCCCCAACGTCAATTCCACTTTCAATCACAAATTACGCAGGGGAGGGTACGCGGCAGTCGAGCGACAGTGACATCCAGCGCAGCCACCCAGCACGCAGCAGTGACATTCCCAATCCCACGATCTGATAACACCCAAGACTCTGCTCATTCCAAGACCGACCGACCGTTCCGTCCAAGCGCTCCGAATTAACTACATGCCCCAAAAGTTCGCCTTCACAACCGCAGCCATGTCCGCTGCGCTGGAGGAAACCCCCGTCTCGTACGAAGACCTGGCAGACATCGAGAAGGAATTTGACGATGTCGAGACAGAAATCAGTGAGTGCTTCGCATTGCCTTTTCTTACCCTGTCTTGCATTAGGCTGCATCACGGTGCGCGCATTATTGGTTATCTGATGATCAGATTGCGCCGAATTGATCCCGGCGAAACCACGCTGCGAAGTCGCAATTAGAGTCGCAGCGTGGTGGATTGCAGCCTGAAGATGCATATGCGCAGGACGGAAGAAGAGAGAGCTTCAGCTAATAAACTTCTCTCCAGTCCGCCAACAAATAGCCCTCACGAAACCCCTCTACGAGCGCCGCTCGAAAACCACCTCCCAGATCCCCAATTTCTGGCCCCTCGTCCTCGAACAAGCACCTCCCGATATAGACCAATACATCCAACCTTCCGACTCCGCCCTCCTCCTCTCCTCCCTACTCTCTATCTCCGTCTCCCATTTCGAGGCCGAGTCCAAGACATCCGGAGGCGATCCTCGAAGCGTGAGCGTTACCTGGGAGTTTGCGCCTAACGATTACTTCCACGATGAGAAGCTGGAGAAGAAGTTCTGGTATAGGAGGGCGAGAGATGGATGGTGTGGGTTGGTTAGTGAGCCGGTGGATATCAAGTGGAAGGAGGGCAGGGACTTGACAGGTGGGCTGTTGGGACTGGTGTGTAAAGCTTGGGAGGTGGAGCAGAAGAGTCTTGATACCAACTCGAAATCGAATGGGAAGGCGAAGAAGGGCGGTTTGACACCCGAGCAGAAGATCCTTAAGCGCAAGATCGAGAACACTGGAATGGGCGGCCTGAGTTTCTTCGCTTGGTTCGGCTTCATTGGACGAAAAGTCAGTGAGGAAGAGAGTAGAGAGGCAACGAAGATCGAGCGGGAGAAGAGGGAAAAGAGGAAAGCTGCCAAATCATCCCCTGAAGCTGCTTCGAATGCAGAAGAGGACCAGGACGACGAGGAGGATGAAGAAGACATCGATATGAGCCTGGAGATCTTCCCAGACGGAGATGATCTCGCCATATCGATTACGGAGGATTTATGGCCTGGTGCTATCAAGTATTTCAGTAAGTCTGATATCCATACTTCCCATCTTCCACACCCCCTTTCATCTCCATTCATCACAAAAAAAGAACCATATCCTACAAAAGCTAACCCTCACCAGCTCAAGCACAAGAACAAGACGCCCTTTCAGACGCCGATTTCGAATCCGACGACGAAGAAGAAGAAGGTGGAGATGCCAATGCGGCTGAAGACTCGGATCAAAGCGAAGGCGAGAACGAGAACCGGCCGAAGAAGAAACAGAGATCTTCCTAAACCTCCCTCCATCTTCGCCGAGAATCTGATACCCCAGATTCACACCACTCGTCCCCCCGGATCCCGCATCCCCAAGATATCCCATATACGCATTCCCAATTCTCTTCCCAGACGGAATGTCGATCCAATTTCCAGTTCGGCGTCGCAAAATCAGTTTTCAGATTCAAGATCCCAATCTTAGGGTTTGATGGCGTTCAGGGGTTAATTTACTCTTCCAAAAATAAGCATTGGGTTGGGAAAATTTCTTCGGTTTATCTCGATTTGGTTCGGTCTGGAGAAATACACGCATTCTAGACGGCATGCTATATCGCGAGATTTGTTTCTTTGTCCATCTGCTTCGTTTTCTCATAGACGATATTAAGATGCTGATACCTAAGATGTGGAGGGAGAGGGTGAGAGAGAAAAGAAGACAGGAAGGGTTTTGTACAGTGCAGTACGTCCCTTATAGAAAGACAGATGCTCAAGGGAAGAAGTGAACGAACCAATACACGAGAGGTTCACACGCATCCTAAAATTTGTATGTACTGGCAGATGGATGGACTGCCTTTCGCTGATGCTTGTGACCAACTTGATATGACTGAGTCGTTGGACATGTTGTCGGAGATGTGTGTTTTGGTAAGATCTTACAAGGGCTGGAAGCGAGAACTTGCTTTTGCCTCCTCCCCACCGCCAATACCCACGCCCTGTCATCGTCCCCTTTTCTTTTCCTCGCTTCAGACCTCGCTACCCCTGAATCAAACACTGTTTCCTTACCTATGAAGTTCTGTGCTTACCTACACAATCTGGCCCCTTCCCATACACTCACCGCGTACTCACATCAATGGGTTACTAGACATGCGAGGGCAGGCTTCGTAAGTACGTCGGTATCGAGATAGCACGATATATTTAACGAATGTATATACTCATCAATTCATCTCATCTCATCTCATCTCTTTTGATTATCTCTTCTTGCTTTGAAAACCCCAAAAATACGCTACCTGAAAGTAACCCCGACCAAGAAACCTGCTAGGAAAATGCCGCCCATGCTATGCAAAAACTGAAACCCAAACAATGGCTGCCTACCCACCCATCCGATACCCTCCACCTGCCTCCCAACCAAGCCTACCCGCCTACGCAATGCAGAGAAAAAGAGATATTTTCATGTCTCATGCTTGATGCTTGAGAAGCTGCCGAATGCTATTCCAAGCTGAAAATCACGCCTGGCTTTTGTGTTTTCCCGCCTCGTTCGGACAGATGCTTAGTGGTGTCTTTGATAGACTCCTTATCCTAAATTCTCCGGTCCGTTCCTGGGGAACGTCGACGCCCATATGCTCCGATGCTATTGTCCACATATGCTCGCATCACATCCAACCCCCGTCCAAATCATCAGCTCCTCTTATCCATCACGCAAGCCAAGTCTCCTCCTTCCTAGCCGGGGTATCCGTTCCAGTCCCACCACCCATCACCAACCCTTCACTCTCATCATCCTCACCATCAGCATCCTCCTCTTCCTCGCCTCCTTGCACTTCACCTTCCACCTCATTACTCTCATTCATCCACGTCAGCCCATTCGCCGCCTCCTCCAGCGGGAAAACCTCCCGAGCATACTCCTCGAGCCCTCTATGCCCCTCCCATAATTCCAACGCTTCACCAGGGCAGCTGTTCTCCATATGCTGGCTTCCGAAATACGGAGGTTGTAACCTTGGGTCCTTCGCACCTAGAGCATACATCTTCTCCAACGCCACAAGCTGTTCCCGGTACCCATTTGGTATCTTGACCTTGATATCGATTTTGGGACTGTATTTATACCGCACTGGACGCCCGACTCCTTTTGAGAAGGCACGGCAGGCAGCTTTGGGGGAGAGCATTTCGTAGGCGAGGGCTACGCGTTCGCCATTTCCCCAGCGCGAGATTCCGTCTTTGATTAATTGAATGACGGCTGGTCCGACATCGTGCTCGGCGTCTAGCCAAGGAAGAGGAACGTCGGGATGGAACGGAGCTGTCCAGGTGAAACTGCCGTCTTTCTGTAATTCCATCTGAAAGAGCGGGTATGGAAGAGAAGTGAAGTTGTTGTTGTAGATGCCGGTGTAGAGGTATGTTGTTTTGGGGGCAAGGGCGGGGAGTGAGCGGATGTAGGTTTCGATCGTCGCTTTGCTTGACCAGAGGGGAAGAGATGGCCAGTGGTGATCATGTTGTGAGTGGTTGGGCATGGAGCTGAAGATGTAGTGTTCTATCCCCGCTACGACAGCTGCGTCCGCAAGTGCTTTCCCGATTTCCACCTCGTCGCCCCAAAATGTTGTGTTGATGAAAGCGAGCTGGGCACCACGATATAGCTCCTTGATCAAATCATGATTCGGCGCGCCTTTCGCCTTTGTTCCCAGCGTGGGGGAGCCACTACCACCATTCTCGGCTGGTGTTTTGTTGTAGAGATCTCCTACGAGGACGGTAACATTTGGGAGCGAGGATATTTCCGAGGCGACAATGCCATCGAGATTCCTTAATTGCGCCCGTACTTTGTAGCCCACGGCGACAGCAACCCGTATGAAGGATGCTGCTTGTCGTCCTGACGAGTTAACGACGGCGATGGTTTTGCGAGGAGTGGGCATGGGTCTTTTGGCTGGGCGATCGATTTGCGGGTATTGGACTGGCGAGAAGCCTGTGCTGGCGAGGGGTGAGAGGTCGGTATATGAGGTACAGGGTCGATGCTTGAGCTTATTTGCTGTGTTTGGAGCTGTCGTAGGTGGAGGTTCGTGTGATGCGCTTGGATGTGGTCTGGGTCTGATTGCTAATGCAGACCGAGGAGCTGCTGAGGGCATTCTTTGTTTGTTCTCTCTTGATGGTAGATCTTTCCCCACGAACGGATTCGAGTTGGGCAAGTACCAACGTGGGCTCGATGCTTCTTGCCGGAGCAGATGTTCCAAGGAGGAAAGAGTAAAGTATTAACACCAGTACTTCAACCCTTCAGCCTCCTGATCTTCCTCCTGAAGCTAAAACTCCAGTCCAGTCCTGTTAAGTGCAAAGGTCTTCGTGACGTGATATCGAGGTCCGTCCGACGGCTCCCCTCTTTATAGTCTCGAAATAAGGTTGAGGGTCTTATTTAGCCTCTTAGGTGCAGATATGACTTGCACGCTGCCCACCAGTAAGATAATGCAGCGGATGAGGAGATAGCTCCAGCCTCCAGATCTGTCTCCGGATAGGTTGGTGTTTTGGCTTTCGGCTACTGCTGCTTGGGTTGCCGGGTTTGGTAAAAGCCCGAGAATTGAGATGGTAATGTGAATTCGATGCGACTGGGCCGATTTCGATGCTGAAATTTCACTTAGCTTTAGGTATTGATTCCTTTCCTTCTTGGTTCTCGTAGGCGACCTCCGATTGTATTTGATCGTCTCGTATGGCTGTCGTATGGTTCTCGTCTAAAGCCGGATCTTCGCGTTGAAATCGACAGGAACGAAAACAGAAATCCGGATGCAGGTCTGATCAGAGGAAAACGACGTGATTATGATGCAAGAAAGCAGCTCCAACTGCAGTGAGATGAAATGACGAGGTCGGCCAATCGAGATGTCCAGGGTTGAAGGGTCGAGGTGATGGAGGGGTGCGATGGAGGGGTTGCCAATGCCAGTAAGGTAAATGCAGCCCCAGCCCAACCCACAGTGCAGCGACGTGCAGTACAGTGCAGCGCAGTGCAGTAGTTTGCAGAAGGCGGTGAAGGCTGCAGGTGAGAAATGGTCCGTCCGGCTTCGCAGGAACTTTTTTTTTGGCTTGTGGGGCGTAGGGATAGCCTGTTGACCGCAACAGACTTCTGAATGTGATAACAAACAATAGGTATCCTGACGAGTCGAGAGATAATGATGAATGATGAATTGAGAAAATCCTTTTGTGGGTTTGACAAGTGATGAGAACTTTTGGTAAAGATTTGAAATCTGCTGTAGTGTGCCGTATGGAGGTGGACTGTACTGGACGCTGTGGCTAATGACGTGAGTGAGCCAACGAACGCGTTATGTTATGTAACAGTGTGAAGCTTGAAGAGTCGGCTCGGTGCAGGAAAAAAGGGTAGGTCGGTCGGGAGTTGAAGATCCTGTGCTTCCGAGGATCGAGATGGGATGAGTAAGAGGTATGGAGTAGGCAAGGACCAGGAGGAGAGAGAGGAATGTAAAGGATTTATGACGATGAACAAGAGGGAGAGGTGAAGAAGCTTCGGAAGTGGAAGATGGAATCAAGGCAAATGGTGATGTGATATGATTGTGAGAAGACGAAAGAAGGTCTGATCTGTTATGCTATGCCAATCTAAGGACAGCAGCAGAAAGACGTGTCTGACGATAGAAGGAGAGGAGGGGTCTTGTACGCCCACAGATCCACGTGTTGAAGTGAGCCATGCCCTGGACTGGGTACTGTAACAACCGTACCTGCGAGTACCAGCCATCCATATCCATATCCATATCCATAGAGGATTCTAGGTATCGTATCACCACGCCTCTTTTACTTTAGCCTTCGAAAGGGTCTCAAAGCCTTCTTTGCGAACTCCGGTTCACCAGTCACGGCGTTCAGGCTTATCTCTGTCGACCTTGACGGGCAGGTGTATAGCCGGAGCGAGCGTACCTTGACGGGCATAGCACAGCTAACAGTTAGCAGCAAGACAAGACAAGCAGCATCATCTAAGTTCTAGCGGACTAGTGCTAACAAAATCGGATTTCTTGTAGCAAAAGAAGAGCTTGCGCTGGCACTAATTAGCAATCCTCTGGGAGTCAGCTGCTACATTAAGTAACAACAACTCTGGACCCTGTGGTAGTACGGCCAGGCTATTGGGTCGCTGGCGGTCCCGTCGCTTGGTCTGGTCGGTGGAATCGTCGTCTCCAGAAGGTGTCAAGCAAAAGTGGAGGGAACAGAGGGAGCAGAACGGATAGCTCGACTCCACCGTGGAGACCAGACTTTTTAATGCCGGGCTCAATGGTGGGGATACCTGGATAGAATGGCGCTGTGGGTGGTGGGAGAGAGTGCGCGTGGAAGAACCGTCTCCATTATTTTCTTCTCTTCTCCAGCATCTAGCATGCAGAAATGCAACATCGTGGATCCCGTTGGAGGGGACTCGGGCTGAGGATCATTCGAGAACAATGCCGTATGCGGGACACGAGTAAGAACTGAGGCCAGGACTCCAGGCAAGAAGAACGTGCTGCAGGTACAGGGGCAGAGAGGTGCGAAGGTGGCAGTCATCGTCAAAGTGACGATGTTGACGATACGTAAAGTACAGTTGATGGACCTGGACTTGGATATTTTCAAAGGACAGATAGCGAAAGAAAGTCGAAGCCTATCGCAGCGCAGCGGCTCAGATCCTTCAATTGATACGGCAGGGCACTCAGGCGATCTATGCTGCAAATTACGCATTCAGAAGTCAAATTGCGCAAGGCTGGACAGTGGACCCTTGACTTCCGCTTCCCTGAACATGAAAAGGCTTAAAATTGCAAATCCGTAAATAATCTGACAGCCGGCAAACCCGTTATCAGGGGACGCAGGACGCAGGACGCAGACTGGCAGACTTACAAAATAAAGATGCCGGTAAAATCTTCAGATCCCGAAGACATCTTCCCACCACTCCTGGTACCTTAGCTATCTAGAAATTAAGACCATATCACCAGGTACCTACCTCTCTTTCATCGTCTTCAATTTCTTAATTCGAAGTTCCATGAATTGCCGTCTTGGCACCCTCGCCAGCTCCAAACCCTTCACAAGTCCCGTGAGAAATTTCTGCCTCTAGTTACGTAACGTTCAACGCCCGTCTTCTTCCCCATTCTTGCATCTCCGAAATGCCATACAGTTTGAAGGTATCTCCATACCGAGGTCAGTGGCAGAATTTTGCTTTTAAGTAATAGGGCGATTGAGTGCATCCTTGGAGCCTCGTCGCAAACTGCACTGAAGAATGCGCAATAGCCGAGTCATAAGTTCCACAACCAACCAGCCTGCTTCCTGCCTTCACACTTCATTACCACTCGCTGTACGGAAAGCTACACGGCATCCTGAAACCTGTTCATCCAGGTAGATGGGGTTCTTGCCCGGCGGGCAACAGAATAGCATTTCATTCAAAAGAAAAAGCCTCCTCCTCATACCTCATGCAAGGTTCCAACCCACAAACGCCTCATTTCCTCTCACCGTCTCGTCATCTCAGCCCATCTCTCTCTCATCTCATCTCATCAAATCCAACCAGACGCAACCAAAACCAAGCCAACGCATCTCTGTCTCCTCTCCAGCGCGACGTCTCCACCCAGAGTAAAAAAATACCCAGCGCTCAAAATACCCTTCATCCCCAACACCCACATCACGAACGCCACCAACACGCCAGCCCCATGCACCATCTGCACACTAGAGCAATCGACATGTCAGAGAATCCGGGGTAGCGGTATCACGCACCGTCACATCATAGCTCGCGCCGCCTCTACACCACCTAAACTAGCCTCCTAACCTCTTAACTCACTCACGCCATCGCAGCGCTCCTCCCTACTGGCGGACTTCACCCTATGCTACGCCCATGGAGTAATATCTCACTGTAAGAGAGTTTAAGCATCTCCGCGGAAGCAACCTTTTTTTTTTTTCGCTTGGTTGGGTCATCTAGTCCTTCAGTGCCTGCCTTCAAGCCTGAACTTTAATCGGATATTTTCCTTGCTTGGATGACTTGACTTTGTTGAGAGAGAGGCGAGCAAGCTAGCACGGATATTGTTCCGAGAGAGACCAACACCAGCGAAGCATGCATTGGTACCCCGCATTTTCGTGATGTGTACGGATTGTACTTTGACGCTTATGGAGATATAATCCCGACGTGCTTATGGTATCAGGATAGGACTCGGAACTTTTCCTCTAATAGAAAGGTTATTTTATTCGGAGTTGACTCTTGAGGTCATTGATACAAGCGGCAGTGATGAGTGCTATTTGTATTGACCGGGGACCAGATTCCTATGTGCTGAGTCGAATGCGGGGTAACTATTCCCAAAAATCAGTGCCCCGGGATCTCATAAAGCACAATGGCTTCTGTTTATGAAGTCTTATACATATGCTCGTCGTGAGGCGAAGAGTCTCCCTGATTTCACATACCCGTCTTCACAATTTCGGGCTCCACACGTGCCTTCCTAGTCTGGATATCTGCGACCAGCACGCTGCTCAGTCAGACAGCGAGGAGACTTTCGACTGGCAACACTTAATGCATCGTCAATGTAGCATCTACTTCATCCAAATAAACTGTTTCTATAAGTTTCCATTCCGTGTCTCCGGATCTGTGCGCATCGTCAATTGTCATCGTTCTTTCCTTGTTTAAATATTTTTCTTGCCCATTAAGCGGGTAGACCTGGAAGGTACAAACCAGTTTTCTCAGGTCTGGGAAGAATTCAGTTCTGTCGTCCTATTCCCCAAAACGGCCAGTCCGCTCCTTCAAAGCTTCGATGGAGTCTGTATATTCAGAGATACTGCATTTCGTCTTACCTCGATCTCAATATTCCCTTCTCGAAACATCAAAACGTACAAGCTTCTATCTCACCAAANTCTGCCCGACGGGAGAATTAATCTGGTCGTTCATGCCGTCATGATTCTGCGTCATTCTGCATACCTTGAAGTACTTTAACACCCTCGGTCATTTGGTTCTTCTCTAGTATTACACCGGATCGCCTAAACCTTCCAGATTCATTTTCTTTTGGTCTTGCTTGCGACACGGAAGTTACGTTAATGGCTTTGTACACTCTTTCGCACAAATCCTTTAGCGGTGCTATCAATTCCTCGGCAGGTATCGACAAGTTCATCTATAATAAGGCCCGGATCATCATGAAAGTCTTCCGTAAAGTCGAACACAATGACCCAGATCGGGTCGTCCCCTGCCAAGTGGTGATACTTGATGCCGTACCATGTCACACTGCTCCCGAGGACGAGGAACAGGACTTCGGCGCTGAGAAAAGACTTTACTTCGTCCTCAAGTTTGCAGATCATTCGACTTGTGGATATTGCTGGCGTACAAGAACCTGAGGCTGTGGTGTGTGCTCTTTGTTTTATGGCTCTAATCATTCATTAAGGAGGACCAGCAGTTACACCTGTTTCCATTTGTGTAAAAGATGAATTCTTGTGTCCAGTTAGCCAGCCAGCCACCTCACCTCCCGAGTGTCCCTCAGCATCAAAGGTCGAATAAACTATAATACATCGACTCTTGCGACCGCCAGATTATCGCTCGTTCGCTTAAAGCAAACTCATAAGCGAATATTTATTAAGATGCAGTTCCTACGTGCTTTGCTACCCTTGGTAGCTGTGTTGCCCCCTTCCCTCGAGAATCCACTGAGGACTGCCCAGTCCTCGGATAACGGCCTAGTATCAACATCCACAACCTTCTCCAGCGATGCCATAGCACGACCGAAATATAATGAGACGGCTAAGTATGTACTTGCAGAGTCCTCACTGATCATCAGGACTGATATCCGTTGATAGGGTTCTCTTCTGGAACGATGTCGACTTCAAAGGCGACAAGAAACGCTACCAGGTGATTGACGACAAGTGCTACAACCTACCGAAGACCCTCATGAACTACGTGGTGTCGGCGAAACTCGAGCCTAAAATCTGGTACTGCACGTTCTTCCCCCAGGAGAACTGCGAGGCCGAGGATGAGTCGGATGAAGTCCATCAGCTTCCTGCTGGAGAATACGACTTCTTGTTTCCCGAGGGCATGGATTTTGTGTCTTTCAAATGTAAGCTTTACGAGAAACGGCTGGAATCAGCGCTCGCTCATGCGGGCTCCATATCGCCTTCTGACAGTGTGTACATGGTGCTGCCCATAGGTCCTTCGTAGCTTCCACTGACAAGGAATTTAGTCTCGATCCTCAACCACACGCTTCGGAGTTCGCCACTGCCCTCAAGACAATGCTTTCACCTTTCGAGTGCGTCTATGTCAACCCTTAACTCATATCCAGTTTTAACTGACTGCCTAAAAACAGGATCGAAGTATTCATTCTCCCGCGGCTCTCCGGGCCCTCAAGCATCATGGAACTTTTGCCGGGAAGCCCAGCTTGCCGCCTTTTAACAAGCCACACAGAGACCGCCTTCCGTTCAATCGCAATAGGCAATGCTCTAAAGATCTGTATCACTTTTGAGCAGCCTGATTGTGAAGGCCCGATCTTTAACGAGATATTCTCCACGACTGAGTTGCTTCCACCCAGTCGCTTAGGTCTCAAAAGCATCAAATGCTCAACAGACTATTCCGCTTGGGCGACAGAAGAGTTTGTCTTTTGGCGGCCCAGAAGAGAATGACCTAGACTAATAGAATCAGTCCTTCAACCAAGTCGTTGACGCCTGCAATATCCAATAATTTTGTCCCTAGGTCAGATTCCATACCTCAACCAAGATGTGCTCTTTACTAACTCTACCACCTCAGTGTCAAGCTCTACCTCTACCCAGACTACAATAGTCCGGTGAGCGATATATCTTACTACCCTGGAACATGGGACTGTGTGCCCCTCCAAGAACCAGAAGAATATTCCTTCCACTCCATCGAGATGAGCCCCGAGTTTCGATCGTGCAAGTTCTATCCGGATATGGCGTGCCATGGAAATGTTCTGCTGGAGATTCAGGAGTCGACGCGATTTGTCCCGGGGACGGGAAGTTTGCCTATCAAGACTATGTTTTGCTCTTTCGAAGAATAAGTAATTGCATCGGGAGATCACTGAAGTAGCTTCCCAGGCACCTGCTGAGCAGCAACGGCAGAAGCGGTGGACCATTGCGGCAGCCCTTCATGTAACTGAAGTAACATGGAGACTTTGCTTAATTAGGATAGTCAATTAGCACTTTCCCTTCCAAACACGGATCGTGACATGACCTAGGAAACTTGCGAAGGATTCCAACAAGCTCGTATGATGCCCACCGCGAATCTCCTTCAGTGATAGACTGGAATGGTTGAGTCACCACATGTAGGAGACACCTATGACAGGTCTTGAGAGTTCTCGTCATGTCAAATGCCCCACCCTGTCAAGTGTCTCGCGTCCAAGACCTGATTTGTTCAGAGCTCGCTTAATTAACCAAGAAATTTACACTGGAGTAAACAAACATGTGTCTGAAGTGTATTCGATAGCCAGTGAGGATAAGATCATCATAATATGCGTAATTGATATAGATTGATAGATTGAAGATATACGAGTGAGACTGCATTTCGGTGGCGCCGTTTATTTTATATCGTGAAGAACGCCCTCGCTTAAAAAGGGAGGTTGTTGCAAAGTCAGCTGATCAATATTGCCACAGGTGAAAATCATGTTTACGATGCCCGAAAGTCTGTTACTGGATATTCTATATGTCGTTCGCAGAGTCATTTATTCCTGAACCGAACTGCATCTCACGCAGCGAATATTCAATCTAATGCGACTTTCCCTTCAGCAAGTCGGAATAAGGAGATCCCGAATTTAAACAAGCACGCAAGCACTTAGAAAAGAATCATTCGCAGCGTAATGAATGCTCCTTCAGAATACTCAGGTGCCAGCAAACGTGGAACTGAGCCTCCCAAACCCAATAACACCCACCAATGGGCAATAACTCCTCCCGAACCTCTAACACCTCAGCCTAACAACACACACCCTTGGGCTATAACTTACCTCCGAATTCGATCTCACGCCCTTCCCCTTCCAGATATACCGCATATTCGACAACAGATCAACCTAAGACCAAGCAATCAATGGCATATGGCCCCCATCTGTTTGGTTTACCTCCACAGAGTCTCGCGTAAGTCTAAAAGTCTACTTCTATGTTGGCTTGCATAGATATCTCGGANACTGTGAAAGGGCAGCAGAGATACTGATCCTTTATGCGGAACAGAACTCATCAACCAGCGAAGAAGCCGGCAATGGTTGCAAGAAAGTCCCCGGGGGAAAATGTGGGCATAACGATAGCTGTGATTGTGATGGGTGCAATTGTGACTGTTAGAGAGCAGTGCGATTGAACGATGACTGGGTGTTGCGTTCCGACAGGAGAGCTGGATTTGGAAAGGAGTCGTGGAGAATTGGCTTTCTGCCACCTTACTTTCAGGCTCTGTATTGTTAGAATCGATCAATCTTTTGTATCTAATTTCGAGCATATTCTCAAGCACAAATATGATCGCTCATGTGTAGTAAGTGACATGCAGTCAATAAATGCAGCTCCTCAAACATAAATAGAATTCTTATCTTCGACGAAGACGAGAACCAACAGACGCTCGGACGCACAGCTAAAAACAGTTATCAAAAGAACAGAACTGGTTTGGCACCGGTTGATAAGAGGTATACCGTGGCGCAACACGGTGATCGGTACTCTTTGGGCCATTAGCAAGTGCGCGCCAAGCCTGTCCACCCAGACGCTCGGGAGAGTGGAGCCTCAAAAAAGCAAAACAGAATTTCCTGGGTTGCGACTGGACGATCTGTGCAGGTGGAATTCTGTGCAATCTGCCAAATGCGTTTGACGTGCACAGCGGCGTGTTGAGATGGTATTTGGACTCAGGTATAGAAAGAAGTCTGGTTTCCCTTCAGCATAATGAACATCCAGTATTGAATATCTTTTCGAGATATCAGGATTTTGAACGCCCGGGTATATCCGTTCAAGAACCCTTGCCTTTGGGTTGATATCTCATACACAGCGAGTGATTTGTCAACATGTCGATCTTGGCAGTCGCTTCGATTGTTGTCTTCCTCGCTAGCCTCGTTACCGCATCACCTCTTTCTGCTCGCCAATGCGAGCCAGTAGGAACAGTCGAACATGAATACAGTCTCGGTGGATGCAAACCCATAATCTTCTTTTATGCTCGTGGATCAACCGAAACATTCAACATGGTAACATTCGTCCTCCTTGACCATCCGAACCTCGATCGATCTAATCAAGAAAAAGGGCAATGCTACATACAGTCCTGGTCCACCTACAGCACAAGGCCTACAAGATACGTATGGCTGCAGTAACATCGCAATCGAGGGACTAGACTATGCGGCTCTGGTGACCACCAATTATCTACATCGCAATCGAGGGACTAGACTATGCGGCTCTGGTGACCACCAATNATCTGCCGGGCNGTGCCGATCCAGTGGANGCGCTGGCGATGAAAGCACTCCTGATCGATGCAGCAACCAAATGTCCAAATTCTTCCCTTCTAGTGGGAGCATATAGGTACATCAATCCGACGCCTACTGCTGAGTTTCTCCCCTTTTTCTCTTGAAATCTCGCTAACAGCCCAACAGTCAAGGCGCAGCCCTCACTCATCGAGCAATCGAGAACCTACCCAAGAAAGTCATGAACCTGATATCGGGGGTCGTTATGTATGGCGATACACAGAACCTGCAGGACAATGGACGCATTCCAAATTTCTCCAAGGCGAAAACTCTAATCATATGTAATGAGGGAGATGTGATCTGTGCGGGAAACTTGACCATCACTTATCCGCATATTGGGTATGTTGCGAGGGTGCCGGAGGCGCTAGCTTTTCTTGTCAATCAGGTGGAGACCACTCGGCGATGACACGTTCTTTGTGAATGAGGAGTAACTAGTGGGGTATGTTGTGGATTCAATGGATCTAATAGTGTAAGGAGCATTCGTTGTCCAGGAAACTGGAACCCGATAGATATATAGTTAATGCCGCAGTATATACAGGCCACTTGTCAAANATGAGAGCATCCTTGATCGGAGCTGTACGAGTTGATTTGATGGGGGGAGCCATCAGCTTAGAGATAGCTTCGACTTGCTGTAGTAGCTGTTCTGTTCTCATCTCATGACTCCGATATCAGTATGACCAACGTTGTGCGGTGGTTATATCTGGCACGAGCAAATCGTCACCATCCGCCACTTAGGTTCGGACTTCGTTCTATTCTCTCTGATCTACACTGTACTTCCTTCAGGTATGTCAAAAGTTATTCGATAAGCACACAACGAAATTTTAATCCTATTTCCCAACAATCTTTCACACGAACACTGCAAATTTTATNTTTGCGTGCCCTTGCTCTCAGTTGAGTAAATGTCGGGGGAAAGCAAACATTTGACTGATATAAGACAGTGGTATTTGAAAATTTGTATGACGAAGTGATGAACACACAAATGAAATAGCGTTTGGCTCGTGGGTTGTGATGGCACTTGAGATGATTCACCAAAACACCTGTTGATTGGGCAGCCCTGGCCTCGTCCTCCCACGCCAGAATTACCCCGCTTTCTGGTGTTACTGTCTTTGTTCATCGTGCAAATCGTAACAATAAGATTCCGAGAAGAAGTAGTAGATGCTTTGCTCTTGCACAAACATCATGCTCCTTGATGAGTTGTCTGTACTTCTCGCACGACATGATCAGGGACATAAACCCTGTTTACAATCCTCGCTTATAGTATTCGCCCCTTTTCGGGGCCATGTGATCTCGGGTGAGCGCAGTGTATACATCTTCAGTGCTGCATACAAACACAAGGAGGGACACTGCGCCACTGTATTTTTTGATATGTCATTATATAGTATAGTGACAGCAATGCGTAGGCAAATAGCGGGAAGAGATAACGGGCTGGGCTGAATAACAAACCAGGGTACTTCCACGATATTTTCGAAGTTCGACTCCAACATTGCAAATCGCGACAGAAATATCTTACTAGCACATGTCAATTGTGATCTCTGAGTCATGCACATCTCTACCTCCGTCTTGGCATCGCTTCTAACCCTCTCTTTGATCGTCGCGCCAAGCCTAGCAGCTCCAACCGAGCTCATCTCCACGGCAGACACGCAGTAACAGACTTTGACCCTCATTAGCTACATGTGCTGATCAGTAAACACAGCATCCTCTTGACAGTATACTCTTCCGACGATTACAGTGGCACTAAAACCACTTTCAGTGGGATGTACTCGACATGTTATGGCATACCCGAAGAGTTTCAAACGAAGATCAAGTCCTTGAAGTTGGGAGATGAAGTCAAGAGCTGCCATCTTTACAAGCAGACTGGCTGTTCGAAAGCAGATGGACAGGTCATATACAGAGAAGATGAGGATGATGTTAGTTTGAGCAAGGTTCTCAGTGTGGAGTGCTTTCGTGGAAGCGGCGCCTAGTTGAGACACTAGCTTAGCGTACTTGTGATTGTGGAAGAACTCTTAAATTCTCCTTGGGAACTCCAGTACACTCAAATACATCTCTTTTTAGGCAAAAGATAGAAGTGCCACATGTCAAAAAATGTCTTCAGGGTTTACGAATGGTCAAGTTTTCCAACAGACTTCAGAAACCGAAGACATCCAAAAGAAAGAGATGTCTTTTTTGGCTGTTTAGTCTCTCGTGATATTGGGACTGCCTGACAACCCCACGAAGTTAAGAATTAATGTATGCAGAGATGCCTATTAGGTCGCCGATGTGTCATGAAAGTGTTGCGTTGTGTTACCCTCTGCACATCGATGTGTGACACGATCACGGAGAAACAACTGTGGAAGTCCGCTCGCTATTTAGAACGCGAAACAGAAAGTACCGTTGATATCTGATGGTGGATAATTTCAATCGACTTCCACAGGTAAAATGAACTGAAGGGGACCGGCGCTGAGGCTGCTACGGTCTTGAGTGTATGAGAGACTTCGCGTTCGTCCCTCTCCCATGATATTAATAGCTCCATCGGAACCTCTCAAGTTGAGCGACTCACTACAAACATCATGAATCCACATACACGTCTCTNACTATATCGGTGTACCATGCAGAGATGATNACCTATTTTAAAAAGATATTTTAGGGCTCAATATTATGAGCAAGAACACGCCACTTGAGATGCGCCGAGAGCAGTTCCATGCATTCGAAGGAGATAATTTGCCGGCTGCACCGTCCTCCCGAGATACGCTATAGTGGTGACATAGAGGTGCATTTTGAAGGCGTTTTATTGTCCTGAATCGTATGTTGTTGAAGAGTACACAGCATGTGAAAGGTTGCACCTCCGCGGTCTCACGATCTGAGGGCTGAATATAAACATCCCCACAGAAGCCCTCTGGTGATCAGCACCCAAGGATTTTGCTCTTGCTCCTGCGTCAAAAACTTGATCAAAGAACTCAAACATGCCTATCACTGAAGATCCAGTAAAAGCCAGTGGCGTTCTGGAAGACAAGTCTCATCAAGCCATCAGCTCGTACTTCATTGGCCCACAAGCAGAGAACCTTGGTGATTTCAAAGACAACATTGATTCTATCCTCAATGAGCTCCAAAAAGCCAGAGCGAACTACTTCCCCGATGATGGAGTAGGTTTTCCGTTGTACTGAGCTTCAATGCCTGTCCAGCAATCATTGTTACTGACATCTGACAAATTGAAGGTCTTCATCACCAACACGACTCGAGAGTCGCAAACCTTCCAGGCATGCAAGAAACGAGTTCCCAACGCTGTCATCAAGGCCGCTCATCTACTCGGCAAGCATTCCCTACCTTTCTGGTCACCTCGATACCAAGCACACATGTGCATGGACATGAGTATGCCAGCTCTCCTCGGATACTTCATGACCATGATCTACAACCCCAACAATGTTGCCATCGAAGCTAGTCCTTTGACGACCGTTGCTGAAATTGAAGCCGGCGAACAATTGTGCCAGATGTTTGGATACAATATTGATACATCCAAATTGAATCGACCTGTTGGATGGGGGCATATTACTTGTGGTGGTACAGTAGCAAATCTGGAGAGCATTTGGTGAGTGACCTTTCTTTCTACTTGCCTCGACATAACTTCCGCTAATCGTCTCAGGGTCGGTAAGAGCAGTTGAATTCGGGAGAAATATATATGCATTTACTAATCCTGACCTACCAACAGCTCGAAACCTCAAATTCTACCCTTTCTCAATCTTTAAAGCCCTGCAACCAAATGGTCTTCTTCATTTCGTGGCAGATTCCTTCCTGATCGATACATGTGTAGGCGAAAGGAAGCTTTTCACCGAAGTGACTTTCTGGGAACTTTCGAATCTCAAGCCCAAGGATATATTGGATATTCCTGATCGCTTTGCCAGGGAATATGGAGTATCTCCCAAATACATGGAGAAGGTGTTGCTGGAGTACAGCATCCAACAGACTGGAAAAGATGTACTCGAGCGAGAATTCGATCTCAAGCCCCCGCAGTACTTTCTTTCCAATACTCGGCACTACTCTTGGCCGAAAGGAGCAGGTATGCCTATCATGGACCACAAAGAAAAGGCGAGATACTGACACGACAAAGCCATCGCAGGAATCGGAGCTCAACATGTGATTGGAGTCCCCGTAGATCACGGGGCACGACTTCGGCTCGACAAGTTGGAAGAGCTTCTGGAGGAGAGTCTCGCAAACAAGCAAGCGGTCTATGCTGTTGTTGCCATTATTGGCTCAACAGAAGAAGGCTGTGTTGACCGCTTGAGTGAAGTATTAGCTATGCGGAAGAAATTCCAAGCTCGTGGGTTGTCCTTCCTCGTTCATGCCGACGCTGCTTGGGGAGGGTATTTTGCATCCATGCTTCCCACTGAGTATCAGCCTGGTGACAATGCGAAACTCACAATTGGCGATGCCGATGATCAGGTTGGAGAAGGTGTGGTTCCCGATTCGGCTTTGAGAACCGAAACTCAAGAAGACCTATTTGCTCTCCGCTTCGCAGATTCGATCACTGTTGATCCGCACAAAGCGGGATACATACCATATCCAGCTGGTGGCTTATGCTATCGAGATGAGAGAATGAGATATCTTGTCACATGGACAAGTCCGTATCTCTCCAGAGGAGCTGTCACAAGTATGGGTATCTACGGCGTCGAAGGGAGGTAAGCGAACAGTATGAGGAACATACTTCGATACGAGGGCTGATGTTTAGGGAATAGTAAGCCAGGAGCTGCCGCAATGTCAACATGGCTGTCCAACAAATGTATCGGAATGGGGCCTGAAGGCTATGGAGCGCTTCTTGGGGAGGTGACCTTCACCTGCAGCAGAGTAAGCATAAAGTCCTCAAGCTTCTTCGCGACTTAGGCTGAGACTCACATGATAGTTCGCTGCTGAGTGGGCTGCCATGACAGCGCTCGACAAAGACGACTTCAGGGTCGTTCCCCTGAACATGCTTCCCTCGGAATTGAAGCCTGGCTCCACAACAGCCAAAGTCGAAGAAGAGAAGCAACGAATCCGAGACACGATTGTGTCCAAATCGAATGCACAAATCCTGGCTTCAGACGTGGGCAAACCTGAAGAGGAGAAAGCATTGACTCTCCTCCGGGCGCTCGGTTCCGACTTGAACATCAACGCATTCTCGCTCAACTTCCGCCTTACTCCAGGTAAAGATGGCGCTTGGAATACAGATGTCGAAGAAGCGAATTATTTGATGAGAAGAGTTGTCGAAAGACTCTCTGTTGATTCTCCTGAAGATGAGCCTTCGGCCATTCCATTCGTGTTGACCTCCACTGAGTTCAGCAAAGAGCTCTACGACGAGTGTGCTACCAACTTCAAGCGTCGTCTTGGCCTTCGAAAAGACGATCTCGATTTGATGGTGCTGCGGAACGTTGTCATGAATCCCTTTCCAACCGAGAGAAATTTTCTCGGGAACCTGGCTCAGATCTTCAGAGGCGTAGTGGAAGAAGAAGTCAAGGTCGGTTTGAAAATTTCCTAGCTTTTTCCGGACTCGAAACTGACAAGTATACAGATCTGCCAGGAACGGAATTCTGCCGCGCCAACAAACCACAAATTCCTCCTCCAAGGCAAAGAGAAGCTCTTCATGCTCCATGTGCCTTCATTCCACATCGCCAATCACCGCCAACAACTCATCGTCGAGATCGACCTTGACGCTAGGAGCAAACGCGAATACTTCTTGTTGAAGAATGCCAGCCCGGAGGAACAGCTGACACTCGTCACGCAAATGCCCATCCAACTTCCTAAGCTATTGAAGCCTAATTCGCACTTCAAAGCTTCTATACGCTCGACAGATGTGTAAGTTCTCTACTCAAATTCATACTCGCTAGTCTAACGACCATCAGAGGACTAGTGCTGAAGAATCTAACCGTAACCATCAAACATGTCGTCAAAAGCCGACCTCTCAATTCCGCGTACCTCGATCATGCTTACCCGTCTGAGTACATGTCATTCTACCTCTACGGTACAAGCACAGAGCAACACATCGACCATATGTTACTACGAGCTCCCAATGCTCAATTCTCAGCTGAATGTATCAAGCTTGAGCTCGACAAGCCTTTGACCGACGAGCAGCTTGCCCGTGGGCCGATCCTCTGCCTCAACAATGTCCACGAGGAAAGTATGCAGCCTTTCCCGACAAACGCGGAGTTGGAAGCTAGCTCATCGTTCTTCTTCGAACCTGGGAGGAAGATTNCGGTGCAGATCTTCGCCGATGAACATGATGCCACTGCTCATGGACCGGGATTGACGAGCTCATGTGGCAAGGAGGAGCTTCTGTTGACTACTGGGAGTGTAATGCTTGGGAAGAGTGTAGTAGTGGATTGCGAGACTTTGAATGCTGATCCATTCAAGAGAAAGGAGAAGGTCGTGAAGTGGAGAGAGGAGTTTGACAAGATTGGAAAGAGTATGGAGGAGTGAGTCAATCGTCGATTCATCCAGGACGGCAGACTGAAAGGGCATTCATCTGCATGCCTTGGTACAGAGTACTTTTCTTCCGGTCTCAATTTGGTTAGCATTTTATAACACCCTGCTTCGGATCCAACCTAAATTCATGTATGTAGGTCAGAGTCCTTAATGAACTGTCATGAGTCCAATTAAACATGCTGCTTACAGTTTCTCCATACCTTCAATGGTCCTCTGATTCTACCGATCCCATCTCGAACCTGCTAGCCCAGCGTAAAAGCCAGTGAAAGATCTAAAANAATATTTTCGCGGNGGGCGAGTTTCGTACGGTCCTGGGCTGTGCGGATGGAAGTCTTACCGCGAGATACCTTGATAGCCTCCCATGGGCAACGCGGTATGTAATAATTGTGGCTCATGTTTCATGAAATATGGTAAGCTATGCAAAGTAAGCTGGAGATTTCTTGATGGCGAAGAACTGGGACGTAGGAGGTAAAGCTGAATTGAGCTTCTGAACTCGATGATTGCTATACATATTCGACCGGTAATGGAAGCCGTGACATCCAATCTTATACACTCGTAGGTACAACCATATCATACAAACTCACCCTTTACCTAATCTTTCTGCCCAAACTCCTCTTCTCCGCATTCTTCGCCTTCCTGATCCCCGCCTTCCTCCAGGCCGTCCACCGGTCCCTCGGTGTAAACTCCCTAACCTTTATCTTCGCCCTCTCGGCCGCTCTCCCAATTTCCCAATTCGCCTCACGGTACATATATCCTGGCCGTAACTTCAACTCTCTTCCCTCCTCTCCCTTCCTCTGCTTGACCTTCGTCNGCTTCACACTGACCGGCACACTGCTGTCGCCCTCCATTACAAGATCTGTACGTACGTGTACCTCGTTCGTGATTTCAGGCGGAGTCTCCATCTTCGTGGCAGTCATATTGAGACGACGACGACGCATACTATTCCGTGGTAGGGGAAGGACCTGATCGCGCTCGAACACGACACCGATGTACTGGCGCTTGGGATTCTTCTCGGGATCTTTGTAGTATTTCACATAGCCGTGATGCGTGGCGTAGATGGTGTGATCGCGGCCCATGGCGCAGTTCTCACCGGGAAACCAATGTGTACCNCGTTGGCGGAAGATGATGTTGCCTGGGATGACATATTGTTCTATTTATTCTGGTCAGCATTGCAATTGCCAACCCGTACCACTCGTTCAGTCCAACGACGAAGGTCCTGATAAGCTCACCTCCAGATTTCTTTGCACCCAATCTCTTTCCTGGTCCATCTTTCGCCTTATTCACAGCTCCTTGTGCTTTATGGGAAGCCCATCTAACACCACCCGCAGTCCCTGGCCTTGGTCGAATCGCCAACTGTGCAAACGCCTCATTCAGACACGTTGTCTGTGTCCCTCCCGTAGCAGATCTCGCGATTGACGTGAGAGCCGCCCGCAGCGGTGGCTGTAATCGTGAGAGCAGCATNGCGGTGGTATTGGACTGCTCTGCTCTGCCGTCGTCGATGTTGAATAAAAAGGACTTGCAAGGATGCCGGATTCACGTGCGGAGTGACAGGGGTAGGCTTTAGAGCTATTTGGCCAGTTCGACCACCCCTCGATGTCATCCACTACTTCTCTACGAACGCTTCACTGAGCCATTTCCAAATTTCGTACAATCTTTCCACGAGAGAAATAGACGCTGAAATTCTTCATACGATCTCGCTACTGAACGTTTCGCCGCAGTACGATACCAGGCGCAAACATGACACGGCTACTCCTCTCCCTCCTCTCTGCAACGCTCCTCTTCCTCTCAGTCGCAAATGCTCAATTCCAATTCTTCGAGCAGATGTTCAACGGACAAGGACAACAACAACAGCAAAGACATCAAGAGCCGCAGAACGTACCCAGCGATTCGAATTGGTACCAGCAGAACTTTGAGAATGGTATGCCACTCTTTTCCTGGCTGCAGCTGGCTTAATGTAGCCCATTGGTTCTACTTTCACTTTACACATAATATTGGAAGTCATGAGAGGGAAGATGCTAATTTCGAAAATAGCACACTGCTCGAATTACCTATGTCCCGACACCCTAGCATGCGTACACTTCGCGCATCACTGCCCTTGTCCACACCCTACCTTCGAGGAGAAGTTTGAGCTTGGCGATGGCAAGGCAGTCTGTATCAGTAAGGGAGGATTCAAAGCTGGAGAAGCGGCGCGGAAAGTTGAGCTGGCGAGGAAGGGGT
>NYXK01000082.1 GCA_002685535.1 Deltaproteobacteria bacterium
GCGCGCAGGCGAATACGCGAGCCCTTGCTGACATAAGCAAAACAAACAAGAACAACTGACGACCGGAGATCAGAACCAGAGATACGTACGTCGAATTTACATCGTGACCCTCAAGCTCTCACACGCTGACGCTTCCTGCACAAAACATCGGATGAGTCTACCCTCATCCGCTTCCGATGATTCGATGTTCCGAAGGGTGCGCTCAACTCTTGGGCTGCTACAAGCCCATTGATTGTAAATGGAGAGCCGCTGATACTGCAAGGATCCATGTTTCCTTCCCGCAATTGAATAGTAAAAGTAGATCGCCTGTCGACAAGCTCTATAGAGACTCTTTTGCTGAAGTTTCCCTTCGGATCCAACCATGAATTGTCGATCAAGCCTTCTAATGGACGACCTTCGACGAAGAATTTGATCGACTTTTTGGATAGCTGCTCCATCAGGCTATTGAACGCGTGGTGATTAGCACGCCGACGACACAGTATTCGCCCTGTGCAAAGATATTTTCCATTCTCCTTCAGCGGATCATGGTCCAGCACAAAAACAAACAACTCCGCCACAATACAACGTGCAAGTCGTTTCAGCTCCTTAGATCCATGAATAGCAGCTCGAGCGGCCGATTTCAGTTCTTGCATCTTGGTCGTGTCGTCCAAGGCAGGCTCCGGGCCATCAAACTCCATGTCAAAGCGGAAGTATTGCTCTTTACGGCCCTCGCGTCGACGGCTACGGAATTTATGACCACGAATACTACCAAAAGACAATTTGAATGCGCGCAGTAATCTTGCGATAAAGCCATCCTGAAGGATACCGCGAGACGGCGACATGCGTGGGATATCACTGGGGCGTGAGGATCCTGTTCCTAGTGACACCACAAGACTTGGTTCGTCAATGGAAGGATATATGACTGCCGCCTCTTCCAAGGCAAGATTTCCTGGATTATTCTCCCGCAGGCCGCCGTCTTGGAAAGTCCCCAGTCCGGTTATGTGCTTCGGTTTGAAATAACTGTTGCGTCAGCTTTGAGAACATGTCGTTGAGGGGAATTACTCACAAAGGTGCCGCAGATCCACAGCGGGCGCTGTTTTTGGGTCAGCCTAGTCCACATCTAATGGAAAAACTCACATCTCCCACAGGGGGACACGCGATGAGCCATCGCTTGGACCGAAAACGTGGTAGCCTACTATTATCAGTTGATACACAAACCCCACGGGTGGACCATACCGCAATTGCGACTCCTCGTCCCAACTCCGTTGTAGTTCGTAAAGACACATATCGACGTGTCGCGGATGGTTGTGACCGGTAAGCCGACGCATGTCCCGGTTCTGGTGGCATTCGAATAGTCCAACATGGTCCGGTTGCTACCAAATGCTTCTCGTAAGGCCGCTTCCAGGTTGTCTGCCGAGTAGCGGCTGTCTGCGAGGTATGAAACTATGAAGTCAATCACTTGTAAGAATTGCGAGACCAGTGGGATGTCCGTGTTCCAACTTGAGCGAGGTTGAAATGCTAACTCTGCATAGCGCTCGAGGTTTTCTGTGGCTTGCTCGATTGTCCAGCCGCATATTGATAGCCCTATCGCAATGATTCCACCTGAAAGTACTTAGCTGCGAAGCCTTGGGAGGTAGAGGTTTGCTTGCCGATACTTGTGCCAAAGACAACATCGAAATTCTCCTGAACTGGGTAAGGTAGGCCAATCTCTTCCTGAAGACACTGCAGGTACTGTAGAGTAGCGAGACCTCTCACCCCACCCCCATCGAATGTCAAGAGCCGAAGGCCAGCCGTTGGGGGAAGATCCTTGATGACCATGCCCGACGTGCTAATATCACAGAAGACGCAGCTCTCCAATTGGTACAGCCATGGGTCGTGTTCATCCAGTGTCCCAAAATCTCGAACGCAATTAAGACAGATGCAGTGCCCGCACGGTAGGCGGTACCGAGGCGTTCTGCGTAAGCAGACAAGGCAGGTGTTGTCCAATTGGAATGCCTTCCAGTCGTGGTGCAGCTCGAGGAAAAACTTTTGGTGGAGATCTGCTGCTATATTGGTTGGTCGCGAGCTGAGCGTCACAAAAAGCTCCGAGAAACTATCCTCGATCATTCTCACCGATCCGGAGGGTAAAACCAAAATTGCTGGGTCTTGTAAGTGTANGCCATCNCTGCATGCTCGGAGGCAAGCGTCTTTGTANAGCAATCGGAAAACGTCTCGAGGNCGGAAGACTGCATNCTCGTNAGATCAATCACCCTTCTGGCACTGAACTCACGATGCGTGTCCGGATGGTAACCATCCAGCAACAAGCTAGAAGCAATGAGAGGGACAGCGAATTTNTTGAGTTCCTCAATGGTGTTGATTTTAGTTAAGAAGTTAGTCAGATGCTCTTTGAGATCCAGCGCTGGCGGGTTGACTACACGCGATGCTCTAATGAAATCAAAGGGCTCGCTAGAAGCCTCTACAAAGTAAGAGCAAGCTTCCCTCAAGAAAGTGGCGAAATGCTGTGCTGAGAAAAGCATACTCATCTCAAGTCTTTGCAGTCGTACCTGGTCAGAGGCATGCATCAACGATTCTTTCAGCTTTCTATGGCGGGCCGCTGGCGAGATGTGCCCGTCTGGGAGCAGGGCAACCACGCGGATAGCCGCGAAACATGTCGAGGGATCTNTCCTGGTNTCATGAGCGAGTAATCGGAGGAAGNGCTCNNNGAGCTGTGATTCTTGTAACTCTGGCGTTGACGTTTCTGTTACGATAATAATCTGTGGTGGCACGAACACTGGCAAGGTCAGAGGGCGGCTGCTGTCTAGCCAGGCGGCAAGCCTGCGAGCGATAGGTTGTAGACCCCCTAGGTCGAGGGCAAAAAAGCAGAAGACGTCGGTGAAAGGAAACAGGAGCCGAAGATAGACGTTATCTGCAGCCGCCTGTAAGGTNTNGCTCGGTAAGCTCTCTCTTGGTTGTGGAAGAAGTNNATTGGTAACCTCATGACACTTCCCAAACGTGGAGGGCTTGNTGNTTTNTTGGATTGGGAAGTCTCCATCTGCGAACAAAATCGGTCTACCACTGAAAGGAGCGGATGGATCAAGGTGAAGGTGAATTTCACCGTAGCCTCTTTTGCCAGCTGATCGTTTTCCGATACTCGCNGATGCTAACTCTCTCAGCGCGCGCGCTTTNGACCGATTTCCAACAAGAACAAAGAGACAAGGTCGTTGAGATTCAAGATAAAGAAGACTATGAAGGAGTGTGGCAGCGCGATCGGACTGAGTGAAGGTGATTTCACCGTGGTGTGAGTGCAGGCTAAGCCAATGGCTGTGATTGCATGATTTCATAGCGAAGCAGTCCAGCTGCTGTTCAGAGAAAGGATAGAAATGACATGTTCACTTCATTGTGCAGGCAGTTAGTTGGTCTTATACCTATGGGATATACACCTGATACCTGAGTAGGTAGGTNATATTGGAGCGTGGTTAAATTTTAGGCATAATCCTACTTTTGATGGTTTTTCGTGATGTTGAGGCATACACCTCTTCAAGTGCCGATCATTAGAACATATGCGAATAACCTTACCGGATCATTCCCCATGCGATTTGCAAGAGTCTTATAGAATGGGCTGCCGCTATCTCTGCAGGAGCAACGATCATCAACGCTCCAAACACGTGAGATATCCCATTTCCGCTTCTGACGATNAGGACATGCTAAAAATTCTAGCGCTCCTGAACCTACATACATACAATGGAGCATATCTGTGCCGCNTGTCGAAGACCGCGCTCGCTGTCNTATCAGGTNCGACATCCTCTTGTCCCTGGTAAAGTACCCCGACCTGGCGTCTGTTCCCGCTGCGTCAGGAGATTCCTCGAGGNACCAAGACAGGATNTTNCCTCTCCATCGACCTGGCATGGCGAGCTCAGCCAACCNCNTCAAGAAGTCCACCATTACNTTCATCACTATTATCACTGTCAATGTGGTAGCGAAGAAAGGACCGCTCCTCTTGAGGCTCCAGCCCCCCGCGTAGAACTAGCTTCGGAGTCTAGTCACCGCCCATCATTTATGGGGATCAAGGAACGNTCACCACCTCCCGTTTATNCGTGGACAAAACCGGTAGCGTCACACATTTTCTGAAAGGATGGNGGTTTTAATATTTACAACTATCCCATGAAAGCTNCAGCATTAAACCAACTTGCCTCCTTCTGTAANCATGAACAAGTGACTCCTTGAAAGTTTGCAGGAAGAACTCTGATTGATTGTTGNGTGAGTTAGCATTACCATCGGAACAGTTCGCCCCTCAATAGCTGCCCCTCAATCCATCANTCCTGAGAGGGGTCACGCAACAGATCGTGCTGTTGGCCGCGNGATCTGNCNTGAGGCATATAATTAATTTGCGGATGCCTGAAATTAAGTTTACGTAAAGGATATTTTCGGCCTCTACGTTAACGAAGGCATTTACTCAAACATGCGTATACCTAGAGAACAGCTCGCAGGATTTTCCCGCCGTCATATACTCATACCTGCGTATGCTTGAACTTGGCTTTGCNCAGAAANTTGCANTTCACGTACTCCCCGAGGATTTGTTTCGAGGCATATGCTTAGATCTACGTAATCGTAAATCAAGTCTGCAGAACAGCGTCCCCAACCGCTTGTCTTAGAGGCATGCTTAGATATTCGTATACTCAAAATCAAGTCTCGAGAAGGATTTCCTCGAAGTCTTTCTACGGCACACTTGTCACAGGGGCTTACCCCTAAATCTGCGTCCACTTGAAACCGATTCTCCTTAAGACTTTTCAGAGAAGATCAATGGGTTGCTTATCATTGGTGCATATACTTAATTCTGCATATGCTTCAGACTGAGTTTGCGGAAGGTATTTCTTTATAATCGGTTGTCTTGGGGCATATGCTTAAAGCTGTGTATGCCCAAGATCAAGAAGCCCCCACCCCCTTGCCNGCACTTTTCTTCGCTAGTTCCGGGGCATATGCTTAATCTGCACATGCGTACAATTTTAACCGCAGGGCCTTGCCATCCTCGTGATGCTTGTCTCGGGGNCATGTACTTGAAANTTGCGTATTCTTGGAAAAATTCTGTGAAATAAGGTCCGCTACCGCCATTGCCTGCCTCGAATGTATAGACTTAAATCTGCTTATGCCCAAACTCCAGAAGGGCATACCCCCACCCCCTTCCCGGCGCTTGCCTCGCNTCTCTTGGGGCATATGCTTTAAATCTGCATATGCCCAATCCAAGAAGGTTGTACCCATACCCCCTTTTCAGCACCTAGCTTGTCTTGTCACGANTGTCTCGGGGGCGTACGCTTAAATCTGCGTAATTCTTGAATTAATTCTGCAAACGGCGGGCCCCAGCGCCAACCACGCAACTTTCATGCGCCCGTATATGACGTGATTTTGAGCATACGAATATTAAAGCATATGCCGCCGGACAAGCTACAGCGGCAGAGGTATGACCTTTTTGATTTTGGAAATATACAACTTTAAGCATATGCCCTTGTGTTGAGTGCAGCGTTCTTGCTATTAGGTTTACGCAAATCTAAGCATATGCTGCCTTACAAGCGCCCGGAAGAGGTTTTGGCATACGGCGTTTTTTGTGCAGGCTCAGTTTTGCATTGCAAATTTAGGTACATACCCTCCTTAAGTGAAGCCTAGTAATTCTTCTAANNAAATCCTTTTTAGCGCTTGNTTCTAGGCATATGTGGATTTGAGGATATGTCCCCGAAANAAGCGCTGGGAGGAGGGGGCAAACGTAAGTTCAAGCATATGGCCTCGACAAAAAGCACTGGGAGGCAGATGGGGTACAGCCTTTCATGCAAGTCGGTCCAGATATAGGCGCATTGAAGCATATCTCGTCGTGACAACGACGCCGGCGGACCCCNTCGAGGAAATATTTCTCGAATGATCGTAGTGTGGACACTATTCATCATCATACATGCGAGCTAGCCAGGTTAACCCTCCTAGTGGCTCTGATCAGTAGGCGAGGGCGACCCACATCCGCTAAATTGACTCGGGGGGCATATGCATAAATTTGCATATTCCCAGAATCAAAAGGTCATATCCCCACCCCCTGTCTCGCTTGTCTTAGGGTACGGAAGGCAGCGGAAGGTGGGCCTCGTCCACTGCCTTTACCTTTTGAGGAAATTCATGGAGAAATTTTGTAGAAATTCAGACANTCGATTGGAATAATGGCCTTGCTGTTGACAAGGGAGGACGACGGGTTCCACTTCCACCCCCTTCCGCACATGCTTAAAATTGCATATTCCCAGAATTAAAAAAGGTCATTACCTCCACCTCCTTCTCGGCGCTTGTCCTGGGGCACGTGCTTAAACCTGCATATGCCCAAAAATCAAACGGCTGTACCCCGCCTCTTGTACAGGAGCATATGCTTAGATCTGCATATGCCCAAAAATCAAACGGCTGTACCCCGCCCCTTATCTCAGGAGCATATGCTTAGATTTGCACANTCCCAGAATAAAAAAGGTCATACCTCCACCTCCTTCTCGGCGCTTGTCCTGGGCATATGCTTAAACCTGCATATGCCCAAAAATCAAAAAGGCTGTACCCCACCCCTTGTCCCAGGAGCATATGCTCAAATCTGCGTACACTGAAATTTAGGCTGGCACAAACAGCGTCCCCTACCGCCTGCCGCCTGGTTCGCGGGCATATCCTTAAACATTCATATGCTCACAATGACGCGATAGAGACTTCCTCGGAGCCTTTTTATGGTAAAATCGTCACTGGGACAATGTAACCAAGTCTGTGTTGCCTAGAATTGAGTCTGCCTTNAACAAANCTACGCAGAAGTANCANCCGGTCGTTTATCCTGGGTGCATATGCTTAAAGCACGAAGATCGTACNGCCACCCTTTTTATGGCACTTGTCTCGGCGGCATATGCTTAATCTGCGTGTGCCTATAATTGTGTCTGCAGAAAACGNGCTGACAGCCCTCTCCCCCTTGTCGCATGTGTTGATGGAACAGACGTAAATCTGCATACAATATTTGAGCAGAGTGTTTGCTATTGTGACAAGTATTCAAGAACATTCACCCGGGATTGGCCATGGTAGGGCACCCTTTTATGCAGACTCAATTTAGGCGTACAGAATTTGAGCATATGCTTCCATAACAGCGACGGCGAAGGATCCATAATAAAGAGATTAAGCATACGCAGATTCAAGCATACGTTGTTTTGACAACGACACCGCGAGACCCATCCACACGACTTGAGCATATGCCTTCCCAAAAGATAATGTGAAGGAAATTCTTCATTCAGAAAATGAAATCTAAGTGTATACGNAAATTTAGACTAAGACCATCTGATCAGCGATTTAGGTGGCTGGGCCAGTAAGCATCCTAAAGGAGCCCTGCGACTCTTGAGACTGTTCTAGAAGGCTCGCAGGGATGAACCTGGGCCGACTGCAGCACAGATGTAGTCAAGGGACGCTAGATTAGATCGAGAGAAGAGTCTGTGCCATTGCTCAGGAAAATGAAGCCAGGTTGCAAGCAAGGGTCCATCTGAAGGTGACACATGGTGCGAAATTGGTGCAAGTACCAGAAGGAGAGAAAGTTGGCTTGGATTCCATAGCATAATCTTGTCAATTTATATTGCTTCTCAGCCGCAGGCAAGCACCAGTGGCCAACGATCATGATAAGAAACGTGAAGATAGATCCTAGAATTCTTCAGGTGCTTGCTTCCTCATGATTATCTTCTACCAAGGATCATCGTCGCGTGGCAAGGACAACGGTTATTATGGTTGTCGTGGCAATAGGAATATTCGTGGTTATGGTCGTGTAAACGATAGATCGACCAAGCGTTTGAGTGGAAAGGGATTCACATGGCATGGAACCTTCAGAGCTACAAGNAGTTGATTCCCAGATTTNTGAACCTGATGTTGACTCTGTTGGAGATGTTGAATCTGTTGAAGGTGTCGAATGTGTTGATGGTGAAGGTGTTGAGGATGAGGGTGTGGAAGGTGTCGAATGTATTGAGGATGAGGGTGTTGAAGGTGTCGAATGTGTTGAAGGTGTCGAATGTGTTGAAGATGATGAAGGTGTTGAGCATGAGGGTGTTGAAGGTGTTGAAGATAACGAAGATAGCCATGAAAGTGGTAGCGAGATAAGTGCAGTACCTGTACCGACATCCAAGGGTGCTTTTGTTGTGCAAACTATGCCGGAATGCCTTTGTGTTTCGCTAGACAAAGGATATTCTGACCCGATAGAGGCAGTCACTAATGGGTTGCGAACGTTGTCGTATGAAGAGTCCGGGAAGTCCACATTATTCGCTGCGTGTCGAATGCAGTCTCCTAGCTCCAGAACTACATTTTCAATCAGACTATCCATTCCCTTCTTGTCTGCACTGCTTTCCCACCACATAACACCTCCTAGATTTGAACTCTTGATCCATCGGGCCTTTTGCCGACCAACCTCCACGGTATCATAGCTGATCAGTTCCTGCTTGGTTGGATCCCAACTGTAGCTTGCGCCAAGCTTCTCATCGTATATTTCAGAAGAGCCATCCATTGGTAGAGACTTGTAGTCATAAACGCCCTTTTCCCACGTACCATTCCCTACGGCCCCGAAAGAATGCCCNATTCCTGTAGTCTTTGTAAATGACCGGCCGTAAATGGGCATTCCTAGGACAATTTTGTTGGATGCCACACCGTGAGAGGTGTAGTAGTCAACACTGGACTTAGTATCAAAAGGAGTAGAGGCGTCTCCGGCAGAGAATAGGTTTGCTTGGTGCCCGGTAGTCTTGGGCACCAACCAGCCTCCGGCGTAATCATACGCCATCAAGTTCCAGAAGTCGAGATATTGGTCCATGGCTGCTAAGTCTAATATTCGATATTTTGAAGGGCCTGCAGGCGCTGCGAATGTAAGNTCAAAGTGATACTTTGTGCGTAAAGAGTTGCTATATTGGTCCAGTTGTTTTCTAGTCTCTTTCAGGAGTGACACAAGGTTGGCGGCCTCGACTTCATCAACAGGATACTCCCAATTGACATCCAGGCCGTCAAGTCCAAGGTTCTTGACGAGATCCACCGCAGAGGAAGCGAATAAGGTCCGACCCTGTTCGGACGAAGCGGGGCCCGCAAAGTTTTGAGAGTATGTCGCCCCACCGATAGAAAGAAGGACTTTCAAGTTTCCACTTTTTTTGATAGAATACAATTGTCCCAGACATCCGTACAGCTGAGCTCCTGTCTGAACTGCAGTCTGCTCGCCACACTCTTGGGAAGTATCAGCCTCTAGATCGGAGAGGAAACTGGAGTGATATTAGCGAATACAGCTGCTAATCTGACGAGAATCTAACACTTGTCCTGTGATCGAGTTGATATTTGCAAAGGCATATAGTACATGAGTAAGCTGGTCAACTGGTAAATCCTTGGGGAAGAATTTTCTCTGGTAAATGTCCCTTAAAATTTAGCTTCTGTTNATATCTGGGTAATAAACTTACCAGTTGGCGTAATAAGCTGCTGTACGATATTTGGAACAGNTTGTATTCTCTTGCCGCTTCGATTCTCGTATTCCACTGCACCATGGTACGAAACAAAGCACGGCAATCGCGGGGAGCTTCAAAGTGCTCCACATTGTGAGTTAATGATAGCCAAGGTTCAGCGACAATAANTCCTGCGGGAAGTCATATATATACTGTAACCTTATCTGACATTGACAGTAGCATATGCTTGATTTGGTAAGCTTATATGAGAACACACCCTGAATCCTAAACTTGTCCTGATTTATCAGCAGAGCAGCATCTCAATATGTTGACTACATAAACAGAATAGGCTTATCCTAGGCAATTCGTCAAGTGGTCACCACATCACTACGTACCTTCGCCAATTCAAGCCTTTGCCAACTCAATGGCTGCCGAGTATCGAAAATTGGACTCATCAACAAAATAGTAAACCAATTTATGCCTTGATACACTTGATAAANTGTAATACATCTTAATACACTCCATAATATTGTATCTCCTAAAATGTTCCGTAGTTCTTTTCTTTTGATAAAACATGCCTTCGACAGAACATTCATCGCCGCTCAAATATTGGAGCTTCTAATAGCTGCAATGCAAAGGCTTCTGAGCTCTTTTGGGGAGTAGACTAGCTAAGGAAGGAATGTGTAGGACGGAGCTTTGAAGAGCCTCGCGAGCTATGAAACACACCCTCTATATAGAATCACGTAGCTTTCGGCAGATCTCAAAGCCTCTCCTGCTTCCTACTGTCCAACAATGTACANTCATCTANATACGGCACAAGCCTTTGGACTCCATCGTAGCTCAGGACCGAAACGGTAAAATCAATACATGGTCTGCTAGTCTGGCCTAGTGTGAAGTATGCCGCGCCCGCATGCTNACCGTCTCGGTTGTAGAACCTGTNTTTAGTAGGATATTGTGGTAGTGAGACGTAGCACCCACTCGCAATTGTGATTCCGAACCCGTATCTACTGCTTCTGACATCTGGCACTGCCCGGAGCAAAGGTATGATCTTTGAATCTGTAGATCGAACGGGTGTGATGACTGCTTCTGCCAGGTTGCAGTTGGGAGCTGGAAATTCGATAGTGTAGACNTGACCACAAGAGGAGTGATTTGAACCCTCTATGGCAGGAGGCGCTCCGAGGNGAGCAACNGCGTGGAGGCCGCGACTCAGCACAGATACTGTAAGACTTGCTCTGAAATNGGGTTNAAGGANNATCACANAAAGTCATTGGGATTTAGCTTGCGTGAAATCCTTGAAGNACANCCTTGCGATGCNGTGAAGCTGATTTTTGCGCTGCGCTGGATGTTTTNANNTTAAAACTGAATCNNGCCATGAACATCAATNTCTCTAATANACATGATTTNGTGATAGAAGTGCAAAANAGGTANTGGCCATTTCCCCTTATTANTTAAGATCNATCCCATAAGTTGTGTCATGTCCCCTACTCATGTCGTGTTGANGCGGTATTGAACACCTACTAGATGAGAAAGATCCCGAGAAAGGAACAAGCGCCGAAATGGTCCTAATTTCACGAAAGACGAGTTGGAACCCCA
>NYXK01000083.1 GCA_002685535.1 Deltaproteobacteria bacterium
ACCTTTAAAGTTTTAAAATTTCAGATTTCATTAATTAATTCCATTCTGGAGTAAACTCAGGAATCTACTTGCGAACCTGAGGCTTTCAGAGCATTGCGGATGGCGACGAGGCCGCGGTCTCGATCACGATTCATCTCAGAGATTTTTCGGCCATCAGCTTCACGCAGACATCCATCAACCATTTTATTACGTAGTTCCCTAGTCAGTTCAGGAGCTTTTAAACGAGTCCAAGGAAGTTTCAAAGCAGGACCGAACTGATCAAGAGTGTAAGCCATGCCTCCTTCTCCGCCACCAAGATGGAAAGCCATACAAGGCCCCATCAAGGCCCAACGCGGTCCAGGTCCATTTGTGATGGCAAAGTCGATTTGCTCAACCGTTGCTTCATCGTTGTCCACCATGTGCAGGGCTTCGCGCCAGATTGCTTCCTGCAAACGAGTTGCAATGAAACCNGGGATTTCTTTGCTCAAAACTAAAGGAGCCTTGCCTGNAACTTGATAAAACTCAACCAACCATTTTACCGCCTCCNCNGATGTTTGACTGCCTCTGACAATTTCTACCAANGGAAGCAAATAAGGAGGATTGAAAGGATGCCCAACTACCGTTCGTTGAGGTGTGGAACAGTGGGCTTGAATTTCGCTCATGGGCAAGCCCGAAGTGCTGGAAGCGATAACAACATTTTCTGGAACAAGTTCACCAAGTTGTGCAAAAATATTTTGCTTAAGAGCAAGATTCTCAGGCACACTTTCCTGAATGAATTCCGAACCGTTAACTGCNTCCGCAAGATCGGTGCTGCAATAAAGATTGTCTCGTGATGCTCCTTCCGCNAGTCCCAATGCTTCCAAACTGNTCCATGCAGTATTTATNAAATTATGTAATACATCTTTCTCAGATNCCTCATGCAAATAGACAGAGACTTTATAGCCCTGTGAGAGAAAATATGCTGCCCACCCTGCTCCAATGGGACCTGCGCCAATGCTNGTAACTTTTTGCACTGACTTTGGATCTTTTCCTGAAAATTCTTGTGTCATAATGTTTTTCTTGTTAATAAAATAGANAATTCANAAACCCTTAAAATCNGGTTTACGTTTTTCCACAAATGCTTTTACCCCTTCTTTNGCATCATCTGATCCTAACATTTTTCTATAAACAGGCAAATCTGCTTTTCGCATTGTTTGAAAAGACTGTTCAATGGTATCNCCTTCGATGGCACGCAAAACTTCCTTGACAGTCTGCAAAGCAAGCGGGGCTGATTCGGCAATTTGATTGGCCCATTCTCTGGCCGTTTNCATCAGTATCTCATTGGAGACNACCTTATTCACAAAACCATATCCTTGTGCCTCGCTGGCCGTCATCCGTCGACCGAGGAGGTACATTTCCATTGCGACATTATACGGAATCCGTCTAGGAAGGCGCTGAATGGCACCTGCATCAGGGACGATCCCTAATGGCAGTTCCGGTAACCCAAATTCCACATGTTCGGCAGCGATGATTAAATCACAGGCCATTGCCATTTCAAATCCACCACCAATTGCCAAGCCGTTGAGAGCCCCAATCACGGGTTTATTCAAATCCCACATTTCGGTCAATCCTGCAAAACCTCCAGCTCCATAGTCGTTTTCCCACCAANCATCTAAGGACATATCTCCCTGATTCAGTGACTTGAGATCCCAACCTGCAGAAAAAATTCTATCCCCTGCGGCTGTNAGGATTCCCACCCACAGTTCCGGATCATCACGCAACAAAACAAAAGCATCCCCTAATTTCCGGCTGGTAGCAAGATCAATTGCATTGACTTTTGGCCTGTTCAGGAGAATTTCAAGAACTCTCCCTTTCTTAACAACGGTTACTTCTTCCATATAATATTCCCTTTCAATTAAGAAATTTTTTAATCTTTTTTAATTACCTGTTTTATTTGCTGCTAACTGCACCTTACGTTACGGTTGCAATACGCATCAAGACATCAACCGCACACACCTTCTCCTTATAAACGAATAGCGGATTGATTTCAATTTCTTTGATACCGATTGCTGGGTTCATGACTCCCTCCACAAGGTTAAGAAGTGCCGTAACGAGTTGTTCTGTATCAATCATTTCGCCACCTCGGAAACCATCAAATATTTTCGATATTTTCANACTCTTTAGCGCACTTTCTAAGTCATTGCGATTCGTCGGGAGTAGAATTGTAACTGCGTCGGCAAGCAGTTCTGTCAGAATTCCACCAGCGGCCAGTGTCATGGCCATTCCGAACTGAGGATCAGTTCTAACATTAACCAACAATTCAGCAATGGGTCTCTCAAGCATCTTTTCAACAAGAAATTTCTCCGAAACCGCAGCCGAATCAAANTGTTCTACATCCTTTTTCATACGGTCAACAGCGATTTTGACCTCCTCCCAACTTAAAAGATTCAAAGCTATTGCACCGGCATCGGTCTTATGTGTCAGATTTTTGCAGACCATTTTGACAACAACCGGAAAGCCTATCTTCTCTGCTACTTCCGGAACTTCCGCAAAGTCGGCAATGTCCCCCTCCGGCACGCTCAATCCGATTTCCAGCAAGTGTTTTTTCCCCTCCCATTCATCAATCAAAGTTGAAACAATTCCCGCAGTTGAAATTCCNGGCAAAGGTTTAATACTAAATTTTTCAATGCCGTTCTTCCGGATTGCTTCACGGCGACCGAAATACCAAACAGAAGAGGAAATGGCTTCAAGTGCTTCGTGGATACCCTGCATCGGAGCAACACCCTTTTCGACTAACATTTTCCGAGTCGACTGGTCCATATTTTCTGGAATTGTGCAACAAATTGCAGACGGAATCCTGTATTTCCTCCCAGCTTCGATAAAAGATTTTGCATCACTCAAATAATAAGGTTTACTTTCGTCTAGCTCTGGATGCGGATAATCCTGGACAAAAATAGCGGCATCATATGGATCATTTGACATTGTTTCGAAGACCGGAAGAACTCTCTCCGGAATGCCCCAAATTGGAGTTGTGTAATCAAGTGGGTTCGACACAGTAGCAGTGTAGTGAAGTAAGCGAGAGAGTCGTTCAGTGGTTTCTTTTGAGGGTCGTGTNAATTCCAGACCGATTTTTTCTGCATGGTCGGCGAGCAATGTTGCACCACCACCAGAGCAAGTCAGACCCATTAGCCTTTTCCCCTTTGGTATACCGGCGACACAAAGATATTTTAAAGTTTCGAGCAGCTGCACCGGATGTGAAACACGGATGATACCCAAGCGGTCAAAGAGTGCCTGAAAAAGGTCGTCGCTACCTGATAAAGATGCCGTATGGCTGACCGTCAATTCCGAACCAATCTCCGAGGAACCTGTTTTCAGAGCGACGATTGGAACTCCAGCTTCCAGTGCCTTAAGAGCAACTTCACTGAAACGAGAAATATCCTTTACGCCTTCAATGTGCAGACCGATGGCTTTGACTTCTGGCCTAGTACAAAGAACATCAATGAAGTCTTCCAGCCTCAGGACTGATTGGTTTCCGACCGAAATCATATAGGCAAACGGCAATGATCGCTGGCTCATTGTCAGGTCGGAAGAAAGCATCCCACTCTGAGTTATGATTGCCGCTCCATAACCTGGACTGGTACCACCGTGTGGGAACGGCCACAGTGCAACCTTGTCAATATAATTGATGACTCCGTAGCAATTCGGACCAACTAGAGCAAGGTCTCCGGAAGCTGAGACAAGTGCTTCCTCCAACTCCGTGCCTTCTACACCGATTTCACTGAAACCCGCTGTATAGCAGACAACACCGCTCGCGCCCATTTCGGCAAGCCGTTTCAATGTGTATATTGCGGCCTCTCGTGGAATCGCAAGATAAACTGCATCCGGTGCTTCCGGCAAGTCCTCGACACTGGCGAAACATTTGAATCCACCAATCTTTTCTCTTTTCGGATTCACCGGCCAAATCTGANCGGTAAAACCGATTCTCGCACATTCTTTGACAACCGCTTCAGCATCGCGGCCACCTATGATTGCCAGATGGCGTGGTTTTAGTAGTTTTTCAAGATTTTGGTGTTGCGACAGGTTCATGCTCCAAGCGGTCTGAGGATCGCACGCGAAATGATGTGACGCTGGATTTCGGAGGTTCCGTCCCAGATCCGTTCGAGGCGTGAATCTCGCCAAAGACGCTGGATTGGCATTTCCTCCATCAAACCCATGCCGCCATATATTTGCACCGTATGATCTGCACTGCGATTCAACATTTCTGAACAAAATAGTTTAACCATAGCCGCATCGGAATCTGTCATCTTACCTTGATCTCCCTTTGCAACTGCATCCATCACAAGAAGATCTGCGGCTTTTAACTCAACCGCCATATCAGCAAGTTTGAAGCCTGTTGCCTGAAAATTACCAATAGGTTGCCCAAATTGTTTTCGATTAGCAGCCCACTCGGCTGCTAAAGCAAAAAGCCGTTCGGCTTTCCCGCAACAACTTGCTCCGACCCAGATGCGATTCATAGACAACCATTTCCCAGATAGTTCCAGTCCACGTCCTTCTTCCCCTAGAATCTGATCAGGACCTAGCCGGACATCAGAAAAACCAAGTTGGAAGGTCAGATAACCACGATAACTCACTGATCGGGTTCCTTCGGAAATATCGAAGCCATCCGTTCCCACATCAACAAGGAAAGCGGTAACCCGTTTNCGGAGGCCGCGTTCTGTTTCGTCTATTCCAGTTACTGCAAAAACGATGGCAAAGTCTGGCATCACGGGACCGGAAATGAAGTGTTTTGAACCATTAAGAATCCAGTCCTCTCCGTCACGACTAGCGTTGGTCTTCATGGACATGATGTCGGAACCCGCCTCTGGTTCAGTAAGAGCAAAGAGTTCGCGTTTTCCCCCCTTAACACAAGGGATCAAATACTTATCAATTTGTTCTCCCTCACAAGCCATTAAAATTTCAGCAGGACGTGCAATCCAAGAATGAAGCGCATGGCTGGTTTTTCCGAATTCACGTTCAATCAGGACCAAACTCTGATAATTAAGTCCACCTCCACCAACAGACTCTGGCAGATTAACGGCAAACAAACCTACTTCGATTGCGCGCTTCTCAATTTGGCGACCAAGTTCCTCTGGTACTCTGCCCAGACGATCTACTTCATCTTCGTGGGGGTAAATTTCCTGCTTTAAAAATCCTTGTACTGTCTCCAACAACATTCGTTGTTCGTGACTAAGCTCAATATCCATTTCCGTCTAATATTAAAAATTATGTTGAACTATTCTTTTCCTGTATTATCTGCCCCATGTAACCTAACATGATTAGTCATAATGGTGTAAATTGTCAGTGCAATGATAGTTACTAGAACCAAAACGACAGCAGAAGCGGCGACGGTCGGATCAGTATTTTCACGAATGCCGTCCCACATTCTTCGTGGAAGAGTCATAATCCGGAACTTGGCAATAAACAAGGCTACAACAATTTCATCCCAAGAAAGAATAAAGGCGAAAATTGCGCCTGCCCAAATTCCTGGTTTAATCGACGGCAGAACAACCCGCAGCAACGTTGTACCAATCGACGCACCAAGATTGCAGGAAGCCTGTTCGAGTCTCAGGTCGAAATTAGCGAGAGAGGCTGAAACTGTAATCAACACCATCGGTACTGCTAGGATAGCGTGGGCAATGATCATACCTGAGTAGCTGTCAAGCAGTCCTAGTTTTACCCAAATTCTATAGAAGGCCATCGCCGATATTATTGGCGGAATGATCAAGGGCAGCAACAGAATCCCCCGGATAACTTCCGATGCTTTAGATGATATCCTCCACAGTCCAATGGCGCAGAGAGTCCCAAGTACCGTAGCAATTAGTGCAGAAAAACCAGCTATAATCGTACTCTGTCCAATGCTCGACATCCATTCCGTACTACTAAAAAGATTGATGTAGTGGTGGAAGGAAACCTCTCCTGTGGGCATGGAAAGATAACGTTTCGGTGTCAGGGAAACTGGAACGGCGATCAGCATAGGCAAAACAAGGAAAGCAAGTCCAGCCCAAGCAAAACCACGAAGAATTTTCCAACCTAAACTATTGACGTTTGTCATGGTCTGGCAACGAAAACTTCACTAATTCTCATAAATCGTGACATTATGTATAAAAGCGCAAGAACCCCAGAAAGTAACAACGTAGCTAACATTGCCGCTACACCCCATTGCACTGTAACAAGAATCTGCACACTCACATATTCCGCAACCATGAGAACCCTTCCTCCACCCAGCAAAGCTGGGGTAACATAAAAACCCAAGCTAATAATGAAAACGAGCAGTGATGATGCAATTACTCCAGGTTTCGTCAATGGCAGGTAAATTCTCACGAATGTTAGTAATGGGCCAGCACCAAGACTGCGTGAAGCATCCATAACCCTATGATCAATTCCTTGCATATTGGCGAACAGTGGGAGAACAGCATAAGGAACCATGTAGTGGACCATGCCGATCAGAACTCCAAATTCATTGCGAATCATGCTAATCGGTTCTTCTGCCAGGCCACTGCCTAACAGTACTGCGTTGACTAGGCCATTTCTGCCAAGCAGTGTCAGCCAAGAAAAAGCTCTTACCAAGACCGAGACCCAGAAGGAAATCAGTAATAGTGTCAGCATCCAGTTTCGCTCTCGACCAACCAGATGAACCATGGCATAGGCGATCAGATAGCCGATCACGACACTAAAAAGTGTCGTGATGAAGCATACTCTTATTGTTGTCCAGAGAATCTTGACCAGCGATGACTTTGTGAAAAGTAGCTTGTAATTTTGTACACCTAGTTCCGGATCAGAGAATCCAAGCCAAAGAATATTTATTACCGGCCAAGCATAGAGAACTATGATTAGACAAAACAATGGTGCCACGAGCAACCAGTATGCATTCCACGCATTACTAGTTTTCCAATTAAATATTACCGGGCTGATTGTACTACTCTTGCTAGTCGTTAGCCAATGGCTTCTAAAAACTTATTGACTGCATTTCCACCATTTTCCGCCCACCATATCGGATCATTAAGAAGAACTCTCGAAAGATTTTCTTTCGAAGTCACTGCGAAACGCTTGAGATCGTCTGGGATCATTCCGAAGGCTTCGGGGTTCGATGGAGTCATTCCATGACATCTAAGAATTTCAATTTGACGCTCCGCCACTTGGCACGATGCAATAAATTTCATAACATTTGCACGTCCAGCCGGATTCCCCTTAGGAACCAGATAAGCCCCAGGCATTGCAATTGCTTCATTCATGTTGAGTCGATAGCGTCCGTTAGTGTCAGCCTCTACTGCCTTTGCGCGATTGAGCCAAACCATTCCCATAGAAACTTCACCATTCACAATCATTTGTTGTGCTTCAGAACCTGAACCCCAGAAAATTGTATCGGATTTGATTGACTTGATCTTGTTGACCGCACGGTCAAGGTCCATTGGATAGACATTGTTTTTTGACACTCCATCGGCCATCAGGGCACCTTCAAGCGAACCGTTTGCCCATTTATACAAGGATCGCTTACCAGGATACTTCTTGGTGTTAAAAAAATCCGCCCAAGTACTGGGTGGGTTGCTTTTGAATTTTTTTGTATCGTACATGAACGCGTAACCATAAAATATGATCGAGACTCCGTAATCCCAAGCGAAACCTTTGAGAACCTTTTTCTTGTCTACGACGGAATAATCAATTTTCTCCAAATGGCCAGACTTACCTAGTGAAATTGCATCAAAAGCATCTGCATCTGCAACATCAGCGGTAATATTTCCGGAATTCACCATTTCCTTGATTTTTCCTTGTAAAGGTCCTGAGGTATCGTATTTGACCGGTAGACCGGAGTCTTTAGTGAACGCGGCACCAAAAGCACTGGTATGGCATTTTACCGCATCGCCACCCCAGTTCCACAAAACGATTTCATTTGCAGCCGCTTCTGCATCGCCAGCAATCACAGATGATGAGGCAACTCCGGCTATAGCACAAAGGTAAAGAAAGTCACGCCTGCCCAACTTACCGCTCTTGAAGTCCTTTGCAGCTGTTAACGCCAAGTCTTTAAAAAACATCTTGTCTTGCATAGGTCATCTCCTGGTTTAGAATGTTTAAATAATTAGTTTAAAAGTAAACAATTCACTGAACCGTCCACAATCTTAACAAACAAATCATTGAGCAAGTGATTCTTGAACAGGCTCAATCGAGATGTTTGCGGGTCTAATTTACTCTCATTTTAGTTAAAGTCAACTAATAAAGCTCATTCCTGATTGATGATCTTGTAAAAAGTCCAATGTTAGCTGTTAGACCATTAATAAGTTAATAATATCATAAGTATTTAATTCTTCATTTTAATTTATTAGGGGCCGATATGATGTGGGAATAAGATGAGCATATGACTTTTTTCTTAAGATGTAGATTCAGTATCTTTAACCGTAAAAGCCGCATCTGCTGACCATGTAAGTGATATTTCTTGCCCTTCCTCAAGTGTTTCTTGGTTATCCCATACTGGTACATCTATTATAAATTCACCAAGTGAATCTGTTTCTACATTCACTGAAATTGTAGAACCAAAATAAGTAATTTCAATAATTCGTCCAACTAAAATATTAACTTTATTTGTAGTAATTTTACTGCGAGTGATTCTTATTTTCTCCGGCCGGAGCGCTAAAATTATTTCATCATCTTTAGAAAAATTTTCTTTTGAAACAAGATGATGGAAAATTTTATCTGCAACCGCATATAAGACTTCATTTCCATTCACTTGATTAACTACTCCCCGCAGAATATTACTCTTTCCAATGAATTTTGTAGCAAATAACGTGGAAGGACGTTCATAAAGTTCTTGTGGAGATCCTACCTGAACAACTCGACCATGGTTCATAATTACCACACGATCAGACATTGAAAGCGCCTCCTCCTGATCGTGGGTTACATAAACAAATGTTTTACCAACTTT
>NYXK01000084.1 GCA_002685535.1 Deltaproteobacteria bacterium
TCATATCTGGCTATAGACATCTCGATACTAGAGAAGGATAAAGCTACAAAAAAATTAGCGTCATGGGGTAAGTTTGCCGATTTACGGGAAATTGGGCCTCTTATTGGGGGGGTAGACGGCTCAATCCTTGCCTATGCGAGGGGAATGATGTTTTGGCATAGCAGAAATAAATTTTGCAGTGTTTGCGGTGCAGCAACTATAGCAATAAAAGGAGGACATCAGCGTAATTGCACAAAAAAAGGATGCAATAGCCTNCANTTTCCNCGNACNGANCCTGCNGTGATAATGCTTGTTNANGATGGAGANNGAGNNCTCTTGGGNCGCCAGAAAATTTGGNCNGANGGNNTGTATTCAACNCTNGCAGGATTTGTNGAGCCTGGCGAAACNATTGAGCATGCNGTTGCACGNGAGGTNTATGAAGANNCNGGAATCATTGTNAAANATATCANNTANCAGCATTCNCAGCCATGGCCATTNCCNTCTTCTCTGATGCTTGGATTTACTGCNGAGGCATGCACAAAAAAAATAAATCTTAATGATGCTGAACTTGAAGATGCTNAATGGTTTACAAGAAGTGAGATGCTTAATTTTGAAGAGCAGGAAAAGNTCCTGCCTCGGAAAGTATCTGTTTCCAGAAGGCTTATTGATGATTGGCTATACAAGAATTAACTAGTATTTTTCTGCTGCCCTATGGTTTCCCATCGTTAGTTATATCTTAACTAATACAAAATTAAATTGACTTTGTAGAGGCGTTTTTCGGGGGATAGTGTTTATTTATGAGTTTTTTCAATCCATTCTATGACTTTTGGCAAATTGGAGATTTCCTGCTGATGAATGGATAGAAGAGGAAATCCTTCCAACAGGTTTGTGGGTATGTCATCAATGACACCTCCAGAAATCCAGCCACATAGCCGCCATACTGCTAAATCAGCAACACTTATTGAGTCGTCCACGAAGAAACCCGTATCTCCATTATCTTGCAGTAACTTTTCCAAAAAAGCTAACCAGCGAGGAAGGATAGTTTTNGATAGCTCCTTACGCATCTCTATTCTCAATTTTGGATCTGATTCCCTCAAAGCNGGTCTCATCTGATTGGTAATGTCAGTGGCAAGGTCTATAACCTCGTCAACTTTTGCTGCTGTAAATTCATCTTTAGAAGGATATAGTCCGCTAAGTTTTCCACAAAAACGTGCGATTGCTCCAGTTTGCGCGATGGTTTTTCCATCAACTTGGAGAACAGGACACTGACCGAAAGGNAATGTCCCATCCGTTTTCATTTTCGTAATTTCTTCTCTGGAAGGTCGAANATCTTCAAACTCTATTCCACCAATNAATAAAGCCAACCGGCTTGTTTCTGCCCGCCAGAATGGAATATCTGGATATATAAGTCTTAATTTCATTTCATATTTTAAGGAAGAGTGTTTCTTAATGTGAATGTTGACAAAACATTCTGTAGTGGATCATCTAAAGNGCGATTAATCTCTTAGTATTTAANAGTCTCTGAATTTTNATTAATTTTTAGATATGAAGGAAATCAAATAGTTACAATTTGACGCATTCCTGCTCCACCAAAACCTGCATAAGGTTCCGGCTTGTTGTCAAGGATTTTATCAATATCTTCCATGTGTTCGCTTGTGAGATTTTCTAAAACTGAGAGGCAACCAATGTTTTCTTCAAGCTGTTCAGGTTTTGTGATTCCAAGCAGTACAGTGGAAACATTTTTGTTTTTAACACACCAGGCTAATGCTAATTCAGCCATGCTGCACCCTANTTNAGATGAAGCATAATCAGCAAGCTTAACAATCTTTTCAATGTTACCTTTTTCTTTATGCTGTTCTAAAACATCTCTTAAAAACTCGTAGCCATTCTGCGTTAATCTAGATCCTTCGGGTATACCATTGTTGTATTTACCGGTAAGTATTCCAGAAGCTAGGGGACTCCAAATTGTAGTCCCTATCTGATACGGGTTCTGATAGAGAGGATGATACTCATTTTCGAAACGATCCCGTTTTAACATGTTGTACTGCGGTTGTTCAATTTGGGGAGGTTCAAGCNCNTGTAAGNCTGCCAACCAATATGCTTCGGTAATCTGTTGTGCAGACCATTCACTAGTCCCCCATGCAGTTGCTCTCCCCGAACGGATTATATCGGTCATTGCTCTTACAACAGTCTCAGTTGGAGTAAAAGGATCAGGGCGNTGGCAGAACAAAAGATCAACGTAATTCACTTTTAAGCGTTCCAAAGATGCGTCTAACCCCTCATTAATGTGCTTTCTGGATAAGCCTCTTTCATTCACACCAACTCCACCCCAAAAAATCTTAGTGCTCACTATAATTTCNGAACGTCTCCAAGTNACGGGATCTTCTTTATGCAACTGTGACATTGCTTCACCCATAATCTCTTCAGCAGCACCNGCAGGGTTACCGTATGTTTCTGCATTGTCAAATAGATTAATCCCTTCTTGGCGAGCTTGTGACATACATGCTTTTGCCATGTTAACNCCTTCGTCATCAGTTAATCCATCTTTGACCCCATATGTCGCCCAGAATCCGAATGACAGGACAGACACTTGCAGCCCTGTAGCACCAAGCATACGGTAGTACATCTTATTATCAGACTTATTGTTTTTTCCCATGCTAAATATATAAAAAATAATTTAAATGTATCACTTTATAAATGNCATGATATTATCAGAANGTTTTAAATATTTCAAATACATCCTAGGCTTTTATAACTCTTGAATTTANATCTNTGTTAGGTAGTTCATAAGATTTTTTTAATACAAACTAAAGTGTATCTTAACTCATAAGAAACCAGCCCTTGATTTGGGTCCCCTCACTTTTCAGTAACACTTGTTATTTTGTTCAGACTAATAAGCCACAAATTCAATTTATTTTTTCCATAAAAGAAGATAAGCTAGATTTGCTGAAATAGAAGTTACCCAAATTTATTAGAATAGAAATATTTTGAATTATCTATTTAGGGTTAAAAAAGTGAGGAATATTTATATAAATTTATTTTTATCTTAGTATAAACATGGTTTAAAGGCCATAATGTGGCTGTTTCTCCATCCTCCAGTCAGCCAATCTAAGACTTTCAAAATTATCCATCATATTTCTGCAATAAACTATTTTCATGCTGATGGTAGGCATGACTTTTTAACAATCTCAAAGATAAAAGACGAATGGAACTTAAAGACAAAGTAGTAATTGTAACGGGCGCTGCTCAGGGGCTGGGTCGCCAATTCGCGCTGGCTTGCGCAGAAAACGGAATGAAGGTCGCACTTTCTGATATGAATACTGAAGTCCTGGAAAAAACCCGCAAGGAGTGTGAAGACAAAGGAGTTGAAGCAAGGGGATATGAATTAAACGTCACACAGGAAGCAGATGTTGAGGCGGTATATTCACAGGTTGTCAGTGATTTTGGTACGCTAGACGCTACCATCAACAACGCCGGGATTTTACGTGATGGACTCCTTGTCAAAGTTAAGGACGGTAACGTGCAAAAATTCTCCATGTCCAAGTGGCAGGCAGTGATTGACACTAATCTTACGGGTGTTTTCCTTTGTGCCCGTGAAGCCGCAGCAAATTTTCTTGAACTGAAAAAACCTGGAGTGATAATCAACATTGCCAGTGTCGCGCGTTCCGGAAATTTTGGGCAAAGCAATTATTCCGCTGCTAAAGCAGGAGTTTCCGCAATGACAGTTTTGTGGGCTCAGGAACTGGCGCAACACGGAATCCGTGTCGCCGCAATTGCTCCGGGATTCACTGCCACAGAAATGGTCGTTTCCCTGCGTGATGATATCAAGGAAAATTTTGTAAAAAGTATTCCTCTTCGTCGTTTCGCGGAGCCGAGCGAGATGTCAGATGGAGCGCTTTTCATTCTGAGAAATGATTACTACAGCGGGCGCGTACTGGAAATAGACGGTGGAGTTCGTATTTGAGCTATTTCTCAAGTGCGTCGCAAAACGCACTGCTTTACGTTGTGACAGTTCTGATTTGGGGTTCAAGCTGGTTGGCTATTAAATACCAGCTTGGCTCCGTTGATCCGATGGTCTCGGTGGCTTATCGTTTCCTGCTTGCTTCCGCTATTTCCTGGTTATATTGCCGTTTTTCCGGTCGTTTAATGCGCTACAGTTTGCGTGATCATGGATTCATGTTTCTGCAGGGCGCAAGTCTTTTTGCCCTCAACTATTGGTTATTCTACCTTTCTGAACTCACACTTACCAGCGGTTTGGCTGCAGTTATTTTCAGCACCATTGTTGTGATGAATATGATGAATGGAGTCTTATTTTTGAAAAACCGTTTGGAATTACGTGTGGTGCTTGGTGCCGGAATTGGGCTGTTTGGAATCATCGTCGTTTTCTGGCCGGAAGTAACCGATTTTGAATCAGGAAGTGAAAATTTATTTGCTGTGTCTTTGGCTGTGCTGGCAACACTCCTGGCTTCTCTTGGGAATATTGCTTCTGCCAGGAATCAACGTAAAGGCATCCCTGTTGTTCAGGCCAATACTTTTGGCATGACTTACGGCGCTTTGCTGATGCTGGTTTTGTCGTGGGCTACCGGGCGGGAATTTACTTTTGAGGTGACCCTGCCTTACGTCAGTTCACTGGTGTTCCTCTCTGTTTTTGCCTCTATCATTGCGTTTTGGACATACCTCACCCTGCTCGGCCGAGTTGGTGTGGAGCGTGCCGCTTACGCCACTTTGTTTTTTCCTTTAGTAGCACTGGGCTTTTCAACAGTTTTCGAGGATTACCAGTGGACGGCTTCTGCCGGCATAGGTATTTTGCTGATTCTTGCTGGGAACCTGTTGATTCTCAAACGATCAGCATAAAGTAAATCCTGCTGGCTTGGAGTGATTCAGCGGAGCGTGGCTAATCTGGCCCGCGTATTAATTATTTACTTTGTTTTTCCGCTAATTCATCGATACTCCGCAAATGGTAGTCTATCGATTCCTGTGGTAGAAAACTGGCACGAAAGCCGTTTTTGGCGATTTCTATAACATCTTCACGGCTTAAATTTAAGCCCTTTTGTGTGGCCAGGAAATTATCGTTCATGTAACCGCCAAAATATGCTGGATCATCAGAATTTATAGTTACGCAAAGCCCGGCATCGAGCATTTCTTTGAGATTGTGATCTTCCATTTTATCGAAAACGCGCAACTTGGTATTTGAAAGTGGACAGACAGTAAGCGGCATTTTATCTTTTAGCAGTCGCTCCACCAGATTTTTGTCTTCCATACAACGTACCCCGTGGTCAATCCGGGCAACTCCGAGCAAATCCAATGCCTGCCAAATGTATTCCGGAGGACCTTCCTCACCGGCATGCGCCACTTTTCGAAGCCCTTCTTCGGAGGCCTTTGCAAAAACACGTTCAAAAATTTCCGGAGGAAAACCGACTTCCGCGGAATCAAGTCCAACACCTTCAATCCAGCCTCTGAACGGCAGTGCTTCCTGCAAAGTCTCCATAGCGGCTTCTTCACTTAAGTGCCGTAAAAAACAAAGTATCAGATAGGAAGTCATGCCGAATTCCTGTTTGGCTTGTTCCAGGGCTTTGTGAATTCCTGTGATTACTGTTCTCATGGGAACTCCGCGGTCTGTATGTGTCTGCGGATCAAAGAAAATTTCAACGTGCTTTACATTATCGCGATGTACCCTTTCCAGATAAGCCCAGGTCAGATCAAAGAAATCCTCTGTCTGCAAAAGTACTCCCGCCCCTGCGTAGTAAATATCCAAAAAAGACTGTAAATCACTGAATTCATATGCCGCTCGTACTTCTTCAACCGAAGAAAAAGGCAGCTCAACCTGGTTACGTTCCGCCAGTTTAAACATCAATTCCGGTTCCAGTGAGCCTTCGATGTGCAAATGCAATTCTGCTTTTGGGAGTATTTTTATAAATTCTTCAATCATTGTTTCTTCTTTTAATTCTCTTTAAAAACCATCATCTTTATAAAATTCTCATAACATTGTCTTGAGAGACGGAAATCATGTCAATACTTAAAAAATAACGGCCAGTTTTTTGTCTTGCTCCATACCCCATGAGGTATAAGCTGAAAATCATGTTTTTTAAACAGGACACTGGTTTGGTCTTTTTCAATTAATATTCACTGCTAAGGTAGATGATGGAAACAATAAATTGGACCATTTCAGGTATGCATTGCGACGGTTGTTCAGCAAGACTGCAAAAAGTGCTTTCCGGAAAAACNGGAGTACAGTCCGCAGAAATTTCTTTTGCTGAAAAACAAGCCTCACTGNAATTTGATTCCGCATTAATTTCAGCNGATCAACTTCAAGAAGCAGTTGAAAAGGCCGGTTTTGAAATTGCANCAGCTTAGATTAATGGGAGTATGAATTACTTTAGTATCTGCTTTGGGAAGGCTGATAACGGCTGATTATTTTTTACTAGAGCAAATAGTTCAGAAGTTGATTTTGCTCCAGAGACGTTCAGGAAGCAGTCGCATAAGTTTGGTAATTAAGGCCCACGGCCAAACCGGAACGGTGGAGGACCAAACTTTTTTTTCAATCATGTCTGCCATTAGACGTGCTCCTTTTTCTGCGGAAATCAGGAAAGGCCGGGATTTTCGATGAGTATTAATCGGCGTGTCGATAAATCCGGGATTAAGGACGGTAACCGCTATTTTATGCTGTTTGAGGTTATTCCGGATACCTTCCATGTAAGTTGATAACGCAGCTTTGGAAGCAGAATAAGCCGGAGTTGTGGAAAGTCCNCGGAAACCGGCGACTGACGAAATTCCGACAATTTGACCACCTCCCTCTTTTTTTAAAATTTCCGTACCTGCGTCTATGGTGGCCATTGCGCCGAGTACATTTATTTCGATGACTTTACTGTCCAGGTGAAATGTGCCCTCACCAGGATAACTCCTTTCGCCAACACCAGCGTTGGCAATTACAATCTGTACTCCGCCAAGTTCGTCCGCCTGTTTGTGTAACACTTCCGGAACTCTTTCCAAATCCGCCACATCAAGTTTAGCTATGGCGACCTGAGTTTCTCTTCCCAACTCGTCACGCAGAGACTCGAGCAACTCAAGCCGTCTGGCGCATAAACCAAGTGCGTAACCTCTGCGTGAAAATTCAAAAGCCAGCGTGCGTCCTATTCCAGAACTGGCACCTGTGATTAAAATGGATTTCGGCATTTTATAATTTCTGCTCACTGCCTCGTCCAATCATCCAGCCTAAACCAACCCCAACTCCGACCCAGATTGTTGTAGTAAGGCTTCCCGAATAAAAGAGCCAGAGAAGTAAATACGCTGCCAGTACCGCTAACTGAATTTGACGCTGAGTTTGAAAAAGAGCACCCCATTCTTTTAATTTTGCGGATGTATCCTGAATAAAGTTGTCCATGGAATTCNATTATAATGATCAGTTTTTAATTGTTAAGTCTGTTGATATTNGCTGTTGCTGCACACTCTCCTGACACCGCCTNACNTCTAGATAATCGAGAATTNTNNTCTAAGTGATAACACTAATATCATTAAGATTTCTCCCAACGGCCGAAATGTCAGTTCACCAAAACAGCTTCTGGATTTCATATTAACTCCTGAATTCCTGATTTAGACGCTGGGTGAATTCTAAGCTATTTTAAGGACAGTCAATTTTAGTTTATATCTTGAGCAAAGCAGGCTCAAGTTTAACTTGACTGCACAAAATAGTCGCTAGTTTTTGTGCAGTAAGATAGCATNAATNAGTCGTGAATGAGGCCGTAGTGGNGGAATTGGTAGACGCGCTAGGTTCAGGGTCTAGTGTTCTTTGGACGTGGGAGTTCGAGTCTCCCCTGTTCATTCTAACNATTCTACGAAAGTCCATTTCTACACAAACTCTTGTAAATACTCACCATTCTAATTACCACACTCTCCGACCCTTCCACAAGTGTCCGTAAAAGGATAAAGTAATTCATTTCAAAACAGTCTTACTTCAGACATCTCTTTATTAAGTTGAAAAACAATTCAACCCAAAGGAGATTTATGGTTAATAGGACTTACTTGAAAATGAACAAATTCCCCTACCAACAATATCTTTTTAGATGTCAAATCCCTAAGGATTTAGTTAAGATATTCCCACAGAGACAATTTTCAATTTCATTAAAGAGTAATTCATATAAACACAGTAAAATAATATCTTACAATCTCTATAAGACAACTCAATATATTTTTGATGAAGTAAGAGAAGGTTTTATGCAGGACATTACATTAGAAGTTGTGAAAGTGATTTTGAGAGATAAAGTTAGACGGACAATCAAACACATTAATCTATATGAATACGAAACCAACAAATGGAATGAAAAAGAACTACAAGATAGGATTGATGAGATTGATAAGAAAGAAAATAAACTGATAGAAAGATTACAAAATGATTTCAAGGGAACTACAGAACACCTTGCGAAAGAAGTAGATAAAATATTGAAGGACAAGGACTTGAAACCAGACAAAAAGAATTATGAATATAAAGGGTTGATTTCAAGGTGGACTGATTTACAAGTCATTAGGGAAAGTTGGAAAAGAGATTTACTAAAAGGTGTAAGAAGAAAAGATGATGAATACTTGGAAGAATTAGAGGAAAAGTGGAAGTTGAAATTGTTTGGGAAATCAAATGATAAAGAAATACCAGAACCGATAGAAGTGTTTTCTTCACCCTGTTCTCTAATGGACTTTCCTTCCCTACCGATTGAACCACCATACAAGGTTGATTCCCCTTTTTTCTGTGATATGTTCCCTAAACATATAGAAAGAATGAGATATAATAAACGAAGGGAAAGAACTATTGGTGAAACCATAGAAACATATAAAGATGTAATTGAATTACTTGGTAATAAACCTATAGGTGAATATACAAAGATTGACGGTAGAGATTTTCGTAATTCTTTATTGAAAATCCCAAAGAACAGGAAAAGAGTAAAGAAATATAGAGATAAGACACTTAAAGAGATTATGGAATTAGATATTCCACCAAGTGATAAGATGTCTTTTGACAACCAGACAAAACTTATTTCAAGGATGACAAGTTGTTGGAACTTCTTTGTTGATGAGTATCCTGAATATGTAAGTGAAAATGTATTCAAGTCACAATCTATAAGAGTAAATCCAGTAAAAAGAAAAGACAGGAGGGGTGAGTTTACAGAAGATGACTTACATTTGATTTTNAATCCTAAAACTTATCTCCCTGCAATATTTGACAATCCTACTGGTAGAGAAAATACCATTCAATACCCACATTATTTTGTTCCTATACTTGNAGTTNTCACAGGATGTCGTTTGGAAGAATTNTGTATGATGNNNACNGANNANNTAAAANAAGTNNATGGTNTTTGGGTNTATNNNATTAGNGAAGAAGGTGANTATGGNNAAGAANAAACNANAGTAAAGAACNCTTATAGTGAANGNGANATNCCACTNCANCCNGTATTNGTAGAAACACTTGGTTTTGTCAGGTATGTAAAACATATAAAAAAATTAGGACACGAAAGAGTGTTCCACGAATTGACACAGGTTGCTGGTAGATATAGTCATAACTTTGGTAGATTTTTTAATGAAAAATACTTGAAAAAGATTGGACTGAAAAATGGAGGAAGGAAACTATCTTTTCATTCATTTCGTCATTCGGTGGAAACAATTTGTACGAATAAAAATGTCAATCCAAGATACATAGATTTCTTACAAGGTCACTCACAAAAAGGAATGGGTGGTAATGTCTATTTGAAAGGGGTGAAATCAGATGTTTTGTTGAAGGAATGTGTAGAAAAAATAGATTGGGGAATTGATTGGAAAAAATTGAAGATTGATTGGACTTAGATTATTGGATGAGAAATAGAAGAACCATCATTATCATAGGTTTTATTTTAGTAGTAATGTATGCATTTACTCATATCGAAGATTTCCTATTTTTGTTTGGGTAAATGAACACTCTCTACTTCACATCACCTTACTTTGACAACATACACTTCACAGGAAATATTTGACATGTCTATAATGGATCTCTTACCCCTTACAGAAAAAACTGGGTGTTCGAGTTTTGAAAACCCATTTCAAAATTAGATTAAGGAAACAGTTGATGAGATTTTTTCTTTTTTTGATTTTTCTGTTACTTCTTTCAAGTTGTGTCAATAATATATGGAATGAATCTGTCAAAAAAGATCCTATCACAGGAGAATGGGAAAAATGGTGTCCTCCGATATTGAGAAACATTGATGGAACTTGTCGAGAATTCCCTAAAAAATCTTAATTAAAAACCTTTTTGGTTCTATTCTGGTAATAATGTATTTACTTTCACATCTACAAGATTATCTATAATGGATTTAATAGTAGACGTTCTTTTAGAGGTAGGTTCAATTGTTCTTGTGGGATGTATTTGTTTTACAGTATATGTAAATGGGAAAACATTTCTAATTAAAATTGGTCTAATTGATAAAGAACAAGATGATGAATCAATTAAAGATTAAATGTCGGGAGGGAGTTAGAGATAAAAGGATACGCCACCTTTTTTAGAGGGATTTCACATTAGGATTTCTCAAAATACAATCCCATGTCTGCTTTCCAGAAAATTTTTCGGTGGGAAAAATTAGTCTCACAACCTTTTCAAAATGAGTTCCAAACAAACCTTAATAATTATTGCAGTATTTGTAATATTAATGATTGGACTCTATTATTTAATGTCACCACTTCAAAATTGTTTGAGGTTCCCACTTGAATGTCCATACCTACCTGTTTTATTTTTGGAACCGTAGAATTTATAAATTACTGAATTATGAAACAAGATATTTTAACTAAACTTTTTGCAGAAGAATTGGGGGAAGGTTACGAAACTGTTAATCAATACTATGGAAGTTACATAGAGGAAATAGAAGAACCAGACGATATAAAGGAATTTGCAGAAACTCTCGCAGAAGAACTGAGACAGGATTATGGAGGTGAATTAAGTGAAGATGAAAGGTCAAAATTCCATTATGCATTGATGTTTAATTCTATGACCATTGCATACAAAAGAATGATGAAACATCAGATACAAGAGGGTGAGGAAGAAGAAGAGTTCTTTGATGAGGATGAGTTGGATGAAACCAAAGGATTGGTGAGTAATGTCCACTATGATGGAGTGAATTTTTATGGGAGGGTTAAGTAGAATTTAATAATTAAAGATTCGGAAGGGAGTTAAAGATAAAAGGAGTTGTAACCTTGTTTCATGGAAGAATTGACTCCCTTCCTTTAACGAAAGGACTTGCAGGGGTGTGTATATGAGGAACAGTCTGGTATTCACACCACTTTTATGAAAGTAAATTATAAGGAAATGAGAACTTTTGTAATCATAGGTGTTATTTTGTTCTTAATGTTTATGTTTTCGAACTTCCAAGATTTTCTAATTTTAATTGGATAGTGAAATCTTGATAGTAAGAATAAACAACTAATTTATCCGCAAACACCCTCCGTATTATTTTAGTATTTCCGCAAAGTATCCGTATATGCGGAAACTATATCCGTAAGAAATATAATGTTCCGCATATTTGGTGTCCTCTGCGGATACTTCCCACTTCCTTGTAAAACAAACCGATTGATGTTATATATTGGGTTCTCCTAATACACCAAACCGTAGTATTTTACTTTTGGGATTGAGGAAAAGA
>NYXK01000085.1 GCA_002685535.1 Deltaproteobacteria bacterium
CTCCCTAAGTGTGGGGTCAGATTCCTCTTCCGTATGCCCTGAGCTTCACCGTTCCGTTGAACGACAAGCGACTTTGTAGGGATTTAGGGCAGGGCCTGCTGAGGGCTGCTGAGGTATGATTAATTCTCTGTGGCGGGTTGAAATTGAATTGAATCCTTCGGTTATTAAATCTAGCAGCTTCTTGCCAGCCAAGGAATTCTTCGCATGAGGTCGGTCAATCCTATTTGTCGAGCCGAGATATCCAGCTGGTAGCGAGGGCTGGGCGGGTATAACACGTTGCCCAGGTAGCTTGATCTACCTGCTGTGGCTCGGGACTTGCTTACTGTCAGCGATAACAGCGGCCAAAAGGGATCTTAGGCCCTCAACTCCTTCCCTTGGTCGAATACCGCAACTCGATGCGCCGTCTTCAGATTCTCCTTGACATCCTCTTGCCATCGACTCTCGCTCTCTACCAGCTTTCCCTGTCCCGTCTCTGTGGGTATGGCGAGATTTGGGAGTCGCATCCAGCGCAGCGTCAAGAAGACCCAAAAAGCATCGCACACGGCTGTAAAACAAGCCAAAACCCGGGTTGAGAAAGCTGCGGACAATGTAGCCGATACTGGAAAGGTGGCAGTCCGTGAAAGCAGAAATACTTTTCTGGAAATGGGAGAAAGGGCAGAAAATGCCACTGACAACGCGCGTGACGCAGCAGAGCACTCCTTTGGACTAGTTGTCGATAATGTCACGGAAATGATTGGAGGCGTGGCTGGGGTTTGGGACTTCAAAGACATCGCACCCAGCCATGTCACCTCGGGCTTGGGCGACCTCTTTTTCCCTAGCAATCCTAAACTGCGTAGACGGGCAATGCGTCTCGAGTCGGGCTGCGCGGAAGCATTAAGAAGATTTGCGATCAAGAAAATGGAGTTGTATGTTTGACTCCACTCCCTCTCCCCTCCCTCCCCAATCCCCCTTTGCAAGTCCCCCAAGCCTCACACCAGACAGGATCGAGATGCGTTTCTAGATCAGCTGGCTAACATTTCCCATAGCGATATATTAAGTGAGCAACTTCATGTGGAGATTGATTCGGTAATGGAGGTAAATGGGTTTGAGTCCTCTGAAGTTCTAGATACCCGTGTCAGGGCTGTGGTAGATGGTGGTGCAGCTGAGCAGTGGGATAAACTAAGCAAGACAATCGACCTCACCAACGCCATTGACCGAGCTATCTATACAGTCGTCGCTCTCTCCAGTGTGGGAGGCACGGCAACAGTTGGCACTCTCGTCGTGGCCGGCGCGATGAGCGGCCCTGTCGGATGGTCAGTTCTTGGAGGTATCGGCGCAGCTACTGCAGTCGTATCCATCGTGACAATTGTTGCGTCTGCCATCACAGGGAAAATGATGCAGGAGAGACTCAAAGATGTGGTTGAGGATTTGTTCCACGCGCGGGCGGATGCGTTCCTCCAGGTCCGGCGTATGACTTTGATATGCGATTGGATGAGAATCCTAATTCCCCACTTAGGTTCCGTCAAGAACCTCGAGGAGAAAAAGTTGAAGCGACCCGATGAAGGGATCAGTGCATTGAAACTCATGTCTCCCGAGCTTTGGTCAATCAATGAGACGCACAAGATGCTAGCCAGCCGAGACAGATGTTTCCAAGAATGGACGGGCGCTGACCCCGAACCCCGCGATGAGTTCATCCTGGTGAGCCAGGACCACGACCGGTCGATTTGGAAAGGCGATTTTCCGAGAATTGTAGATCAAGGAGCGCAAGTGGTGCAACAGGCAGTCAATCGTGTGGATGGCGTGAAAGAAAGGGCGGCTGAGCTTGCAAAGGAAGCATCTGGGCACGCGAAGCAAGTGCATAAGGAGATGATCCAAGTCCCTAAAGAGATACGTGGCTTGCTCGAGTCGGGGTTGAAAGGGAGCCCGATTAAATTACCCAGGCTGTTATGAAAGGGTATCTTATGAGCTTTATTGCTTTTACGTAAGAAATTGAGAGCATTGTTCAAACTAGTGATAAGGCAATGTTTCATATTATCAGCTATACATAACCAGGGTGCAACGATCTGATTATTTACGAGGTTAAACGACGCCATGGCGTCCCCCTTTGTATATAGAGCTTCACTCTCCTTACCTTCTTTCCTCCGTAGTTGTAGATTCTAAGGAACTCTTGTTATCTTCATATACTCGGTCTTAGTATGTGAGGCCGCAGTCACACGTGATTGCTGTCTTTCTAGAGTAAGCGTCACAGATTACAGGCAATTTGTAAGCATCCAAAGCTTACCCCTACCGACTCACTTGTACGATCTCTTGTACTCTCTCTTCCACGGCAACGGCTCACAATTTACCTCGACAACTACTTTACCTCTATACCTCTTTTCCAAAAGCTCCGAACCTGTGGTTATGGTGCCGTCGGTATAATTCGTCCCCACTTAGATTTGCTTGAGAGCTTCAAGGTCTTAAAGACCTCATATACGAAAGCTTTGGAATAGAACATTCTTATTGCAAAAGTAATGGAAAATACACTTTGTTTAGCTTGGCAAGATAATAATATCATTCTAGCTTTAAGCAATGTACATACGGTATATTAAGTGGACGACTTTAAAACTAAAATCCGAAAGCGCCCTGCAAAGTGTGGGTTTACCCGGTGATATCACACAAATTGACACACAAATACCGTGAAGATCAAGTCCAATTCAGTACAGTCGCTTGCAAAATCGGCTTCCTCTCCGCACTCTCTACGGAGGTAGAAGATTCGGGCCCCACATTGACGACAGGGCTAAGCGGCATATCATGTGACCATCCCTGCGCTTGTAAGGCTAGGGCAGACCCATAACGCTAGTCTCAATATATCCTAGATCACATCCATATCTGAAAATTGGACCAGGTTGCTGCCTAATGGGCCATAATTACAGCATCTTTCAGACCAACGCTTCAATCATCCAAATGGACGGTCTTAGTGGAGCTGCAAGTATTATTGCAGTGATCGATATCGCTGCAAAGATCTTTGAAATATGTCAAACATATGTCTTGGCGGTGAAGGAAGCTAGGAAAGATATTCAGCGACTTCGTGACGGGGTAACATCTCTTCAGGATGTCCTGACCGACGTGAAAGATCTAGCTGAGGATTCGAGCTCATCTAAAAGATCTGCCTTTAGCCGTCTCAATCAGTATAANNGGCCAGTGCAGCAATGCGAGAGAGACTTGAGACGACTAATGGCGCAGCTGGAGCTTGCAGAAGGAGAGAGTAGAATGAGGCAATTCGGTTTACGAGCGCTGAAGTGGCCGTTCTCGACCAAAGACATTGATAAACGCCTTCAAGTCATCAATGACCATAAGGCAACATTCACTCTGGCGTTGATATCTGACAATTTGTAAGTTTTATGTAATCGTGGTCGTGNGATTTATATTCACAATTATAAGTGCTCTTACTCGCTCTGTCAAAGATGACATAGCGAGGGTGGGTGATGGCCTAGCGGNAATTCAAATCGAACAGAAGACAATAGCAATGAGCGAGAAAGAGCGCAAAATTCGTCACTGGCTATCATCGCCAGATCCTTCTACTAATCACAATGCTGCTTGCAAGTTACGTCAAGCAACTACAGGGGAATGGTTTCTGAAGAGCGATGACTTTGAGAAATGGAAGACAACATCAAGGTCATTCCTATGGCTTTATGGTATTCGTAAGTGATNAATCAAGCTAGACTACTACCAGCTGATCAAGTAATTAAAGCTGGCTGTGGGAAGAGTATCCTGTGGTAATAACTGCACACAATTATTTGGATATTTAATTAATTCTGCTCGCAGTTCTACAGTCCTGGAAGCAGTCAAGTCTCAATGCAAGTCTAGCCCCACCGTGGCAATTGCCTATTTCTACTTCGACTTCAACGATTCNGAGAAACAGAGGCACGACAAGTTTACGCGTTCCCTACTTGAGCAGTTGGTCTGGCGGTCGCCGAAAGCTCTTGCTTGTCTAGAATTGCTCTTTTCTCGTTGTCAGGATGGGAAGCAACAGCCTACGCAAGATGCCCTTGAAGTTGCCTTACAGCAAATATTAGATTTACCTGGGAAAACCTTCATTATTCTTGATGCTTTGGATGAATGTAAAGAAAGAGAAGAACTCCTGCTTCTATTGGAGCACCTCACTTTGTGGGGGGCAGGAAATCTACACGTCCTTGCCACAAGCCGACGGGAGCGAGATATCGAAGAAAGTCTCAAGCCATTGGTCACCAGCGAATTTTGCCTTCAGAGCGCCCTCGTCAATGTTGACATTGATACCCATATTTCTCAACGACTCCAGAATGACCCAAAANTGAAAAGGTGGCCTGCGAGNATACGAGAAGAAATCAAGGATGCTCTGATGGAAGGAGCACAAGGAATGTATGTCACAAACTTCTCTTTGTATATTCTCTGACACATCTAACATAATTTGCAAGGTTTCGTTGGGTTGTATGCCAACTAGACGTACTGCGGAAATGTCTGAAAGTTGACGCTCTGCGAAAAGCACTAAAGTCTTTACCAAAAACCCTGGATGACACCTATGCTCGTATATTGCTCAACATTGATGAGGACTACCGTCAAGATGCATTCCGAATCCTCCAATGGCTGGTATATTCAGCTCGGCCACTTCGTATTGAGGAGATGGTCGAAGTCATCGCTATAGACACTCAGCAGTCACAATTCAATCCTGAGAACAGACTTCCGGATCCTCGAGACTTGTTGACCATTTGTTCCAGCTTGGTAACAACGGTATCAGTGGCAGCTGATGGGAATGACGGAACCTCTAATGAGATGATAGAGCTCAGACTAGCTCATTTCTCTGTCAAAGAATACTTGATCTCTGATCGTATTCAACATGGAATCGCTTTCCAGTATGATATACAATCAGGAGGACAAATTACAAAGTCTTGTCTGAAGTACCTTCTTCACTTTGAGAAGAGTGTACTCACCTCAGGAAAATTGACCACATTTCCGCTAGCTCGCTATGCAGCGGAATATTGGCTTCTTCATTTCCGATCGACAAAGGCTTCCGACCAGGCGATCACGCTCGTGAACGCTCGTGATGCAGCTTCTCCAAGGAGACGCTTTTCAGAATTGGATTCGGCTCTATGACCCAGACTTCCCATGGAGAGGAGCCAATATGGAAAGGAGCATCGGAGGCTTTGCGTCTTCACTATATTACGCATCTAAGGAAGGCTTGTTTAGGCCAGTTTCACTTCTGATCGAGAAAGGAGCGGATGTCAATGCTCAAGGCGGACGCCATGGCAATGCACTCTATGCAGCTTCAGCAGGAGACCACGAGGCAATCACAGCACTTCTGATCGAGAAAGGAGCAGATGTCAACGCTCAAGGCGTATATTATGGCAATGCACTCTATGCAGCGTCAGAAGGAGGTCACGAGGCAATCACAGCGCTTCTGATCAAGAAAGGAGCCACCAAATGATTATGTCAGAGTAAACAATGCAAAATAATGCTGATGATTTTGCCTTTACTTGGAAAACATATATGTTTTGTGAATCTTCAGACCATCCTTTGGAAAAAATTGAAGAAAAACCTTCATTTCAATATTCCTGTAACATCCATGGGCGCTACTGTATGTGTTCGAATTGTTCTTCTCTCATATATTGTTATACTTTAACTTTGATAAAGAGAGGCTTGGGAAAGGTGACTTCTATGTGCTTTGTGTTCTAGAATCTTCAAGTTCATTCTGTCGTCCTTGTGAGGCAGTAAGTTTCTGGTCACATGATGCCTCGCTTAAGCTGCCTGTTATGTGGGGTTCCGAATATTTGAGAGAGTGCGGAGAGGAAGCCGATTCTGTAAGCGACTGTAGTATTATTCGGTGTGTGTTCTTCGAGGGGAGAGAAGGGAGTATCCGGATCTTATAGAGCCTCCGGAACACCCCTGAAACCCCTCCGAATCACCCCCGGCAAAGGGGTGGTGCCAGTGCCCGGATCCTCCCTGCCTCGTATGGCTCCTGCGGACCAACACAAAGACATCAACGAATGGCCGTATCGTCAGACATATATTTAAGGACGAGCATACAAAGGAGTTATACATTCCGCACTTGATTGATGATTATAATTATTATATGGGAAGAGTTAACCTTGCAAATCAGTACAGGGAGGTGTACAAGACTCATAGAACTACGCAACGGAATTAGTAGCCCCTCTTCTATTGGTTAATCGATATGACCTATATCAACACTTACAGATTATACCTACTTTATACAAACACAAGACAACCTCTAAGTCACTTACAATTCAGAGTCAGCTTATATTGTAAGCTTTTAGAGTACTCCCAGAAGGTACAGTTGGTTCAATTGTACTCTGAATTAGGGGGTAAGAGGTTCTTCAATTCTGATCTTCCATATATACCCTTCTGGGGGAAACTACAGCAAAAGAGAGGTACATGATACTGATGAAATCGCTCCTAACACTCCCCCTTCTTATAGAGAAATACCTTACAAAAGGTACAACCTTCGTATGACGTCTTAGGGGGGTCTTGTACTATAATTCCAAGTACTTTTGGACGCTTTCCAAAGTACGAGCACCACATACAAGTACCTTACTAATAAAATTCTATGCAAGGTACATAAAATAGTGTAGCCTACCTTGTGTTGCCTTGCGGGGCCACTCCCCCTGCTAGCGTTGGTAAATGTCTCAGCAGACGAAGGGATAGGCTTAGCCGGGCGGAATAGACCTTCATCATCATCATCAAAAAGATGGAGCACCAACCAACCTGCCCGTCGATTGCGCCAGAGAACGAGCGACGACGTCGTCACCCAAGATCAAGAGCACCGAGAAAATATCGCCAGGGCTCTTCCACTGGCTAGTAAGCTCACTTAAGGCAGTGTCGGGTAGGAAAGACGCCCGCGATACAAGTGTGGAGAAGTAGGGAGGCATTAGGACGGATGCCTGACGGGAGGGAAAGCGACTCTTTTGGAGCAAAGTTGTCTATTTTCTTTCGTAATGGCAGTCTTGCCTCTGGCAATCAACAGTGACTTATAATTAGAGATCCGCCATCCGCATTCAAGGATGATTCTCTGTAATGTGGCAGGAGAGGTCGGGCCAAGATTGAATTCAGCCACTGCCCAGCATTTTGTAGGCGGTTGTCCTGCTAAAACGGTGGCCAGGCATGACTCACGAAATTGATTGGGCACAGAGTATTCCGGCGGTAACCTTGCTTGGCAAATTTTTAGCCTTTTCGTGGCTTGTGCAAATCGCACAATGCTAAGTCTAGATCCTCTGAAACCTGGTGTTCATGTAAACGCGTTTGGTTGCAGATACGCTGACTTTCGAGCGTATTTCTACATAGAAGTGTATTCACAATCATTGCCGTGCGAAATATATCTCGGAAAAAGATCGGAGCTCACGTAAGACGCAAGTGTGGCCTGATAGACGCGTGCGACCTATGAAGCAGAGACACATGTTCGTCGAGACCTGATTCGGCCTTTGCACGGATAAGTTTAACGCAAGCCTAAATACCAAGGCTAGGTATGGAAGCGCAATGAACTTCAAACTTTTGACCAGTGGGAAATAATTAGTTGCTTTGCATCCTCCAATAACCCTGCGACTAACGACCATGGCCGAATTCTCTTACGACACTGTGAAGCTGCTCGAGAACGAGATTCGAATCTTCAAACTCCTTCCTTGCTCAAATACTGAACTCGATGAAATCATAAAGGTCGAACTATTCACCGCCAGCGTTGAGATTTTGCCTGAATTCATCGCTCTTTCCTACCACTGGGGCCATCCTGACAGCGAACTTCAATGGAAGCGAAATATACTCGTAGACAGTCGTCATTTGTCTATAACAACAAGCCTCGAATCCTCACTTCGAGCTCTGCGAAAACTTTACGGCGGGCAGCAATTTTGGGCTGACCAGATTTGCATTGATCAACGCAGCAAAGAAGAAAAAAAGTGCCAAATTCCATACATGTACCGAATATTCTCAGAATCAGCTCAGACGATTGCATGGCTAGGTACGAATATTCCATGCTCGGCTGCTACCCAAACATCTCTAGAACAATTGGGCCGTCAGGCCAGAGAGATTGGGTGTCAGATCGATCCCGACCAATTCCATCAACTGTATAACCTGGAGAAAGATGACATCGAAAGACAAAATCCCGTTGACCTTATAGGTCCCAGGCAAAAACTCAGACAATTCCTCGCTTGTCAAGGGGACATGCTGAAGATTCCAGGGTTCGACGGTATCATCAAGCTTTGCGAAGCTGAATATTTCGTGAGGGGTTGGATCAGAGAAGAACTAGCTCTACCGAGGCACCTTTTGCTAAGATGGGATGACGGCTACATCGATGGCGATACATTTTCTGCGGCAGTCCTCTTGCTTGAAATCTGTTCTCACCACTGGCTCAGCATGAGAAGAGATGATGTTGTTTACAATGTGCAACATCAACACAAGACATGGGCAATTCACGATCCAGTTCAACCAAGCGTGGCAGTACGCATGCGCTACCAGGACCAGCAATATCGAACTAGCCGCTTCTTTAACATGGCGCACATCCTTCGACGCTTTCGTCATCTGGAATTTACGGAACCCGAAGATAGGGTACTTGGTGTTCATGCGTTGGTCAACGACAAGGAAGCTCTCGGGCTATCCATTGATCACTTGAAGTCCAAGCATTGGACAGAAATCTACACCCTGACGACGAAGGCAATCATTCAAAAGCGGAGTGATGCCAACGATTTGCTAGGGGGGGTCAACTTTATGTCTCTTTGTGGCCTCCCCCGTCTTCCCAGACTAGCACCTCATCACCCTGAGCCAACACCGGAGCACGCTCGATCAAGCCACGACAGCGATATACTACCATCCTGGGTACCAAATTTTGACGACTCGCAACACAACTATCGGACTCCTATGACTTTGGCAGAAGAAACGAATCAATGCTCACGCCAAGCATTCAACGCTTCTCGGGGACACAGCCATACGATTACCTACCAAGAACAGTACGAAGTCGCCCAGGATGTTCTTCTCTGTAACACTGTGGTGGTAGATACGATTCTTGAGGTTGACAACGTAAAGCGAACGGAATACAGTTACTCTGGTGAAGAGATGCTTCGAAGTATAAGAGATTTTGCATTCAAGTCAGCAAAAATTGTCGAGGCTGATGAAAGATCAATTCATCCATACCATGGAAATGTATCGAAATTGCTTGAGGCAATATGGCGTGTCCCAATTCTCGACCATGAATTCGACACTACACCGACGGCCCAGCGTCGAGCCACTGGCTTCAGTAGAGATGGATGGATCGCCTGTACTCAGCCCAATCGTACAGTTGAGAAAGGGGAGTTGAAGAAGGAGAATTACAAAGAGAACTTTCTGCGACCATTGCAATCGAAAAGAGCATATCTTGGAGAGAAGGGTTTCGTTGGTGTTGGGCCGGTATCAGTACAAAAAGGGGACCTAGTGTGTGTAATCCACGGAGGTTCGTTTCCGTTCATCCTTCGAGGAGAAGATCCAGCAAAATCTACCTACAAACTTATTGGAGAGGCATATTGTTATGGAATTATGGATGGAGAAGCTTTTGAAATGGGGCTACCGAGTCAGAAAGTCAAGCTGACCTAAATTGTAAGTGACATGAGAGCGCGACTAGAGTAACTCTAGACTCCTACACTTAATGACGATGTCTTTGTCCACTTCCACAAAACGTGTGTCAAACTGCGATATCGCTAGATCACTACCTTGCTTTCATCACAAGGGCCAACGCGAAGATGCAAGCCCACCAAGCATAATGGTAAACCGCGTTAAAAGAGTGCAGTACGTCCAGGGGCTGATCATCCATTCACGGAGGGATCGTAGGACATGCTCACGAGTTGGCACATAGAATGTCTAGGTGTCAACGTTACCTCAGGCACTCAGGCCATAATGCTCGTGCCTAAGGCACCGGAGCACGTTATCTAGTCGGTAAACTCACGTGCAGTCCTCGAGCAAATGGCCTGAGGATTCTGTCCAGATTTTTGGGCGTGTGCGGAGTTTTTCCCCACGAAATGGACTCCATCTTAAAACTCATTTTCAACCATAACCACAAGGTGTCCAGTCAAATAAATAGAATCATTCTATTCGCCTGCTTACACTGCACAACTAAGTGAATTTTTTGGCCATATCAGCCCGAGATTTGTGTCGTCAGAGTGCGCAGTTTAACCAGGTTATCTCTTCAACCCACCCAACCGTCCAAAATATAAGTACACTCCTACTAGTTGCTCAAGATTCTGGAGTGGACGAGGTCACGACGCATCGGAGTTTTCCGCAATATACAGGCATAGGGGCGGGACAAAAAATAGATGCCTAGATAGAGCATACCTTTATGCACAGCCCAGTGAAATTGAGGACCAGTATAATGCGCATTGATGGGGCTATTGATGGATTCGCAAAGACCTGGTCTCCAGAATCGCGAAAAAAAGGTACAAAATAACCGCAGAGCAGTGTGCAGTTTGGACAGGGACCTCAGGCCATTTGCTCGAGGAGTCCCACAAATAACGTGACCATATTCTAATAACGCTAAACTCCTCTTGGAAATGGCCTGAGCTTGCTGAGGTTGGTCCCGCAAGAATCTGTCATCATTGCGCCCTCTATCTGATTGTATCGCGTGTACTATGCGTGACTGGCAATCAGCAAGGGCAGATATCGAACACAGACTCGCGATTTTATTCTTTAGGAGCGGCAGCGGCCTGGATCTGGAGGATCTCGCCTCGGTTCTGACCCGTCCACCCCCTGAACGATAAGAGCATCGGCAAATGTTTTCGCTGCTTTTCGGAGTCTACTTTTGATTACTACGGTCAGTGTGTAGGATACTATATGGCTCATCTTGGCTGTCATTACTATTGGCATTCTGTTCTGGAGCCGTATCGCACCGTGACCGGCGGAACCAGTGCACATTTGAAACATGAAATCATGTCGTGCGAATCACTCGCGTTTGACGCCAGAATTCATGCAGACGCACTTGTAACACTGTTCGATTCCCAAAAATACATACGACTCCTGCCAAAGGGACTTGCTTCCCTGTTTGACTTCGACTTTGTTGAGCACTATTGCATGCGCATCAGCAATAGTATGATTGGAGTCGATGCTAGCCGATCACTGGACACAGTCAACCCATCTCTTGGTCCTCCTCCAATCGAATTCTTGTGCTTTGTTGACGCGGTTTGCAGATCCGTAATATCTGGACATTGATTGGCTCCCAAAATGCTTGCCAACAAGACCAAGTTTGATGCCCTTGGGCTGTGAACAGTTCTTCGAGCGTTTTCGGACTCTTTTGAACCTGATCGACCAAGATGGACGCCGGGTATAGGTTATAATAGAACATAATCAGAACACTAGAAGTAGATGGGATGGATTAGTTGCTCTAAGACCTATCAGGAACAGTTTGCCCACTTACAGATGTACGCACTGCAGCAAAGGAGGAATCAAGCCCGCCATTTTGCCGCCTTCTAAATCGTATTCAAGCATAGGAGCGGTGCTCAATGCCGTGCCCACTGCTACGAAGAGGGCGCCGATCGTAAGCGAAAAGAGTCCCAAGGATCCATGGAACATATGAGCCCAAAACATTGGGACAGCAAACATTTCGATCCACGCCACAATAACAGGCACAATGAATAAGTCATACCCTGTGTACCGAACTGTGAGGTATGTTGATATACATACCCCAGCGAAGCATGCAATCATTTCGACAGTGACGAAATTTTTGTCGAGGCGCTCTGGACCACTTCGTCCATGAAGCCATCGCATTGATTGCACGTAGCGGAACCACCAGGTTTTGCGCACGTGCTCGTTCGATGATTGGAAGAGCTGTTGCCACTGTTTGTGAGTTCGATATTTGGCTTCCAGGACAGGGCCAGTACGTCTGTTCGTTTTCCGGGTCAGCCACATGGCGGAGACCAGCACAGACCCTAGGAAAACAAATAATATGGATGTGTTTCCATAGTCTGGCCAGTTGATCAGCAACTGGGACGCAAATTCAGCCGCCCATACGAATGCCAGGCCTATGGACGTTATGGTGTACGCCTGACCTACAAACTGAAACGCGGGACGTTCTTGGGCGAGGCTGAAACGCTGCCTCAACGCTCCAGGAGAAGGCCAAGTTCTCATATCTGTAGCAAATTAGCGCTTTGTCTACAAGACGGGTTGCTCAGATCGATGGCTGATACTGTCCTCGGTACATACCACAAGCAATGTACACTTCCCACCTCTTGGGCATGTCCGAGGCATCAAAACTCGGTATTCCGGATTGCCGCGTGTTCCTCGGGGTGATAGAAACTTTAGCCGTAGTCTCCCACCTAACAAGACTTCGCATATGGCCTTCAGAAATGTCTTCCACCGTGGCGCAAAAAGCTGTGCATGACGAAGGCCGGAGAAATTTCTTGGATATGAAAGAGTTTGGCAAGACTAAACATGACGGAGTGACGCCACGATGTCGGCCTGGAAGAGGGTCGTTCAATTCGACATGAATCTCCCTTGGTGCTTGTTCCGTGGTTTGGGGAATGTTTAAGTAGAATTGCGTTGACGGTCCGCACGGGAAGAAGTAGGTCGGAAACAAGTCTGTGCTGAGCGGTCCAACCATTTTGCCCTCACGATACGTCCGTAGCACCTCCGAGCTAGTTGCAAGACGTTCAGTCAAAAGCTTTGCGGGTATCCATTGGTTCGGCTTCTTGTCGACTAATTTATCTCCCCTTTGGAAAAGGAAGCTTGTCGGCAATGCTGGAAAGGCATTGAGAATAGCTTTTATTCGATCCTCCGTTCTCGGAGGATGTATAACAATATCTTTTGGCGAGATAGCATTAGCCATGGCCAATATGCCTGGAATATCATCGGAGTTTGTAGTCGAGCGATCACAGAGGATGTTCCATGTCTTGATCAGCTCGTTCTTTCCTTCATGGCCATTACCAAAGGCGTCCACCGAGTGAAGGAGAGATGTGACGGCATGGTCACAAATTAACTGCCGCAGTTTCGGATCGGGAACGTGGTTCTCAACCTCTTCATCGGCTGCTCTAGCTCCATCCCGTGTTACGTCGCAAGCTGATGCTTTGATGTTTTCAATGAGTTCGCGAAGCTCCACAGACCGCCCTCCAATAGGAAGATACAACTTCCATGCTGCGATTGCTTCTGCAAGTGTCCAACAGCGGGAGAGCCATACCATGTTTTGCAAATACATAGCTTGCTTGAGTGGACCAAGATTGAAAAAGTCGACGCAATCATCTCTCAAGGTACTTTCCCGAACGACTACTGAGGTCGCAGAAGCAAAAATCAAGTCAATTTTTTGAATGGCCAATGTTTTGCCTGAAAGTTCCAAGGTGCTCTGAGAGTCGTGTCTAGGAGGAATGCACAAGGTGTCTAGCCAGATACATACTTCGTTCGAAGCATGAGACACAGAGTGTGGCGGATGATGCTGAGCTTGGCGAGTTTGACGAACTTGCCTCATGATGTCTCGGACCTGGCAGCGAAATATGGCATTTGCAGTTCTGTTTCCGAGGCCTTCAGACCAGACATGGGATATCGCGTAGTACTCTTGTGAGACATACGGTTCCACCCGCATTCCTCCGTCCATGGAACAAACCAGTATAGGCCATGTGTTCACCTGGCGATTCTTGTAAACTTCGTTGAGTTCCTGCGTAGAAACCGAAATGAGCTCGCAGTCTACCTCTGGACAGCCCGAAGCGTGTTTAGGGTTATATTCGTCTGGTAGATTGTCCAGTCTGCATAGTGGAATGTCATCATTGTCCATTTTTGGGTGGTTTCGGCATTCCTCATGATCTGCAAAGCGTAACTTCAGGTTATGGCCTTTGACCAGATAAAGATAGAGGCATATCGAATCGACCCGATTACGTATTTTCGCCAGTCGGCTAGGACACCAACTCCCCTTTTGCATCATCTTTCGAGCAAGATAGTATGCAGCAACAGAATTGACTGACCGGTCCTCAGAGTCAACTTTGCTTGCATTCTGGGCTTCAGATCGGTTCGCATTGGAGTCTGGAAGGTCCACAAAAAACAAACTCGCGAAGAATTTGAATGTCCGGGTCGCAGTAGAGGTCCTATGTACGGGTAGATCGCTGCTGGTAGAATGTTGACCTTGCAGGAAGCAGGACAATGTCTCGATCAGTACCTTCACAGAGCAAACGATGAGCTGACTCTGGGAGCGGTAGTCGTGACCATTTCTATGACCGTCGAGGTCGATCAGCGAGTCGCGTTCATCCCCATACCACTTGGCGTCGAGGTAGTTGACCACCGCGGCAGCGAATTGCAGAGTTTTGTGCTTTTTTTCATGGTTGTGCGCCAGATGATGCGTCGACGATGAGCAGTAATCTATCAGCGCTCGTGAAGACACTTCTGAGCCGCTCACAAAGTCTTCAATTTTGAACTTGTCAGGAAAGACATCTTTCAGAAGGTCGAAATACAGCCATGACTGAACCACTTTCTGAAATATCTGTACCTTCGACTCAATTTCGGAGTCCCGCAATTGTAGAAGATCGTGGACAGTCTCGCAGGCATAGGAGGGACCCAGAGACTCAAACGACCCTGTGGGGTTGTCCCATCCTAGATACGGAACCTCATCCAGAGAATAGTCGCTCTGAAGAAGGATGGAGATATGGTCCATCACAAGAGACGAAATTTGACAGTTTGTAGTTTGAAGATCTGATTCGAGCACGTAGAACGATGGATGGCGAATGCGAGTAATGATTCAATGACCGGCGGTTATCATATCATTAACGAGGACATAGATGAAGATTTTCCACGCCAAGTCGAGTGCTAAGGCCGAAAGGCTACAAGCTCTTTGCATAACGTGATTTAAAACCCAATTTAAGCGACTCTGCGCAAAGGTCGCGTCCACCCCGCACACCAGCCCCCTCCATATAACACCTACCTCTAATATCTCCACAACAACAACTCCAATTCGTTTAAAATTTAGCATACTTGTAGTTACATATGGAGCCAACACGTTGCTCACGGCGTTTACGTGGTGTGGCGGCGAATGTCGAGAAAATTTCATCCCGGCGGCCAAAAGCCAACACTAATTCCCTGGAGGCATTCGACCAGTGGCAGGAGCTCCCGACAACGCAAATAGCTCCTTTAAAACGCCGCAGACGCAAGACCATTCCTGAAGAGCATAAAGAGGAAGTCCCTGATCTTGCGACTTCTTCTCCTAAGTCATAGCGCTCAAAAACAAGTGCGGGGAGGCCGGAACAAGAGGTGGTGGATATCCCATCTTCCCCAGTTGCTTTACCTTCGTCAGCAACGACTACGACTAGTACGCATAAGGGGAAAGAGCAGGTTTTTGACCCGAATATACTATTCGATAAGCCTGCGCAGTGGGTTGGATTCAATATTCAGCTATTGATCAACAAAAAGCCGCAAGCTTCGATATTAATTCGATTACCAATTGAGTCACATACAAATTGATCTGCGAATTGATCATGGAAAGGGGTATAATTCTATGGGCTGAGGCTAGATATCTTGAGCCGTCGGAATGGCCTGTGAGAATGGCCTTTGAGTTCGTATATGGTAATCCAAAACCCCCTACGTCAAAGGTTACGGTACGGGATCAAGAAATATTTGTCGATACTATAGTTCCCTTACGAATTTACAAGCAAAGGAGGCTGCAATCAGCAAAAGAGGTCACTATATTCGCATATTACAAGACAATTGATCGGGATGCTTTAGAATCCGACGAGGAACGACCTAAACGCAAGAGCAAAGGGAAGTCCAAAGTAGATAAGGCCCGGGATACTGTTAAACCTACTCCTTTAGGGCGAGAAACCAGTCAAATCCAAGCCTTGGATAATGATTCATTCTAAGAAGCCTTAAACCAACCGGAAGAAAGCAGCGATTTGACCCCAACTCCTCGCGATTATCTCCACTTGATTCTCGTTCTCATCGGTAGGCCTGAGTGGTGACGAAACTGTAGGCATATTGCTTGATCCATGAAGCCCGGGAGCCGTATTTAGCAGGGAATTTGTATATAATTAGGAAGGATCAGACTACTCGGTATGAGATTCGTACGTAGGTCCCTGTTGAGAGTAAGGGCCAGGAGTGTAAGTTGCCTATTGAGGGGGGGGGGGGGGGGGGGGGGGGGGGGGGGGGGGCGGGGGGGTGTT
>NYXK01000086.1 GCA_002685535.1 Deltaproteobacteria bacterium
CTTTCGCTTTATCAATCAGTTCTCGTTTAGACAGCAGAATAAAAATTATCCCGTTTTATCAAGTATAAGTTTTCCAGTATCGGCAATATTGAAACTGATCTGGTCCTGAACCTTAGTCATCATTGCTTCTTGTTCCTGGAAGCTCTCTCGCTCGGATTCGAGCATTACCAACAGCCGAGTCTAATCAAACTTTTTCGCAAAAATATTGACACTGCTCAGTATGCGTTCCGAAACTATTTTTCCCGCAGAAATATGAAAGTCCGTCCAGTCAGAGTGCATTTTTCGATTCAGCCAATGCTGATGCATAAGTCTTGTTGTACCACGGGTTCTTATAACAGGAAGAGGATTCTCCGGAGCAAGAGAACGTAAAGCGCGGGCCGCAAAAACAAATAAAGGGAAACCTTCAGAACGGTGCGGATTTATCAGTTCGATGTGTTCTTCAAGTAGAAATTTCTTCAGCTTTCGGTAAGCCCTAAAAAGCCGGAATGGATTGTTGCTGTTAAGATCAATGTGGGTTACAAGTCTTAATCCGCGTTCCTTCAGCCGCTGTTCATTGAGCGAGTCGGGACGTGTCAGCACAAAAACGGAATGTCCTGCATCCTGAAGCAGCTTGGCGATGGTGCAGGCATAAGCGGCCTCCGCGTTCCACCAGTGGACGTTGCTGCCGATGAGAATCTTCATTAAAAATTTGCGTTTCCAGGAACACGCGGAAAGGGGATAACGTCACGGATATTTTTCATACCTGACACAAACTGCACCAGCCGCTCAAATCCCAAGCCAAATCCGGAATGCGGAACCGAACCGAACCGTCTTAAATCAAGATACCAATCGTAGGTTTCACCCGGTAGCCCATGTTCTTTCATTTTTCTTGAAAGTGTTTCCAGAGAATCTTCCCGCTGTGAACCACCAACAATTTCTCCAAGCCTTGGGAAAAGCACATCCATTGCCGCTACAGTCTTTCCATCTGCATTCTGCTTCATGTAAAATGCTTTAATTTCCGCAGGATAGTCAATTAAATTTATCGGTTTTTTAACATGTTTTTCTGTTAAAAAACGCTCATGTTCTGACTGCAGATCAACCCCCCACTCTACAGAAAACTCGAATGATTCTCCGGATTTCTGCAAAATTTCAACTGCTTCAGTGTAAGTGAGAGTTTCAAATTGACTCTGATGAATATGTTTCAAAGTTTGGAGCAGTTGCGGTTCATACATTTTTTGCAAAAATTCCAGCTCTTCTTCATGTCGTTCAAGGCAGACACCAATCACATATTTTAGAAACTCCTCCGTCAATTCCAGCATCCCATGCAAATCTGTAAAAGCCATTTCAGGTTCAATCATCCAGAATTCTGCGAGGTGACGTGAAGTATTGGAATTTTCTGCACGGAAAGTTGGACCAAAAGTATAAACATCGGTGAAGGCCAGTGCAAAGACTTCTGAACCTAGTTGCCCGGAAACTGTCAGACTTACATCTGTACCAAAAAAATCTTTGCTGTAATCAACTTTTCCTTCAGAGTTTTTCGGCAGATTTTCCAGATCAAGTGCTGTGACATGGAACATTTCACCTGCACCTTCCGCATCATTTGCGGTAATGATCGGCGTCTGTACATAGAGAAAATCACGTTCCTGAAAAAAACTGTGGATCGCCCATGAAAGCGTGTTCCGCAGCCGAAAGACTGCGCCAAGAGTGTTTGTGCGCGGACGCAAATGGGCAATCTCACGCAGAAATTCGAGGGTGTGACCCTTCTTTTGAAGTGGATATAAATCTCCTGAGGANGCTCCGATAACCCTGACTTCTTCCGCGTGAATTTCAAACGCNTGCCCTTTGGCNGGGGACTCAACNACNTTGCCGCTTATGCTGACTGANGCTCCAGTGGTCANTTTGGANATTTCTTCATAGTTTNCCAGTACTTCATCCGCCACAGCTTGNATGCCGTTTTGGTTCGAACCATCATATAGCTGGATAAAGGAAATNCCTTTTGAACCCCTGCGGGTGCGTACCCATCCATTGAGAGTTACANTTTGATTCAGTAGTTTTTCATTGATTGAGGAAATGCGGAGNCGTGATGTCATTTTCTGTGATACAGCTGAGTGGTGTCCGGAAGTAGGTTGAGTTCTGCAGAAGCAGGGAGCCTTTGACTTTTCTTATTGACCGCGTAATTGTTTGGCTACTTCAATTTCAGANTTTTCAACCAGTTCTGAAAGTTCATCCACTGTAATCACCATNCTTTTACGGTCAGGCATTATCGCATAAAGATATTTCATAAATTCAGGTACCATTNCCAGATATTTNTGGTTACGTTCTAATTTTATCTGGCGTACTAAAAATTGTTCCAACTGCTCCTGCGACATGTTTCGCATTACATTTAAAAATGCAGTCGAACAATCTTCTAATTCTTTGCTAATATCAGTAGGATAAAAAAACTGAAATTGTTTTCTTGAAGCTGCGATACGTACAAAAATGAGCATCACCAGACAAACTACCATTCCGTCAATCCAGTGCACTCCCCAAACTCCCATGAAGCCAAGCAAAAAATAGACAGCACCGGTGATTGAGCCGAGCAACTGAAGCGTCATCCTTATTTTTTCAACTGCAAGATACTTAAAATTGTAACGTTTTTCCTGAACAAAGAAGGCCATNCCCTCAGTAAACTGCGGAGCAACCATGACTATTTCTTCTGCTGAAGCAAGTTGGTTCTCCAACTCCATTTCCAGCTTTTTCCTTTTTTCAAGCGCACGTTCATTGATTACTTCCTGCAATACATAACGACGTGTCCCACGCAGTCTTTCGCATAAAACCTCGATATGCTCATTCGGATTTGCTTCTTCTCCTGCCATCGGATTTGATTTAAACATCCCCCGATCANNAAGATAATCTATCATTTCGTCAAACAACTTCTGCATGTCGGTCGGGATCGTGCTGCTGCCTGTTTCATCTTCTTCTGCTGCAGATCTTGCCTCCAGATCCATTTCACTGTGGACTAAAATAGTAAATATTTCTGAGGCACCTGCTTCACTGGCAGGATTTAGTTCAACCATGCGGATGAAAGTATTTGCGATAATTGAAGTATAAGTAGAANATCTTTTTTCCTTATAATCAATGTCAGGTTTTTGNAGACTGTAATAACCATCCAGAATTGCCACAATCATCATCCGCAGAAAAGTGTCATAATCCTGATTGTTAACACTCTGGGTAACGAGTCCGTTCCAACTCAAAGCCGCAAATTTATCACCGCTTGTTCCTGATTCCAGCCANAACTCGGTAGCATCAACAAAATAGGAAACTTTTTCAGGAGTACCTGCATTTTTCCAAAGATATGAAGAAGCTTCAACTGCAGCGACCTCCGGATCCATTTGCTTCTGAAAGAGCACCATCACGTCTCTGGCGATCTGTCCGGCAAAATTCTCCGGGATCTCTTCTCCTGCTGTTTCCTGTGTTTCTTCTGCCATAATCAGTATACCCGCTGTTAAACCTTAGGTTTGACCTGCTGTACGCCAGTCCCTGCGTTGAAGAATTTCCTCCTGCAGAAGCGGCAAAAATGCATCAAAGGCTAATGTTTGACGCTCTTTACTTCCATAACGCTGCCAGGTTACAGTTTTGTCTGCCTGCTCTTTTTCTCCCACAATCAACAGATTCGGAATTTTGGTAATTGCAGCAGATCTAATTTTTTTACTGAATGAATCATGAGAATCATCAATTTCAGTTCTCACAAAAGAGCTGTACAAACTGTCATTCAAACTATTTGCGTATTCATTAAATGCGGACGCTACCGGAATTACNCGCACCTGNANNGGAGACAGCCATGTTGGAAATGCACCACCATAATGTTCAATCAAGAAAGCAACAAAGCGTTCATGCGTTCCCAGTGGAGCACGATGAATTATGATCGGCGTGTGCTCTTCATTGTCACTTGCGATATAAGTCAAACCGAAGCGCTTGCCCATCACTAAATCAAGTTGGTTAGTCGATGCGGTTTCTTCGCGTCCAACCACATTTGTAACTTGAAAATCAATTTTTGGCCCGTAAAAAGCAGCTTCCCCGCGGACTGCCTCATAGGGGATTTCCACTTCATCCATGGCCTCTGTTACCAGCTTTTCCGCTTTTTGCCAGAGTTCCGGTTCATCAACAAACTTGCCTGCGTTTTCTTCCGCAAGAGAGAGACGCATCCAGAAATCACTTAAACCAAAGAGTTTATAGTATTGCGTGTGGAGATTCATGACTTTGATAAACTCTGCTTTTGCCTGTTCAGTTGTACAGTAAATATGGGCATCATTCATGGTCATGCTGCGTACCCTCAGTAAGCCGGCCAATTCTCCTGACTGCTCATAGCGGTAACAAGTACCGTATTCTGCCAAACGCAAAGGCAAATCACGATAACTCCGCGGCTCTGCCTTATAAATCATATGATGATGCGGGCAGTTCATTGGCTTGAGAAACAAACGTTCACCGTCCATTTCCATCGGCGGAAACATACTATCCTCATAATAAGGAAGGTGTCCTGAGGTATGAAATAATTCTTCCCGCGTTATATGCGGTGTTGAAACTCTTTTGTAGCCTCCGAGAAATTCTGTTTCCTTGGCCAGTTTTTCCAACTCTTCACGAATCACAGTACCGTTCGGCAGCCACAATGGCAAACCTTTGCCAACCTCTTCGCTGATGGCAAAATAATGATGTTTAGTGTTAAGTTTACGATGATCTCTCTCCATCGCCAGACGTCGCTTTTCCTGATATATTTTGAGCTCGTCCCCTGTCTCAAAAGCCAGTCCATAGACCCTCTGCATCATGTTGTTCTTCTCAGAACCTTTCCAATAGGCACCTGCAAGAGTATCGAGGGTAAAGCAATTTTTCGGAATATCGCGAGTTGTTTCCACATGAGGACCTTCGCACAAGTCCCAGAAGGGCCCGTTGCGATAGAGGCTGAGAGTTTCATTGTTTGCAGAAAGATCTTCCGCCTGTTCAATTTTATAGGACTGATTATCTTTGCTGAGACGCTGCACCATCTGCGGATGCTCAAGTTCTTCACGCTCGAAAACCTGTCCGGTTTTAATTATGTGACGCATACGCTTTTCCAACTTCGGTAAGTCTTCCGGACTCAAAGGTTCAACTAAATCAAAATCGTAATAAAATCCGGAATCAATCGGGGGGCCAAAACCCAGTTTTGCATCAGGTCGAATTTCCAGCACCGCCTGTGCCAGAACATGGGCTAAGGAATGCCGGATTTTGTAGAGATTGGAATTTGTGTCTGATTGTTTCATTCTTTTATATCAAGCAGTAATACTGTATTTATTTTTTGTAGGGGTTTAAAAAATAGTTGATTTTCAGGCTGCAGGTGGCGCATCCGTGGAATTTGACCAGGAGATTCCCGGCACAATAATTTCTTGATCCTGAACAAATTCAGGATGCTCTTCCAGGGCAAATTCCAGCGCTGCTTTTACATTTTTGAGTGGAATAATATTCAAGCTATTTTTAATTTCATCCGGAATTTCCACTAAGTCTTTTTCGTTTTCCTCCGGAATCAAGACTGTTTCAATCAGTCCTCTTTTTGCTGCCAGGAGTTTTTCTTTCAAACCACCAATTTCCGTAACATGGCCACGTAATGTTATTTCACCAGTCATCGCTACGCTATTCTTGACGGGGATCTTGGTAAAACTGCTGATAATTGCCATCATCAAAGGTAAACCTGCAGAAGGACCATCTTTTGGAGTTGCGCCTTCAGGCAGATGAACATGTAAATCCGTTTTAGCAAAAATGTCCGTATCAAGACCTAAATAATCCGCATTGCTGCGAACATAAGAAAAAGCNGCTCTGGCGGATTCCTGCATCACATCTCCCAGTTTTCCTGTCAAAACCACTTTTCCGGAACCGGGCATTAAGACCACTTCAATGAGCAACATTTCTCCNCCCATTGACGTCACACCCAATCCCATGGAAACACCAATCTGATTTTCTTCCTCNCGCTGATCATGTTCAAATTGNGGTACNCCGAGCAGGTCATGCACCAGTTTCGGCGTTACGACNGTGGCTTTCTTATCTTTGGTTCGTACNANNCNTGTTACAATTTTTCTACATACTTTGCCAATTTCACGTTCCAGATTTCGTACACCTGCCTCCCGTGTATAACCTTGAGTAATTTCCTCAATTGCAGATTTCCGGAAACGCAGTTGCTTCTCATCCAAACCGTGAAATTTTCGCTGACGCGGGGTCAGAAACTGAGTGGCGATATGCTGTTTTTCCAACTCTGTGTAACCTGACAAATGAATCACCTCCATCCGATCCAGTAAAGGTCCGGTAATGTTTTGAATNGTATTTGCTGTGCAGATAAAAAGGACATCCGCCAAACTGTATTCAACGTCCAGATAGTGATCGATGAAAGTGCTGTTCTGCTCAGGATCAAGAACCTCAAGCATGGCCGCGGAAGGATCACTNATATTACTTTGATACAACTTGTCAATCTCATCAATCAACATAACCGGATTATTNCTCTTGGCTTTTTTAATAGACTGAATTATTTTCCCCGGCATGGCGCCAATGTAAGTACGGCGATGTCCTCGGATTTCTGCTTCATCTCTAACNCCGCCTAAACTGATGCGCACAAAATTACGACCCAAAGCACGGGCAACTGATTTGGCAAGTGATGTTTTTCCAACTCCCGGAGGTCCTGTCAGACAGAGNATAGGACCTTTCAATTTTCCTTTGAGTGATGCCACTGCCAAATATTCAACGATTCGTTCTTTNACTTTTTCCAGACCATAATGGTCTTCATCGAGAATCTTCTCTGCCTGTAAAAGATCAAAATTATCTTCCGTCCTCACCTTCCAAGGCATGGAAGTCAGCCACTCCAGATAATTACGTACCACATTTGCTTCNGAAGACATCGGTGACATCAACCGTAATTTTTTCAACTCTTTTTTCGCTTCAATTTCCACCTCTTCCGGCATTTCCGCTTGTTTAATTTGTTCACTAATCTCGTCCAGTTCCGCTTTTGGGTCATCCATCTGCCCCAGTTCTTTTTGGATGTTGCGTAACTGATCCTGCAGAAAATCCTCTTTCTTGGTATCACTGAACTGATCTGTCGCCTCTTTTTTCAACTTGTCTTCAAGTTGTACAATTTCCATCTCATCTTTCAAAACCTCAAGCACCTGTTGCAGACGAGTTTCCGGATTTAATGTTTCCAGCAGTTTTTGTTTTTGTTCACGCGGCAATTCCATCAGAGAAACTACGCGGTCACTTATGAGCATTGCATCTGCTNCATCAAGTGATGCTAAAGCGTCTTTACTCAGCTTTATTTTGCCTTGTTTAACATGATTTTTAAACAACTCTCGCACTGCTTCCGCCAATTCCTTCAATTTCTGCTGATCAATATCAAATGCACTTTCATCGACAGGTTGAACCTGTACCAAATACTCTTTTTCAGCTAACTTCGTGGCCAGTAGCTTCCCTCTTCTGCTTCCTTCAAAGAGAGCTTTTACAGTACCGTTTGGNAGACGCATTACCTGAAGTACACGTCCGAGTACTCCAATTTCAAACAAATCACTTTCCTGCGGATTTTCAACTGCTGATTCACGCTGAGTTACCACAAAAATTCCGCGGTCCCCTGCTANCGCACGATCCAGTGCGTCCATTGATGCTTGACGGCCCACAAAAAATGGAACAGTTGCTCCGGGAAATACTATCTCTTCCCGCATCGGCAGCAAAGGAACTANAACGGGTTTAAGTTGTTGAGGCATTTTATTATTTTTTGTTTTCAGGGTTGAGTTACGAGTTTTCAAACACTCGGGAGCGCTAAAGTTTTCTTGACGTTTTTAGCGTTCTTTGTGACTAATATTTTTAGTATTTCACTTTTCTTTGTTCCGTTTTTCCGGATTTGGAAAAGAGAGANTCAAATAGAAAAACCATATTTCGGCCAGAGCAAGTAGTAGCAGGAAGATGAAAAAATTATNTACATAAAGTGCACCTGCAACTGTTGCTCCAAAAAAATGACCAGTAAATTGCGCGAAATTATAAACTCCCATCGCAGTACCTTTAGTTTCCNCGGTCGTACTGCGGGTGACGAGAGAAGGGAAAATAGGTTCAAAAACATTGAATCCCATGAAAAAGAAAAAGAGCGCAACCACGAACCACAAGAGCTGATCCTGCTCCTGTCCTATACCCATCGAAATTAATGAGATAAATAAAAGCACAATTCCAAACAGCATGACCTCACGGAAACGGTTCCGAACTTCCGCAAAGATTGCAGCTAAAATCATAGCAACTGCACCTGCCAGCATCATCGGCAAGTATATTTTCCACATTTCAGCACGTTCATATCCGTGCTGAACTAAAATCATCGGAATCAGGAAAAAAGTGGATGAAAGTCCTGAACCGCAAACAAAACCACCCCAGCTGATTGTCCTCAGTGTTGGTACATTCCAGACAATTNTTGCCATGTTCCAAAATGAAGTCTTTTGAGGAAGAATTGGACTTGACTCCGGATTAGGAACAGTTGTCATGACTAAAACTATACTGGTAACAGACAACAACGCGATCATCAAAAACATTCCATGCAACCCCANCCACTCACCAAAAAAAGGAGCTGCCCCAAAAGCNAGGGCAAAAGCTATTCCGATACTTACCCCCAATGATGCGTTTGCCCGTGTGCGTACTTCCGGTCGTGTTAAATCCGCGATCAAAGCAAAGACNGTAGAACTGATTGCTCCGGTGCCTTGAAGAAAACGCGCCACGATCATCCAATGAATTGNGTCCGTAAAANCCGCCATGACATTGCCTGNAATAAACAAAGTCAAACCAATCACAATCACCCTTTTCCGACCTGCTTTGTCACTCCACATTCCGAAAGGCAACTGCAGAAGCCCCTGTGTCAAACCATATGCGCCAAAAGCTACTCCTATCAAAAATGGAGTGGCGCCTGCTAAATCCATGGCCAATACACTAAAAACCGGCAAAAGCAGAAAAATGCNGAACATCCGAAAAAAGAGGATCCCGCTCAAGCTGTAAATGCTCCTTTTTTCCGAAATTGTAAATATTGGTGTTTTTGCTGATTCGCCCACTCAAACCGTTGATTTAATGTNCCTGCTCGTACCTCCTTTATTCAAGGTCATACAAAATTTAAATATTTAGATTATGACAACCTCCCGCTTGAAACTCAAGCTTTAGCGGAAGTATACATATGGATTTTTCATTTCCGGATCGTTGATTCATCCGAAGGGTGGAATTCAGACTTTCTACAAGTGCAGCTAACTGAATTATTTTTTCAGATTTAAGAATTGAAACTTGATTAAAATCTTAACTTATCTTAAGTTTCAATGAGTTTAATTTTTTTAAAAGACGATCAAAGTCGGCCCGGCTGAATGAGATTTTAAGCAAAAAGTAGTTGCTTTTAAAGTTCTTGAAATTGGTGACACAACCGCCGGTGTTTCTCCCCTAGATAACAACAATATAACTCCAGGCTGCTCCAACAGACAACGGGCTTCCGGATCTTCTTGAACAAGACAAATGACTGACGAAAATCCCTCCACCGTCATTGTAAATATGCATGGATTACTGGGAGAACAAGAAGTAATTCAAATGGAATTTGAAGCAGAACTTCTTGTAGAGCAAGAGCAATTTGTTTTTGATAATGTGGCTTATGAAATTGTCCGTATCATAAATGAAGATGTCGAATATCCTGTAGTATACGTCGTTATTCTCGATATCTTAAGCCAGACTTGATCACTGACCATTGCCACGGCTTTTCCCAATAATATGCCCGCATCACTCCAAAATATTCTCCATAAAATAAAATCAGACAGTACTGTTGTTGAGTTACAGGGACTTTCCGGATCAAGCAAAGCTCTTGTACTTTCCATACTCAGTCTACAAAAGACGCAGACTGAAGAAAGAACAATTCCGCTGGTAGTAGTTTGTGAATCATTTGATGTCGCGGAAATTCTGCTGAATGATCTTTACTATTATTCCGGCAGAGAAGNAGTGCATTTTTTCCCTTTCTGGGATGTGCTGCCTTATGACAATTTTTCACCACACAAAGGTCTGGTCGCTCAGCGTTTTCAAACACTTGACGCTCTGCTCAAATGTAAGGTAAGGATTCTCGTCACAACTCCAAACGGGTTGATGCAGCGTTTCCTGCCACGTGATACTCTCCAAAANAATACAATTTCGCTCAGCAGGGAATATGTCGGCAGTCCGGANATGATCCGGCAACAATTATTGNCTTCCGGATATAATCAGGTTGATGTCGTTGAAGATCAGGGAGAATTCAGTACTCATGGAGTAATTCTGGACGTTTTTCCGCTCAATCGAGAAAAACCTGTGCGGATGGAATTTAGTGAAAAAAAGGAACTTTTATACCTGAAACCATTCGATATTCAGACTCAGCGTACCTCAGACACAGAGTTACTTTCTCTCGAAATCCTGCCTGGCAATGAAATACTTTTTAATCTGCAGACGATTAATTATGCCCGCCAAACTCTACCTTCATTCCGTAAAAACTGTACACCTGAAGTTTTAAAACGTTTAAATGAGAGTTTGCGTAAAAGTGAAAGTTTCCCCGGAATTGAATCACTGTCACCCCTTTTTTACCCTAAACTTGAAACACTTTTTGATTACTTTCCNGCAGAGTATCTGCTCGTTGTTGATGAAGAAAATAANGTNAAGAAACGTGCGGGTCATTTTTTTCAGGAAGTATTCATGGAATACGAACTCAGTTCGCAGCAAAATAAACTGACTCTGTCTCCGGAATCATTATTCTTAACTAACAGAGAACTGGAAATAAGACTACAAAAATCCGCACAATTGTTTCTAAACTCCAAAACTAAAAATNATATCGCTGAACGTACCGTGCATCAGCTTCAGTTTGTCAATAATCATTCCCTGCGGCAGGGATTTGAAAAATCAACAGCAACTTCCGCGGCAGGACACATGGTGCAGTTGCTTCAGAACTGGTATAAGTCCGGTGTGTCAATTTTGCTGAGTGCCAAGAATCAAACACATGCCGATCACTTTCAGCAATTGCTGGAAGATTTAGGTGTAGAAACTTTTGTTGCGGGAGAGCAACTGATTCCACAAACTTGTCCGTGGCTGGAATGGTTGGAGAACAGTCCTGCTGATGACTCAAGAAAATCGATCCCTATCATCAGTGGACAAGTTTCTGCGGGTTTTCGTAAACTTGACGCAGAGGGTAAGACACGTTTTATTCTGCTGACAGAAGAAGAAGTTTTTGGTGAAAAAACTCGAAGTCGACGTTTGCANCGCACGCAGGTTCAACAGGTTGCGGGAAGTTTGGATGATTTGCGTGAAGGTGANCATGTGGTGCATTTGGATTATGGAATTGGACGATATCAGGGTTTACAGAAAATTTCTGCAGGTGGTACAAACAACGAATTTATGCNGCTGACATATGCACGTGAAGAAAAAGTTTATGTGCCTGTAGGCAAATTTAACCTTGTGCAGAAATATGTAAATGCAGACGGGAATCCACCAAAATTGAGTAAACTTGGAGAAAAATCCTGGAAAAAAACACGCGCAAAAGTAGCACGTTCAGTCGAGAATATCGCCGGAGAGCTTGCAGATATTTATGCAGAAAGGAAAGCGCGCAAAGGCTTTGCCTTCAATGCAGATGATGCTGAAATGCAAAAATTTGAACTACGCTTTCCCTTTGAGGAAACTCCGGANCAGTTGGANGTTATCAGTTCTGTCAAGGCTGACATGGAATCCGAAATGCCGATGGACCGTTTAGTCTGCGGAGATGTTGGTTTTGGCAAAACTGAAATNGCCATGCGCNGTGCTTTCAAAGTAGCCCAGCAGGAAAAACAGGTNGCAATCCTGGTNCCTACCACCATTCTTGCTCAGCAGCATTACGAAACTTTCAGCCAACGNTTTGAAGACACACCGTTCATCATTGAAGTCATCAGCCGTTTTCGTACAGACGCAGAACAAAAAGATATTCTCAAACGTCTTCAAGAAGGAAAAATTGATGTNATTATCGGNACCCANCGTTTGCTTTCGACTGATATCAAATTTCATGATTTAGGTTTGCTGGTTGTGGATGAAGAACAGCGTTTTGGAGTAAAACACAAAGAAAAAATAAAACGTTTCAGAGCGNCAGTCGATGTGCTCACACTTTCGGCNACTCCAATTCCCCGTACACTTCACATGTCACTGATGGGATTGCGTGACCTGAGTTTGGTCAACACTCCGCCTGCAGACCGCAGAGCAGTAAGAACTCGATTGCTGCCGGTCAACGATTATATTATTCAGGAAGCTGCCAGCCGTGAAATTCGCCGTGGTGGTCANGTTTNTGTGGTACATAACCGTGTTGAGTCAATTTATGAATACGGAAATTATCTTGAAAGTATCCTGCCCAACATCCGGATTGCCATCGGTCACGGGCAAATGAAAGAACAGAAGCTGGAAAATGTGATGCTGGATTTTATTNAAGGTCGAGTTGACGTTTTGCTTTCAACTACCATTATTGAGTCAGGACTTGATATTCCGAAAGCGAATACCATCATCATCAATAATGCCCAGAACTTCGGGCTTTCTCAACTATATCAATTACGTGGAAGGGTCGGACGCAGCAATGTACAGGCCTATGCATATTTGCTGGTCCCTCCAGAAAAAATATTAAGTGGAGTTGCACACGAACGGTTACAGGTTCTGCAGGATCTCAATGATCTTGGCGCAGGATTTAAAGTTGCGTCCAGGGATTTAGAAATTAGAGGAGCAGGTAATTTGCTCGGTTCTGAACAATCCGGACAAATCGCCAGTGTTGGGCTGGAGCTCTACACGCAAATGGTGGACAGAGCAGTTAAAAAACTGCAGCAAGCAGAATCAGGATTAGCACCGGAAGACATTAATGTTCGCCTNGATCACATTGACCAGACTATTCCGGAAAGCTATATACGCAGTACCAGCCAGCGNCTTTCACTTTACAAAGCCTTGGGTACACTACCCACAAAGGAAGATCTTTGGGATTTCCGTAATGGNATTGAAAACCGCTTTGGTGCCCTGCCGGAATCNGTNTTGAATATNTTTCGTAATGCGGAAGTTNGGCTCTGGGGACAACTCCATGGAGTTGAAACAATTGAACACGACAGTAACCGTTTGCGGATACAGGTAAAAGATGCCTCAAAACTCAATCATGAAAAACTGATAGAATGGCTCTGTGAACAGGAAACGGCTTTGAGCTATATTCCGGAAAATACACTTGATTATAAAAATGTGCCTCCGGAAATGCCTGCAATCCTCAATGGACTTAAAAAACTGGAACAGGTTTTTACTGGATCCGGTTAAGCTGTTCAGGAAAAAAGAGGGGNTGATTTAAGCAGAGGGGAAACTGAAGCAGGTACACAGGAGGCCGTCTTAAANGCTTGTCGTCCTTGGCAATGATTTTCCGTCCCTGGAAAACGACGACCTCCCATGAGATCCTTTTTTTAATCCTGCCATTAATGCAAGTTTCTCACCATTATAAAGATTTTACCTAGGTGTTTAAAAACCTGCCGTAGACTTCCATAAAGCGCTGCATGTCAGGCATCATCCTGAGACTCATCCGGAAAGTATGGGAAATGGGCGGCCTCATCTGTCGTACAAGAATTTTATTTTCTTTCAAAAATTNACATGNNGCGACTGGATCTTGAGGTTCCACCAGCANAAAATTAGTTTTATTTGAATAATATTTAACCNNATGNTCATCAAAGAATTTTTCCAGCGCAGGTTTGCTTTCTTCGAGCAAATGATTCACTACCCCCTGCCAGTGTTCCGGATGTTTTAATTGTTCCCGTGCGGCAANAACCGCAACCATATTAACGTCATATGGGCCACGTATTTTTTGTAGATGCTTGATAAAATCCGGCCTCGCGATGACATATCCCAAACGCAGACTTGGCATTCCGAGTGCTTTTGAGAAAGTACGGGTTACAATTAAGTTTGGATAACTCGACAAGAAGGAAACACAGGTTTCNCCGGAAAATTCATAATAGGCTTCATCAACAAGGACAGGAATATCCGGAAATGANTTTAGAATATCTTCGATTTGCTCNTGCGAAACCGCTGAACCGGTTGGATTATTCGGNTTAATGACCACNATCAATCGAGTCTTCCNGTTAACCGATGCTTTTAATTTTTGATGGGGNAAACTTAAATCCCGCGAAAATTCAGGACCGTCGATTGAACAACCTAAAGTTCCTGCAATCTGGCGGAACATCGGAAAGCCGGGCTGGGCCATTTTAACTTCATCACCTTTTTCCAGTAAACAGCGTAAAATAACGTCAATCCCCTGATCTGAACCATTTGTCAGCAGTAAATTTTCNGTAGGTACNCCAACATATTCACCTAACTTCTCCAGGAAATCACCGTAGANCGGATAAGCGTGAATACGCTTTTTAAGTAATTCCGCAATTTTTTCTACCACTTCAGGAGGAGGAGGAAGAGGAGGCTCGTTAAAGTCCATCAGCATATACTCTTCCGGGTTTCTATTTTCCAGCGGAGGATTATAAAATCCCATGCTGGAAATTGCCTCCCGGACTTTTATACTTTGCTGTGAACTATCCACGGACATGTGCTTCTCACTCACCGATTGAAAACATGTGTTCCAGATCGTGTCTGGAATATGTGTTGAAAGCAATCAAAGTTTCTGTTGCCGTTATACCTTCCAGTGCCCCAAATTTCCCGGCAATTGTNTCAGCGATTTGTTCATTAGTTTTGACACGTACAACCGCCACCAAATCATAGCGTCCCGCCACAGAATAGACTTCCGAAACTTCCTGCATATTAACCAGTTGTTGTGAAACGTCCTTTATATGCTGTCGTTCAATATTTAAAAGAACCAGTGCTGTAACCATGATTTTCTCCTGTGTTAGGGATTGTTTAGTTAAATAATGTCTTATTCTAACAAAGCTCAATTGTTTTCAAAAGGATTTTGTTGGCGTTCTGTTTTAGCAAACTTAATTGATGCTTTGCCGCAGAATGAAGTCAGCATGGCTCTGAATTGTGCTTTGTGTAAAGAAAACCACGAAATAAAAACAAATTATGTAGACATGTTTAGGCAATNACCNTAATCCGGCTCCTCTTCGACAAGCTCAGGGCTGCGGCTCAAGAAGCGAACAGGGAAAAATCCGACAAGCTCAATGTGCATCAAGCCAGTTTTCGCCTTTGCCGATTTCCACGAGCANCGGCACCTCAAGTCCAACCACATTTTCCATNGTCTGCTGAACCATTTCACAAAGTTCATCCGCCTCTTCTTTCAAAGTATCAAAGANGAGTTCATCGTGAACTGTCAGAATCATTCTGGACTTCATTTGCTTTTCACGGATACGTCGATCAACTGTAATCATGGCCAGCTTGATAATTTCCGCCGCGGAGCCCTGGATGGGAGTGTTGATCGCCGCTCCTTCGGCCATCCGTTTCAAGAGACCTTTTCCGTTAATGTCCGGAAGATAGCGTCTCCTTCCGAACAATGTTTCTGTAAAACCTTCTTTACGCGCCTGTTCCAGAAAACGTTCCTGCAAAGCATGAATGGTACTGTATTTTTCAAAATAACGTTCAATAAATCCTTTTGCTTCAACTTTGGACGTTTTGGTTACAATTGAAAGGCGCTCCGCACCCATTCTATAAATCAGNCCAAAATTAACTTCTTTGGCCCGGGAACGCATTTCACGGGTCACTTCTTTTTCCGGAACACTATAAATGGCAGAAGCCGTCAAGGCGTGAATATCAAGGTTACGCCGGTATGCGTCCATGAAAGTTGGATCCTTGGAATAATGCGCCACAACACGCAATTCGATCTGGCTGTAATCCGCGGAAACCAGGATATTTTCTTTTCCGGAAGAAATGAAGGCGCGGCGGATTCTACGACCCTCACTGGAGCGGACAGGAATATTTTGCAGATTTGGATTTTCAGATGAAAGCCGCCCAGTCGCGGTTCCGGTTTGCCGAAAAGTCGAATGAATACAGCCGCTTGCTTGATGAACGTAGGTCGGCAGTTGATCAACATAGGTGTTTTTAAGTTTGTTAATGGTACGGTAATCAAGAATGGTACGAGGCAATTCGTCTTCAGCAATTTTTTCCAAGGATTCTTCGTCTGTTGACATACGGTTGCCCAACTTTATTTTTTTGGGTTTGACCTTGTAACGCTCATGCAGACGCAGTTTTTCATAGAGAATATTTTGCAACTCAATTATGGAATTTGGATTGAATTCTTCACCCGCTAATTCCATAATTTTTTGACGCAATTCAGTTAAACGTTCTTCAAATTCAAGTGCTATTTTTGACATCACCTCCACATCAAGACGGATACCGGACTGTTCCAGCTTTGCTAAAGTTCCGGCTAGGGGAATTTCGATATTGCGGAAGGCACCCTCCATTCCGGTCTGCTTCAATTGCTCGGAAAGTAAACGGTGCAACCGTAAAATAAATGAAGCATTTTCACAATACTGAACGTATTCGTTTTGATCCTCAATGTCCGCTTCGTCAAACATTGACAGCTGACTTTCTTTTTGAGCAGCCTCAGCAGATACCAAAGTTTTTCTGCGTAAATTTAGTTTGCGGCCAAGTAAATATTCCAAGTCATAGCGTCTTGCCAGCGGATCTGCCAGGTGAGCGGCAAGCATTACATCTGAGTCGATTTCTTTTAACGCGATACCGATATTTGCAAATAACTGCACAGCTTTTTTCAGCCCATGAAAAATCTTTGGATTTGTAGTAGATTCAAGCATTTTTTTGACTTCCGCAATCATTTCATTTTGCGGTGCCGCTGATTGACTCAAATCAAGATAGATACTGCGTTCCGGTTTCGCGCACAAAGCGAGTCCCTCAAGTTTTAGATCCAACTGATGCTCGCCCTTGATATTCAGTGCAATTGCCAATTCCGCTCCTGCGGAACACTCCCGCAAATACTCACGTAGCTGTTCCGTGGTTTCAACTTTTTCACATTCAATTTCCAAAACTCCGCGCTCGTTTTCCTCATCATACGCAAGCTCTTCCTCCGGTTCTTTAAGCGCTGAAGCCTCGACTTTTTGCGCTGGAANTTTAGCTGAATCAGCTGATTTAGTTTCCCTTTTTTTCAGCAGACGATTAAGCAGAGTATTGAATTCCAGTTCCTCAAGTAAAGCGAACAATTCCGGATTATCATATAAATCTGTTTCTCCCAGATGAACTGCGTCAAGCTCAACCGGCAGCGGAACATGGCAATCAATTGTGGCAAGTTCCCGCGAGAGGAGTGCATTCTCGTGTCCAGATGCTAATTTTTCTTTCAGGCTTTTTCCGTTAATGTTCTCCAGATTTTCATAAATTGTTTCGATGTTGCCATACTCTCCAATTAACTTCATGGCNGTTTTTTCACCAACTCCACGGACACCNGGAATATTGTCCGAGGCATCTCCCATCAGCCCCAGCATTTCAATTACCTGCTGTGGAGAGCAACCAAATTTTTCAAATACTCCCGGAATTCCAATCCGTTCGTTTTTGTGATTGAGCATCACTATTTTTTCAGTTATCAACTGCATAAAATCTTTGTCGCTGGTAACNATCACACCNTCNATTTCTGCTTCATGACAAAGTCTCATCAGTGTCCCGACAATATCGTCCGCCTCATATCCCGGCATTTTCAAATAAGGCAAATTAAGAGATTCCACCAGTTTTGGCAGATACGGCAGTTGCTCAACCAGATCTTCCGGCATTTTTTCTCGTGTCGCTTTATATTCAGGATATCTCTTATGACGGAAAGTCGGCTCAGATGTATCGGTAGCAACAGCTAAATAATCCGGCTTTTCATCTTCAATTATCTTTATCAACTGCATTAAAAAAGTTCTAACTCCACTGGTGTTCAAACCTTTTGAATTTATGAGAGGTGTGCGGATCATGGCAAAATAACCACGATACAGTACTGCCATGGAATCAACTGCGAATAGTCTTGGCATAATTAATTGAAGATTTAAGGAAAAGTGATTAAATTATTAGGTACAAAGTACGGTTACAAGATACTGTTTTCTGCCTAAGACATTTTTTGCACAAAGGGTGCATCTATCTAGGGGATGATTTTTAGAGATTGAAATTTTTATCTAGCAACAGCAGTAATTTGTCAATATGTCACGCATACGCTACCACATCCGCAATTTTTTTGTCGTAATAATATTGCTGACGTTGGGAGGAGTTTACACTCTCCAAGCCCAGACCGGTGAGTTACGTAGACCCGGACAGGGTGTTCGGAACTTAGGTATGGGNAATNCCGGTATTGGGCTGAGCTTTGACGAAAATGCTCTTTTTTACAACCCTGCAGGACTGGCGAGCGTTGATTCTATTCTTGTTGGTTTTCCATTTCTAATGGAAGTTTCAGATGATTCGGTCAACATTATCAAGGATATTTCANAGCTTAGTGGTGATTCAAAAACCTCTGAAATTGCCGAATTGCTGATGGGCAAGCGTGTTCACTTTCGGAGTTTAATTGATTTAAACCTGATTATGCCATTTGGTGAGCTCATGACTTTCGGAGCCGCCCATGGAATAGAATTACAGTTTGATTTTGGAGTTAGAAATCCTGTAGCCATAGAAATTGATTTCGGCTTACGTCTGGATAGAATTAATAACTTTGGCCTTGCCCTTCCGGTTGCGCGTGGTCGCTGGCTGGTGGGAGCTGGAGTTGAAACAATTGAGCGCTGTGATATTCCGTTAACAACCGCTACTTTCGGTACTGTTCTGAACAATTCCGATATAGGCAGTTCTTTTGGAAGCTGTAAACTCAATGATCTTAAGCGCGCTCAAACTTTTAATTTCGGTTTTCAAAAACGTCTTGAAACAGCTTCCGCTTTGAAAATGACATGGGGATTTACAGCCAACAATGTCGGTGGTTTAAAATTCAAACGTTCAGACAATGAAACCAGTCCTGCTGATCAAAATCCNGAATANAGTACNGGTTTTTCATGGCAACCTTCCTGGGGACCGTTGCGTTTACTCTACGCAATTGATATCCGAGACTTAACCATGGAACATGCGGATGACACCGATTGCCAGTCCAAAAAAAGTACTGATTGCCTTTGGAAACGTTTGCACATNGGAACTGAAATTGGAATTTTTCCAATTGATTCAGGTGCAAGCACATTTGCAATACGTGCTGGATTCAATCAAGGCTATTTTACCTATGGATTTGAATTGAATCCGTTCATNNTTTTTCGAGGTCTGAACATTCAGTATGCGGTTTACAAGACTGAAACCGGAAGCNAGATAGGTGACCGTCCTGATAAACGTAAAGTTTTTCAACTTAATTTAGGATTTTAGCTATGAAAGAATATCTTCTGAAAAAGTTGAAATATCTGCAACTGAAAGCACGGTGGTANATTTTTTTAGTAATTTTTGTGNCTCTATCCGCCTGNGGGGATTTGGTGAANGAGTCTGANACCGGCGCTTGTGACAGTGCTATCGACNCCAGAAACTACGATACAGCATTATCAGTTTGTACTTCGAGAAAAGACAAAGCNTCCGCTTACATGGGNAAGGCNGGCTATGATATCNTTAATTTGCTAAAATCGTCCGGTNCCTCTGTAACGGCATATACAGCACCTTCGGACGTTGATTTGGGNACNGACGATTNTTCACCGGNGCNTCTATTTTAAATATNCTCCAGNTNAGCGTNGCANTNATNNCNGANNATNNNACACGNGCANCAGCNATNNCGAGNTCAAAAANNAANCTTGATAGCGCNTNCNNNCTNTTGCANCCTTNTCTGNGNGATAATAGCAGTTCNCCTCTNANTACNGANGANATNTTNCTTAANACNTTTGCNNTNTCATTTGCNATGCAGTTNAANCAGATTATNNTTTNTGATAATAAGACAACCAGTACGAGCACAGTGCCACTTGATGTCAGCGGGGACTTAAAGTGTACACTTGTTTCTGGTTATGATAACAATGACGCAAAAGCTTTACTCATTGCGATGGACGGCCATATCTGGGCTGCAGAAAGGAATGGTATGCAATGCGCGCGCGTTTTGAATGCGTATAACGCTGCGTCTGATAAACCTGCTGCTGCAAGTGCGTTGGCTGATTGGGTATCTGAAACAGCAGATGGTACAAAAGAAGTGAAGTTACCTGCCCCTTTTTATGATGCTGTATGTCCTTCATTTGAATCTTTAACGGATTATCTCACTGACCTGGCCGCTAACATTGAAAAAATATCACTCTCAGGTGACAATACAAAAGCCATTACCAATGCCAAAACTTCAACAGAGACATTGATGAAAACTATTGGTTGTTTTTAGTAGTCGGTTTTTTTGTGCACAGTTTTATTAGCTAAAAAATATATGTCAAAGTCAAAAACTAAGACTCCATCGTCACCAACTTTGAAAGACTGGGGAAAACAAGCCTCCAGTGAATTGAATGGTAAAGCGTCTTCTTCAATTCATTTGAAAACTCCTGAAGGAATTGAAATAAAACCTCTTTATACAGCTGAGGATTTAGAAAATTTCGGTTACACAGAAACACTTCCAGTTTTTGCGCCGTTCACTCGTGGACCACGCTCGACGATGTATGCGGGTCGCCCCTGGACAATTCGTCAA
>NYXK01000087.1 GCA_002685535.1 Deltaproteobacteria bacterium
GAAAACCCGCTGACGCTAGGATGCAAAAACACGCTCGTTTACGTGGCTATGAGCTGAACAGTATTTCACGTCCTTTCGAGTATGATGATTTTGAATTGTTTGATTGGATTATTACGATGGATGAAGATAATTATCAGCAAATAAAGTGGTTTGACCAAAGAATTAATTATGCAGACAAAATACGACGCATGACGGATTTCTGTATTACTGCTCAAGTGTCAGCAGTGCCTGATCCTTATTATGGAGGAAATCAGGGTTTTGAAAATGTGCTGGATCTCCTTGAAGATGCCTGTCAAGGTCTGCTGGAATTTGTCACACTTAAAAAAACATGAATGCTGACTTACAATCTCGCCTGGAAAAAATTCTTGCTGAACCGGTTAAATCAACAACCTCGGTTTCCGGAGGTTGTATTGCGGATTCGCGCAAATTAGAACTGAATTCTGGAAAATTGTTTTTTCTCAAACTGGCACGGCGGGGAAATTCCGGCATGTTTGATTCAGAGGCACAGGGCCTTGAAGAGTTGAGAAAAGCTGCTGCAGTCAGGGTTCCGGAAGTAGTAGCGAAAGATACGAATTTCCTGCTGCTGGAATGGATAGAAGAGGGAGAGGACAGTGATGATTCCAGCATGGAAAAGCTGGGATTTCAATTTGCGGAACTCCACCGCTTTCATGGTGATAAGTTCGGATATTTGCAGGAAAATTATTTAGGAGATTCGCCACAAATAAATATCCCAAGCTCAGCAGGCAGTGAAAACTGGGCAACTTTTTATGCGGAAAATCGTCTTCAATTTCAAGCAGAACTGGCTGAGAAAAACGGTTATGCAACACAGGAAATGCGTATCCTGCTGGACCTTTTAATCATGAAAATTCCGGATCTCCTGTCCGGTACAGAAGAAAAACCTTCTCTGTTGCATGGAGATTTATGGTGCGGAAATTATTTAGTAGATGTTTCCGGAAAGCCGTGGCTGATCGATCCGGCTGTTTATTACGGTCACCGTGAAGCTGATTTGGCGATGACCTCTCTTTTTGGCGGATTCTCTGAAACTTTTTATTCTGCATACAAATCCGCTTTCCCACTGGCTCCGGATTATAGTGTGCGTGAGCCTCTGTATCAATTGTATCACCTCCTGAATCATCTTAACCTGTTTGGAACAGGTTACTACGGACAAGTATTTTCTATCCTCAAACGTTATGCTGGTTAAGGATAGTTTCAATGCTCTAAATCAAAATTGTGTTATTAAAATCCCAGCAATACAAGTATTAGAAACAAGTACCGCTCATTGATTCCTTCAAAATAATCTTCTGTATTCACCTGCTTAACCAGACCTAAACCTCAATCAATGTTATTGAAAATAAGCAAACTAAAGATTTGACTTTTATTTGTTGAATCATATAATACCCTGACTTCAAAAGGATAATACAAAATTTGTAAAAAAATTTGAGAATACATGAGAAAAAGCGAAGCTTACGTCAGTTTTCAGAGTGTCCAAAAAAGTTATGACGGCGAAACACTTGTCGTTAAAGATTTAAATCTGGATGCTCATAGAGGTGAATTCCTGACCATGNTNGGTCCATCCGGTTCNGGCAAAACTACTTGCCTGATGATGTTGGCCGGTTTTGAAACTGTTACACATGGTGAAATCATTCTGGACGGTACTTCTATCAACAATGTTCCCCCGCACAAACGAAATATCGGCATGGTTTTTCAAAACTATGCGTTGTTTCCNCACATGACTGTCAATGAAAATCTGGCGTTTCCACTTCAGGTTAGAAAAATGTCTAAAAGCGATATTGAAGACCGTGTCAAAAAAGTTTTGGACATGGTGCAGTTGGGCGCTTTTGGTACACGNCGNCCGATGCAGCTTTCAGGAGGACAACAACAGCGTGTTGCTGTAGCAAGAGCACTGGTCTTTGAACCGAAACTTGTTTTGATGGATGAACCGTTGGGCGCGCTTGACAAACAACTGCGTGAGCAAATGCAGTATGAAATAAAGCATATACANGAAAATCTGGAAGTAACAGTGGTTTATGTGACTCACGATCAAAGCGAAGCTTTAACAATGTCCAATAGGATTGCGGTTTTTGATGACGGTGTTATCCAACAGTTAGCAGCACCAGATCTATTGTATGAAAAACCGGAAAACGCGTTTGTGGCACAGTTCATTGGTGAGAATAACACGTTTTATGGAAAAGTTATCGGTCTTGATGGCGATATTTGCACTGTAGAAGTAGAGGGTGAAGAAAAACTCAAGGCGCTTGCGGTCAACATTCAGGGAGTCGGTTTTGACACCATGATTTCATTGCGTCCGGAACGTGTTACAGTTAATCCTGAAAGTGGACAATGCTCGAGTACTGTTACCGGTAAAGTTGAAGAATTGATTTATCTGGGAGACCATATTCGCTCCCGTATGAACGTTTGTGGTCATGACGATTTTATCGTCAAGATTCCAAACTCTGCAGACCACGCACAATTGCAACCGGGCGATAAGGTTCAAGTTGGCTGGAAGGCAGAAGATGCACGCGCATTAGATGTGCCTGTGTCTTGAAAAGCTGAAATCATGATGTTGGATATGGGGATTCACTCCTTATAGCCAGGAGCTAGCTTCCAGCTTTGTTTAATAGTAGTCTCTATTCAGGGACAAACGAACAGCCCATGTTGGGCATAATAACTATAATAAGGAGATAGTATGAATAATTTTATGCGAAATATGACGGCAGCTGCAGTCATTGCAATGTTTGGCTTCGCCGGTCAGGCAATGTCAACTGAACTGGTTGTCGTTTCATGGGGTGGTGCTTATACTGCAAGTCAGCAGAATGCATATCATGCCCCCTACATGAAGAAGAATCCGGGTATTAAAATCATCAATGATGATTCTGCCGGTAGTGCAGTTGCTAAATTGCGGGCGATGAAACAGGCGGGAAATACCACATGGGATTTGGTTGATGCAGTTGCATCTGACGCAATGATGCTTTGTGATGAAGGTTTGATTGATGAAATCGATCATAACAGTGCATTAGCTGCTGGTGCTGATGGAAGTTCTGCCACAGAGGACTTTGGTGATTTTATTGTCTCACCATGTTTTATACCTCAGATAGTTTATTCAACAACTTTTGGTTATAGAAAGGACAAAGTATCCAAACCAATGACTAGTGTCTGCGATGTTTTTGACCTTAAAACATTTCCTGGCAAACGCTCTTTGGAAAAAAAGCCGATAAACAATATGGAGTGGGCTCTTATCTGTGATGGAGTTTCCCCTTCAAAGGTATACGATGTTCTTGAAACTGATGCCGGAGTAAGTCAAGCTTTTGCAAAGTTGGATACCATCAAGAGTAACGTGGTTTGGTGGACTGCCGGAGCACAAACACCCCAGCTACTTGCTGATGGTGAGGTTGTCGTAGGTTCGACATATAATGGCAGATTGTTTGCCCTGATTGAAGAGCAAAAACAACCTGTAGCTATGCTTTGGGACTGGCAGGTATTTGACCTTGACGGATGGGTTGTTCCTACCGGTGGTAAGAATAAAGCTGAAACTATGAAGTATCTGAAATTCGCAACTGATACACAGCGTCTTGCGGACCAGGCAAAATTCATTTCATATGGTCCAACACGGGCATCATCCGCACCTCTAGTTGGTAAGCATGCTAAATTAGGAATTGCAATGGCACCTCACATGCCAACTGATCCTAATAATGCGAAAACTACCCTCCTCTTCAATTATGAGTTCTGGGCTGATAATCGGGATGACCTTGATGCTAAATTCAATGCTTGGTTGTTGAAATAGTTATTTTGCTTAAATAAGTCGGGAAATCAGCAATGATTCCCGACTATTTAATTTATACCTAATTTTCAGTTGATGGAAAAAATTAAAGAAAATATACCATTAGTTACTGCTGATGGGACCCCGCTAAAGATAAGTTTGGCAAGAGCTCAGCGACGCAGCAAAATTGTCGCTTTCATGATGGTTTTTCCTCTATTACTTTTTATTACGATTGCTTTTATTGGCCCAATTGCAGATATGCTTATGCTGTCAATAGATAATACAATTGTAAAAGAAATCTTACCTAAATCTACTGAAGCTCTCCAAAGCTGGGATGAATATTCGGGTGAGTTGCCTGATGAAGCAGTATTTGCTGCTATAGTAGTCGATATAAAAAAAGCTAAGGCCACAAAGCAACATACTAAAATAGGATCTCGTTTTAACTATGAAAGTTCGGGTTTTTCGAGCTTATTTAGAAAAACTGGAAGAAAAGTAAAAAAAATAAAAAAACCTCCTTATAAACAAGCGCTTATTAAAGCAGATAAACGTTGGGGAGAGATTTATACTTGGCAAGTTATTAAACAAAATTCATCAAGTTATACTGATGGATATTACCTTGCAGCTTCAGATTACGAGAGGGAATTTTCAAGTGGAAATATTAAGTCACTGGAATCGAAAGACAGTATATATCTGAAATTATTTTTCAGAACGATCGTGCTAAGTTCACTAATAACATTTCTCACTTTTGTTATTGGTTTCCCTTTATCATACATGCTTTCTCAGGTTTCTACTCGTATTAGCAATATCCTTATTATTTTTGTTCTTTTACCATTCTGGACATCGCTTCTTGTTCGAACAACTTCCTGGATTGCTCTTTTACAACAAGAAGGAGTGATTAATGATTTCTTGATTTTGGTAGGATTTATTAATGAGGAAGGTCGTTTGGCAATGATTCACAATGCAACAGGGACAGTGGTTGCAATGACTCATATTCTACTGCCTTTTATGATTTTACCATTGTTCAGTGTGATGAAAACTATCCCAAAATCTTATGTCCGTGCCGCCGTATCTCTGGGCGCTCATCCATGGAAAGCTTTTTGGAAAGTTTATTTTCCCAACACTGGTCCAGGTATCGGGGCAGGTTCAATCTTAGTTTTTATTTTAGCAATTGGATACTACATTACACCAGCATTAGTAGGTGGAAGTTCCGGGACTTTTATAAGTAACAGGATTGCCTATCACATTTCAAATTCTCTTAATTGGGGGCTGGGTGCCGCACTTGGAGTGATTTTACTGGGAATCGTATTGGCTTTATTCATGCTATATGATCGAATTGTTGGAATTGATAACATGAAGCTGGGTTAATTATGAATTCTTTACCTCCATATTTAAGTATTCCTGAAAGAATTTGGCATTATACTTTTTGGATAATATGTGGTGCAGTGCTGTTCTTTTTGATTTTTCCGCTGCTTGTAATTGTCCCGCTTTCCTTTAATGAGGTTCCGTTTTTTACTTTCACTAAGAAGATGCTAGCCTTTGATCCAGATGGTTATTCATTACAGTGGTACAATGATTTTTTCACTAGTTTGAATTGGCAGGGAGCTGTTAGGAATTCAGTATTTATAGCTTTTTTTGCTACAATAATTTCTACATTTTTAGGCACTTTGGCCTCATTAGGGCTTTCTCGACCACAAATGCCTTATCGGACTTTGATAATGAGTCTCTTGATTTCGCCAATGATTGTTCCCCTAATTATATCTGCTGCAGGAATGTTCTTTTTTTATAGTCGTATAGGTTTACAGGGGACTCATTTGGGGGTGATCTTAGCGCATGCAGCTCTGGGTACACCATTTGTTGTCATTACTGTTACTGCCACCCTAACTGGATTTGACAATAACTTGATTCGTGCCTCTCAAAGTTTAGGAGCCACGCCCACGACAACTTTTTTCAAAGTCATTGTACCTTTGATTACTCCAGGAGTCATTTCCGGAGCTCTTTTTGCTTTTGTTACTTCTTTTGATGAAGTAGTGGTTGTACTTTTCGTTGGTTCATATAAACAACGCACGATACCATGGCAAATGTTTTCCGGAATTCGCGAACAAATAAGCCCCACAATTCTTGCGGCAGCAACTTTATTGATTCTGCTAACCATTGCTATGCTGACAACTCTTGAACTCCTGAGACGCCGTACAGAAAGGCTTCGAGGAGTTACCCCTTCCTAATTTACGGCATAATGTGATTTGACTCTTTCTGTTTTACGATTGAAAGAATTTCACAATATAATCGTTCATTTGCATCTCTTCCATTCAGCGAATAATTCACTGTAATCATTAATGTTCTTCACAACTATTATTTGTCAGAGCAAGTTATTAATGCGAACATTAGAATTAATTAAAAAATGACAACTGTATTTGGGGACGCTATAATCTCTCATGTTTCAGGTAGACCTCATTCTCATCAAGCCGTATTTGAAATTCTTTCGACTGAAGGATTTGAGACTGCTATTGAAGAAATTACCCAATGGGATGGATATGCGCCGACACCTCTTTATAGTTTGAAAGCTCTTGCTGAAAGCCTGTCTCTTGGTGAAGTTCTCTACAAAGATGAAGGTGCTCGGTTTGGACTTGGAAGTTTTAAGGCACTTGGTGGGGCATATGCCGCTTTATGCGTATTACAAAAACAAATATCTCTCATTTTGAGTCATGAGGTCAGTTTTAAAGATATTCGTTCTGGCAAATCTTATCGGAAGAGGCGAGTGATTTTATAACTATTCCTGACAACATTGTGGCTCCAACCGTTCGTGTTCTAACACGACCGAACGGCGATGATCCATTAATAGCGGCTGGGGAAAGTGCAGTGGCAGGTCTTGCTGTACTTATCTGTGCAGCAAAACAACTTGACTTGAAAGCNAAACTTGGTTTGGATGAAAATTCCCGTGTTTTGCTGATTGGTTCTGAAGGCGTAACCGATAGAGAAATATTTAACACAATTCTGGAAGGAGGTAANAATGTTGGATAGCCCTGTTCGAGGTTTTCCTGTNGGGGAGTTCGAGGCGCGTTTAGAGCGATTACATAAACTGATGTCTNCAAAAGGACTANCCGGTATTTTACTGATGAGTGAGCCGGANGTACGNTATTTCAGTGGTTTCCTTACACAATTTTGGCAAAGTCCAACACGCCCCTGGTTTCTTTTCATTCCTGTTGATAAGAAACCGATTGCAGTTATTCCGGAAATTGGTGCTGCGTTGATGCGCACAACCTGGATTGATGATATTCGCACTTGGGGTGCTCCTGCACCGAAAGATGACGGCATCAGCCTCTTACAGGATTTGCTTGAGCCATTGTCAAAACATGGTGAAAAATTGGGCGTCATGAAAGGACACGAAACCAGTTTACGCATGCCCCTTGGTGATTATGAACGTTTGCTGTCAGGATTGCCCGGAGTTGAGATTGTTGATGCAACAGATATTCTGCGCAGTTTGCGGATGGTGAAATCAGCGGCGGAGATTGAGAAAATTGCCCATATTTGCGGAATCGCTTCAAGGACTTTTGAGAGGGCAAGTGAAATTTTTCACAAAGGACAACCGCTTGCGGAAGCCTTCCGTGCTTTCCGGATGGAATGCCTGGCTCAGGGTGCTGATGATGTACCTTATTTGGCTGGTGGTGCGGATCAAGGTGGTTATCGTGATATTATCTCACCGCCTTCACAACGTCTCTTAGAGTCCGGCGATATTTTGATGTTTGACACCGGTGCTACTTTTGATGGTTATTTTTGTGATTTTGACAGAAATTTTGCGATAGAGCAANCGGATGATCACTCACGCCGTGCCTATGACACNCTGTGGCGTGCAACCGAAGNAGGGTTGTNCGCGGCNAGGCCTGGAACTACCTGCCGTGAATTATTTCAGGCCATGCAAAATGTNATTTCAGAAAGCGAGNCATACTTGGATGACAAAGGAGGTGAGGTAGGCCGCTATGGTCATGGACTTGGAATGCAACTCACCGAGCAACCTTCGCATGCAGCATTTGATGAAACTGTGTTAGAGGAAAACATGGTCATCACACTCGAACCTTCACTTAGCTACGGTGACGGCCTGATAATGGTGCATGAAGAAAATCTCGTTGTACAAAATGGTGCTCCGCGTCTTTTATCGGTTCGTGCAACTCCGGAACTTCCAATTGTCGGTATTAGTTGAAAAAATACGATGTTTTAACAATAACATACACAGTAAAACTATACTCGAATTTTTGTACTTGCAGAATAAAGAAGATTTACGATTCAAAATAATTGTAGGCTAATCACAATGTCAAAAATTTTAACAGCAGATCAAATTCAAGAGTACCATGAAAATGGTTTTGTGTCGCCGATTCGAGTCATGTCAGAAGATGAAGCATGCTCAATTAAGACAAAANTTGAAGAAGCAGAAAAAAAGTTTCCGCAAGATNTAAATCCGGAAAATCGCAATAATTTGCACCTGATATTTCCATTTCTTGATGAATTAGCTCACAACAGCGTTATNGTGGATGCCGTAGAAGATTTGCTTGGTCCGGACATTTCCTTATGGGCATCAGTGATGTTCAGCAAAGATCCTGCTACCGATCACTTTGTGAGCTGGCATCAGGATGCAACCTACATGGGGATGAACAGTTGTGACTTCCTCACACCCTGGATTGCATTAACGCAGAGCAATATAGAAATGGGCTGTATGACGATGATCCCTGGCAGTCACAAGCAAAATATCCGTAAACATGAAGATACATTTGCTGAAAATAATATCTTAACACGCGGGCAAGTTGTAAAAGGTGTTGATGAGTCAATGCTTGTTGATTTGATCCTGAAACCAGGTGAAATGTCAATTCACCATGGTGCTGTCATTCATGGTTCAAAGCCGAACAAAAGTAAGCACAGAAGAATAGGTTTTGCTCTGCAATCCTATATGTCTCCCGAAGTAGAACAAATTGTTGGCAAAAATATGTGGATGCACATACGAGGCAAGCAAAGGCAAGATCGAGATGGTCTGAACTTGTTTCGACCTCAATTTGATATGGANCCACTCTCGGTTTCTCAGCGNAAANTTGCTGATGAAAATTACTCATATATNCTTTATAATGGTGCGAAAATCAAACGTAAATATTAGTTTATTTGCTTTTTCCACAGACGATAAATNAAGCTATGAAAAATTCTAAATCGCCTTTAATCATAGACGCACTCCAGTACAACAACTGGTCAGAGAAAGTTTTCCGGCAGATGAATGAAGGCGGAGTAGCGGCTGTTCATGCGACAATATGCTACCACGAGGATTTTCAGGAAATGGTAGAGAATGTGATTGCCTGGAANCGTCTTTTTGAGCAGCATTCAGAGTTGATTTTTCAGGGACGCTGCGCAGNGGATGTGCTGAAAGCACGTGATGAGGGGCGAACAGCAATTATCTTTGGCTTTCAAAATTGCTCGCCGATTGAGGATAATATCGGTTTAGTTGAAATTTGCCATCAACTTGGTGTGCGTTTCATGCAACTATCCTACAACAATCAAAGTCTGCTGGCAACAGGCTGTTACGAAGAAGATGATCCCGGAATAACNAGGATGGGACGTCAAGTGATCAAAGAGATGAACAGGGTTGGNCTNGTTGTAGACATGAGCCATTCTGCGCCTCGTTCAACTCTAGAAGCCATTGAAATTTCTGCAAGGCCGATTGCGATNACTCATGCAAATCCTTTTTTCTGGTGTGAGGCGCTGCGGAACAAGTCGGATGATGTTTTAATAGCACTTGCTGAAAGCGGCGGAATGCTCGGTTTTTCAATGTATCCGCATCATCTGAAAAATAAATCAGCGTGTTCTCTGGAAGATTTCTGCGCAATGATCGCTAGGACCGCGGAAATGATCGGAGTTGAGCGAATCGGTATCGGTAGTGATTTATGTCAAAACCAGCCTGACAGCGTGGTTGAGTGGATGAGAAACGGTACCTGGAGCAATGAAAGAGATTTCGGTGAGGGCTCCGCAAATTTATCAGGTTTTCCGGAACAGCCAGTATGGTTTCGTGACAATCGTGATTTTGAAAATATTTTCAGTTGTTTGCGGAAAACAGGTTTTTCAGAAAATGAAGTAGAGCGCATTGCCGGACTTAACTGGTTCGAATTCTTTGAAAAATCTTTTGGTACGCAAAAATAGCAATGGAAGCGAATATGTCTGAGTCAACCGATGTTGCTACAAGAGGAATGCGCTCACCGGAAAATGTAATGCGTTTGTCCAGAATGGGTTCCTCATTCCAAACCCGCCTNAGTTTTATGCGCAGTCTAACCCGCAGAATATCCAGAGAAAAATGGAAGTTTGAGAAAATCCGTTTTGACGTTGATAAAGACGGTTNNGGAGTTTCGGTTTATGCTGTCCATACTCTGGAACGTACATATTCGCTGATTACTTTTACAAATGCAATAGCACCGGAAATGCGGACGGACCGTGTTGTTGCAGAGGTCTGGGATGCGACGTTCAACCTTTTCGATGGGGTTCCGACAGAAGCGGACATTAAAAGACTCTCCCTAAACACTCCAAAGCAGGAAGCAGGACGCTTCAGTCCAAGTGAACTTGTGCTGGCACGTGCCAATAAAAGTCTGCGTCTTTTTGAACATGTGGTCTCATGTTTGTCTGAAGGAAAACAGCCCGATGTTGAATTTTTAGCTTCTGTANGTTATCTGATGCGCACAACAGCGGTTTACGGCAGTGGTAAATTCGGTTGCGCAGACAGAGAGAAAATATCAAAGCGTCCGGAAACTCGAGGAGCATTTCAGGTGGAATTGCTCACGGTTTATCTTTTTCGCTGGTTCACAATCGAACTTGTTGAACATGTCGCAAAACTGCGTGGCGGCGGAAAAGCAGTCAGCTTAAATCCTGAAATCAGCAAATATCTCGGAATCGGNAATGCCACCGGTTTGGGCATGGCTCCATTTCTGATCAAACATCCTGTATTGATTCATAACTGGGTGCTGGCGCGTGAAACAGCGCTTTCAAGAGTTATCGCACTTGAGTCACATACTCCGGAAACCTTGTCCTTATTCAGCAAATATCTACAACGGGCAATTCAACATATTGCTGAATGGAATGTAGAGGATCAACTACAAACTGCCAGGATATTAANAACACGTGAAGACATGAATCAGCTCTCAAACTGGTTTGCAGATGAAGAAAATTTAAAACANCCCTTTCTCTGGCAGAGAGTTATGCTCTTTGCAGAAAGCAACTTTTCGCTCGAAGGCCAGGAGCTGACANTCTCTCTCCTGTTGGAACCCCACGGGGAACTCGTAGATGATTTGGCGGATGCTATGCATACATCCACCGTTACAGAACTTGATCCGTCAATGAGGCTNACTCAGTTAAATGAATTGTTGCAAAAATCATTTTCATGGGCATTGGAAATAGACTTTACAGAACCGGAAAAACAACGACGCTTCTGGTACTATTCCGAAGAAAAACTGGAACCGCGCTTTGGCGACAGATATGTTGATCCAGGGGCAGAACAGGAAATGCCGCTTGCTGTTGGGCGTGATGTCTACCACTTGAATAAAAAAATTAAAAGCATTTCCGTTGATATTTCTGTAGGTGAGTTTGTTCAGAATTTTCCGGAATTCCGTCATATTGTCCGTAGAGTGCAGACAGTTGTCCGTTTNCCATATGCAGAAATACGGGATAACATTGTGGACGCAGAGATGCGTCCCATCGATCTGCTGCGTTTCAAACTGGCTTTTTTTGGTGCGTCTAAATTTGACCCAAAATCAGAGCTTTGGACGCGTATCACCATGTTTCAGGGTGCGCCGCTTCCGGATCAATTTGCTGCTAAGGAGTCAGATGAATGGGCTTTTCCGGTTATACCTGTACAGGAGGTCGGATGAATTCTCCTCAAATTGTCTTATCTTTTAACGAGATAATGTTTTTCTTTACCAGAGCAGCTGTGGGTGCGGGACTGCCTTATGGTTTAGCAGAGGATTTTGGACGTTCCTCCATTTGGATTGCAGCCGGGGGTCTTGATCCTGCCGCAATTACTGCAAATGCTCTAAAGTCTCTTGACNAAGCTCAAAGCACTCTCTCTGCAAGTCAAACTGAAAATGGAGCTGAAACTGTACTGAGGTCTTCCGGAGAGAAACAACTTTCCACACTTTTTGCCGGACCTTCAGCCTGTGACTGGATTTCCGCAAAAGCCGCGGATTCAAATAAAAATCAGNATTTTAGCGCAAAACATGTTGATCATCCTTTTCTACTGGCTGCGGCGGTTGGAGCCTTAAATTATGGAAGTTGGGAGATTAGCTGGCAGGATTCCGGAGGTACTCTCTGTGCTGTTTTGACTGCTCAGCATGGAAACTGGAAAACTTCCTGGGACTCTACCCATATTTCCCTAATGTCCNGTNCGGCTGATGTGACAATTAAATCCGTGGAGAGTAGTTTGTTCAAGGCAGAGAAATGGAAAGGGAAAACAAGTTACTCTGAGAAAAACAGGAAGNTTGTTCTGGAAACAGGTGTTCAAGTCTATGAAGCATGGCCGATTATACATTCTTTTTTTTCCCGTTGTCTTGTTCCTTCGACCGAGGAGTCACGTAAGTCAGGAGCCGGTGCTGGTTTAGTCGACACAGACTAAAATTAATTGCGTCAAAACACTGCTTTAAACTCTAAGTTCTTTAGTGTAGTATATGCATTGGTTTTGCTTGATGCAGATGTATCAAGAACAAAACCGCTTGTGTTTCTGTTTTGCTTAAATCCCTCTTTAAATTTCATTAAAAGTATTTTNAAAATCATATGTCTAATAAACACTATTATTCCTGGAAGGAATGCCTGATAGATATTCAGAAAATAGCACGTCAAGTTTCATTATCGGATTTCAAACCGGATGTTATCGTAGGTGTCTCCAGAGGCGGGCTTGTTCCTGCAGTAGCGTTGAGTCACTGGTTTCAATTACCAATGGTACCGATTCAAACAGCGTTACGTGATTTTCCAAACTGGGTTACTTATACACCTGAGCAGAAACACAAAAATGTGCTGATTGTGGATGATGTTTGTGATGGCGGAGAAACCTTTCACAAGATCAATGACGAAATTAANGAATTTTGTGACGTTCCTAAATTTGCTTCTCTCTGGTGGAACAATGAATGTAATTTTACTCCACATTTTTTTGCGAGAGAAGTTGCGAAAGATAGTGAAAATCTCTGGATTCACTTTCCATGGGAATTTGAAAACACGCAAGAATACATAACGGATTAAAAATGCATATAGAAAATGAAGTCAAATACGATTTTTCAGACGTTCTGATTAAACCGAAACGCAGCTATTATACTTCCAGAAAAGAAGTTGATTTAGAAAGAAAATTTAAGTTTAAGTGGTCCAAGNTGGTTTGGAAAGGAATACCGGTTGTCGCGTCAAATATGGATACAGTTGGTACAGTTGACTCAGCAAAAATATTAAGCAAGTATAACACACTGACGTGTTTGCATAAATTCCATACTGCAGAAGAAATGCTCAAAATTCCGAACAGCGTCAAGAAAAACGTTGCAATTACAATTGGCATTGCGGAAGGTTTACAGATACTCCACGAACTGGGAGATAATATAAAACATTTTAATTTCATTTGTATTGATGTCGCCAATGGTTACACCGAACAGTTTTCAGATTTTATCAGGCAAGTGCGTAGCGAATTTGAGGATAAAATTATCATTGCCGGAAATGTTTGTACTCCGGAAATGACNGAACAACTNATTTTGTCCGGNGCTGATATCGTTAAAGTCGGAATTGGAGGAGGATCTGCATGTCTTACCAGAAATGTTGCAGGAGTTGGTATACCACAGTTGAGCGCGGTTATAGACTGTTCAGATGCCGCACATGGGATTGGCGGGATGGTTATGTCAGACGGTGGATGTACTTGTTCAGGTGACATCAGCAAAGCCTTTGGCGCAAATGCAGATTTTGTGATGCTGGGAGGCTTATTAGCCGGTCATGATGAGAATAGCGGGAGCATTACGGAAAATAAAATTACTGGTGAAAAAACTGTAGAATTTTATGGAATGGCGAGCAGTACTGCACTTGATAAATATTACAGTGATAAAAAGGGTAAAGATTATAAAGCAAGTGAAGGAAAACTGGTGAAGATTCCTTACAAAGGCGCATTGGAGNATACACTCCTCGATCTGCTGGGTGGTGTCCGGAGTACCTGCACTTATATCGGTGCCAAAAAAATCAAAGACATTTCTAAATGTACAACCTTTGTCTGTGTGAATAACCAGTTGAATAATGTTTTTGTTTAATATGCAAGCTAGTGAGGCTTAGTCATGGAACAACTTATCTCAATCAAAAACGGCGAAAAACAAACGCCAATNTTTTCTGTCGCTGAAATGGAAAACCGACTGGCAGNGTTGCGGTCTTNGATGGAAACAGAAAGTGTGGATGCAGTTTTTTTTACTTCCATCCATAACATCAATTATTACAATCATTTTGTNTACTGCTCGTTTGGACGTCCGTATGGACTGGTGGTGNCACAGGATAAGCTGAAATCCATCACCGCTAATATTGACGGAGGGCAACCCTGGCGCCGTGGTTTTGGTGACAATATTATCTTCACTGATTGGGAGCGTGATAATTATTTCAGGGCCGTAAAGCAGGAAATGCAGGGAAACCATCGAATNGGTGTAGAGTATGATCACATCAATCTGGAAAATTTAAATAAACTTCAGGCTGCACTGCCTGACNCNGAGATTGTTGATATTTCAAAAATGACCATGCGACANCGNATGATCAAATCCGCGGAAGAAATNGAATTAATCCGCAACGGCGCGCAAGTCGGAGATATTGGCGGAGAGGCATGTGTCGAAGCAATTGCTGAAGGAGTACCGGAGCATGAAGTTGCTCTGCATTCCACCCAGACCATGGTGCGTGAAATAGCGAAACGTTATCCGGAAAGCGACATCATGGATACCTGGACCTGGTTCCAGTCNGGAATTAATACTGATGGTGCTCACAATCCCGTCAGTACACGTAAAATTCAAAAAGGGGATATTCTCAGNATAAATTGTTTCCCGATGATTGGAGGGTATTACACGGCTTTGGAACGGACTTTATTTTTTGATCATGCNTCAGAACGTCATCTGGAAATTTGGGAGGCTAATGTTGAGGTACACCGCAGGGGGTTGGAATTGATCAAACCGGGTGTGCGTTGTTGTGATATCGCCGGTGAACTGAATGAAATTTTTGTTAAACATGATTTGCTGCAGTACCGCACCTTTGGTTACGGACACTCTTTTGGGACTCTTTCACACTATTACGGACGTGAAGCAGGACTGGAACTGCGTGAGGATATCGAAACTGTGCTGGAACCAAATATGGTCGTCTCAATTGAACCGATGGTGATGCTNCCGGAAAGTATGCCTGGAGCNGGAGGTTATCGTGAACACGATATTCTTGTTGTGACAAAAGACGGTGCGGAAAATATAACGAAATTCCCTTTTGGTCCGGAACACAACATTATCAGTTAAAAAGCTTAATTTTTTAACTGCCGAAAATTTGCCTTGAGCGTGATCGTTCCCTGTGACCGTTGCACTGTGTCTGTCATTTTCCCTGAGCGTAGTTGAAGCGAAGTCTTATCTTCCTAGAGAAACTCCGCCAAAGACTTTCCATTGACAGTTATAGTCGTGTGCTCGTCCGTGGTTACTGCTTCAGTGTCATGTGCTGTATGCGTTACCAGTGCAGGGTTACTTCTCAATACAGCGGGGCGTTCCTTCCAAAAAGTAAGAGTCAGGTAAAAACCTGTCATTCCGCCCATCATTAAAATACCGGCCACTACAACTTTAGAATCCACTCCCAGATCAGCTACCATCCACAATGCTGGCAGAAAGCCACCGATAGGATATTGTTCAGAGTTTGAGGCATTAATCAGCAGCATACTGACAATCGCAAGTATAGCGCCTGTTCCCGCGCCGANAAGTAAAATGTTTAATGTTTCCATGATTTCTATGTGAAAAAGTTTAAAAAATATTATCCTATAAAAATATCAACAACTACGACAATTCCAAGTTAAAAACGAGAATGATCTCGTTACAATGTTCTGCCTCAATATAATGCTTAACGCATTGCGAAATAATGTAACATACTGTGGTCAAGTCAAGCAAAAAATAATAATTAAACCACATGAATGCAAAAAAATAGAATTAGCAAATATCGATTCTACAATTTGATACAAAATGATACTAAAAACAGCGTGCCATAATTTGATTAAAAGTACGTTATTATGTACACTCAAAATTGATTTTAACTTAAACGAAGCAAGCTTAACAACACACATTTTTATGATTCTTGAAATTGAGGGATTAGACAAAACTTTTCCACAGGCCGATCACGACAAAATTGAAGTCCTGAAAAACTTAAATCTGCAAGTTACGGAAGGAGAAACGGTTGCGGTTGTTGGACAATCAGGAAGCGGTAAGTCAACGCTATTGTCACTGTTGGCCGGTTTGGATCGTCAAAGCTCAGGTTCACTTCGTTTGCGCGGTCAGGAAATTTCCGCAATGAGTGAAGCTAAACTGACGCAATTCCGCGCGGAAAACATTGGCATCATTTTTCAGCAGTTTTATTTGATGCCGCACCTGACGGCTTTGGAAAATGTCTCTCTGCCGCTGGAAATGTTTGGACATAAAGACAGTCAGCAACGCGCANAGGAGGCCCTTATGCAGGTGGGACTAGCNGAGCGTGAAAAACATTTTCCGCATCAACTCAGTGGTGGTGAATCACAAAGGGTAGCAATCGCCAGAGCAATAGTTATCCGTCCCTCAATTTTACTTGCCGATGAACCAACAGGAAATCTCGACAATGCGACAGGATTACAGGTCAGCAACCTGCTTTTCGATCTCGTGCAGACGACAGGCATGACCTTGCTGCTGGTAACACACAACACTGAATTGGCCCAGCGCTGTTCTAGACAGTTGACGCTACATTCAGGAACTTTCCAATGAAAAATCCACCAGCGTTTTTCTGGCTCAAACTGGCCTTGAGGGAGTTACTGAATAATCGACGATTTAGCATCTTTTTTATTTTCAACCTCGCCCTTGGACTCGCCGGTTTCATTGCACTGGATTCATTCAAAGAATCGCTCGATAATCATCTTGGCCAAAACTCACAAGCCATTCTCGGAGCAGATGTAGCACTGACGAGCTATCTTCCCTTTGAAGAAAAAACTTTGGACGCTCTTGAAGCAAATTTTCCGCAAAATACTTTGTCCACCCGCAAAACAACACTGTTTACAATGGTNGCATCTAAAGATCAGTCACGCTTGGTGCAGATCACAGGTGTTGAGGAAGGATTTCCTTTTTATGGAAAANTGGTTTTGAAAAAGAAAGGAGTTGTGGAAGCGGAAAATATAAGACAAAGTCTGTCTATGTCTGCTGAAGCCTGGGTTTATCCGGAACTGTTGTTCATGCTTGGACTCAAAGTAGGTGGAAGCATCAAAATTGGTGANCAGAGTTTCAGCATTGCGGATACTGTAATTGATGATCCCAGCAGTTCATTTTCTTCTTACGGGCTTGCTCCGCGTGTTTATCTCGGATATTCACAAATGCAGGNAACAGGTCTGTTGAGTAAAAAAAGCAGGGTCAGCTACCAGAGGTTGTACCGTCTGCCTGATGGTACAGATCTTTCAGGACTTGTGATTGATCTGCAAAATCAAATAAAGAGTTTTGANGGATCAGACTCAAAAATCAGAATCCTGACGCATAAAAGAGCCGGAAACAACTTAGGTCGACTGCTGGGCTATCTCAATGATTATTTGGGTTTAGTGGCAATGATTGCAGTATTTCTGGCAGGCATAGGTGCGGCTTATCTTTTTCGTAATTATCTGGTTCATAGTTTTCGTGAAATATCGATNTTAATGAGTCTGGGGGCAACCCGTCAGCAAACCTACCGTATGGTTTTGTGGCAGTTGGGATTGCTCGGAACTGGTGCCGCGTTGATTGCGATTATCATCTCAGTAGCTATTTTACCGCTTTTACCTTTGCTGCTTAAACAATTTCTGCCAAGTGGTTTTGCAACTCAGCTAAGTCTTGGAAGCCTGCTGTTTGCCCTTGTTTTAGGTAGTGTTGGTAGTTTGGTCTTTTGCCTGCCTGTGCTGTCAAAAATTCGGAATGTGCAGCCTCTACACCTTTTTCATGAAAATATTGGACNGCAGGATGTTACTCCTGCTTTCTGGCGACAGGCNTTGAGTTATCTGCCGCTGCTGATTTTATCATGGTCTTTGTCAGTCTGGCAGTCCCATTCATTGATTGTGGGCAGTGCTTTTGTGGGCATGCTGCTGCTTTCAATTCTGTCATTAGGCAGCTTGGCCTGGCTTGTATTATTCCTGGCCGGAAAGTTCAGTCAAACTTCAGGAAGCACGATGAAGCGTCTCGCATTCNGGAATCTTCAGCGTAACCGNACAGGCGCTATTTCATGTTTTCTGGCATTGGCACTTGGAACCTTATTGATAAACTTGATTCCGCAAATTTATCAGGGTTTGCAGGAAGAAGTCTCGAGGCCTGATGATTTTCGCATTCCAAGCTTGTTTTTATTTGACATTCAGCCGGAACAAATGNAACCACTCCGGAAAACGTTGTCCGCAGAAAACGTTAACTTAAATTACCTATCNCCAATGGTACGAGCGCGTCTGGAAAAAGTGAACGGTAAGAGCTTTGATGTTAACACTGAAAAAGTTGCCCTGACCCGTGAACAGGAAAGGCAGCAGAACTTCCGGAGACATAACCTGAACCTGTCATACCGAACACAGCTTTCGTACTCTGAGAAGATTGTGGAGGGGCGTCCATTGGCGCTTAAATTTGATTGGGATTCGGGAAAACCGGCGGAAATTTCTTTGGAGGTGCGTTATGCAGAAAGAATGGGGTTTAAACTGGGTGATTTGTTGACCTTTAATGTGCAGGAAGTTTTGATAGAAGCAGTCGTTATCAACCTCCGAAGGGTCCAGTGGAATAGTTTTCAACCTAATTTTTTCATCCTTTTTCAGACAGGAGTTTTAGAAGATGCCCCCGGAACATTTTTAGGTTCCATAGGCGGACTAGACGTAACAGACCGGTTGAATGTGCAAAACCGGATAGTCCAGGATTTTCCAAACGTTTCTGTGATTGATGTGACACGCACTGTGGGCCGGGTCCTGAAAATATCTGATCAAATGGTTTTGGCACTTAGGTTGATGGCCTATCTCTCAATTCTGGCAGGTTTGGTTGTAGTCTTTTCAATTGCACGTCANGAAGTTGAGGGACGTCTCTGGGANCTGAATNTGCTTAAAGTACTAGGNGCCAGATTTTCCGATATCCAAAAGATGATACAAATTGAATTTGCAGTATTGGGAATATTTGCGGGTTTGTTCGGAGTTGCTTTCAGCTTAATAATGTCTTACGGAATTTCCTGGTGGTTTTTTGAGAATCTCTGGAAATGGACGTGGCCAACCAGTTTGGCCAGTATTTTAGGTGTTACAGCATTAAGCGTTGGGGTGGCGTGGCTTGCCACTCAGCGCACACTGAGAAGTTCACCACTTACTTTGTTGAGGAGTTCCTGAAACTCTTGCCCCTAATCCGTTAGAGCTGTCTGTATAACTCTGAGGTTCGGATTATTCCTTTGGTGACGAGATAACTTCAACTCTACGGTTCTTCGCCAAGTCTTTCTGATCTTTTCCAATAGCTACTGGATCCTTTGCGCCCCTGCTGACAACAATGAAACGGCCAGGGTTGAAGTCCAGCGCAGTTAAAGATGTCATGAGCGCCTCGGCTCTTTTTAAACCTAATGTAACATTACTAAATTTTGAACCTTCACCATAATTAGGTTTAAGGGGGTCAGTATGACCAGTAATCTGGATCATTTGTTTTGGGTATTTGCGTAGGCATTTTGCGAGTTTATCCAACGCAGGTTTTGAAGAGTTTCGCATCACGTTTTTTCCACGCTTAAACAAGAGTGTTGACTTGCAGACACCGCTTTTTGGCGCAGGAAAGCCAGGCTTNGAAATTAGANTNCTGCGTTTTGCAAGATGCAGTACAAAATGGCTTCTTGAACCTACATTTCCGCGGGTAAGTTTCAAGATGCTGAATTCTTCACTTTCCACTTCCCACTCTAATGCACCCTGAATGAGTTGTGTCTGTTCTTCGTTTGCACGGTAAATCCGTTCACGATAGTTCTGCAGATTGAGTTTCCTTTTTTGATTTGCCGTAATCAGGATATCAGCAAAAATGTCTTTCAGTGGTCTACCGCTGATAGGAATGTTTGAAGCAACATTTGAATCCACCATTTGTTTTTGCTCTGTGTTAGCATTGTTTTTACTTGATTCACCTTCAATGCGGAAGAGACTGAACATCACATCGTTTTCAAGAGTATACTTCTCGTGAGTCAGTACCTTTCGGCTTGCATAGTATTGATGATAAAGTTCTTTAGCACGTTTGTATTCAGCTTCAATCTGTACCGCGTCTCCACTGCCAACAAGCGAATCCCTTTGAGCGGTGATACTATTTACTTTTGAGCGGAGCTCGGAAATACTCTGCTTTAGGCCATTCCGGAACATTTTGAAATCGCCCAATTTTCCTGTGATCAAGTTCAACATATGATCATTGTTGATTTTTTGATTGTTGTATTCTTTAATCAGCCAGTCCAGTAAGCGTTTATCACCAACTTCTTTTGTGTTGAGGTAAGACTGGATTTGTTTAATATTTGAAAGAATTTCTACTCCTACTCCTCTGTCCTCAACTGTTCCATCGTTTGAAGCGCCTGTTGAAAAAGGGTAAGCTTCCACCCGTAAAAACAGGTAGATATGTTCGTTAGCTTCAGAATCAAAATGTGTNATATTTTCCGGATACATGTAGGTCACGCGAATATGTCCGGTTTGTAATGGTATGTTGATTTTGTTCCCGTGAGTCGAGGTTATATGGCTTAGCACCGGTTCTTCCATACTGCCAAAAATTGCACTGTTCAATACATCAAGTTTGTCCTTGCTGCTCATTAAATCAGCCGCATAAAGTGTTTTGATGGCAACCAGGGTCGTGATCGGTGTTTTACGAAGACTGTTAATATAAACCTGCTGATCAACGTTAATCTGGACAATCTGCCTGCGTATTTCAGCAATCTCTTTTTCAAGTTTAGAAATATTCAGGCTGTAGTTTTCTATACGTACCGCCCGATCNTTTTGTCCGGATTTTAGATCCGCACGTCTCTGAAATGTTTTACGGTAGGTCTGTTCAAGTTGCTGCAGTTGTTCATGCCATACGACTTCAGAATTAATTATTGTGGCCAACCATTTGGTTTCAATTGCAGGCACAGCATAAAAATTCTGTATCCCTTTGTTATTGACGATGTGNCCTGTCACAGCATCGCGAAATACTTTTTTGTTATCTCCCGCAGACACCTTGTGAAAAACATATTCCCCAGCCGCATCCAGGGTTCCTGTTGAACTCNGGTTCNTGATTTCGGCAGAAGACTCCTGNGCGCTGCCTGTTTGTGCAAACAATAAAAGTGAAATGAAAATTGCTAAAGAAACTCGAATGAACTTCATAATATTTCTCTGAATAAGTACTTTGATTAAAACAGCCTGTATATACACATGTTGGTTATTGTTGGAACGTTTGATTCTATGGTAGTCCTGTCTTAAAATACAAGATAATATTTAGCATCTCCATCTGTAATAATGATTTTTTTATGGATTTTCTCCAACAGTGATTTAAATGCATTAACATTAGTGTGTTTACTTTTTAGCTTGGATTATTTCTGTTTCAACATATTATATTTTCATTAATATGTCTCTTATCAGTTAATTCAAAAAAGTCTCAGGCAATTTCAGCGACAATCGAGCACAACACTAAAAACTGATTGATTTTCAGCATAAAGCATGATACACTAACACACTGATTTNTCGATATTTAATGCAGGATAAAAATGCCGCTTTATGAATACCAGTGCCAGCAATGCACAAGTGGATTTACTGAACTTCGTAGATGTTCTGAAATGGATTCACAAATTGATTGTCCGGAATGCGGCAGTCATGAAACAAAACGTGGTATCAGTTCGTTTGCAGTAGGCGGCGCATCTGCTGGTGTACCATCAGTCTCTGCATCAACAAGCAGTCAGTTCAATTGAGCAAGTTGTTAAACGGACTGGTCAGTCCGTAAATACAAATCAGTGAGCAGAGGGCGCGATAAATAATACCTCTACTGATCATAAACTCAGGAATCCAGCAATTAAAGCCATGAACTAATCTTCTTGAGCTTCTTAAAAACTCTTTCCTGCAACGAAAGTAAGCGTTTCGAATTTTTATTTCAAACCTTTTTCCCAGCCTGTAAATTATGGATGCCAGTATTCGTCCAAAAGGTATCCTAGATTTCCTTTCACAACAAGAAATTCGTCAACTCAGTGATCCTCAAAACGGAGGACTGAATGAACTGTTCCGACGTTGTGCTCTCGCTGTGCTGAACAGTGACAGTCACACTGACAGCGGAAAAGAAATGTTCGCAAGTTTTCCCGATTTCAGCATTGAAGTTGTACAGCAGACTCGCAGCATCAAGCTTGAAATACGGAATGCACCGCCCAAAGCATTTGTGGATGGGAAGCTGATTCAGGGCATCAATGAACATCTATTTTCGGTGCTACGGGATATTGTGTTTGTAGGTACAGAACTTTCAAAAAAAGGAGGTTTTGATTTAAATCAATCGTCTTCAATCACTGATTTTGTCTATCATATTCTACGTAATACAGGATTACTGAGAGACTTGACTGATCCAAATTTAGTAGTTTGTTGGGGTGGACATTCAATAGGCGAAATCGAATATCAATATACTAAAAAAGTAGGTTATCAGTTGGGGTTGCGAGAATTTAACATTTGCACAGGTTGTGGTGCCGGAGCCATGAAAGGTCCCATGAAAGGCGCTACCATTGCCCATGCAAAACAGCGCTACAATAACTGTCGGTATATTGGGATTACAGAACCAGGAATTATTGCTTCAGAATCACCGAATCCGATAGTTAACACTTTAGTGGTGATGCCTGATATTGAAAAGCGGCTCGAGGCTTTTGTACGTTCCGGACACGGTTTTATTGTTTTTCCGGGAGCAGTCGGGACTACTGAAGAAATCCTGTATTTGCTCGGAATACTGATGCATCCTAAAAATGCTGAACAGCCTTTTCCCCTAGTTTTTACAGGTCCTGTTGAGAGTAAAGATTATTTTGAGCTAATTGACAGTTTTATCTGTTCTACTTTAGGAGAAGAAGCCCGGGAATATTACGAAATTATTATCGATAATCCTGAAAAAGTTGCCAAGAGGATTCAGGCAGGAATTAAAAAAGTTCGTGAATACCGTAAAAAGTTGGGTGATGCATTTTATTACAACTGGATGCTGCATATTGAGCAGGACTATCAACGTCCGTTCAGTCCGACACATGAAGCTATGTCTGCACTAAATTTGCATTATGATCAACCAAAACATGAACTTGCCTGTAATCTGCGTAAAATGTTTTCCGGAATAGTTTCTGGGAATATAAAGGAGGAAGGCGTACTTGCGATTGAAAAAAATGGCCCTTTTCAAATTAGCGGTGATCCGCAACTGATGGCGAAACTTGATACTTTACTTGCTACATTTTGCCATGATAAACGGATGAAACTATCCAGAGATACAGAGTACAAACCCTGTTACCAGATTGTCGCGTGACAAAAGATTCGGAAATTATTAGTCAGAATAATACTTCCTTTGAATGGGGCTCCGGCAAAGAGGCTGACTCAATTCGTACTATGTCCCCCCAGGAATTATCCGTGTCATTTCAGGGAATGTTAAAAGGTCAAAATTTAAAAAATGGAGTCTGGGTTTTTGGTTATGGCTCATTGATGTGGAATCCGGATTTCAAATTTACCGAAAAACTAACTGGTCAAGTATCTGGATATCACAGACGTTTATGTTTAAAATCAACTGTATACAGAGGTACTCCGGATTGTCACGGTTTGGTATTTGGTTTGGACCAGGGAGATTCATGTCAGGGAATGGCCTTCCGGATTGCTACGGAAGATTTAGAAACTGAACTTCAGACAGTATGGGAACGTGAAATGTTCGCGGAAACTTATATTCCCACCTGGGTAAGTGTACAGACAAAAGAACAGAGTGTGTCCGCGATAACTTTTGTTATCAATCCGGAACACGAACATTATGTGCCTGACCTTGCACTGGAAGATGTTGCGCAGCGTGTAGTACGTGCTGAAGGAAAATGCGGTTCATGTCTTGATTATGTGCAGAATACTGTTAAATGCCTGCACCAGTTGGGCTTACGTGATCCAGCTTTGGAACAGTTACTGACTTTGATTGAATAACCAACAATTGTTGAAATTATTAAATAACAAACTTTTATGACCGGAACTGCTCCAATAAAGCGAATCTTAGTCTGGTGGAAACTGATCCTGTTTATTATATTTTTAGGAACCAGTTGTACTGTTGGTTACAAGTTGTATGAGAAAGGCAGTGATGTGGGTTGTTTCCTATTAGAAAATGATATCGTTCCGGTTGAAATTACTCAATTCCGTGAAGATCATCTTCAGTTAATCGCAATCGGAGACACAGGTACAGGTAACGAGGATCAGTTTGAAGTTGCTCAGGGAATGGCAAAAGTGTGTAAAGAATCAGGATGTGATCTGGTCTTATTATTAGGTGATAATTTTTATCCGGATGGTGTTAACTCAATCGAGGACCCACAGTTTAATACAAAATTTGAGCAGGTATATCAAAATCTTAACATGCCATTCTATGCTGTACTTGGCAATCATGATGTAAAGCAGGACGTACTTTCACAGCTTATCTACAGTTTGAAAAGCTCGATATGGCATATGCCGAATTATGAGTATTCATTTAAAACAGTAGATGCGCGTTTTTTCGGCTTAAATACAAACTGCCCCTTTTCTTCAGAAAGGTTGAGGAAAAAGTTGAATCAAGATGATGCGGAACTTGAAGCAAATTCGGAAAAACGTCCGTGGACTATTGCTTTCGGACACCACTCAATCTATTCGAATGGAACACATGGAGACGTTGATTTGTTAAGACGCAGTTACTGGCACTGGTTTCTGGAAGGACGTGTGGATTTGTATTTAGCAGGGCATAACCATAATTTAGCACATTTACAATCTGAAACTTCAACTACAGATTATGTGATCAGTGGTGCAGGTGGTGC
>NYXK01000088.1 GCA_002685535.1 Deltaproteobacteria bacterium
CGGGACCGATTGCATCGACTGCGGACCGCGATACTCATATGAAGTGCCGTTTGATGTCTTGAACCGCGCTGCCCTCTCCGTTGCCACGGGACACGTCGAGTTGCAGAGCGTGCGCTTCGAGGGCTTGCCCACAGGTGCGCTCTACGTCGGCGGCGGTTTGGGAACTGTACCGTATCAGGCAAAACTGTTTGACTCCTTTTTACCGCCCGAAGAACTTTTACCAATTGCACTGTCCATAGCACGTGTCTTTGGTCGACTCGGTGAGAAAAAGAACCGAGCCCAGGCACGCTTGAAATTTTTAGTAGCAAAGCTCGGCATTGAGGAATTTCGACGTCTGGTTTGGGAAGAACGCCAAGTATTACCGGAAGATGCGCGTTGGACTTCTTATCTTGAAGAATTGCCTGCATATGGTGAAAAGCCTTTGAAATCGCCTTCGGCACTTTCTGAAGAAAAAACATTTCCTGAAGGTTTTACGGAATGGCAGCGTTCCAACGTCAAAGCGCAGAAGCAGCCGGGATATTCGATTGCGACTGTGGCTTTGCCGCTGGGTGATCTCAGCAGTGATCAAACCCGTAAGCTGGCCGATGTAGCCCGGCTTTACATCGGTGACAGCATCCGTACAACTGTGGAACAAAATTTTGTTCTCCGCTGGGTCAGTGAAGCGGACCTTCCGGATTTGTATACAGATCTGAAGAAAATTGGCCTTGCTGATTCCGGCGCGAATACGATTATTGATGTTACCTCCTGTCCCGGAACTGATACCTGCAAACTCGGAATTTCCGCAAGTCGCGGCTTGGCGGAAGAATTGCGCACACGTCTGGCTGCAAAATCTTATGAAATGGATGAAGCGGTTCGTAATTTACGTATCAAAGTCAGCGGCTGTTTTAACTCCTGCGGACAGCACCATGTGGCAGACATTGGATTTTTCGGTAACAGCCGCACCCTCAATGGTTATAAAGTGCCTCATTTTCAAGTGGTACTGGGCGGAAAATGGGCGGAAAATGCAGGCGCTTTCGGCATGACAATCGGTGCAGTTCCTTCTAAACGTATTCCGGAGGTGGTGGACAGGATTACGGATCACTATGTTCGTGCTCGCAAACAGGGTGAAAAATTTTGCGATTTCATTGCACGAATCGGTAAGAAAGAGTTGCGTTCGCTGATTGAAAGTTTGATGAAAAACGCTCCGACTTTTGATGAAAATCCGGATTTCTATCGTGACTGGGGTGATCCACGAGAATTTACGATGCTCGACCGCGGCATTGGAGAGTGTGCCGGAGAAGTGATTTCATCTTCTCAATTCGATTTGGCGGATGCCGAGCGGGAAGTCTTTGAAGCACAGTTGGAATTGGAAAAGAAAAATTACGCAGAGGCGGACGCACTGGCTTATCGGAGTATGGTCGGCGCTTCACGTGCTTTGGTTAAACAACAGGTCTATGATATTCCCGAACGTCCGGAAAGCGTAGTTGAAGAATTTACCCACCGCTTTTTAGACACTGAGTTATTTTACGATAAATACGCAAAGGGTAAATTTGCACGCTATCTGCTGCAGCGGCATCAACAAGGACCGGTTCACGCTGACGCGGATTCTGTTCATCAACTGATAGATCAAGCACAGTTGTTCATTGACGCGGCCTATGCCTGCTACGCCCGTTGCGCGGTAGAATGAATTATCTTATGAAGCATTGCCCGGGGAGTCCGCCGAATTCAACAGGAATGCGGAAAAAGTACATGTTGATTCCCGGTGATTCTGTGCTTAAACAAACAACACTTTTTGGAGTACTTTATGGAACTGCAACGACTCAGCGTTAAATTACTGGCTGAAGAAACGAATATTAACGCAACTGAATTTGTGCCTGTCTTTCATTCGTGGATTCGTAATAAAAAACTGAAAGGCCATTTAATGATTGATGTGGCCGACTATAACCATGTTCCTGAAGGCCCCGGAACTTTATTGGTTACTCATGAGGGAAATTTTTCAACAGCTCTGGCTGATGGTAAACTGGCACTGCTTTATCAGCATAAACGTTTTCAGGAGGGTACAATCTCAGCACGCCTGAATACCGCATTGAAGGCTGTTTTGAAAGCTGCGGAGTTTTTAGAACAGGAAGAGGAATTTAAGGGACGGCTTAGTTTTGAGCAGAAACGTTTTTGGGTAATTTCAAATGACCGCCTGAATCTGCCGAATACTGATCAATCCTTTGAACTGCTTCGACCTGCTCTAGCCGAAATTGCCGAAGAATTTTTTAGTCATGATCATTTCAGTCTCAGCCGTCATGGAGAAAGGAAAGAACCGCTGAGTATCCTCGTTGAGTCAAATGTTTTAAATTGACGCCCACCCCAATCTTAAGCGCTTTGAAAGTCCCTGTTTCCGGGAATTTTTTCATCATATCCCGGAAACCTGCATCGGTTCCGCAGAAACATGCCTGAATGGGGTAATACAAGCCATTGAACAAGTAAAGGCAGGTGACCTGCTGATGCTGGTTGGAATGACTGAGCGTGAAGAAATTTTCGCTTATTTTGAAAAGCTTAAAAAGTAAACTAAGGCTTTTTATTTGGAAGAGTATCCTACTGCAAACGGAGCCAGAGAGGCTTGCCGCAGAAAAACATTTCCATTCCACAAACCTGAAGCTTTACGAACCTTGCGGAATCCAGCCTGCAGGAGTCTTTTTGATGACTGATGGGATCAATCCAAGTGTGACTGTCATCAACAACACCATCGCTCCGCACAGCATCAAGAGTCCGTCGTATCGGCTCATAGCCTGACCAAACCAACTCCACGAGTCACTCAAAAGTCCAAGCTCAAGTGCCTGCCCGCTCAATACACCCGAAAGCCCTATTCCACCACTGTAAAGCGTAAACCATAGTCCAGTAGCCAGTGATTTGTTTTCCACCGGAATCAACACAAGTGTTTCTGAAGTCATAGCAATGCTGGAAGCAGCTTGTACCATGCCAAATAAAATAGTTAGAATCCCAACGGTTATTTGAACTTCTCCAGGAAAAACGTCACGGCACAGGAAAAAAAACAGGATTAAACCAAAACCAAAATGACACCAGAGAAAAACATATTTTGTTCCAAATCTATCCACCAGGCGACCGCCTAAAATAAATCCGGCTAAGGCGCCAACGACCAATAAATTCCCGATGAAAACCATTTCGACTTTGCTCAAATGGAGCACATCTTTTTCAATTAAATTGAAAATTTGCGGACAAGCACCGGTAAAAAGAGTCAATAAAAAACAATATGCGCAAAAGGATAAATATTCCGGAATGGCAAGAACTTTTAAAAAAGATTTGCGGAATGTCTCTTTTTTAGGCTGGATTTTATCCAACTCCGGAATACGTTGATAATATATCATCCGTAACGCCATCAAGATCGTGATGGTTCCTATTACTGCCTGATACATTCCCAGATTAGGATACTGATCCAAAATGTAAATAACCGCCAAAGTGAAAATGATGCCAATCGATTGCCAAGTCAAACGTAACCGACCAAAAAACCTTCCCCGAATATCTTCAGGAATGATTGGGTGAAGCAGAGCAAACCAGTTTCCAATAATTAACGCTGATCCAGCTCCAAAAACTCCTGCACCCAGACCGACAACCAAAGTCCGATATGTCTCAGAAAAAACACTGGCAATAGCCATCAATAAAAATCCGATTATTGACAATACCATACCAAAATTTCCAATCAATTTTTTCCCATATATATCTGACAAATAACTGAAAGGAATCATAAAGACAAATTGAGATAATGGCAGAAGCGCCAGCAGGATTAGAATAGTTGCACTTGGAATACCCAAATAGGAGAAATAGGCGAGCAGCAATCCATTATTAAAAGAGAGGTATGACATCCCGCCCAAGGATGTCGTGATCAAAATCATGCGGATAGCGTGTTTTGTCTCTGAATCAGTCATGATTTTCTTTAAATTATGTGATGCATGATGAAAAAACAATGCGCTCTTCTGACACTTCAGCAGTTCATCAAGAATGGAGTTATTTGCGTAACTTTGTCTAGTGAGAATTAGTTTCCCTCAGGACAAGCTAAACGCAGCAGGGTAAAAGTTTTAATCTCAGAATTATTACTGAGTTCAGGGCTACACTGAAAGCGGCCTTCAACCTTTTTGCTGGTAAAGAAAAAGACGGTAGGTTTTGAAATGGGCAAATTGTTCACCGCTGGTACTTCCGGAAAGATATTTACGGTGAGCCTGTGCAATCTTTTTGCGGAAGGCAAAACTGAACATCCTTGTAAAACGAGGGTAATTGCTCCTCATGTAATAGGCAACAATATTCCAGGTAGGGGCGATGACTTCCTGAATCAAATCCCGCATAATGTCGAGTGATGGTGCCGCTTCTTTGGTGATATCAAGATCTGTTAACTTTGTGAACGGTTGTTCATCCATATATTCCAAGAAACGTTCAATTCTATGTCCTCCACTGATTGGACTTTTACCGGGCACATCACGTTTAAAGAAATCACAGATAAGCAGATATCCTTGCTTATTCAAAAATTTCTTTGTCTGCTCAATTGCTTCTTCCACAAGCAGATACTGAAAACTTTCACTGCAGAGAATCATGTCATAGCGCTTTTCGGTACGTACATCTTCGTATCGGGTTTCGAAAATTTCTGCGCGGTCACCCAGTCGATTCCGGACATGTTTAGTCAAATTCGGACTCGGAGAAACACAATCCACACTGTATCCCGCATCTAGCATTATTTCAGCAAATTTTCCTGAACCACAACCGACATCCAAAATGGAACTGACTCCTTCAGGAATGTTTTTAAGCAGATAATTCGCATAATTTACCTGCGCCTCAAAAACATTAGCCGGTTCTACCGTAAGGCCGTCCGGCCAGTAACCATAATGCAGATAGTCTGTTTTATAAAAATGTTTGGAAAACGCCAAGCCTATGTCCAAACCAACTTCTTTTAATTCGACCTTGTGCATGATAATAGTGCTGGAAATAGATATTGGTTGGTATAGAGTTTGTCAAGCAGGTTATGAGGTGTGCGAGGAGCGAAAATGTGAAAAACCCGAACCTCGCGAATGTTTCAGGCTTGTTCCATATATTCGATCAGATCGATCAAACGACAAGAATATCCCATTTCATTATCATACCATGAGATCAGTTTAAAGAACTTATCGTTCAAGGCAATACCGGCACCGGCATCAAAGATTGATGAGAAGGGGCTTCCGATGAAATCGCTGGAAACTACATCATCCTCCGTGTAACCCAGAACTCCCTTTAGTGGACCTTCCGAGGCAGATTTCATGGCTGCGCATATTTCGTCATAGCTGGTAGACTTGCTAAGTTTAACCGTCAGATCTACTACTGAGACGTTCGGAGTCGGTACACGCATTGACATTCCGGTCAATTTACCCGCAATTTCCGGAATACAAAGCGCAACCGCCTTCGCTGCTCCGGTTGAAGCTGGAATAATATTTTGGGGTCCGCCTCGTCCACCGCGCCAGTCTTTTTTAGAAGGACCGTCTACAGTAGGTTGAGTAGAGGTCACAGAGTGCACGGTGGTCATCAACCCCTCTTCAATACCGTAATTGTCCAAGACAACTTTAACAATAGGCGCAAGACAGTTAGTGGTACAAGAAGCGTTGGAGACAACATTGTCCGCATTTGGATCATATTTTTCGTTGTTGACTCCCATAACCAAAGTGCTTATTTCAGGAGATTTTGCGGGAGCAGAAATTACAACTTTTTTGGCACCTGCCTTCAAATGCTCTTCTGCTTTTTCACTGGTGGTGAACAGACCGGTTGATTCGATCACATAGTCAACATTCAATTTACCCCAGGGCAAATCAGCAGGATTTCTCTCTGACATACACTCAACTTTATTGCCGTCAACCATGATGCCATTTTCTTCTGCCCGAACTTCGCCATCAAAAATCCCATGAGTCGAATCATATTTCAGCAAATACGCCAGATTGTCCGGCGGTACAAGATCATTAATAGCGACGATATCAACATTTGGATTTTTATTCGCGGCACGCACCACCATACGGCCAATGCGTCCAAAACCATTAATTGCTACACGAATTGTCATAAATTCTCCTTTTTCTTGTTTAATAATGTAAAAAATCTCCTGCTACCAGAGTAGATTGTTCCGGCCGTTTTGTCTAGTCTGGAATGTGTTGAAATGAAGACTTTTTGCTCACTTAATGCCGCGTTCCTTCACTACAATTTTTTCACCCTCTGCCATAATCATGCGTGTACACAAACCGGTGAACAAACCATTTTCCACCACACCCGGAATCATGTTCAACCGCTGCTCCAACTGAGACGCATCTATGATCTGACGAAAACGGCAATCGATAATATAGTTTCCCTGATCTGTGAGTAAAGGCTGTCCCTGCTTGAGTCTTAAATCCGGACTTCCCCCTAGAGTTTCCAGCTGATTAAAAATTACTTGCCAGCCAAAAGGAATCACTTCAACAGGCAGGGGGAAACTTCCCAGCTGTTTAACAAATTTTTCGTGGCTGACGATAATTATTTCTTCTTTTGAGGCAGAGGCAACTATTTTTTCCCTGAGCAAAGCAGCACCTCCGCCTTTTATCATATTTAAATTTATATCAATTTCATCTGCTCCATCAATGGTGAGGTCTATGTACATTGTCTCAGAGAAGTCAATCAAAGGAATACCTTCTTCTTCTGCCTGTACTTTGGTAACATCTGAGGTAGGAATCCCTCTAATGGCCAGACCGTCACGTACCCTTTCACCAAGTTTTTTAACAGCAAACTCAGTAGTTGAGCCTGTTCCAAGGCCGACTATCATCCCGTCTTTCACATATTCAACTGCAGCTTCAGCGGCACGCTGTTTTTCTGAAATCATACTATTCCCCTGGTTTTATTTTTTTATTAATGGTGAGGATAGAATGCAAGTCTTGAAAAGAATCCGGAAAGCATGGTCGTCCGGAAGAATTGAGGATGGTTCCGGTTATTCTTGCACTGATGATCAACGTATCTTCGAGCAGGCTCCGGATTTCCTGCCTGAAAATGAACTTTAGTTTGGAAAGAGAAGCTAGTTCCAGATTTACCACAAAGTCATTTCTGCTTTGCAGTGAGCTGCGATATTCTATTTCAGCCTTCGTGATTACAGGGCTGTAACCGCGCTCTACCAAATCCTGCATACTGACGCCGTTTGTCTCCAAAAACAAGTGGCGTGTGTGTTCAAGATAGTTCTGATAAACAGCATTATTTATCACTCCAAAACGGTCCAGTTCATAGTCCCGGACCGTCATTTTATGGGTGAAGTGAAGAGTTTCTATGCCTGGAAGCATCCTGAACCCCGAACATTTTTGCTAAGAATTATGCCGCTTCCAGGACTGATTCTTCAAGGGACGCATCTAAAGGTTTTTTATTTTCTTGTGCTTCCTCGATTGCCTTTTGCATTGCCGCCCTTGCTGCTTCGTCAGCTGCGCGGCGCATTGCTTCCGGATCAATCACGCCTTCTCCAAGATCATAATCAACGCCACTGAAAGAATTATAACCAGTTCCAGCAGGTATCAAACGTCCGAGGATCACATTTTCTTTCAATCCACGGAAAGTATCATGTTTCCCGCCCAGAGAAGCATCTGTCAGCACCTTCGTTGTGTCCTGAAAAGAAGCGGCGGAAATGAAAGAATCCGTACTCAAAGACGCTTTGGTAATACCAAGTAATTTTGGTTTCGAACGTACAGGACGAAGACCCTCTGCAACCAGATCACGATTGACATGATTCATTTCTGTACGTCCTATTTCCTGACCCACGAGCAAGCTTGAATCGCCCGGATCTTCAATATATGCCTTACGCAGCATTTGCCTAACAATCACTTCAATGTGTTTGTCATTGATGCCGACACCCTGAAGTCGATAAACTTGTTGAACTTCATCCACCAGGTACTTCTGCAGGGCTTTTGAACCTTTAACAGCAAGAATATCGTGCGGATTTGGTGATCCGTCAATCAGCGGATCCCCGGCACGGACATATTCTCCCATATGAACGGTAATATGTCTTCCACGTGGAATCAAATATTCTTTTGAATCACCTTTACCATCTTCCGGACGGATACGAATTCTCTGCTTTTTCTTGACATCAGTGTCGAACTCAACGATCCCGTCAATCTCAGTGATAATTGCCTGATCTTTAGGAACACGCGCTTCAAAGAGTTCCGCAACCCTTGGAAGTCCACCAGTAATATCCTTGTTCCTCGCAAGTTCCCTTGGGATTTTCGCAAGTACATCACCTGCATGTACCTCTAATCCATCTTCGACCATCAATTCAGATTTAATCGGTAAGGCAAATTCTGTTGGAGTATCATTTTCACGGATGATAATCTTTTTCTTGCTGTTATGAATTGCAATTATAGGGCGCTGATCCAAACTTTGAGATTCATGAATTACTTTACGTGAAACACCTGAGACTTCGTCAACCTGTTCCTTGAAGGTTTCACCCTCACTAATATCCTTAAAATGAACGATACCGGTTGCATCTGTGATAATAGGAATGGAGAAGGGATCCCACTCTGCAATTAAATCTCCCTGCTCAACAAATTCGCCTTCTTTTTTCAACAGAGTTGCACCCATCGGTAGAGGCCGTCTCTCACGTTCTCTTTCATTTGCAAGGTCAATCAATTTAGCTGCAGGAACTGTTTTGTCTCCTTCAACAATTACTGCTTCGCCGCGACGTCCGAGAATCACAAAGTTACCTTCACGGTTTTTTACTTCCTTCAGTTCACTGAAACGTAAAACACCGCTGAAACTTGCTTCCCATTTGTTTTGTTCCGCCAATCGACTCGCAGTACCACCAATATGAAAGGTACGCATAGTAAGCTGAGTTCCAGGTTCACCAATACTTTGTGCAGCAATCACTCCTACTGCTTCACCCAAATTGATTAAACCGCCATGGCATAAATCACGACCATAACAAGCTCTGCAAACTCCGGTTTCTGTCATGCAAGTCAGGGCAGAACGGATACGTACATTTTCAATTCTGGAGTTTTGGATTATATCTCTTTCAGGTTCATCGATAAGTGTTCCTGCAGGAATCAAAATTTTGTTTTCTGCATCCGGATCTATAACATCGTCCAGTAAAACACGCCCTAAAATCCGGTCACCAAGTGGTTCGATGATTTCGCCTGATTCTATCAGTGCTGTCATTTCAATACCGTCCAGTGTACCGCAATCATCTTCTATTACAACACAGTCCTGTGATACATCAACCAGACGTCTGGTTAAATATCCCGAGTTTGCGGTTTTTAGTGCAGTATCAGCGAGACCTTTTCTCGCACCGTGAGTTGAAATAAAATATTCGAGAACATTAAGTCCTTCACGGAAATTTGCGTGAATAGGAGTTTCAATAATTTCACCGGAAGGTTTGGCCATCAAACCACGCATTCCCGCCAACTGCTTCATCTGCTGGTTACTTCCGCGAGCTCCGGAATCAGCCATCATGAAAATTGAATTAACTTTATGAACTCCTTCTTCATCAATGATTTCATCAGAAAGCCCGGCTGACATTTTTTCTGCAATTTTTTCTGTCGTCCTCGCCCAAATATCAATCACCTGGTTGTAGCGCTCACCGTCAGTGATTAAACCATCCTGGTGCTGCATGTTGATTTGGTTTACATCTCCCTGTGCTTTCTTCAACTGTACGGCCTTTTCTTTTGGAATAACCATGTCATCCATTCCAATTGAAAAACCTGCTTTAGTCGCATAGGAATAACCTAAGTTTTTAAGATCATCGAGCATCTTTACAGTTTTAACACTGCCTGCTTTACGATAAGATTCATCAACCAGTTCTGCCATTTGTTTTTTCTTGAGATGCACATTGACTGTTTCAAAAGGTACTTCTTTTGGAACAACCATTGACAGNAAAATACGTCCACACGTTGNTTCTACAATCGGGCTGCTAGTGTCTGCTGATGANTTTCCGTCAGTATCATATNCCAAAGCGTCCGCTAATCGAACTTTGATCCTTGCCTGCAAGTCTANACNTCCATGTTCAAAGGCAACTTGCACTTCTCCACGATTGGAGAATATTTTTCCTTCTCCGAGAGCACCCTCACGCATTCTGGTAATCCAGTAAAGCCCAAGCACCATATCCTGAGTCGGTGTCATCACAGGCTTTCCATTTGCAGGAGAGAGCACATTGTTCGTGGACATCATCAAAATTTTTGCTTCCAACTGTGCTTCCACAGAAAGTGGAACATGAACCGCCATCTGGTCACCGTCAAAGTCAGCGTTGAATGCGGTACAGACTAATGGGTGCAGTTGAATGGCTTTGCCTTCAATCAAAATAGGTTCAAATGCCTGAATACCAAGACGGTGTAGGGTTGGTGCACGGTTCAGCAAAATAGGATGTTCCCGGACAACTTCTTCCAGAATCGCCCAGACTTCAGGTGGATTTTCCTCTAGAACTTTCTTGGCATTCTTAATCGTGTGAATTTCCTGATAATCAATCAATTTATGAAAAATAAAAGGCTTAAAAAGTTCTAAAGCCATTTTTTTAGGCAGACCGCATTGATGAAGTTTTAATTCAGGTCCAACCACAATCACTGTACGTCCGGAATAATCGACACGTTTACCAAGTAAATTTTGACGAAAACGACCCTGTTTTCCTTTGAGCATATCGCTAATGGATTTGAGAGGCCGTTTATTGGAGCCAACCATCGGACGACCTCGACGGCCGTTATCAAAAAGAGCATCTACAGATTCCTGCAGCATTCGCTTTTCATTTTTTACAATAATTCCCGGTGCACGCAATTCTATCAGACGTTTGAGCCGGTTGTTTCTATGAATTACACGGCGATACAGATCATTGAGATCACTGGTTGCAAAACGTCCTCCTTCAAGCGGAACCAAAGGTCGCAGTTCAGGAGGCAGGACCGGCAAATTATCAATAATCATGGAATCTACCGCATTTCCGGACTTCAACAGTTGACTGACGACTTTGAGTCGTTTTGAAATTCTTTTACGGCGGGTTTCAGAGTTTACATCACGCATTTCAACCTGCAGCTCTTTTTCAAGCCCCTCTAATTCAATTCTGCGTAAAAGGATCTGTACTGCTTCTGCACCCATTCCCAATTTCAAATCGGGATGCTTCTCTTCCAATTCCCTGTACTGGTCTTCTTCTACCAATTCGAGCACTTCCAGTTCTGAATCGCCAGGTTCGAGCACAATGTATGCGTCAAAATACAACACACGCTCCAAGTCCCTTAACATCATATCCAGGATGGTTGCAATTCTGCTGGGTACTCCTTTAAGAAACCAGACGTGAGAAACCGGACACGAGAGCTTAATATTTCCCATGCGGTCACGCCGCACCTTGGATTCAATAACTTCCACACCGCATTTTTCACAGGTAATTCCTCTGTGTTTCATACGTTTGTATTTTCCGCAAATACACTCGTAATCATGCACAGGACCAAAAATTTTACCGCAAAACAAACCGTCACGTTCCGGCTTAAATGTCCGGTAGTTGATAGTTTCTGAGGTGCGTACTTCTCCAAAAGACCAGGATGTTACTTCATCGGAAGTAGCAATTTTTATCCGAACCGCGGAGTAATTTTTCGGATTTTCTGCAATTTCAAACAAATCTCTGAGCGCCATGTTTAGTTGCTGGTTGGTTGGTTATTGGTTTAAATTTATATTAATTAGGCTGTAACTTCTTCCTCTATTTCTTCGGCAGGTTCTTCTGGAGGAGCAGCAGTTTCTGCTTGCTGAACAGAATCTTCGGAAATATCTTCTGTCTCCGAATTTTCTTCTATTTCTTCCAGAATGTCTTCATCTTCTTCTGATTTTTGAAGCAATTCAATGTTCAGGCACAGACTTTTCAGTTCACTGATCAGCACTTTAAATGATTCCGGAAGACCTGTATCCAACTGATGACGACCTTTAACGATCGACTCATAAATCTTGTTACGGCCTAAGACATCGTCAGACTTAACTGTCAGCAATTCCTGCAGTGTATAAGCAGCACCATAAGCTTCCAGAGCCCAGACCTCCATCTCTCCAAATCGTTGACCACCGAATTGAGCTTTACCACCCAAAGGCTGTTGAGTGACCAAAGAATATGGACCAATGGAACGTGCATGAATTTTTTCATCTACAAGGTGATGTAGTTTCATAATGTACGCATAACCGACAGTCACCTTCTGACTGAATCGTTCACCTGTCATCCCGTCATAAAGCCAGACTTGTCCGGATTTGGATAAACCGGACATTTCCGCCATCCGATGAATATCTGTTTCTTTTGCTCCATCAAAAACCGGAGTTGCCATATGAATTCCGGGTTTGTACTTTTGCACAAACTCCAAAAATGTCTGATCATCCATTGAGTCAAAATGTTTTTTGGCAACCTCACACTGATAGACATTATTCAGAAATTCACGAATCTGGGCTGCAGGGCTATTTTGCTGAAGAAATGCCTCAATCTTCTTACCTAATCCATTTGCTACACGGCCAAGATGTGTTTCCAGCACCTGTCCCACATTCATCCGGGAAGGAACCCCAAGCGGATTAAGGACAATATCAACAGCCGTACCATCATCCATATAAGGCATATTTTCTACAGGCTGAATAATAGAAACAACACCTTTATTTCCGTGTCGTCCCGCCATTTTATCACCAACTGAAAGTTTTCGTTTGATCGCAATATAAACTTTTATCATCCGGATTACGCCCGGTGGAAGATCATCTCCTTTGGATACTTTTTCACAACGATCCTGATAAACGTTTTCCAGCAGATACATTTGCTGGAGAGCATTACGGACAAATGTTCCAACTTTGAGGTTGATCTTATTATCAGTAACCTGAATACCGTCAGTTGAATTTAAGGGGATTTGCTGCAGTATTTCGTCAGTGATTTTTGTGCCTTTTGAAGCAAGCACTTCACCCTGTACGGACAGTACATCCGCAGCCAAAGGCTTTTTCTCTGCCACAGAAAGTATTCGATTCACGAGGTTGCTGTGAACAATACGTATTTCGTCATAATGATCGTTTTCATAACGTGCCAGCAGTTCCTGTTCAATTTGTCTGGTCCTTTCATCACGTTCAACACCTTCACGGTTGAAGACCACAACATCAGTCACCACTCCGTCAACACCTTGAGGAACACGTAAAGAAGTGTCCCGTACATCCCCCGCTTTTTCACCAAAAATTGCGCGCAGCAACTTTTCTTCAGGATTGAGTTGAGTTTCACCTTTTGGTGTTACTTTCCCGACCAGAATGTCTTTTGAACTGACACTTGTGCCAACCGCGATAATTCCGCTTTCATCAAGATTTTTGAGTGCTTCTTCACTGACGTTTGGAATATCACGTGTGATCTCTTCTTTTCCTAATTTTGTATCACGGGCAACTGTATCAAGTACATCAATATGCACAGAAGTAAAAGTATCTTCATGCATTAAACGTTGAGAAACCAAAATCGAATCCTCAAAGTTGTATCCACTCCAGGGCATGAAAGCAATATTGATATTTTGACCGAGTGCGATTTCACCGTTTTCTGTACATGATCCGTCTGCAATGACATCACCTGCCTTTACACGATCTCCTTTTTTAACCAGAGGACGCTGATTGATACAGGTGTTCTGGTTTGAGCGTTGGTATTTAATCAAGTGGTAAATATCAACGTTTGCCGGAACAATCGTGTCTTCACTTGAAAGATCAACGTCTGCCTGAATTACGACACGTCCTGCATCAACATTATCGACAACACCGGTACGGCTTGCTACTACGCAACTTCCGGAATCCAGAGCTGCCTGATGTTCAATCCCTGTACCTACCAGAGGAGCTTTAGGTTTCACTAGAGGCACTCCCTGACGCTGCATGTTGGAACCCATCAGGGCGCGGTTTGCATCATCATGCTCAAGAAAAGGTATCATGGCTGCTGCCACAGAAACGAGCTGACGTGGAGAAATGTCAATGTAGTCTATATTTTCTTTTAAGACCATGCTGAATTCACTTCCTACACGTGAAGTAATGAAATCATTGATAAAGGCTTTTTTCTTGTCAAGTTTCGCATTCGCCTGGGCAATGCTGTATTTTTCTTCCTCGATTGCAGAAAGATATTCAACCTTGTCCGTAACAACTCCGTTTTCAACTTTCAAATAAGGCGTTTCAATGAAACCAAATTCATTGACTCTGCCAAAAGTCGCAAGTGAGGCAATCAGTCCGATGTTTGGACCTTCAGGCGTTTCAATTGGACAAATCCGGCCGTAATGAGAAGAATGAACGTCCCGCACATCAAAACCGGCACGTTCACGTGTTAAACCTCCAGGTCCGAGAGCACTCAAGCGGCGCTTGTGGGTGATCTCTGAAAGTGGATTCGTCTGATCCATAAATTGAGAAAGCTGACTGCTGCCAAAAAATTCGTGAATCGCCCCCGCAACAGGTTTCGCATTCACGATGTCATGCAGCATCATGGTTTCTGAATCCTGCAGGGACATACGTTCCTTAATGGTACGCTCCATCCTTACCAGCCCAATCCGGAATTGAGTCTCCAAAAGTTCACCAACACTCCTGACTCTCCTGTTGCCCAGGTGATCAATGTCATCAATCATTCTGTTAGGGTGGCCTTCTTTTAATTCAAGCAGATATTTAACTGTCTTCAAAATATCAACCTTCGTCAGTACAGTATTGTCCAGCGGGTCATCAAGTTCCAGCTTTTCATTTATCTTTAACCGTCCGACCTTGGAAAGACTGTAGCGTTCTCTTTTGAAGAAGAAATTCTCCAGCATCAATTGCGCAGCCTCGAGAGTGGGAGGATCACCCGGCTTCATTTTTTTATAAAGTTCAATTAGAGCCTGTTCCGATGAAATTACTTTATCCAACTCCAAAGTATCACGCAGTGCGGAGCCCGTTTTTTGTGGACCGATGTGTAATAATACAACCTCTTTAACGCCGTTTTCTGCCAGCGTTGTCAGCAGCTCAGTCGTTAAAGGCGTATTGCACGGCACCAATATTTCTTCACTACCATCTTTGAATATGGTTTTTGCGATGATACGGCCTTTTATTTCGTTGAGGGTCACATTTAAGCGGGTGATTTTTGCGGCTTCAAGCTTTTTTAACAAACGCTTATTAATCCGCTGTCCGGATTTTACCAGAACTTCGCCAGATTTTGGATCCGTGATTTGGAGTTGTGGGCGCTGATCCAGAATAATTTCCGGATCCATAACACGAAAATAACTCTGCGTTTCAAGATCCTCTCCCGTCTTAACTTTGCTGATGTCAAGTTTTTCAAACTGATAGAAATATTCCAGCAGTTGATCGTCAGAGTAACCTAAAGCTCTCAGCAGTACTGTCGCGTGAAATTTGCGGCGGCGGTCGATACGCACATAAAGCACATCTTTTTTGTCAAACTCAAAATCGAGCCATGAACCACGCTGCGGAATTACACGTGCAGAATAAAGTAACTTTCCGCTGGAATGACTTTTACCCTTGTCATGTGTAAAAACCACACCTGGACTTTTGTGCATCTGACTCACGATCACACGCTCAGTTCCATTTATGATAAAAGAACCTGTTGGAGTCATTAACGGTAATTCACCTAAATAAATGTCCTGCTCTTTAATATCCCGAATGTGCTTTACATCCGACTCAGTATCCTTTTCCCAGACAATCAAACGCAGTGCTGCCCGTACAGGACATGCGAAAGTAACCCCGCGCACCCGACATTCTTCAACTGAATATTTTGGGTCACCCAAACGATAATGGACATATTCCAAAGTAGAGGAACCACTAAAATCAGAAACAGGAAATACTGAACGGAATACTGCTTCAAGACCTTTGTCCACACGCTGATCAGGTGGAACGTCGCGTTGAAGAAAGCGTTCAAAAGAATCTAATTGAACTTTCAACAAGTGTGGAACTTTGATCGGAGCAGAAAGTTTTCCGAAAGATCTACGAATACGATGACGATTTTCTAATGTTGAAGGCATAAGAACTGACTAAGGTTAGGGTTGTTGTTGGTCTTATCTGCAGCTGAAAAAATGAAAGCAGGCTTTCATTTGAAACTAGTTTAGCTCAGAATGGTTTTGTCGCACAATCCGGAGCTGTAAAAAAACAGCGTTGGTCCGTTATTTTCTCCGGAGGCACTTTTCCCGTTTTTTCCCGTCTGGCGGAAATTTCGCAATGTTGGTCCTGAAAGACGTTTCGCATATGGATAATGGCCAAGGCTCATGTGGAGGGAGTTTTAATTAAATACGCCTCTTAATAAAGGCATTTTCAAATCTAACCCCTTAATATATTTCTTTTTCTAAAGAAAAGCAAATATAATTTTAACTTTTTTTAAAATATTTTTAGAATGTTCTCAAAACTTTTAGAATGCCTTGGTCAAAGCAACAGGCTTAAAATTTCTAAGCGTGATTATTAGCAGTAAAAACAGCNAATCGGCTTAAGATGTTGGAAGGGCTTTTGAAGTTTGAGGCACAAGGATGAAAGAACGGGAACGCCGGAACTTTGTTCAGGATTCCCGCTCACTTAAAGCAATTTTCTTTTAATCATCACTCATGATGCCGAGGATACTNAACANCGCAATAAACAGGTTCAGCACGTCGAGGTACAAAGCCAACGTGGCNGAGACATGTTCGTCGGTGCCNTAGTAGCGCAAAATATTTGAGGTGTCATAGAGAATGAAACCACTGAACAGCAACACACTTGCGCCTGACATAACGAAGTGCATGATAGGACTNCCGATGAANATATTTAAGATTCCNCCGGCGATCACAACAATCAACCCTGTCATCAGGAAACCGGACATGAAGCTGAAATCCTTTTTCGAGAAAACGACATAGAGCGTCAAAGACGCAAAGGTGATTGCCGTCAAGGCAAAGGCTTCTGCGGCAATTGAAGGCCCAACTTGATACAATAACGGGCCAAGTGTTAAACCGGAAAGAGTGGTGAAACTAAAAAGCGCCAGCATATTCAGTCCCGGTTTTCGTGAAACGAATGAGGCGAAAATGATCAGCGCGAATTCAAGGATGAAGAAGAGCATCATGTTCGGCGCCACTACGAGCAGTAGCGGGCCTGAGCCCAGATATGCTCCAACAGCAGCTGTTAGCATTGACAGGGCAAGCAGGCTGTATACTTTCTTAATAAAAACCAGTCTCTCTGTTGTTGAGACAGACGCTGCGGCAGTAACGCCGCGGGCGAGTGTTGTTGTTGTTCCTAACCTCATAATAATCTCCAATTTTAGTTGCGAATGTCTGACAAAAAATATTGAAATTTTTCCCAATATTAGAATTGACCCCCAATTATACAAGAAAANCTATAAAAAGTAAATCAAATTTTCACCNGCTTTTGAACTGCTATTCTCTAATAAATCAGGAAGAAGTAAGCAAATCATAGAGCCGTTCGAATTCCTCCAATGAAAAATAATCAATCTTGATCTGCCCTTTGCCTTCACGGAATTTAATCTCCACACGTGTTCTCAGTCGACGCTGGAGTTCTTCTTCAAGATTTTGTATATGCGCGTCCTTTTCTGCTTTTGAAAGCTGAGTTTCGGAATCTCCTGCCGTTGCGGAATTTTTATCACCCTTTTTTTGTGGACTGACTGCAAGAAAATCCAGCTTTAGCCTAACCTGTCGTTCTGTTTCNCGTACCGACCAGGAGTCAAGTAAAAGGCGTTCACGCATTTCCAACTGAANAGAGGTGCCGGGAAGCGCCAATATTGAGCGGGCATGTCCNGCCGTAATACGGCCTGTTTCAAGATCATTTTTCAGGGGNGAAGGAAGCTGGAGCAAACGCATCTGATTGGCGATCGTGGAACGATCTTTACCAATTCTCCAGGCAAGTTCTTCCTGGGTGTAACCATGACTTTGCAGGAGGTCTTTATAAGATTGTGCCTCTTCGATGACACTCAGATTTTCACGCTGAATATTTTCCAAGAGTGCCACTTCCAGCATTTCGTCATCGCCCACTTTCCGCAAAATTACCGGAACTTGAGANACTTCAAGTTGTTTTAAGGCACGCCAGCGACGTTCTCCCGCAACCAATTCATAACGATTGTCCAGACTCGGATGTTTACGGACGACCAAAGGCTGCAGCACACCCTGAACCTTTATTGACTGCGCCAGTTCCTGTAGTGATTTTTCCGGAAATTGTTTGCGGGGTTGTTGAGGATTCGTAACTATCTGTTCCAGAGAAACGCGAAGAAAAGTCTGGTCTGGAAGATCAAGTGGTGCATGATCATTACTCATAACTGGTTTGAGGCAGAATTTTGAGGTTTCTGCAGCCACAGAAAAAATTCTTCGTTACCGCTTTTTTTACCAACAATTGAAGATTTTGTTTGTCCCAGAACAATAAACCCCTGTTGCTGAGCCGCAACTTTTAGAGTTTCAAGGACTTTCTCATGTACCGCAATATCGCTTACCTTGCCACGTTTACCCACATCATCAACACCGGCTTCAAACTGTGGTTTGGCTAATGCGACAAGAGATCCGCCGGGTTTTAGCAACTCAAGGGCTTTTGGAAAAATCAACCTCAGTGAAATGAAAGAAACGTCGATAACAACAAGGTCTACGTATTCACCAAGTTTTTCAAATTCCAGATAGCGGATATTTGTACGCTCGAGTGACTTAACCCGCGAATCCTGACGCAATTCCCACGCAAGCTGGCCGTAGCCGACATCGACTGCAAAAACTTTTTCCGCACCGCCAAGCAGCAAACAATGTGTAAACCCTCCTGTTGAAGCGCCAATGTCCAATGCGACAAGACCTTGAGGATCAACAGCAAAATATTCAAGTGCAGACTTGAGTTTAACACCTCCGCGACTCACGTACGGCTGGTCTGTTCCAAGTACTTCCAAAAGTGAATCAGTACTGATCATACGTCCGGATTTTCCCGCTGGCTGGCCGTCAACCCTCACTATGCCTGCCATGATAAACGCCTGTGCTTTTTCCCGGGAAGGCGCAAGTTTTTGCTCCACAAGCAGTCGATCAAGACGTTGTTTCATCTGTTATTCTGACTCATCCTTTTTCCGTAAANGTAAACACACCGTCCCAGTCTTTTTCCGGGGGAGACTCCAGGAACGTCCCNCAGCGTTTAATATAAGTCTGGGAGGGGCCATCCTCAGAATCGATGCTTANGACTTTTTCAAATTCCGCAATTGCATCGCTGAAATTTCTGTCCTGATAGAGCTTCAGACCTTTCATGTATTGCTCCACTACTCCGCTCATTTCACCGCTTGTTTCATTCTTACGGGCCAGCAGCTCATGAACCGGTACAGGTTCATTTTTTCCAACCACCCTGATAATATCCAACTGGCGACTGTCAATGTCATCTTTTGCAAGTTCATAAGTACTGCCGGAAATCATACTGAAAGTTTTATAAAATTTATTCGCGCCTTCAAGTCTTGCGGCCAGATTGACTACATCACCCATCATGGTGTAATCCATACGTTCTGCTGAACCCATATTCCCCACAACGACAGGACCGCTGTTCAAACCCATGCGGGTGAAGAGTAGGGGGCGGCTCTGCTCACGCAGCATTTTACGCAGTTCCTCACCGCGTCGCTGCATCTCTATAGTTGCGTGACAGGCAACAGTAGCGTGGTTTGGCAAGTCCAAAGGTGCTCCCCAAAATGCGATGATCGCATCTCCTTCAAATTTATCTATTGTACCTTGATGTGAAGAAATAATGTCACACATTGCCGTTAAATATTCATTGAGTAACTGCACCAATTCTTCCGGAGTCAGGCCTTCGGAAATAGTTGAAAAACCCTGTATATCCGAAAAAAACGGCGTCATTTCACGTTTCTCTCCACCGAGCTCCAACATGTCTGGATTTTCCACAATTTGATCAATAACAGTCGGAGATAGATATTGTGAAAACGCGCCTTTAATAAATCCTTTCTGCTTACGTTCCATCATAAACAGATAGAGGTTTATGGTGCCTGTACTCAGCACACAGGCAATCAGCGCATAACTCATGGAAAAAGCGACACCATAATAAACATAGGTAAAAACGCCAAATCCCGCATAAGCTGCGATGATCAGCAGAAACAATAAGTTTTCATATTTTGGAATCAGCGCAACGACTACAAAACAGATAAAAAGTATCAAAAGCACCAGCATTTCATTTTGTGAACTGGCGGGACGGATCGGTGCATTTTTCATCAATGTCATGATTGTATCCGCGAGAAACTCAATTCCGTAAACCTCTCCAATCGGGCTGGTAAAAATATCGTGGGAAACTTCAGATGTATCTCCAACCAAAACAATTTTTCCGCTGATCAGTTCCTGCAGATCCTCTGTTTCTTCGTCCCATTCATCATCTGGAATATCCTCAAGTTCCAACAAAACTTCTGCCGCAGAAATTCCCGCAGGGGTATCTTTTGCTAAAAAAGTTGCCATCGGCGGAAGTGAAGGAAAATCTACCCACAAATCATTAAAAGGATCCAGAGGTACTACAATATCTCCAATTGTGAGTTGTCCATTTTCCAGTTGAGGCTCAACTCCTTTGTACATGGCAAGTGTTTTTATGGCAAAAGGCCAGACATTATGATCCTTTATCTCTTGCGGAAAAAAGCGCACACGTGAAATCTTGTTTCCAATCAAGGTGTGGTTGGTATAACCGCTTTCAGCTGCTACTTTTAAAGTGTCGGTTGGATAATTGACCTCTTTGAATTTACCATCGCCTCCGAATTCAAGCTGTGCGACAACAATGGTATTTCCGGTATTTTCCATTGCATCCGCGAGTATTGGATCTTCATCATATCCGTTTGGAAAATCCATCAACATATCAAGTGCAATTACTTTTGCACCAAGCCTTTTTAAATTTGTAGTCAGTTTTGCAATATCAGCACGTTTAAGTGGCCAGCTTCCATACTCATCAAAAAATGTTTCCTCTGTATCTACAATCACAATTTCATCGTAGGGAAATTGAGTCTTTTCCGGTTCTAAAGTATTTAAGCGGACAATATGCCGATTACCGAGCAGCCAATTTTCCAATGAAGAAAATAGTTCCATTCTCTCTGCTGGAATCATCAATAGAAACAACGCAAGGGTGATCCACATGTCTGGACGTCGAACGAGCTTTAGCATGATTTTCTCTGACTTAAGGTTAAAAATTTATTGGTTTTCCCTGATTATTCAAAACCGTCTCCAAGGAAATCTAATTCATTACTGTGCAATTAACAATACATTTTCTTAACGACTTTAAACATCTGAGTATCACTCCGCTTGAGTAATTCGAAAAAATGTCGTATCTAAAAGCTAGATCAAAAGTTTGGCCTGATCCGCGGCAAAGGAAATAATCTGCGGCCATTTAGCAGAAAGTCCGATGTTCTTTCGTTTACACAAGGCAACTGAGAGAAGTTGAACTAAGTTTCTTCTTCAGCAAAAAGTCACAATCTAAGCTAAACTAGTAATGAAACGGTGGCTGATTTCCATAATGTTATTTTTCGCAGCAGGCTTCAGTGTTTCAGGAGCCGAGAGCGGAATTATCTGGAAAAAAGTCGGCAAGTCTGGAATAACCCTTTCCACAAGTTCAAGCAAAACTTTAACTGAAATGCTTGATGCATTGCTTCAACAGTTCGCCCTGCATCCTGAAAAAATACAAATAGATGCAGCAGTACAGAGTCTTCCGGAAATAGCTGAAGTTCAGGGTCATAATCCGGAAACAGTTTTAAAACTTTTGCTTTCACGTCACGATTTGAGCTTGATTAGCCGCAACGGTCTTCACCGAATTGTGTTGCGTTCCGACGTTTGGCGCTTTCGGCCTTTCAAAAAAATAATCAATTCACCTGTTTTATTAGCAAATATTCTGCGTGAATTAGCTCAAGCCGGACAGATTACTTTACATTTTAATGCAGAAAAAATAAAGCAGCGCAAAGTAATCCGCAATTTAGCATATAACTCTATTGAGGACGCAATCTTTGATTTAGCACTGCGTCAGAATGCGCTTGCGGTTTATTATCCGGGACTGCATGTTTTAGCATGGACTCAGGACCCTCCCTTGGCGACAAAGTCGCTTACCATACGTTTTGCTGAGCAAAAACAAGTCCGCGAATTTTTAGCAGAGATCCGAAAAGAACTGAAGGAAATCCGTCTTGTACATGACGCATATCCCGCTCCTAATTCATTGGTTTTAAGAGGTTCGGAAGAATCTGTCAATTTAACCGCGCAATTGATTGAGCAATGGGAAAACGGGCTCAGTGACATTACATCAGCAAATCCGGAAGTTTTTACGCTGGAGTCAGAAATTGAAGTTGAAGTTACTGAAACAGAAACAGTGCCGGATTCCAGAATTGTACGCCTGCAGCTACAGTACTTAAGTGTAGGCCCGCAAACCGTGGAGAGTAACGGACAGTCCCTGACAATTACCGGTGTTGAAGAGAGCTTAAGAAAAGCCCTCCAGCAGAGGCTTGAAGATGAAACTGAAATGCCGGCGATGCGGCCACAAATAATTGCGGATTTGCTCAGCAATACACTCATTCTGGAGGGTAGCAAATCCCATGTCGAATGGTTGGAAAAACTCGTACGGATTTGGGATCGGCCCCTGCCTTTGATCCAGATAGAAGCACATTTGTTTGAAACCAGCGAAACACATTCTCGGCAGCTTGGACTGGAATTCCGGGCAAAAAGTGTTTCCGCAGACGGAACTGTCAGCGTCACAGATCAGGGTACTTTTTCTGCAGGTTTGGCTTTGGGGCCTGCAGCCGCATCACAGGCTCTGCAGGTAGATGCTGTCTTACGTTTGCTGCAGAGTGAGGGCAAAGGTCGCATGCTTTCACGGCCTGTAGTGGTCACTCTGAATAACGTGGAAGCAGAAATGAATAGTGGTTCCGTTCTTCATATCAAAATCACTGATGATAAAACGAGCCGCTTGCAAGAGTTGAAAACTGGCATTACACTCAGGGTGACTCCTCGTTTGATTGAGGACAGTAATAATCACACTAATGACAGGATTTGGCTTAAGATCTACGCGGAAACGAGTAATCCTACTGAAGGATCCAGCATTGACGGGATCCCGCCGATCAATACCCAGCGTGCGCAAACTCAGGTCATTGTGAAAAATGGACAGGCCTTTCTGCTTGGAGGACTGATCAAAAGCAGTACAGGTCAAAGCCTGTCGGGGCTCCCCTTTTTTAAAGATCTGCCTTTACTGGGCCCCTTATTCAGGACAAGTGCTGCAAATAACAGCTTCGATCACGTGATGGTTTTTGTAACTCCGACACGTGTATTTGCTGATGCAAAACAGCAATTACCGCTTTTTTCTGAAATGGAAAAAGTCAAAAAAAATGTAGAATTAAAACCATGATTTTTTCAAACAAATTTTTGAAACCTTTGCTTTTTGCAACTTCACAGGTTTTCAAAAGTTTTGTTCTTTTACGCCTGCTTGCCTACAGAAAAGGCTGGTTAAAAACGAACCGTGTTAACACTCCTGTTATTTCTGTCGGAAACCTGACGGTCGGCGGAACTGGCAAAACACCGGTTGTTGATCTGCTGGTAAAGGAATTACAACGCTTGCAAATACAACCTGCTGTTTTGAGCCGGGGTTACAAACGTAAAGACTCATCTTCTCAGCAGAGGCTGCGTTTTTGTGAAGACAGTAAGATTGATCCTGCTTTTTTTGGAGATGAGCCTTATTTACTGGCACAGCGGAATCCGGAGGTGCCAGTCTACGTAGGTAGTTCACGGTTCATTACAGCAGATTTAGCTGAAAAACAGGATCATCCTGACATCTTGCTGCTCGATGACGCATATCAGCATTTAGCAATTCACCGTGATCTTAATTTGCTGTTGATAGACGCAGAGCAGGGTTTAGGAAACAGGCATCTACTTCCTTTTGGGGTGCTGCGTGAACCTGAAAATCAATGGAAACGTGCGGACGCGGTTATTCTCACAAAAACAAATTTAGCAACCTCAGATACAGTTCTGCAAATGCTTAAACATGAGTTGCAGGTCAACTGTCCTGTTTTCAAATTCAAGTATGAAGTACAAGGACTCACCCGACTTGACGGTAAGGTTCAGTTAAACTTAAATGAAATAATAAACAAGCGGTTACTGCTCACATCAGGTATTGCTCAACCGAAAGGGTTTGAACGGTTGCTGGAACAGCAAAGCGTGGAAATTATCGGTAAAATTGAATTTCCTGATCACCATGATTATGGCGCTGAAGATGTTCGGAAGATTCTGGAAAAACAGCAAAAACTAAAACCGGAATACCTGCTGACTACAGAAAAAGACGCCGTCAAGCTAAGAAACTTTGCTGAACTCGGTGAGCAAATCTGGGTTTTAGAAATGGAAATGATTCCCGATAATTTGTGGAACGATTTTCTTGCGGAATTTCTGCGTCTCAAATTTGAAAATCTATAAAATGAAAATCATTGACTCTTAAAGTAAGAAGGCTTATTTTACTAAGTCGCTAAATTTTCAATTTTTTTATGAGATGATCGTGAAAAAAACCCTGTTGAAAAATTTACATGTAATCAATCCATGTTCTGATCCTGCACTGCTTGAAAATGCCTATGTCGCAATTTCCGGAGACACGATTGAAAGTGTAAGTTCCAGCGAACCTTCCGGAGAGTTTGACGTTGTCCATGATCTCTGTGGAAAAACCGCTCTGCCCGGCATGATCAATGCTCACCATCATTTATATTCTGCACTTGCAGTGGGGATGCCTCTTCCAAAAAATAATCCGCGTAACTTTAACGAAATACTGGAGCAGGTTTGGTGGAAAATGGACCTCGCTCTTGATCACGATTCTACGCAGGCTTGTTTTGAAGCAGGATTAGTTGACTCACTGAAAGCTGGAACGACAACCATCATTGACCACCACTGCAGTCCTTCCTACATTGAAGGTTCACTCTCACTACTGGCGGAAACTTCGGAAAAGCTCGGTTTAAATATTAGTACCGCATTTGAAATTTCTGACCGTAACGGTCAAGAAATATTTGAAGCAAGTCTGCAGGAAAATCTATCTGCAGTAAGTAAGTTTTCCGCAACTCAACATGTTCATCCAATGCTTGGTTTGCATGCGTCTTTTACTCTCTCAGATGCTTCTTTAAGAAAAATCAGGGACGCTGCAGGTAAGCTCGATTCCTGGGGAATTCATGCGCATGTTTCTGAAGACAAAGCAGATGAAGCAGATGCCCTGAACAAAGGCTATAACTCAGTTTTGGAGAGGTTAGAGGAATTTGATCTGCTCAATGAAAACGGACTCATCATTCACGGCCTGCATATCAAAGATTCCGATCTTGAGTTGATACAGAAACATGGCTCTCAGTTTGTGCACAATCCCTCTTCAAACGCGAATAACAGGGTTGGCATGACTCCAAATAAAAATTTAAACAAATTGAAATCTGGCCTTGGAACGGACGGCATGCAGAGTAACATGCTACGTGAAGGCAAAGAAGGCATGCTCATTCGCAGTTCACACCTTGAAGGCGGCGAAGACAGTGTTGACTATATGCAGTTGTTATTTAAGAATAATGCCGAAATTGCCTCTAAACTCTTCTCCGGAAGACTTGGAGGCAGCAGAAAATTAGGTTATATTTTACCGGAACACCAAGCGGATTTGGCAATTTTCGATTATTTGCCACGAACGCCGATTTCAGCATCAACCATTTTTGGCAACATTTTTTTTGGCTTGAGCGGCTTACCCTGCGATGTGATGACAAGAGGCGAATTCCGGATTCGTGATTATAAACTGCTACAGGTTTCGGAAGAGGTAATAAAAGCAAATGCAGTCGAACAGGCGAAAAAACTTTGGAGTAACTTCGACTGAAATTCTATCAAATCGCACTTTTGAAACTTTGTCGTTGCACTGCATGGCCAGACGCTGATAGGGCGATGTGGAGTGACTGCAGGTGATTCTTACGGTATTAAAGCAAGCCTTCACTAATTAATATTTTAACTACTGGAACATTATGAAACGCATCTATACTTTTGGAAACAGACAAGCGGAAGGGTCAAAAGATCAAAAAGAATTACTAGGTGGGAAAGGGGCAAATCTCGCAGAAATGGTAAACATTGGACTCCCAGTTCCTCCTGGGTTTACCATTACCACAAGTGCGTGCCAAGAATACTATGACAACGCCAAAGCACTACCTGCAGGTCTCATGGAAGAAGTAGAATTTGCTATTCAATATGTGGAAGGAATTCTAGGAAAAACATTTGGTGGAGAGAATCCTCTTCTCTTTTCTGTTCGATCGGGAGCAGCTTTTTCTATGCCGGGAATGATGGATACCGTACTCAATCTCGGACTCAATGATAGAACCGTTGAAGCGCTTGCAAAGAAAGCAAAAAACGAATGGTTTGCTTATGATAGCTACCGAAGGTTTCTACAAATGTTTGGTAACGTCGCTCTCGAAATCGAGCAGCATCTCTTCGAAGAAAAACTCGAAGCAGCAAAAGCTGAAGCTGGAGTCCATTCTGACCAAGAACTCTCTATTGAAGACATCAAAAAAATCGTTTCAGAATTCAAAAATGTCATCAAAGATGCTACTGGAGAACATTTCCCAGAAGACCCCAAAATTCAACTCAAAAAAGCTGTAGAAGCGGTATTTGCTTCATGGAATAACGATCGCGCGATCTACTATCGCAATATGCAGCGTATTCCTCATGATATTGGGACAGCCGTAAATGTACAGTCCATGGTGTACGGAAATATGGGTGAAACCTCCGGAACCGGTGTCGCCTTCACCCGTAATCCTGCCACTGGTGAAAAAATTCTCTTCGGAGAATATCTTAAAAATGCACAAGGAGAAGACGTTGTAGCTGGTATTCGTACTCCAGAAATTGTTAGTAAAGCACAAGACCGCAACCAAAAAACATCCATGGAAGAAAACTGGCCCAAAATGTACAAAGAACTTCAAAATGCAGCAGAGCTTTTAGAAAATCACTACCGTGACATTCAAGACATCGAGTTTACGATTGAAGAAGAAAAATTCTACCTCTTACAAACTCGCAATGGAAAGCGTTCTGGGAAAGCAATGGTCAAAGTAGCACTTGATTTCTACAATGAAGGAAGCATTTCAAAAGAGGAAGTAATTCTGCGCATGGAAGGAGAAAAAATTAATGAGCTCCTTCACCCAACCATTGCACCAAACCAATCCCCAGAAGTTCTTGCTCAGGGACTTCCTGCTTCCCCTGGAGTTGCTACAGGGCATCTTGTTTTCTCTTGTGATGCTGCAGAAACATTTCACCAAGAAGGAAAGCCCGTCATCCTCTGTCGCGTTGAAACCTCTCCAGAAGACATACACGGAATGAATATCTCTGAGGGAATTATCACCGCTCGCGGCGGAATGACAAGCCACGCCGCAGTGGTTGCCCGAGGAATTGGCACTCCATGTGTGTCGGGGTGTGGAGATCTCAAAATCCATTATAAAAAGAAAACCTGCCGTGTCATAAAACACGGAACAGAAAATGAAATTTGTAAATTCAATGAAGGAGACTTCATTACTATCAATGGAAACTCTGGAGAAATTATCAAAGGCAAAGTAGAAACCATACCAGGAAAAATCGACGAAGACCTTGGTCAAATTTTGTCATGGACCGACAGAATGAGGACACTCACCATTCGTACAAATGCAGATACTCCAAGAGATGCTGAAAAAGCACTAGAATTTGGAGCAGAAGGAATTGGACTCTGTCGCACAGAACACATGTTCTTCGAAGGAGACCGTATCAACATCATGCGAGAAATGATTTTGGCACATAACAGAGAAGAGAGGGAATCTGCACTCAATAAACTTCTCCCCATTCAACGAGAAGATTTCGTAGGGATCTACAAAGCTATGGGATCCCGACCAGTGACAGTCCGTTTGATCGACCCACCCCTCCACGAATTCCTTCCTGAAAAGAAAGAAGATATTGAGATTGTTGCCAAAGAACTTGGTCGCGGCTACGAAGAAGTAAAGGCAAAAATGCATGAGCTTTCTGAATCAAATCCTATGCTTGGACTTCGTGGTTGTCGTCTTGGGATTCTCTTCCCTGAAGTCATTAAAATGCAAGCACAAGCGATATTTGAAGCTGCTTTTATCTGTAAAAAAGAAGGACTCGAAGTAAGTCCAGAAATCATGGTGCCACTCGTGGCAAACGTAAACGAACTCAAACACCAACGTGCTATCATTGAAAATGTATACGAAGAAGTTTCTTCTCGTATTTCTGATTCTTCTTCCTTAAATTATTCTATAGGAACCATGATCGAACTTCCCCGAGCTGCGCTCACCGCAAATGAAATTGCACAGTGTGCAGACTTTTTCTCATTTGGGACCA
>NYXK01000089.1 GCA_002685535.1 Deltaproteobacteria bacterium
CTGATCTACACCCGCGCATCAACAAAATTTTCATCATTGGCATTATTTTCTACGCCGTTTTGATTCCAATTTATGTCATCGAATCCTTCAACTGGCCAGAGGGCGAGCAATTCAATGACCTGCTGAGACACCCTCCAGACAATCGAGGAGCTGGCTTCATTCCCCTACCTTTCATGGTGATCCCATTTGCCTTTCTCTTGATTACAGCCATTGTGATCTCTTTCAAACGCTGGAGAAAAGGGGATGCTTCTGCAGGCTATCTCTGCCTTTCCTTCTCCCTGCCGTTTCTCATGCTTCCAATGTATGGTGTTTTCTTCATCTTCAAAATGTTTGGCTTGGCAACCTTATTTCTGATCGCCGTTGGCAGGATCTTGTTTCTTGCCATGTTCATCACTTTCGGGTTTGCCGTGGCCCAACGAATGAACGAGTTGAAGAAGATTGCACTGGAGCAGCAGATGAGACTGACGGAAGCCTACCAACGCTTTGTTCCCAGTCAACTGATCAGCAGCCTTGAAAAGGAGAGTATCCTCGATGTGCAGCTTGGAGATCAAGTGCAGAAGGAGATGAGTATCCTGTTCTCGGACATCCGATCCTTCACCACACTCTCTGAGAGCATGACACCGGATGAGAACTTCAGGTTCATCAACTCCTACCTCAGTCTGATGGGACCACTGGTTCGGGAGCATCATGGCTACATTGACAAGTACGTTGGTGACAGCATCATGGCGCTCTTCGACCGCACTCCCGATGACGCTGTTCATACTTCTATCAGCATGTTCAAAGCTCTAAGCGAGTTCAACGAAGACCGTCTGCGTACTGGAAACGAAGAAATTCGCATCGGTATTGGCATCAACACAGGCATGTTGATTTTCGGAACNCTNGGGGAGAAGGACCGCATGGAAGGTTCCGTTATCAGTGATGCTGTTAATCTGGCAGCACGACTGGAGGGCTTGACCAAGCTCTACAAAACCAAGTTACTAATCAGCGAAGCGACCTTCAAAAAACTNACTCTNGAGGTCTTCAAACCTCGGCTGATTGACAAGGTAGCTGTGAAGGGCAAGGCGGCGTCNGTGCTGGTTTACGAGGTAATGGATGCTGAAGCACCAGAAATNTTTGAAAAGAAACAGACCACCCTCAAACTCTTTGAGCGGGGCTTCGATCTTTATCAGAACCAGCGATTCGAGGAAGCATTACCCTTATTNTGTCGGTGTCTTGAGCTAGTACCAGAGGACACGGTCGCCACCCTCTATGTAGAGCGCTGCCAAATTCTGATCTCAGGAGGGTGGGATACTGAGACTTGGGATGGGGTGAACCGTATGGAAACCAAATAGTGTTTCCAAGTCATCGAATTAGTAAAAGGTGAAGAATTTGCTAATATATTGTTAATCTTAACAATGAGACCGCAAGAAAATATCATTACACGCGCGTACGTTGGGAAATATATGAAATGAGCATCTCTAAGCCGATCATTTGTTGNTATTNTTGTTGGTATTGTTGTTGGTATTGTTGACAGCGAATTAAAAATATTAAATAATATTAGCAAAAGTGGCTGACTCCACCTCAACAATTACTTTATCTATCCATTGTTAGGAATATTAATAAGCCTTGATAAACCTCTCCTGTCCCATGACATTAAATCAATTATGTTTGAAAATGAAATAACCATTAATACCGGTGAAGGTCAGATGAACACCTTCATTGTTCATCCTGATGAAGACGGTCCANATCCGGTGATTCTATTTTTAATGGATGCCCCCGGAAAGAGAGAAGAACTCCACCAGATGGCAAGGAGGATTGCTGCCTGTGGATATTGGGTTATGCTGCCGAATCTATATTATCGCCGTGTAGAAGAATTTGTTTCGGACGGAACAGATAAAAGTCGGGAGATCATGTTCGAACACAAAAACAGTCTTAGTAATGAAATGGTAGTAGAAGATTGCAAGCATCTGTTAGCAGAAGCGCTAAAACATGAAACTGCGTCTAAAGGAACGGTGGGTTGTCTGGGATACTGTATGAGTGGCCCATTTGCATTTGCTGCTGCGGCTGAAATCAATGATCGAATCCGGGCTACTGCGAGCATTCACGGTGTTGAACTCTTCACCGACTCCGCCCAATCACCTCATCTGAGTTCCCATAAAATCAAGGGTGAAATTTATTTCGGCTGTGCTGAAAACGATGAGTGGGTTCCCACGGAAATGATTGAATCCCTTGAAAAACATCTTGCTGAAACAGACATCAATTATCGAATAGAATTGTACCCTGAAACAGTACACGGTTTCGTCTTTCCTGACAGAATGGAAAAATATCACAGGGCTGCCGCGGAAAGGCACTGGTATAGAATTTTGTCCTTATATGAAAGGAATTTAAAGANACTGACNAAGTAGNGAATTNCTTCCATACCATTGTTTNNACTNANGAAANANTGATCTGATCTCNCCCTAATCCGTTATTTCTNCGNAACGGAGNTAAAGATTCCAACTTTGAATTCCNAGCANNTTTTCCCCNAAAGGGCTTAATTTGGCTTTGGGATAACGGTTCTGCTCCCAATTTCTGGGATCACCCGGAAATGCGTAACCATCCGGAGGAATACGTTCAGTCCAGGATTTAGTCCGCCACTCACGGATAATTTCGTTTTCTTCCTCAGCCGGAACCATGGAAATGTACTGCGCCATTCGCACAGTTTCCGATTTATTCGGACGTACNCCATGCGGCTGCAGGCAATTCCAGATNANCANTTCCCCGGNTTTCATAGGNACAAATTCTGTTTCATAACCGTTCAAATCCGGAACGAAAGGATCACGTTCCTTAGGCTGACTCAACAGCCAGTTTTCCAGATCTCGAAAAAGTGCGGGTACACACTGGAACCCTCCTGTTTCCGGAGTAGTATCTGATAATGCAAGCACGCCCTGCACNTTGACCGGCAGCGGNNTTAGCGAAGTATCCGCATCCCAGTGGATAAATCCNCTGAAGTCGCGTCCATGTCGATTTGGCGGATTGAGGTTCGCACGATCAATAGTGACCCACAGATCTTCGCGATCCCAAAGATCCACGAAGGCGTCATAAACACGGGGGTTCTGACGGTTGTTCCACAGCAACTGATTGTTGTAACATTCAACCATCCCGGAGTTGTTGAGTTCCTTCATGTTATTTTCCCTCAACTGAGGGCGGTACCAACTCGTAGAATCATTGGGATCCATTTCCTGAAACTCCCATAACAGCGCTGCAGTTGCCTCGACATCTGCCATGCTCACCGCATTCCTGATAATAACAAAACCGTTGTGCTGCCAGAANTCGAAATCTTCAGCACTCAAAACTCTAAGCGGCAAAGATTTTACTATACCTTTTAAAGTAGCAGTTCTAAGATTCGAAACGCTGTTATTTCCAGGTGCGTTCTCTCCAAATCCATATCTATTTTTCATTATATTCTCTAAGACAGTTGGCGGTTATATGTTCAAAAAGGTAGCTCATGCGGAAAGCGGAGTCAATTTGTTTCTCAGTTAGATTGCTGTTGAAAANTGGATGAAGTGATTGTTAGTTCAATCNAGCNGATTNTTNATAAATTTCAACAGCAAAAANCNGACACTTTTCTTTTGATCGGTTATGCTNATTTAATGTACTGTCATGCTTTTTTNTATATAATCCAGTGAGAATTGCATCTGTTGTTGCATTTGAGGCTAACAGCTAGTACATTATTCTCAAAGACAGATGTCGTCCTGCTGTACTTAACTGTTGAATAAAAGACAATTTCACTCATTGTTTTACCACAGAGAGCACCAAGTTTGGTTAATCTATAAACCAGCTCACAAATATAATCTTTAGTTAAACTTTTACAAATGAGTTACGTCGTACATGTAACAGCAGTTGTTGAGGGAGATCTTGAACAAATTGAGATCATGATCAATGATTACCGTTACAAATGTCTGGAAAACCAAAGCGGGATGGNACAATTTTTTGTTTGCAGAAATGTTGAGCAGAAAAATGTATTTCTCTATACACAGGTTTTCAANGACAAACAGGCCCACAAAATTCATCTTGAAGGAAACGATCCCAAATGGTTTTTTGAGCAGATGGAAGAAAATAATTACAATTTCCAGGGACAATGGGTTGCGGGAATTGAAATAGAATCCTCTGAAGGACAAGTCCTGAACTGATGTTAAGGAAGGGAGTAAGAAATAAAGGGGAGTATTGACCTCATTTCATAGGAAGAATAAACGCTCCCTTCCACCAAAATAAAGTTGATCCAAAATTCAGTTGAGAATCTTATTCTACCTTGCATTGTTTGTTTTGCTGGTTTTGATAGTTTGGTCGATGACTAAACTTTTCAAAGACAGGCAGAAATTTCAAAAGCTATTGCAATTCCTGCATTTCCTTTCGCGTTATATTTCTCCTTATATTTTGCTTCGCCTGTTGCTGAAACTGCTTAAAAGGCTAAAATGATGAAGTTTTAATAATGATAAACGTAGGGGCACAGCTCTCCGTGCCCCTACAAATGATTTTGGAATACGGTAGAACAGGACTACGTACCGAAAATTTTACTGGATAAATAAATTAGCTGTTACCATTAATATTCNNGCAGAAAATGTAAGATAATTTAAAACAATAAGCCATTTTGGTGCTTCAGCTGGATTATCATTTAAACTTTTTTCCGCTGTTTTTTCTCCTGTCGATCTTAGCTCCCTCTGAAGTTTTCCAATTTTTCCCCCCTCACAATCTGCCTCGTTGTCACGATTCCCTGCATCTTACTTTTGTTTTGCATCAAATTATCAGAAACTGACAAAACCGTTGATAATCACAATTAACGTTAAAATGATCATTCCCTGATTTAAAAACAGCAATGCCGCAATCGCATTTTTCTCAAATGAATTAAATATTGTCTATTGCAAGTAAGATTTTATCAAATATTTAGCTTTTTTAGCAGAATCATAAATTATATACAAAATTCTTCAATATTTACTTATTGATATAATTGGGCAAAATATTATTTCCAGGACTTCTAAGTAAATTTACGGATAGTCAACTTTTGGAGGGAGTGATAGTTCTTACTGGTCAAGGTTTTCTATAGCTATTAGAAAGTCCGGAANAAATTTGCAACGAGAATCGGNAGAAGACTGNTTTTCCANCTTAAAATAAATGTGATATGAAAAAGATATACCTGAAAGCCTATAGATCGAAAGTAAGTGACTCTCAGACTAAAGGTGAGCTTGCGGCAAAATCGACCGAAGACAAAATCATAATCCGGGAACAAATTCTGAACGGGCTCAAAGACTTCAAGGCCAAAGGGCGCAAGATTACAGTTCTTCCTCCAGAAAAAGCTCCTTATGTTCCGGACTGTAACTGCANTGAAGGATGGGGTAGTGAAACCAGCGCAGGCCTTGGGAAATACTCCGGACTTAATCGTATTTTGACTGGCTGAGATTGAAAGTGTGACTTATTTATNTCTGCTGGAATATGAAAGTTACAATTTTACAAATTCTGCCAATAACGCTGCTTGAACGCAATAGAAAGGTCGTTTCAACTGTAGCCGATAGCCCATGTTGGTAGAGAACTCCATTTCACAATTAGACCATAGCCCGCCGGTAGCCCCGAACTCCGTTTCGGGGTAAAACTCAAAAGTTCCACAAAAAGTCTCTAGAACATGCTCATCCGGTTTCGGCCGAAGCAGATATTCCGAATGTTCTTCCGGTACCACATAGGGAGATGAGAGCACTTTCAGGAGCTTTTCAAAATATCCGTAATCAATTGTCTCAACTGAAATCNCCATATTATCGGTTTCAGTTTTTTTCACAGTCCTCATTCTTAACCAGCATCAACAATCCGCACTCACCATTCTTGCTAAATACACTAAATGATGATATATATTGGGTTGCCGATTTACTAAAAATAATTCTTTTTTTATACAAATTATTTATCTTCACTTTTTCAGCTTATGAAGTTATTAGCTCTAATGCGCAGTCTCAATGCGTTCCTGCTTTGTCTGTTGCTGCCAGTATTTACCCTGACAGCTGCTGATTTCCAGAAAGGTTTTGAAGCCCATCTCAGAGGCGACTATGCGGCCGCTATCCGTGAATGGGGGCCTCTCGCCGCACAGGGTGACCCGAGGGCACAGTTTAACATAGGGAATATGTTTGACTTCGGGAAAGGTGTCACAGAAGATAATGCACAGGCGGTGTACTGGTATAAAAAATCAGCTGAAAAAGGGAATGCGAGTGCGCAGTATGCTCTCGGATGGATGTATGAAAACGGTGAAGGTGTAAAAAAGGATTACGGTCAGGCTTTTATCTGGTACCTTAAAGCTGCTAAAAAGGATAATGCTGCAGCGCAGACAAATCTCGGATGGATGCATGAAAACGGGATAGGTGTTGAACAAGATAACGCCATAGCTGTTGACTGGTATACAAAAGCAGCTAACCTAGGACAGGCGGAAGGACAGTTAAATCTAGGTATCATGTACAAAAGCGGTAAAGGTGTTGATAAGGACTACTTACAGGCAATTTTCTGGTTTGAAAAATCTGCAATGCAGGGAAATTCAAATGCACAATTAAATCTGGGAGTGATCTATAAAAACGGTAAAGGAGTCAGGACGGACTACACTCAATCGGTTTACTGGTTGAAGAAAGCTGCAGATAAAGGTCACTCCGCGGCCCTGACTAACCTGGGTTGGCTGTATGAAAACGGCAAAGGAGTAGCACAGGATTATATCAAGGCTGCAGCGTTGTATATAAAAGCAGCAGACAAGGGACAGGCAGAGGGCCAGTTAAATCTCGGCATCATGTACAATAAAGGCAGGGGTGTCACTCANGATCNCCAGGAAGCGTTTATCTGGTTTAAAAAAGCTGCAGACCAGGGATTGGNGGAAGCACAGTTAAATCTAGGTATCATGTACAAATTCGGCAGAGGAGTTGATGAGAATTACACTCAGGCAATTTTCTGGTTTAATAAACCTGCAGAACAGGGTTTTGCGGAAGCACAGACAAATCTNGGNTGGATGTACGAATACGGNAAAGGCGTAGAACAGGATTATATAGAAGCTATTTCCTGGTACAAAAAAGCTGCGGACCAGGGGGATACAAAAGCGCAGTTAAATCTGAGCCTGATTTACAAATACGGAAAGGGAGTAGCTAAGGATTACGGACAGGTCTTTTATTGGAACAATAAAGCCGCAGAACAGGGAAGTGCGATTGCACAGTTTAANCTCGGCGTAATGTACGAATTCGGTAAAGGAGTAAAGGAGGATTACAGACAAGCTGCTGAATGGTACAAAAAAGCCGCCCAGCAGGGTCATTCGGAAGCGCAAACCAGTCTCGGAGGTCTCTACGAAAATGGCAAAGGTGTAGATGAGGATTATACAGAAGCCATTTACTGGCATAAAAAAGCTGCAGAGCAAGGTGACACAAAAGCGCAGTTAAATCTTGGAGATTTCTACAAAAACGGTAAAGGCATCGCTGAAGATTACAGACAGGCATTTTACTGGTATAAAAAAGTGGCAGAACAGGGTGACGCAGTAGCGCAGTTAAACATAGCGATTATGTATGAATACGGCAAAGGTGTTTCGCAGGATTACGAACAGGCTGTGCACTGGTATAATAAAGCCGCGGAGCAGGGACAGTCGGAAGCACAAAACCGTCTCGGCTGGATGTACGAAAACGGCAAAGGAATAAAGCAGGATTACAATCAGGCAATTACGTGGTATAAAAAATCCGCAGAACAGGGTGAAACAAAAGCACTGTTAAATCTCGGTATAATTTATCGAAAAGGTAAAGGAATCGCAGAGGATTATACTCAATCATTTTACTGGTACAAAAAAGTCGCGGATCTTGGTGACGCCAACGCGCAGTTTAACCTTGGATTAATGTATGAATACGGCAAAGGCACGGATGAGGATTTTACTAAGGCAGTTTTCTGGTACAAAAAAGCGGCGGAACAGGGTGATACTAAAGCACAGTTAAATCTTGCCGTGATGTTTAAATATGGTACAGGTGTTACAGAAGATTTTACGCAAGCAGTTTACTGGTACAAAAAAGCNGCGGAACAGGGTGATACTAAAGCACAGTTGAGTCTTGCGGAGATGTATGCCTCCGGCGACGGTGTACCGGAGAATTTTGTTTTAGCATACAAATGGGGCAACCTAGCATCAGCACGCGGCAGAGACAAAGCAAAAGCGTTGAAAAACGAAATTAGAAAACGAATGACACGTGACCAGATCGCAGAAGCTCAACGGCTTTCCCTGGAATGGGAAAAAAGGCTNTCCNGTGAATAAACTGCAGAATCGTTTTGAANAACCTCACTTAGTTTTACCGGCACTGGGAAATACTATTCCTACAAGTGAAGACTCTTCATGCGTTTGAACTGCGGAAACTTCTTTTTAAGTCTGTATATCATCCTGCCTGCTTCTTTTTTTGTTTCAAAAAATCCAATCCGAATCCGAAACTCAAGTTTACCTGATGAAGCGGATTCCAGCTTTTGTGAGATATAACTAAAATCTGTTTCGATATTTATCTGGGCCATATCTTTCAAGGCCTCAGCTTGACTGGAGTAGAGAGGAAGTTGAATAACCCAGGGTTTGTTAAGCGGTTGCCGGAGGTCAATCACCGGACGTGACAGTTCCTGAGGACCCGGTTGAACCGGCCAGAATTTTGTGGAAAAATAATCCTCACCCTGATATCTCTCAGATATTTTTTTCCCGGTCGTACGCGCGTCTTCAAGGTTTTTGAAAAATCCAACTCTCACACGATACCAATACTTGCCTTCAAATTTTGCATCTGTACGGTGAAGATAAGCATAATAACCGTCATTCAACAGGCGACTCAGCAAAGACACAGCTAATGGAAAGCGTGCATGCTCAATCGAGATCAACTGGATCGAAAATTTGCCTCTTTTTTTACGTGCAAGAATATCTTTTACTGCAAGCAGTTCTGAACGAAACTGAACTCTTATTGCTTTGTTGCTCCTTACCAGATGCCAGTCCCTTGTAGCAAGCGGCGTGATTGTATAGTCAATTTTGAAACGGTTTTGAACCAGAATTGTGTGCCAGTTTTCTGCGGAAACACCGGAGCTGCTGATAGGATAAACATTCCAGAAAGGACTTTCAGTTTCCACCAGATGAGAATATTCTGTGTCCTCTGAAATATCTGCTGTACCTACTGCTCCTGGTTCAGGTTCAGCAACTTCTTCCTCCACTATTTCAGTATCTGCGGGAAGCTCTTCCTTTACTTGAGGTGATTCTACTTCAAGTGACGCAACTACATTTTCCTGGTGCACTGCCATTTGTACATAAAGCAACATTCCGACTATGCCGCCCATGATTAAGGTCGCCAGCCACAACAGTAATAATCTTCTAATTCGTTTTTTTGTCAATTGTTTAACCAGATTCCGGATTTAATGATGTTAATGCAGGCAATTTTGATTCGCAATTTTGGCTTTAAGTGTTTAGTATACAAAAATTGAAATCGCAGATCCAGACAATGCAAAGTGTAACTGCCTATATTTTTTAATTTTTTAATGACTTTTTATTTTTTCAATGAAAATCACTGACAACATCCTTTATTTTGCAGACATTCCTGTTGAAACAATCATGCAGGAATATGGTTCACCGCTCTATGTTTATGAAGAGTCAGTCCTGCGTTCGCAGTTTCGCGAGCTGTCTGCAGGATTTCCTGAGGGACTGCTTGAAATCCATTATTCGATGAAAGCAAATTCCAATCCATCACTGCTCAAAATCCTTGCGGAAGAAGGCTCATCAATTGACGCTGTTTCTGAGTTTGAGGTACGTTTAGCACTTGAATGCGGATTTGAAGCTCAGCAAATCATCTTCACTGGCAACAATAACAGTCTGCGGGAAATAGAGTCTTGTGTCGAACAAAACGTTGCTGTAAACCTCGGTTCGTTGGCCTTACTCGAAAAATATGGACAACGATATCCCGAGACAACTGTTTCCGTACGTGTTAATCCTGGAATCGGCGCAGGTCACCATTCGCACTGTATCACGGGCGGTCCGGATTCAAAATTTGGAATATATCATGATCAAATTGAAGCAGCACTTGCTTTGGCAAAAAAATATAAGTTGATACTTAACGGTGTTCATTCTCATATAGGTACCGGAATTTATTCTGCCGAACCAATGCTGGAAGCGATGGAAATGATTCTAGATGTTGCGCAAAGATTTCCTGATCTACAGTTTGTTGATTTTGGAGGCGGTTTTGGAATTCCATACAAGCCGGAACAGTTGGCATTAAATATGGTCGATTTAAGTCAAAAAATGACCGCAAGATTCACAAAGTTTATTCAGCATTACGGACGTGAATTACGGATGAAAATTGAACCCGGAAGGTTATTGATAGGTCCTGCAGGAGTTTTACTGGCAACAGTAACCAACATTACGGACACCCCGAAACACAGCTTTGTCGGAGTAGATTCAGGTTTCAATCATTTGGTGCGTCCAACGATGTACGGATCTTATCATAAAATCCTGAATGCCAGCCGAGTTTCGGATGTTGAAAAAAATGTTGTCGTTGTTGGAAATATTTGCGAAAGTGGAGACATTTTGAGTCGCTCCGGAGATGAAATCATCCGCAAAATGACTTCACCGGCAATCGGCGAACGCCTCGCTTTTCTGGATGCAGGAGCTTACGGCTTTTCTATGAGCTCGCAATATAATTTCAGACCGCGCCCAGCGGAAGTACTGGTGCATCAAGGACAAAGCCGACTTATTCGTCGGGCCGAAACTTTTGAAGACCTCACACAGTGTTTTGTGGATTTTAACTAAATAAAGTTTAAATGAACAAAAAAAAACTTGGCAAACAAAAAGGCAGAATTTTGGATTTCTCAGCACTTCTGGAAGTCCAGAAACTACTTTCCGACATGCCGCGCCGTAAGGATCTGCTGATTGAAGCACTGCATTTGATTCAGGACGAATATCATTTTATATCAGCAAAACATGTCGTGGCACTGGCCTTTGAAATGAAACTGTCGCATGCGGAAGTCTATGAGGTGGCCACGTTTTATCACCATTTTGATGTGATAAAAGAAGACCAGATTCCGCCTCCGCCTTTGACGGTTCGGGTTTGCGAATCTCTTTCCTGCGAAATGTCCGGAGCAAATAAACTCACGAAAACCCTCAAACAACTTTTTCCAGACAGTTCCGTCCTCTCTGAGCAAATCAGGATTCAAGCTGTACCTTGCGTAGGACGTTGTCAGCACGCACCAGTCGCAGTTGTGGGCAAAAATCCCGTGGATCAGGCAACTCCTGAATTGGTGAAAAAACATATTGAAAAAAACGCGGTTCTGCCGACACTTCCGGAATACGTGAATTTTGCGGAATATCAGCAATCCGGAGGTTATCAGCTTTTTCAGAATTGTTTGTCCGGAAAACGTGATGCTGAATCCGTAATCTCGGAACTTAAAAATTCTGGTTTACGTGGTTTGGGTGGAGCAGGGTTTCCTGTCGGAAGCAAATGGGAGATTGTAAGTAAATTTCCGGAACCTCGTTTAATGGCGGTTAACATCGATGAAGGAGAACCTGGAACTTTCAAAGACCGCTACTATCTCGAAGGTGATCCGCATCGTTTTCTTGAGGGTTCGATGATTGCGGCCTGGGCGGTTGGTATTGAAGAAATATACATTTATCTGCGTGACGAATATGCCGCTGCGCGTGAAATACTGCTCAGAGAAATTGCGGAACTGCAATCCGCTTTTCCGGAAAGACTGCCTCAAATCCATTTACGCCGTGGAGCCGGAGCCTATATCTGCGGTGAAGAATCGGCAATGATTGAGTCGATTGAAGGCAAGCGCGGGATTCCACGTTTGCGTCCACCTTACGTCGCGGAAGTCGGATTGTTCGGACGTCCGACACTGGAACACAATATGGAAACTCTGCATTGGGTACGTGATATTATAGAAAAAGGAGCGGAATCATTTTCATCCCACGGAAGAAGAGATCGTAAGGGGTTGCGGGCATTTTCGATCAGCGGACGTGTAAACAATCCGGGAGTGCATTTAGCGCCTGCCGGAATTTCGATGCGTGAGTTAATTGACGAATATTGTGGCGGCATGCTTCCCGGACACAGCTTTTACGGATATTTCCCAGGGGGCGCCTCAGGAGGAATGCTGCCTGCGTCTCTCGGTGATTTACCGCTGGATTTTGACACGCTGCAGGAACACGGCTGTTTTATCGGCTCAGCCGCGGTTATCGTTTTTTCTGAACATGATAATGCACGTGAACTGGCACTGAACGCGATACGCTTCTTTGCGCATGAATCATGCGGACAATGCACTCCATGCAGAGTTGGGACTATCAAAGCCATTCCGTTGATGGAACAAAAAAACTGGAATCAGTCTCTTTTAGAAGAACTCTCGCAGACTATGGAAGACGCTTCGATTTGCGGTTTGGGGCAGGCCGCACCGAATCCGTTGCGCTGTGTGATGAAATATTTTCCAAAGGAGGTGTGAGATGGAGACAATTTCATTTGAACTGAACGGAAAAACACTGGACGCACTTGCCGGAGAAACAATTTTACAGGCGGCTGACCGGGCAGGTATCGCAGATATTCCACGGCTTTGTTATAAAGAGGGTTACCGCACGGATGGTAACTGCCGCTCCTGCGTGGTGGAAATTGAAGGTGAACGTGTCCTCGCTCCTTCCTGTTGCCGCTACCCTCAGCAGGGAATGAAAGTCAACAGCAACAGTCAACGAGCCCTCCATTCACAGAAAATGGTGCTCGAACTCCTGCTGGCGGACATGCCGGAATCCGCAAAATCGCCCTATACACCAAACTCTGAACTTGATCAATGGGTGGAAAAAATGGGTTTAAGCGAACCCCGTTTTTCCAGACGGAAACAACCGGAATTGGATAATTCACATCCGGCGATGTCGGTTAATCTGGACGCTTGTATCCAGTGTACACGTTGTGTCAGGGCCTGCAGAGAAGTTCAGGTTAATGATGTGATCGGCATGGCCTTTCGTGGATCTCACGCGGAAATTGTTTTTGACCTCAGTGATCCAATGGGTGACAGTACCTGCGTCGCCTGCGGAGAATGTGTGCAGGCCTGTCCGACTGGTGCGTTGATGCCGGCAAATAATGTAGGTTTAGAGGAAGTTGACAAAAAGGTAGAATCGGTTTGCCCATACTGCGGTGTAGGGTGTCTGCTGACCTATCATGTAAAAGACAAAAAACTTTTAAGAGTTGAAGGACGCAAAGGTCCGGCGAACGAGGAAAGATTATGTGTAAAAGGACGTTACGGTTTTGATTATGTACATCATCCGGATCGTCTCGTAAAACCTTTGATACGGCTAAAAGACGTACCAAAAACCACCGAACTGCTACAGCCTAAAGATTGGCGTAAAGTTTTCCGGGAAGCAAGCTGGGAAGAGGCACTTGATTTTGCCGCCGCAGGTTTAAACAATATCCGTGATAATAACGCTCCGGATGCACTGGCTGCGTTCGGTTGTGCCAAGGGTAGTAACGAAGAAGCATATCTGTTGCAAAAGCTGGTGCGTACCGGATTTGGGACTAATAATATTGATCACTGCACGCGACTTTGTCATGCCTCTTCGGTTAGTGCTTTGTTGGAAGGTATTGGTTCCGGAGCAGTTTCAAATCCCTTCACGGATGTGACTGACGCGGAAGTCATTTTGCTGATTGGAGCAAATCCAATCGCTAACCATCCTGTAGCTGCTACTTTTATGAAAAACGCGGTTAAGGACGGTAAAAAGCTGATTTTGATGGATCCGCGCAGGACAGATTTGGCACGTCATGCCACCTACAGCCTCCAGTTTAGACCGGACACAGATGTGGCGATGCTCAATTCACTGATGCACGTAATCGTAGAGGAAGGCTTATGCGATGAAAAATACATCACAGAACACACAACCGATTTTGATAAATTAAAAGCCAATGTCGCGGAATACAGTCCTGAGATTGTCGCACCGATTTGCGGAATTCCCGCAGAAACCCTGCGTGAAGTTGCCCGCACTTTTGCAACCGCGGAATCCTCCATCATCTTGTGGGGCATGGGCATTTCTCAGCATATTCACGGTACAGACAATTCACGCTGTTTGATCGCTTTGTCGCTGATGACAGGCCAGATCGGACGTCCCGGTACCGGATTGCATCCACTGCGTGGACAAAATAATGTTCAGGGTACTTCCGATATGGGACTGATTCCAATGTTCTTTCCGGATTATAAGTCAGTCATTGATCCAGAAATAAATAATTGGTTCGAGAAATTTTGGGGTACTTCCCTTAATCCCAAAAAAGGATTAACGGTGGTGGAAATCATTGATGCCGTGCATTCAGGCGGAGTCAACGGTATGTACGTTCAGGGTGAAAATCCCGCGATGTCCGATCCAAACCTGAACCATGCCCGTAGTGCTTTAGCAATGCTGGATCATTTAGTAGTACAGGATATTTTTCTCACCGAAACCGCGGGGTTTGCGGATGTGATTTTACCTGCGTCTGCATTTCCGGAAAAGACCGGAACTTTTACCAATTCCAACCGTCAGGTACAACTTGGACGACAGGCCATAAACCCTCCGGGAGACGCACGTCAGGACTTGTGGATTATTCAGGAAATTGGCCGACGGCTTGGTCTGGACTGGAATTATGAAAGTCCGAAAAAGGTTTTTTCTGAAGTACGCAAAGCTACGTCGAGCATGGCGGGAATCACCTGGGAGCGTTTACATAAAGAACATTCCGTAACCTATCCCTGTACCAAAGAAGGTGATCCCGGTGAACCGATTATTTTTCAGAATGGTTTTCCAACAGAAAATAAAAAAGCTCGTTTTGTTCCTGCAAAATATACGCATGCTGATGAAATGCCGGATAAAGATTTTCCCTTTGTCTTTATCACCTCACGTCAACTCGAACACTGGCACACAGGTAGTATGACACGACGTGCGACTGTCCTGAATTCGATTGAACCGTTTCCGGTAGTTCATGTTCATCCGGATGATCTGAAAAAGCTTGGAGTAGAAGCAGGTGATGCAGTAACTCTTGAATCAAGACGCGGAAAAATTGCAACTTATGCTCGTCAGGATCTCGGCGTGCAACCGGGAAATATTTTTATGGCATTCAGTTATAACGAATCTGCAGCCAATTTGATTACTTCATCTGTGCTCGACCCTTTTGGGAAAATTCCGGAAGTGAAATTCTGCGCAGTGAAGATGTCTGCAGGTGGTTTGCCGGAAAAGAGAGTTGGCTGATAGTTCCTTTCTCTGTAGTTAAACTTTCCCGGTGACGCGGAAATACACTTATTAAAGCAGCAAACAGCTTTTTCCTCTTGTTTTCTGCTCATTCCTTGGCTAAAATTAATAGTATGTATTTTGACATATTTTTTGTCTGTTTCTACTGCACATTGCCTGTGCTGTTTTAAACGGGAGACTAAAGTTTGAAATTAAACTCAGATATTTTTGCTGCGTTGCAAAAAAGAGATCTTAGGAGTGTTAGTCAGAAAGTACAGAATTTTCAAAAAATAAACGTATAATATTTTAATTTTGGCATTACTTCTGTATAACCCTACCGGGACGCATGAAATCAAAATAAACTGTTTTTACAGGCTATACTTACACAGATCCCTACCCATCAGTGCTTCAATAAATAGCTTAGTAACGGTGATGACAGGACATTGCCTTGACTCAGTGAGATAATAAAATCAGGAAAACTCAATGATTAATAAAATAGCCAGTATTTTCACCCAGGATCTAGCCATTGATTTAGGGACGGCGAATACTCTAGTATACACGCGGCAACGCGGGATAGTAATTCGTGAACCATCCGTTGTGGCTGTACAAAAAGACAACCGTGGAAGAATACAGGTACTGGCCGTTGGTGAGGAGGCCAAACAAATGCTGGGCCGTACACCAGGATCAATCACGGCAATCCGTCCCATGAAGGACGGTGTTATTTCAGATTTTGATATAACTCAGGAAATGCTGCGTTACTTCATCCGTCAGACTCAAAACAAATTTTCTTTTTTCCGTTTTAAACCGCGTATTGTAGTGGCCGTTCCGTCTGGAATTACTCAAGTTGAACGACGTGCAGTCAAAGAAGCAGCTGAATCTGCTGGAGCACGCGAAGTTTTTTTAATTGAGGAACCAATGGCCGCAGCACTGGGTGCAGGTTTACCGGTGACAGAAGCCAGCGGAAGTATGATTGTCGATATCGGCGGAGGTACTACAGAAGTTGCTGTTATTTCTCTTGCAGGCATAGTTTACAGTGATTCCGCACGGGTCGGCGGTGACAAAATGGACGAAAGCATTGCCGAATTCATCAAGCAAAAATATAATTTACTGATTGGGGAACGTACCGCGGAGGATATTAAAATCAACATCGGTACTGCCTTTATTAAAGAAGAACCTAAATCCTATGAAGTGCGTGGACGTGACTTGGTTACCGGTATTCCAAAAACGCTGGTCCTCGGTGAAGAAGAAGTGCTGGAAGCTCTAAGTGACGTTTGTGCACAAATTGTAAAAACTATCCGGAATGCTCTGGAATCAACACCTCCGGAACTGGCGGCGGACATTGTTGACCGCGGAATTGTTTTAGCCGGTGGTGGATCCTTACTTTCCGGAATCGATGATTTGCTGCGAGCTGAGGTTGGTTTACCAATTTTTCACGCAGATGATCCACTCACCAGTGTTGCGACAGGAACAGGAAAAGTACTCGATGAAATCGACCTGCTCGCCACAATTGAATTGTCTTCCTAAAAAAGCAACTGATAGCTGGTTTAAGTTTTAAAACTTTCCAGCTCTCGTTTTTAAGCCTTTGTCAAGGAATTCAAACAGGCAAATCCGGCACAGACTCCACCCTCATTAACATTTTCCGCTTTTGTACGTACGAGGTATCCCACATCCTCGTTGCTCTCCACTACACCGTTATCCGCAAAACAAATCCCGTAGCGTCCGATCTCACTCACAGAAGTCAGAGTTTCGGCATTACCGTTAACCACAAGAATTGCCGGATGAGTTTCCGCCTCGATTTTCTCCATTAAGACATAAGCAACTTGTTCTTCCGGCTGCATGTCCGACAATTTTATTGGAATATCCCTGCCAAAATAATTATTGCCACCGCCTTCACGTTGAGGTTTCAGCACATATTTATCCGGATTCTTAGCAGCCCATGCCGAAGCTCTTAACTCTCCGTCAGGAGTCTCGATAATTTCATCCAGGGAATGCATGGCGGCAAAAGTTTTTAAGAAACGTTGCGAAATTTCCTTTGACACAAAAGCAGAAAGGATTTCCGGACGTGTCAGTACCTGTTGAATTTTTTTCATCCCGGCAAGTTGCATCGGCAAATCCGGAACCTGAATTGTCGATGACGCTTCTATGAGTTGACGGCCTTTTAATGCTTCGCTGGTGCGAAAATCATCCGGTGTGTAACCGGCACGATAATAAGTAAGGGCCACTAATTTTCCTGCCAAAATAAGATGCCCTTCACGTAGACTTCCGTTCTCATATATTTCAGTTAATGTTTTACGCATAGTCTGAATTTTATACTTATCCCACAAAAGCTGTTCCAGTCCAAGTTGATCAAAACGGTTACTCTCTGCAGGCTGAGAAACCAGTAGCATTATTGAGTCAGTTGATCCGTAGTGCTGAATTGCTTTTGCGAAAGCATCGACTACAGGCCCCAGCGGATTATTTGGAACAATCTGCTCCATCATATTTTGCTCAAATAAATTCTGGTGCAAACGAGAAAGTTGAGTTATTAAAAACGGGAAACTTGCTGAGACTGTATTAAGTTCTACCTGACGCAGTGCAGAAGCGGAAGTATCTCCGTCAGATGATGAGGAGTCCTGCCCGCAATTGCTAAGTTCATCCCTGATCAAAAAAAAATCATTACGCTGCACAAGTAGTTGTTTGCTCTGTGTAACTTCCCGCTCTCTTTGGTCCAGTAACATCTTCAAAAAAGGATCGGATTCAGAAATTGGACTCAGATACTGATCGAGAAATGCCCAATCCTGAGAAACATGAATCATCAACTCGCTGAAATATGACGTTAATTCAGTCATTTCCTGCATGTCTGCTGCTGAAATTGAATATGGACTAAGTGAAAACGGAGCATGAGTCAGTCGCCCGTCGGGCAAATATTTGAGCATTCCGTAAAGTTTTGCTCTCTCAATTGCAATTTCAATTGACTCGTTTTGAACTTGTGTTTGCATCCTATTTTCGGTTATTTTAGATGATCAGAGGCGACGTGGCCGAGTGGTTAGGCAGAGGTCTGCAAAACCTTGTACAGCGGTTCAAATCCGCTCGTCGCCTCCAGTT
>NYXK01000090.1 GCA_002685535.1 Deltaproteobacteria bacterium
TCCTGATTTTCATGCTTCAGATAATCCAGTGCCTTCAGATGTGCCTCTGCTAGATCGCTGACGTGAATATAATCACGTATGCAACTGCCGTCCCTTGTATCATAATCGGTGCCGAAAACTTCTACTTTTTCTCTCCGGCCCATAATCGTTTCCAGTACAATCGGCAATAAGTTATTCGGCTCCTGTTCCAAGCCGTTCAACTCTCCGCCTACATCATAACCTGCCGCATTGAAATAACGCAGGCTGCAAAAACGCAGGCCGCAGAGTTGACTATACCAGTGCAGCAGGTTCTCAATTCCAAGTTTTGTGTAACCATAAAAGTTCATAGGTTCGGTAGGATGCGCCTCATCCATCGGCAGGTATTGCGGCTCTCCATATACCGCGGCACTTGAGGAAAAAACAAAATTCTTTACATTCGCTGCCGTCGCGGCATTGAGCAGGTTAACGGTTCCGCACAAATTATTTTCCGCATATTTTTCCGGCTCCATCATCGACTCTCCGGCTGCTTTCAAAGCAGCAAGGTGGATTATTGAATCCACACCTTCCATGGCAGACTTTAGCTGCTCAGGTTCCAGAATGTCTCCGGGAATAAAAGGGATTCCGGGTAAAAGGTTTTCCTGCAGTCCGCTGCTCATATTATCAAAAACAACTGGTGATTTCCCAGCATCACGCAGTGCTTTAACAACATGCGAACCAATGTATCCCGCACCTCCGACGACTAGTATTTTTTGCTTTTCAGAATACACTTAGATTGTTTTTTTTGAATCTTCGACTATTTCATAGAGCACTCCAAAAGGAGCGTCATCGTGAGATTTTGGATGCAGGAAAAATACTGTTGTTCCACGTGAACCCGGACGGGGAGCCGCGTCAATAATATGGAAATTTTTTGCTTTAAAAAAATCGAACGCCGCCTTTGCATTTTTAACGCGAAAACCAACATGCGCCAGACCACCGCGGCCGCCGTTTCTGTCAATCTGTTTTTGAACAGGAGAATCAGCTGACATCGGTTCAACCAGTTGAATTAAATTCGGGCTTTCTCCAATCTGCAGCAGAACTTCCCTTACCTGATCACTGCCGCTGATTTCTTCACGATGAAGCTCACGGAAACCAATTTGCTGATACATGCGTACCTGGCTTTCCAAATCACCTGCACAAACCGCAATTGCGATATGATCAACAAAAAGAAACCCCGGCGGTTCGTCAGCCTTAAGCTCTGAAAATATGGAGTCAGAAATTTTGTCTGTAGAATTTGTTGCCGGCATTATTATTTGTTTTCAGCTACTGATAGAAGATTGTCTTTTTGTAAACGATGCTGGTGTTAGAGTAAAAGACACATGAGGAAAACAATCGTTTTTATGTTTTTTTCAGAAACAGTTAAGACGGTTTTTGACACGCTTTAAACAAATCGCCCATCTGTCGCTGAAAGCTGCTCATAATATTGCTGCACGCCTTCTTCAAGCGACATAAATTCACTGCTGTATCCGGCAGCACGCAGCTTATCAAGTCCGGCTTCAGTGAACTCCTGGTATTTACCACGCAAGTCCTCCGGAAAAGGAATGCTTTCGATTTCACCGCTTCCATGGAGGCTTTGTAGAGTAGTGGCAATATCTTCAAAACTACGTGCTTTTCCGGTACCGGCATTGAAAATTCCGCTGGTTTTAGACTCGTAAAAATGCAGATTGATTTTCACTGTGTCAGCTACATGAATAAAATCCCGCCTGAAACTTCCGCTACCTTCGAAAAGCTTCATCTTTCCTGTTTCCTGCAGCTGATTAAAAAGATGGAAAGCGACCGAAGCCATACGGCCTTTATGATTTTCCTGAGGACCATAAACATTGAAGTAACGNAGCCCCAAAACCTGGCTTTTAACTTGCGGTAAGACGCGNCGCACATAATTATCGAAGGNAAATTTAGAAAAACCATAAACATTCAACGGNTATTCCGCTTCACGTTTTTCTACAAAACCAGCCTTGCCGTTACCGTACACTGAAGCACTGGAGGCATAAAGAAAATCAATGCTGTTTTCCAGACAATAGTTGAGCAGAGTTTTAGAGTATTCGTAATTGTTGGACATCATGTATTTGCCGTCCTGCTCTGTAGTAGAAGAGCAGGCACCCTGATGAAAAATCGCTCTAACGTTCTGAAACTTGTTGAGCTTCTGCAAAAACTCATCTTTGTCGATGTAATCAGCAATGGAAAGACTGTTCAGGTTAAGATGCTTTTCCGCATTACTCAAATTATCGACCACAATAATATTTTCTTCTCCAGCCTCATTCAGCCCTTTGACAATATTACTGCCAATAAATCCGGCTCCGCCAGTAACAACGATCATGCTTGCTCCATAATTAAATTGACAATACCTGTTGTCGATTTCCCCTCAACGAAACTAACAACCTCCACTCTTCCTCCATTTTTTGTAACAGTTTGATAACCTACAATATCCTCTGCGATATAATCACCGCCTTTAACCAGCACATCCGGAAGCACAGTTTCTATTAAACGCGCCGGAGTTTCTTCATCAAAAATCACAACGCAGTCAATGGCTTCTAGCGCACTTAGTAATAAAGCACGGTCTCCCTGCGACATGATTGGGCGGCGCAGTCCTTTTAGTTTGCGTACAGAAGAATCAGAGTTCAGCCCTAGGATGAAGATATCCGCAAATGCAGCTGCAGTCTGCAAATACCTGATGTGGCCGGCATGCAGCAAATCAAAACAACCGTTGGTAAAAACCAGACTCCGCCCTTCTTTGCGCCATTTCCGGACTTGCTCCGCAATCTCGGAGAAAGCTGTTATTTTATAATCAGTAAATGTGTTTTCTGCAGGCATCTGTTTTTTTGTCTGAGTGAGAGTGCTTATTTTAGCATAACAACCTCTTGAAAACGAATTAAAAATGACAGAGGAGGCTTGTAAAACAAAAGAATTAAATAGCACTATTTAGGCACTGATACTGAGTTTGACTTGCAAGAATGCCCAAAATAAAATCTAATAAAGGGTTATTTATTACCATAAATGCAGACATCACAAAAATAAAACAAGAAACAGGACTAAGATGATTCAGGAATTAAGGGAATATTCAAATAACATATTTTTCAAACTTCTAATGGGCGTTATTGCAGTAACCTTCGTGTTATCGTTTGGAGTAGGAGGTTTTTTTGGTGACCGTAAGGAAGTTGTGGCGAAAGTCAATGACCAGGAAATTTTACTCAAAGAGTACCGTGAAGCCTATCAAAACCGGCTGGGTGCTTTGCAGCAGCAGTTTGGAGAAAACGCCGAACAATTCGCGGAACAGCTTAATTTACGGCAACAGGTATTCAATCAACTGATTGACCGGCATCTGCTCTTGACTGACGCAGCAGAACTTAATCTGGTAGCGACTGATTTAGAACTTCAGGACTATATCCGCAAGCAGCCATTTTTTCAACAAAACGGGCAGTTTGATTATGATACATATGAAACTGTTTTGAGTCAAAACAGGATTGTACGTCACGAATATGAAGCCTCTTTGAGAGCAGACATTCTACTGGCCAAAAAACAGCAGTTGCTGGGAACAGGGCTGGTAATCTCTGACAGCGAAGTTGAGCAGACTTTCCGCAGAAATTTTGAGAAAATTGAAGTTGAGTATGTATATTTTGACCCGCAGGCTTTTGTTGAAAAAACTACTGCAGAAGACGCAGAGCTCAGAAAATATTTGCAGGATAATCCTCAGGAATTTCAAACACTGAATCGGTTCCGCATGGAATATTTCACAATTGCCGCGGACTACTATCAGGACAATGTAAAAGTTCGTGAACGTGAAGTACGTCGTTATTACAAAAAATACGCCGAAAATTATGTTACTCCGCCGGAAGTCAAGGCGCGTCATATTCTGCTCAAGCTCATTCCGGACGCTCCTGAAAATGAACAGCAGGAAAAACGTGAACAACTCAACAAATTGCTGGCTGAAATAAAGGCAGGATCTTCATTCGAGGAACTGGCAANAAAACATTCCGAAGATGNAACATCTGCTGAAGGNGGTGATTTGGGTTGGTTTAAACCCGGAGAAATGGTCCCGGCTTTTGAATCCGCCGCTTTTNCCCTTGAAGCNGGACAAGTGAGTGAAATCGTGCAGTCTCCTTTTGGACTGCATCTGATTAAAGTCGAGGAACGCAAGAACGAAATCACAAAATCTCTGGATGAGGCACGTGAAGAAATTACACTCATCCTCGCCGAAAGTCGTGCACAAAAACGGCTGGAGGAAGAACTCGATCGCTTAGCAGGACTCGCAGGTGAAGCCTTTACGGAAGAAGCACAGAAATTGAACAGAGAGGTTCTTATNGCAGANTGGTTTGACGGTACAGAAGTCATTCCTGGACTTGGCTCCGCGGCCGAGCTTGTGCCGGNACTAGTGAGTCGCAAATCCGGTGAAATGGGTGTCTGGAAACGTAATCCTGTTTTGGGACATGTAATCTACCGTCTCAGTGAAACAAAAATTCCGGAGACACGGCTTTTTGAAGATGCAAAGGAAGACTTATTTAAGGCTGTGCGTCTGGAAAAAGCAAAAGCTGTTGCCATCGAAAGCGCNAAAAAAGCTTTGNCTCAGCTTGAGGCAGGTACAAAATTAAATAATCTTGTTAAAAAACATGGACTCAAAACCGAAACACTGGAATTTACTGCAAACACAAGATTCCTGCCAAACATCGGTGACAATACGGAGTTCCGTAAAGTCGGTTTGCATTTGAATGAAAATTCGCTTTTTGGCTTAAGCCTGGATGGGAACAGGGCTGATCTGATTCAATTCAAAAAACGCAGTTTGAGCGAAGATAAAGCGCTNGAGCAAAAAGACAAAGTCCGAGCNCAACTGCTCCAGAACATGCAGCAGGCACTGCTCAGTAAAGAATTGAAACGTTTACGTGATTCAGCAACTATTGAGGTAATTAATCCGGTGTTCGGTACACCAGGCTCTTCATGATTTTAGACTTTTGACTGATCACTGTTCATTGAGCATTGTACATTGATCNCAGACAAATGATCATTGACGAATGCCCCGCCTTCACTATTCAAACCACTTAGAAAAACTGATTGTGCCGCTGGCACATGAACTGGACAAAAGGGATCCGTTTGACACTGCAGATATCGTGGTTCCGAATTTCAGTCTGGAAAAATGGATCTCGCTCAAACTGGCGCAAATCAGAGGAATTGCCGCAAATCTGCGTTTCATCACGCTGGAAAAAGCAATCAACGAAGGGCTCCAGAATAAGCTCAGCGAGCGCCACTATTCTTTACTTAAACCGGAAACCATCCAGTGCCTGCTGCTGGAGGTTTTACGGGAAAAGCTGGCATCTTCCGATCCCCTCTGGCAGCCCGTACACAGCTATCTCGCCCCCCAAACATTTATACGTCCACAAGCACGCGAACATCGAATCTATCAACTCGCAGGCCGGCTGACGCGCTTGTTTCTGGAATATGAATTTTCCCGCAATGACGAACTGTTGACTCCATGGCTGGCGGGACAAAATGCGATTGATCCCGATCCACTTGGAGCAGAAAGTTGGCAAAGAGCGCTCTGGACTGAACTCTTTGGTCCGGAAGGCAAATTAACGCGGCACAATTTCAAGGCCCGTCATTCATCATCAGCAGACTTTCAAGCNGAACTGTTCAGTTTAACCCAGCTTTANCGTATTTGTCAGCACAAAGCAAATCCGCAAAACGTAAATTCCACAACAGAAAACGGCATACCAGCAAAAGCCCCGCTGCATGTTTTTGGTGTTTCATATCTCTCACAGTTTCANCAAAAAGCCCTCACTGAGCAACTGGCGCATGTGCGTGATATTCATGTCTATGCGCTTAATCCGTGCATGGAATTCTGGGAGGATGTGCAAAGTCTTGGTGAGTCAAAAGCCNTGAATCTGAGAGCATTAGCAGNCGAACGTCAACGTTTTAAAAAGATAAAGTCTTTAACTGAGACAGAAATTGTACTCGGAGAATTACTGCAGGATGAAGAGGATAATCCATTTTTACANGCCTGGGGACGNCCCGGACGTGAGAATATCAGGTTGCTGAATCAATGGGCTGACTGGGATTTTACCCCATGGTTTGTAGAAGCAGATTCTGCTGAAATAACCACAGAAGGCACAGAAAATCCGCAGCACAATGTGCTGAATCAATTACAGGAAGATATCCTGTTCCGGGAACCACGCCGTGTCAAATCCCTCGAATTGGAACAGGACGAAAGCCTGATGATTCTAGCCTGCGCGAATCCGCGGCGNGAAGTTGAAGCTGTGGCAAGTTTGATTTGGGACTGGATTCGGCGTGATCCGGATTTACGACTCAATGAATGTGCCGTGATCGTACATGATATGGAGCGTTATCAGCATGAAATCGAGCAGGTTTTTGAAAGCATTTACAATTTACCGTACCATTTGATTGACGGAGCCAGCGGCAGCGCNGGCCGTTTGGAAGATGCAGCNGCGGCACTATTAGGTTTATGCTTCACTGAATACTCCCGGCGGGATTTATTCACTTTGATCAATAACCCCTGTTTTCTGGGAAAATTTGAAGACAGTGCGCCGGCTGGAAAAAACACTTCGGGTGAGCCTCTNCAAATTGAGCAATGGCTGGAGTGGGCGGATNAACTGAATGTTTTTTACGGTATCGACAATGAGTCTCAGCAGGCACAGGGTTATCTCCATTTAGAGCAGGACATCTACCACTGGGAACAAGCTTTTCGGCGTTTGACTTTAGCTGAAATGGTGACCGCTCCTGCANAGACAGGNNTATTNNCGATTGCAGAACAACAAATAGCACCCGCGAANATTCCNGATGAGTGGAGTGAGGAAGCAGCACGCTTCATGCTGATAGTACGTTCCTTAATTGCCGATACACGCGACCTGCCAAAGTGGAAAATGAGTGGAAAAGAGTGGGGCGAATATCTACAGATTTTGCTTAAAACCTACCTCAAACCGCTTGAGCAGGCAGACGAGGAAGCTTTCCAGAATTTGCTCCGTAATGTGCAGGCAGCCCGTGATCTGGACTTGGCTCAAGAGCATGAATGCAGTTTCAGTTTCAGTACGATTCACGAATTTTTCAAACAAAAACAGCAGTCCGGAACCTTACAACGTGGACATTATTTAGCAGAAGGCGTNACCGTTTCATCTTTTCAGCCCATGAGGCCGATTCCTTTTAAAGCAGTATTTTTATTAGGTTTAGGTGAGGGCATGTTCCCGACACCGTACCAGCGTGACACNCTAGATTTACGACACATTCCGGTAAAATTGAGNCCNGCCGTGGAAGGCCAACAGTTTCGTGAACGCCGCCTGGGTGATGTCTCGGTGACAGAACGTGACCGCTACATGTTTTTAGAAACTCTGGTTTCCACGAGAAAACATCTGGTGCTGAGTTACGTCTCCCGAAACGACCGTACCGATGATGAACTCAACCCTTCATCAATCATCCAGACTTTAGTAGATGAGCTCGACAGCGGTTATTTGAAGAATAATTTTGAAAAAATTCAGCATCCGCTCAAAGCATATTCTTTAAGCTACTTTCCGGAATTAACTGATTCCGAAAGTGAAAGTGCCACACCGAAAAGTTCACTGCCTAACTATGACCCCGCGGCATTCAGGCAGGCAAGAGTTTTTCGAACTCGTGAGTTGTTTGATCAGGAATTTAGCGACACCAAAGGTTCTGCTGGATTTCAACGGATATCTCCGGAATGGCTTTCTCCGGAAGTAATTCAAGTCATAGCCGGAAACGATTTCCAGCCGGCTGTTCCGGAAAGTAGCACGGAAAATAATCTTCATCCTGTTTCGTTTACACATCTGAGAAAATTTCTCGAATCACCGCTGCAGTCAACCGCAAGTCAGCTGCTGCGCCTTGATGAAGATGAGGAAGAGCGAGACGATATAATAGACGAACCTCTTGTGCTGGAGCGCCTCAGTGAATGGTCACTGCTCCGGAAAGTATGGGACAATGCCCTGACACTTCCGGAAAATGGTCCACGCTCTGCAGAACAACCGGAGTGGGAGGAGCTTTATCATTTGCAGGCGCAGCGGATGGAACTGGAAGGTGAAATGCCGTCCGGAATTTTCAGAGGAGCGATGCAGACAAGGCACCTGAGAATTCTTAACAGCTGGCAGAAACAGCTCTGCATGGCACTGGAAATTGACTGGCCTGGCCTGAAGAAAAATCTTCGTCAATATCATTTAGGCCCAGTTCAGGAAGGAACTTTTGATTCCGGATTGACTGAATCACATCAACTTTTTCCGGCACTCTGTCTCGAAAATGAAAATTCTGCAGAGTCAGACGCAGATATAAATGAAACAAAATTTTACGGAAAGACCGAATGGTGGTATACTGATGAGTCCGAAAATTGGCACGTAATTTATCTCAGTGAACGTGAGAGCAAGGACAAAAGCTGGTTACGCCATTTTTTAGATGTGCTGATTTTACGTGCAGCAGATTTGTTGCCGGAAAACGCAAAAGTAACTGGTTTGTGCATTGCAGCAGAAGGCAAACTGAAATCAAAAACGATCCAACTTCCTGCTCAACAGCAGGCGCGGGATTACCTGTTTAATTTACTGCAGGAGATGAATGCAGAGGACGCGGCTGTCCTGATGCCGGTTGAATCAGTGCTTGAAATTGCAAAAGAAAATTTAAACTCAACCAATTACAACCAAAGATTTACGGAATGGCTGGACAACAAACTGAATTCATCCAGAGAAACCAAAGGCATCAGTTCACAATACGGCCCGGTGAAATATATAAAAGATGCTGCTTACCCGGATAATCCATATCAACTGATGAACCGGCGCTTTCAATTATTTTTTGAAACATTTTCGGTTTGAACCTTAAACTGCAAAGTAATGGAAAAACATCTCAAACAAATGCAGATTTTACTGAAAGCAGGCACACCGTTTGTTACAGTTACTTTGGTGGAGGCCAAAGGTAGTACTCCGCGTGCGCAGGGAGGAAGGATGCTGGTCACCTGGGAAGGCTTGAGCTCTGGAACTGTAGGTGGAGGTCTGGTTGAAGCAAAAGCGCTGGATTTTGCACTNGATTTNTTAGCGGAAACTAAGCCCACTGAACAAACAAAATTTGTTCAGTGGAATCTCAACCGTGACGCAGGTATGAGCTGCGGAGGCTCAGTTAAATTGTTTTTTGAACGTTTCCATACCAACANCTGGGAAATTNTNATTTACGGTGCAGGNCACGTCGCACAGGCGCTGATTCCACTGCTCTTGACTTTGGAAAGTCAACTGACTTGTCTGGATACACGGCAGGAGTGGCTGGATAAATTACCTGATTCTACAAAACTAAAAAAACTTTGCGTGAAGTCACTGCCGGAAACAATAAAAAGCACAGCAGAAACAGCTTTTGTGCTGATCATGACTCANGGTCACCGCAGTGATTTTTACATCGCTCAACGATTTCTTNAACGCAANACACAGCCTTTTTTGGGTGTAATCGGCAGNCGTTCAAAAGCTGCCAAGTTACAAAGAGAGCTTAAAAAAGAAGGCCTCAAAAAAGCGGTTACAGAACGTCTCGTCTGTCCGCTAGGTTTTTCGCTCGGCGGTAATAATCCACAGGAAATTGCCGTCAGCATCAGCGCTCAACTGCTTTATGAGCGTGACAAACTTTATCAAAAAATTCATCCACGTAACCCTCTACCTGAAAAGTCATGAACCAGTTAAATCTTAGTCTACCTTCATGGATTGCTTCATTTTTAAATGANCAGCCAAAAATTATTGCTGAGCAGGAANCTCAAATGCGTTTTGTGCTCGCCTTAACTGAACGTAATATCCGAGAAAAAACCGGAGGTCCNTTTGGATCCGCCGTTTTTGAAATTGCTTCCGGAAGACTGGTTTCGGTCGGTGTTAACGTGGTGGTTCAGCAAAACTGCTCTGCCGCTCATGCAGAAATGATGGCACTGATGCTGGCNCAAAAAGAACTCTCAAACTTTGATTTGGGAGCTGCTGACTTTCCGGCTCACCGTTTGGTAACAAGCGGGAAAATGTGCGCTATGTGTTTAGGAAATGTTTGCTGGTCCGGAGTTAAAGAGGTTTTATCTTCCGCTGAACCGGAAGATGTAGAGAGTATTGCNGGTTTTGACGAAGGTCCAACACCACCGGATTATAACGCACAACTTGAGAGNAGGGGAATTANAATTGTACCTGGACTACTGCGTAGTGAAGGGCAGAGNGTCTTACAACTTTATGTTGATTTGGGGGGNCTGGTTTATAACCCNGAGCGCAATTAGTGAGTTATACTTTTCGTAACTCTTCCACGATCTCTAAAAAAGCNTGAATCATGCGGGAATTTCTCCGCTCCCTTAAACAAACTACATGAGCAGTGGTGTAAACATCCGCGTTTTTCAGAGTTAATTTTCGNAGGNCCGGATGCCACATGAATTCCTCATCGGAAACCACACCAATNCCCAGTCCTCTGGAGACCGCCAACCAGACCGCNTCTCGGCTGCCGATTTCCATCACCGGACTGATCTTAACTCCTGCTTTAGTTAATGCTTTTTCAAAGGCACGCCGCGTTGTAGAACCGGGTTCACGCAAAATAACAGGCTGATTTTCCAATTCTTCAATTCGGAGTTCCTCACGCTCCGCCCACGGATGTTCCGCATGTACAAACACAACCAGTGGTTCCTGACAAAATGGAACTGCTAAAAGACGCTGATCTTCTTCCGTCTGCGAAAGTACTGCNACATCAACCTCAAAACTAAGCAGGCTTTCGAGAATTTCCTGTGAATTACGGACGGTGACGGTTATTTCCAAATCAGGGAAACGCTCATGAAAAAGCGCTAGCATTTCCGTTACATGGAAAGGCCCAACTGCTCCGATCCGGAGATGTCCTGACTTAAAACCACCTGCGTTCTGCAGTACTTCCTGAGCTTCTTTTTCCAGAATCTCCATGCGCTGAGTAACAGCATAAAGTTCTCTACCTGTTTCTGTTAACTCAACNCGGCGCCCACGTCGATGAAATAAATCCACGCCGTAAAAACTTTCCAATGCCTGAACTTGTCCGGTGATGGTCGGTTGTCCCACNTGCAGCACCCTGGATGCTGCAGTGAATCCTCCTGCACTGGCTACGGCGTGAAAAGAGCGGATTTGGTTATAACTGACCTGCAAAAACAGCGACCCCTGCGGTCCGGGGAAAGAAGTTTCAGGGACTGAATTATTTCCCATTTTTGTTAGTCTGAGNCTTTTTAAGGACGTTCTCCTCTTGCGAGACGCACGTTAANATCCTCAACAACATCAACNAATTGNTCAAANGTATCAATCACATAATGTGCACCTGCTTTTTGGAGGATATCCCTGGTTTTAGCCAACCTTCTCTGGATTTCNTCTTCAGGCAGAGAAGCAGCTTCTTCAAGTGTATCCATGTCCATGTAATTGCTGTANCGNGCGATACCTACTCCCCAACAGCCAGCTTCGAGTGCCTCNCCAACACCTGAAACCGTATCGTCAACCTTGACCACCGATTGGATAGGATTTACATTCATCAAATCGAGGTTACGGTAAACCATAAAAGGTTTAGGTCTGGCTCCATTAACAACTTCATCACCAGCCACGGATGCATCAGGAGTGTAACCCTGTTTTTTTGCATCTGCTTCAAGGATGTCCACCATGCTCCTGACGAAGCCTGTTGAACTACCAATCTTAATTCCTTCTTTTTGAAATTTCTGTGTTACTTCCGCAACGTGTGGAAGAAGCGTGGTATACTTCCTGAGNCAGGCGAGTTGCATCGGCACAAAATCNTCGAACATATCATCCACATCAGTTTGATCAGGATATTTACCATGTACGCTTTTCCAGCGCTCACGGATTTCAGGCACCTTTGTCANTTCGAGGATGTGAAGGTCCTTGCGCAGTCCCATCGGTCCTCTTGCTTCCGCCATGCTGATTTCAACTTTATATTTCTTAAAAACATCTACAAACACTACCGCAGGGGCAAGTACGTATTCATCTGCAGTGGTTCCACTCCAGTCCAGTACAAGNCCTTTCACCTTGCCGCGATAACCCCGATTGTATACATAATCTGACTGAATACTCATTTNTTCCTTAGTTTTTAGTTAATAATGATTATTCCCGAAAATTTCGAGAGTTTGAAAATATAGATTTTAGCAAGCTTTTCGATATCTGTAAAATATCATTATTGTATCTTATCTATTTATTTGTTCAATAGATAGCTGTTAATNAATCAGCTTCTACAGATAATAGTTTCGTAAAATCTCTGAGCTCCATAATTTATCATTTTGACCGCAGGTAGAAATCTTAATAATATTAGTGTTTAATATAGAACAAATTCCTCGCTTCTTACGCAATGAAACGTTTTTGTGATTTTACGAAGCCATTATACAATATTTACATTTCAGAAAATCACCGGTACAACATCTACGCAGTCCTGTAAATATAAGCTATTGTCTGAGCGATATGCCCTGAACGTGTCGAAGTGGAGTCGTTCATTATGCGGTTTTGGAAATTATTTATGCTACACTATTAAATTAGCCTTGACTAATTTTAATTTTAAGTTCATATTAATTAACAAGCTGATTTTTTGTCAGCTAAATCCCCAGTTTAACAGTTGACTTAGTAATCAGCAGAGAGTTCGGCACGGAAGCTAAATTCGATTACACCGAAGTCGGGGATAATACTGATAAATAGGCGGATTTACTCATGAACCTGAATTACAGGATTTTTAATAATTTTTTTTACAGGAGCAATAATGTTATTGAATAAAAAAGTCATCACTCTAATCATCGGAAGTCTAATTTTGCTTCCACAGTTTGCCTTTTCAACAGAAGTCAACATTCTTTCCGAACGGCAGGAATTTTTGCTACGTCCTTTTCTGGATGTCTTTGAAGAAAAAAGTGGAATCAAAGCAAACGTTGTTTATCTCAAAAAAGGATCTCTGGAGCGTCTGAAACAGCAGCCGGGTTCAGTAGACGCAATCCTGACAGTGGACATTGCGAACCTCACTGCAATTGCAGCTGCAGGTTTGTTTCAGCCGATTCAATCACGAGTTATTGAGAATAATGTTCCGGCTAACTACCGTGACCCGAATGGGTTTTGGACTGCTTTAACAGCGCGCGCGCGCGTTGTTTATTATTCAAAGGATCGTGTCAAAACCGGTGATTTGACAACTTATGAAAAACTTGCTGATCCTGAATTCAAGGGTCGTGTCTGCACCCGTTCCGGTTATCACAAATACAATGTAGCACTGATTTCTTCCATAGTTGCGGAGCATGGAAAGTCTGCCGCCAAAAACTGGTTACAAAGTTTAAAAAACAACCTTGCACGAAAACCACAGGGCAATGACCGCGGACAGGTCAAAGCTATTTTTCAGGGGCAGTGCGATGTCGCGCTGGGCAATACTTACTACATGGGAAAAATGCTCGAGCGTGAAGATCAACGCGCNTGGGCCGCTGCTGTGGGAATATTTTTCCCGAACCAGAAAAACCGCGGAACTCACATGAATGTTTCCGGCGGTGCAATCACCAAAGCCGCAAAAAACAAAGCCGAAGCAGTAAAGCTGCTGGAGTTTCTTTCCGGAGATNTAGCACAATATATGTACGCCCAGGTTAATCACGAATATCCAGTCAAATCCGGAGTTCCGTTTTCCGGTATCGTACAAAGTTTCGGCTCCGGGCAAGAAGGNGTCAAAAAAGGTGTTTTCAAACAGGATCAGCGTAACCTGAGCGAAATTGGGAGTTACCGGAAACAGGCAATTGAGTTATTGGATGAAGTTAATTATGATAATTAAAACACTGCATCTGATTTGAAAAACAGTTCTGATTAAANAGCAATAGCAGCTCAAGATGAATTATAATTATTTTGTACTCGCAAGAATTTTTCATGTCCTTGCAGTTGTTCTCTGGATTGGAGGAGTTGGATTTGTTACTACAGTCCTGATTCCTTCTATCAGTAAAACAGAAGAACCTGCAGCGCGGCTCAAAATTTTCGAAGCTATTGAAANCAAATTCGGTTTTCAGGCAAAGCTGACAACTTTGGTCGCGGGAATTTCCGGTGTGTACATGCTGGAGGTCACGGACGGGTGGTCAAGATATCTAAACTATGAGTTTTGGTGGTTGCACTTAATGACTTTTGTCTGGGCGGTATTCACACTGGTTTTGTTTATTCTTGAGCCGCTGTTTCTTCAAAAATGGTTTCACAGACAAGCGGAAATAAACAGCGAGAAAGCCTTTCAACTTCTACAGATAATGCACGTTGTGTTACTCTCATTGAGTATCTTAGCGATAGTTGGCGCGATTGGAGGGTCACACGGTTTTACATTTAAATTTTTACCTGCAGAGCAATAACTGCACAGGAAATCGCCGCAGAAGAATTTCGGTGGATTCCTGAGAATTTCAATGTATATTCAGGCTTTTTCTGCTAAATTGAGTATCAATAAAAACTCACTGCATTAANACCATGAGCGAACATTCACAAGTTATTGAAGAATATCTGCTGTTACTTTACAAGCTGGACCGTTCCGGAGAAAAAGCTAAGGCGGTTACTCTGGCAACGCGTCTTGAAACCAGCCCACCCACCGTTCATGCGACGATTAGCAGAATGCAGCGTGATGGACTGGTCAACGTCAAAAAATCAAAAGAACTGAGCTTGACCAAAGAAGGCCAAAGAGTGGCTGAAGACATTGCCTACCGTCATAACCTTTCCGAATATTTTCTCTGCAATACACTGGGTATTCCATGGTATGAAGTACATCANCACGCACACCGTCTGGAACATGCCATGACACCTGTTGTNGTAGAAAAACTGGCAGAATTTTTAAATAATCCGCAATTTTGTCCTCACGGAACACCTATGCCCGGAACTGCTATGCCGAAAAACACAATCACCCTCATGGAAACAGAACCGGGAATGATGGTGGAAGTCGCGATGATCGGCGAGGTTTTAGAAGACTCGGTGGATTTGATGAAGATCCTGCATGAGCACTGTATTATGCCCGGCAACCAACACAAAGTTGTCGAAAAAACTGAAGTAATGCGCTCCATTTTATTAGAATCCAAAGAGGGACCTTCGACTCTGCCTTTTCATGTTGCAGAGAACATTTTTGTGATTCAAGTTCCACTGGACTAAAACCCGCCTGAAAACCATGACTTGCTTCTCCCGCAAAAGATGAGATCTTCCGCACATTCCGGAGGCTGGAATTTTTTTACCCTGTCTCTTGCACTCTTGTTTGCCCTGCCTTTTTTTTCATTAATATTCACTGCTGCTTCCGCAGAGGAAAATGTCTGGGTGCATTTACTAAGCACGGTCATGCCAGGTTATCTAAAAAACACGTTCTGGCTGATGCTTGGTGTCGGCAGCGGAACCCTGCTCTTAGGCGTGAGCACGGGTTGGCTGATTTCAATGACAGATTTTCCCGGGAGACGGATCATGGAGTGGGCACTGCTTTTACCGTTGGCATTTCCGGGATACATCATTGCAATGGTTTATGTAGAACTGCTGGAATATTCAGGTCCTGTGCAGACGCAATTACGTTTGTGGTTCGGCTGGCATAATTTCCGGGATTACTGGTTCCCACCAGTTGCTTCAGTCGGAGGTGCGGTGACGATGCTCTCTCTCGTGCTATATCCATATGTCTATCTGCTGGCCAGAACAGCATTTCTTCAACAACCTGCGACTTTAATTGAAGCCAGCAGGATGCTGGGAAAAAGCAGCAAAAACAATTTTTTTCATGTTTCTCTACCACTGGCACGTCCGGCGATTGTAGTTGGAGTCAGCCTGGCCATGATGGAAACACTCGCGGATTTTGGTACAATGCAGTTGTTTGCAGTACAAACTTTCACCACCGGAATTTATCACACCTGGTTTGGTGCTTATAACGCTCCGGGCGCCGCACAACTGGCTTTGTCCCTGCTGATGTTTATCAGCGTCTTTGTTTTCCTGGAACGCTACTCACGTAAACAACAGCGTTCCCACACCCAAAACAGTATCCAAACCCAGCATCCGCGAAATCCGCTTTCCGGAATAAAAGCTGTTGCAGCACCGCTGTTTTGTTTGTTTCCGGTTGTCTTTGGTTTTGCGCTGCCAGCGGGCTTGCTGATTCAATGGGCGGCAAACAGTTGGCGTGAAGTCATGCTTGAACGTTTCTTTAGTGATGCAGGAAACAGCCTGATACTGGCAGGTTTAACCGCTGTGCTGGCGGTGCTGCTGGGAGTATTGATGGTTTACGGTTCCAGAATCAGCAAACGCCGCAGAATTCACTGGGCGGCCCGTTCAGTCAGTCTCGGTTATACTTTTCCCGGACCGGTTGTCGCACTTGGAGTACTCTTGCCTTTTGCCTGGTTTGACCGGACAATAGATGCCTGGATGCAAGGGACATTTGGAATTTCTTCAGGATATTTACTGAGCGGAACTTTGTTCATTCTGGTCTTTGCTTACCTTGTACGCTTTCTGGCTTTAGCTTACGGTACAGTGGAATCCGGATTTGGACGTATCACTTCCGAAATGGAGGACGCCAGTCGCTCGCTGGGAAAAAACACCTGGCAAACTTTAAAACGGGTTCACGTGCCTTTACTGCGCGGCAGCATGTTGACCGCGGGATTGCTGGTTTTTGTCGATGTGATGAAAGAATTACCTGCTACTTTGATGCTCCAGCCGTTTAATTTCAGTACACTCGCGACACGGGCTTATGGATATGCAACCGAAGAACTGCTCAGGGAAGCCTCTCTCTGGTGCTTGACAATTGTCGTTGTCGGCTTGTTTCCGGTTGTTTTTCTAAACCGCCAACTGCGTGAATCAACACCACAAAACCTTCAGGATAAAGACCATGATCGAATGCCGCAACCTCGCTAAAAACTACGGCACACTAACCGCAGTCAGTGACATCAGTTTACATTTGCGTGAACAAGAATTTATTTCCATTTTAGGACCATCCGGCTGCGGGAAATCAACCCTGCTGCGTTTGATTGCAGGTCTTGAAGTTCCCTCTGCGGGACAGGTATTTTTGCAGGATAAAGAAATCTCAGGAAAGAAAATAAGCCTGCCTCCGGAACGTCGAAAATTCGGCATGATTTTCCAGGATTTTGCTTTGTTTCCACACCTGAGCGTGGAAGACAATATCGCGTTTGGAGTAAACGGATCAGCAAGTGCGAAACAGCAGCGAGTTAAGGAACTGCTGAAACTGGTCAGTCTTCCGCATCTCGCAAAAAAAATGCCGCATCAAATCAGCGGCGGCGAACAGCAGCGAATCGCGGTCGCCCGTGCGCTTGCTCCACGGCCACGACTGATTTTAATGGATGAACCGTTCAGTAATCTGGATTATCAATTACGACAACAACTGCGGCGTGACATCCGCGATATTCTCAAACACGAAGGTGTTGCGACTATTCTCGTCACTCATGATCAGGTAGAAGCCATCACGTTTTCCGACCGTGTACTGCTCATGCATGACGGGAAAATGGTGCAGTCAGGAACGCCGGAAGAAATATATCAACATCCCCAAACACTCTGGGCCTCTTCTTTTGTGGGTGAAGCAAATCACCTCAGTGTGGAATGGGAGGCTACCGCGCTAAATTCTCCATTCGGACTATTAAACGTGCCTGCGGATATCGGCAAAGAGACCCGGATTTTGATGGTGCGTCCGGAAGATTTTGTACTTGAATCAGGTACTGACGGTAAGAGCAACGGTATTGTGAAAACAGTTGATTTCTCTGGTTCAGTGCAGACTCTCAGGGTGGAACTCAAAAATGGAGAAACTATTCAGGTGAGCGGATCTCCGCATTTATTGTGGACTCCGGAAGATTCTGTGAAAATTACCGCTGAAAGATATTTATGCTTTGACTCTGCCGGAAACAGGCTAAATGGTTGCTCTTCCGCAAGAATCTCAAAGTAATTTGATAAAATCAATTGGGGTGTATTAATTCATTTTTTCCACCATAAAGTATGACCAACAGAGTGCAGCCTGTTTTTGAGTAAGAGGCATGTTCACTGCCTTTTTCAAATTTAATATAATCACCTTTTTTGAAAACCTCCCCGTCATCATCAATTAGTTCTCCATCAAGCACATAAAATTCTTCGCAACCGTTGTGCCGATGTAGATTTGACGAACTGTCCGCTTCAAAACGAATGATAAATACTTCATGCTCCAGTTTCTCGTCTTTACTCAGCGGCAGCCATTTTAATCCACTGGTTACTTTTCCGTAGCGATTGTACGCCAGCAGTCCCTCTTCTTTAGTTTCTATAATCTGTCGTTTTTCCAAAATGCTCCTTTCAAGGATTTAATTAATTTCAAGGAACATCCTTTCACAAATCTGTGAGAGAATTTCTTTTCTCTAATTACAGATAGCAATACTCAGATTCTGAATTGATTTATATTTTTATAGATGTTCGACAAATTTTTCGCCTGAAATGGGATGGATGTTAATTTCTTGTTTTCCATTGAGACTAGATATTTCCATAAAAACTGAAGTACCTGGAAATGAACCACTACCATAAAATTTATCAATCGCAATTTCTTTAAGAGGATTTTCCAGTTGAATACCCTTAATTTTAAGGTCTTCCAGAACAACCAGCAATTCATCAAGTTCTAAAGACTCCAATGGAATGCAGACCGCATTCAATTGTTTTTTCTTCAACTGCTGATTCATGACTTCCAGCTCTCTTGAATGGTTGACATCTTTTCCTGCAACACCATAAACAAGACAACCATCGTTTAATTCAGAAACTCTATAGCAATTTATAAGCGCATCCATAGAAAGCTGTCCCGGCGCAACGGCATCTCCAAAACTCGCATATGTGATTGGTGCACCGTAAACTGTTGTCATAATACGACTACACGTCCCCTTCTGTCCCATTGCAAAGCCTATTCGAGCAATATCTCGGGTTCTATTCCCGACCCATTGAAGCATTTGAACAGAGTGTGCCAATGTTGATGAAGTTGGAACAACCTTGATGGCATCAGGATAAAAGCTTTCCATTTCTGATGTTAATTCCTCCAGCACTTCAATACTGGGCATCGCCTTAAAATCATGATGACTAATCACGATGGGTGCATTTTTTTCAGCCATTGCAACTAAGGCCTCTGTTCCCCATTCCATATCAATAATATCGGCCCCAGCTTCTAGAACTGACTGATTGATTAGAACACGCTCCTCTTCTGTTCCAAAAAACTCACCTCCATGGTCTGGATGACGAAGAGTAAAGAGACAACTTAGTCCTTTTATTTTAGTTTTTCGGACTAATTCCACTACATCATCTACCGAAGTGCCATTATTAATAAGCAGATCTGCTCTGATTTCAACACAACTGAGTTTATGATCCAGAGCAAAGTCGATTTCTGTTGCATTATTAGCCACAATACCAATGACCCCCTCAAGGGGGAAAGAATTAACCATATTATTCCGTAAATATGTTTATTCAGAAATCGTGTGGGTTGAAGAGAACATGAAATTCCTAGACAGGAATTATCAGTGACTCCTGATACTGTTTCAACAAACTAAGGAAACGGGATTCACTTTCATCCCAGCCATGAAAGCCGAACCTCCTGGATTTGTTATGACTCAGAATTTCATCCCAGTAACATTCCAGAGTGGCATCAGCAAATCCCCAATTTCCTGCAGAGTGTGATCAATATTGTCTTTGTTATACCTCATCCATATGGGTCTGGTTCCCGTTGATTTAATTCTCTAAACAACGCCAAAACGTGTTGCACTTAGAGTTTGTCCAGGATGTATATTAATATTAAAAAAGCAAGCAGGGCAGTTTTATGGGTATAATGGATTAGATCTAAATATTTTCACAATCAATCCAT
>NYXK01000091.1 GCA_002685535.1 Deltaproteobacteria bacterium
CTCTGTCCGAGAAAATTCAGTTTCTGTACAGAAAATTGATCTGAGAGAAAATCAACATCACTGAAGAGCAAGATCGAATTACGCTCCGCGGATTCGTTCAGGTGGGTGTGCTTGAGCGGAGTTTCTGCTTCACTTTCGTCCGCCTCCGCTTGAGCTTGAGTATCCTTTATTTCTTTGGCCGGTTGACCGTTTGGAAAGGCACTGCTAAAATTTCCGGCAGTAATTGCCATCACAGCTTTCGCGCTGTCGTCAACTTTCATATCACGTGAGAGTTGATCCGGAGCAGAAAATCGAAGTCGGAACGCATCTATCAAACCGCTTTGCTCTGAAAGAGAAAGCAGTGCTGTAAAATCTGTCTGGCTTTCAGCCGCTTTTTTTAATGAACCTGCCTCAACAAAAAGCAGATTTTCCAATTGAGCTGTGATCGGATGTTCCTGATCCAGCGATTGGGTACGGAACGTCATCCACATTGGGAAACTCATTACACCCTGACCGGTATTGACTTGAGTTGAATGCAGACGGTCTCCAACAACTTTAGTTGAGTCATACTCAACACCCCAGGTCTTGAGTAAATCCGGAAGGTCACTGGCAAGTTGCGGTTGCTGTCCAAACTGATTTTCCGGAGAAGTCATATCTGCTCTGGCATTTGGATCAAGCAAAACAACAAGTCTTCCACCGCGCAACACATACTGATCCAGTGCATACTGCAATCGCGGACTGAAACCACGCGGATGCAGGACAATCAGCAAGCTGATATCATCCGGAATTTCTTCTGTGCTCAACGGCAAATTTTCCACCGATACCGATTTTTCCAGTTCACTCTGAAAAACCCATTTCTGTACAGGAGGCTGTCCGGGAATTCTCGATCTGCCGCCTTGTAGATTCAGTGCACTCAGCAAACCAACTTTGGAGGTCGAGGTTGAACTTACTTTTTGAATGGCTTGTGTAATATCATATTCCAGAAATTCCTGCCTGCGCTGATCAAAATACGGCAGCAACATTTCCTGGTCAAGCATTGAGACAACTGCCCCAAAATAAACAGTGTTGCCGGAAGGCAGGGTGATGCTTTTTATTCCGTATTTCTGTGCCCACTCTTCTTCCTCTGTATCCGGTTTTGGATCAGAAATTTCCAGAATCAACTGCCCGTTAGAGATTGCCGCATATTCTTCAAGCAACTCCTGTACACGTTGTGCATAAGTTTTGAAGTTTGGAGGCAGTTCCGCATTGTTTCTGGAATAATAAAAATTTATCCGGACAGGTTCCTGCAAACTTTCCAGAATCTTGCGTGAACCATCTGAAATCGTGTAAAGACGCTCCTCGGTCAGATCAAAACGTAAAGGAATAAAAGACGCCATCACATTGACAGCGACTAAACAAATCAGCAGCAGCACTACACTGCCTAAAGTGTTAGACAACGAAACTTCTTTCATTATTTTTTAAAGTTCTATGTTCTTTTGACAATAATTTAAATCAGCATAAAATGAAAAATGGGCTTGAATCAGGATGCTTTGTGAGATTCAAGAACTACCACATTTAACATCAGCACGATGACAATGATTGAAACAAAGTAAATTAAATCCCTCAGATCAACCACACCTCTGCGGATGGCATCGAAATGAGTGGTGAAACTAAATTGGCTGACAAGATCACTTATCCATACAGGAAAAACCGCATTCAGGCTGTCACTTAAAACTCCCCAACCCAACAAAACCAGCACCAGACAGATATTGACACTGAGGATAAAACTGATAACCTGATTTTTGGTCAGTGCGGAAGTGAAGCTGGCAATCGCCAGATAGGAGCCTGCCATCAGGAAACTTCCTAAATATCCTGTAATCATTGGCCCATTGTCCGGACTTCCCAAATAATTCACAGTCAAAATCATCGGAAAAGTCAGCAGCAGTGAAATACCGATAAATAACCAGGCGGCAAAAAATTTTGCAAAGACTGTTGTCGTCAAACGTACCGGTAAAGTGAGCAGTAGTTCACCGGTACCTGTGCGGCGTTCCTCTGCCCAGAGACGCATGCCTACTGCAGGAATCAGGAACAAATAAAGCCACGGATGAAAAAGAAAAAAGATTTCAAGACTCGCTTGTTGAGAATTGAAAAAATTCCCCAGAAAAAACGTACAGCCGGCATTCGCCGCCAAAAAGATAATTATAAATACATAAGCTACCGGCGAGCGAAAATAAGCCAGTAGTTCACGCTTGAAGATTGGAAAAAATCCGTTCATGGCAAATTCTTTAATTTTTCAGTTTATGATGAAACAGCAAAAAGTCATAAAACCATGTCATTTCTTACAAAGCTAGAAATCTATTTTTATGTTAAATACTGATATTATTATATATTTCTTTCTTCGTTCGTGATGACAAATAATTAGTTTAGGAGTTTTCACGAAGCCATCAGTTTATGATATTGTAATAAATCTCAGGCTGTCAGCCTTTTATTGTCGGTCAGTTGTAGTAAGTTCACGAAACACTTCATCCAGACGCCCCCGATTTACATTAAAATTTTCTATCGGTATATTCTGGGCAAATATATATTTTTCTAACGGAAGTGCAATAGATTCCTTTTTTTGAGGAAACAAACGCATTGTAACAACACCACTGCGTATCTCAGGAACGCGTTCAACTGAGTAGATAAAATCCAGCTCATTAAAATCGTTCAGCAACTGTGTCGGATCTGCACCATATACACTCACCGTGACGGAATTACGGTATAGCGATTGAGACATTAGTTCATCCGGAGTTCCGTAACCCACAACTTTACCCGCTGAAATGACCATGGCACGTGTGCAAACTGCTTCTACTTCCTCCAAAATATGCGTGGAAATCAAAATTGTACGTTCCTCACTCATGTTTTGAATCAGTGAGCGAACCTCATGTTTCTGATTGGGATCAAGCCCATCAGTAGGTTCATCAAGGATCAACACCGGCGGGTCATGAATCAATGCCTGAGCAAGACTGGTACGCTGCCGAAAACCTTTGGAGAGAGTCTCAATCATTTGATCTTTGACATCGCCAAGCGCAGTCATCTCGATCACAATACTGACTCTTCTTTGAAGTTCCTTACCGCTGTAACCCCGGATCTCGCCGACAAAACGTAGAAACTCTCCAACCAGCATTTCGTCATAAGAAGGCGCACTTTCAGGAAGATAACCAATTTGAGCACGTACCTGAAGAGGATTGTCCAGAATACTGAAGCCGCATATATCAGCTGTACCTGAACTGGGAGGGATAAAACAGGTCAGCATTTTCATGGTTGTAGATTTGCCTGCTCCGTTCGGCCCCATAAAACCTAAAACTTCTCCACGCTGAACCTCAAATGAAACTTGATCGACTGCCTGGATGTTGTTAAAATTTTTGCTCAGTGCTTGAACACGAATCATAAAGAACCTAGACTAAAATAACTTTGTATTAAACAGTTGAGAATCAAACATCGTAGTATATAACTTTATGATTTTTGTATCAAGATAAAACACAACAGACGATACATCCTGATAATGGCTGAAATCGTGTAATTTAAAGACTAAAGAAAAATAGTTAAAAACAAACAAAATGAACCGCTCCCATATTAATCCTGAACTATCAAATTCATCAATCTCAGCAGAGCCTCCTCTGGTAAATCCTGAGCTGGAAGGTGGTAATTTTTTTTGGCAAGGAGGAACTGATGGTATACTTTTGCTGCATGGCCTTACTGCAACCACTGCTGAGGTCCGCCCACTGGCAAAGCGCTTTCATGATGAAGGTTTCACTATTTCGGCAGTGTTACTTCCAGGACACGGAACAACACCGGAGAAACTGAATCAAACTCCGCGCAGGGAATGGATTGCTGTCTGCGAAAAAGCCTACTTTGAACTACAGGAAAAATGTTCTAGAGTAATTGTTGGCGGTGAATCCACCGGAGGTATCCTTGCTCTGCATCTTGCCGCTGAGCATCCTGAAATTAAAGCTTTGTTGCTATTTGCTCCGGCTATGCGCCTTGCCTCTTCACTTCTGCAAACACTTTTTTTGATTGCTGTTTCTCCTTTCGTTTTTGCAATTCCAAAAAAATTTGAAAATGACCCAGACACAATCCCGTGGCAGGGTTACAAAGTTAATCCCCTGAAAGCCGGTGTACAACTGCTGAAATTACAATACGAAACCGAAAAGCTGCTGCCTCGAATTTATCAGCCGATACTAATTATCCAGGCAAATTTAGATGAAACTGTTGATTTAAAAAGCGGTGAGATTATTTTGCGTGGTGTTCAGTCTGCAGTCCGTGAATCTCATTGGATGGAGAAATCAAAACATGCTGTCATTCTCGATCAGGAATTTGAAGAGGTCGTCTCAACAACTATGAAATTTGTTAAAAAAATATTGCAATAGACACCCTCAACACCTTTTTTCTTGAGGTCAGACTTTTATGTGATAGACTGTGCGTCAATGAAAATAACTGTTTCGAAAAAAAGTCCGAGATACACGCTGTCATTTGGATGCCATTTCTTTTTGCCTCTAACTCATATATTGCCATTTCGAACGTAGAGCTAGATCTTAATAATATCAGCATAATAGAACATGCATAATTTTCATTTTATAAGCAATGACACCTTATTGTCCTATTAACGGCTTCGCCGTCAATAATCCAAGTTAAACAAAATCCGCATCTTTCTCAAATCAGTAAAATAATATGAAACCTAGCAATTACTCACATTTCGTCGAAATTGCCCGGCAAAGGGCTGTGGAACATCCTGAAAGAGACTGTATTATTTTCCTCGAAGATGGAGAAAATAAGGCTGTCGGCGACGGAACTTCCGCTGCGATGACATATCAGCAAAATGATCAGGCCGCGTGTCAAGTTGCAGCATCACTGCAAAAACGCGGGATTAAACAAGGTGAGCGTGTGCTGGTCATTCTGCCAAACAGTTTGGAATTCGTCAAAATCTTTTATGGTTGTTTGTACGGCGGAATCCTCGCGGTTCCATTGTCAGAACCTGCAGGACCGCAAAATATGGCGGCTTATCTGGAAACTTTTTTACCCACATTGAAAGTCAGCAAACCAAGTTTAATAATAGTAACCTCTCAGTTAGCGGATTTCTTACGTAATCAATTACCTCCGGAACTGCAAAAAGTTTTCAGCGGACTCGAAATCGCGACTGATCAGGAAATACTTGCTGATACTTCCGCAGAATATTCCGCACCGGAAATTAAAGCTGAGGATACTGCATATTTACAGTTCACTTCCGGAAGCACAGGCACGCCGAAAGGCATCATGATCGGGCACAGTAACTTGATGGCAAATCTGGAAGAAGCCCGCAAGTTCATGCAGCTTGAAGAGGAAGACGGCACCGCGGTCTGGCTACCGCTGTTTCATGATTTTGGCTTGGCCGCCGGACTTATGGGTGCGCTTTATTCCGGAGGTTTTACGGTTTTGATGACACCCGCACATTTCATCCGTAAACCACTGCGTTGGCTCTCAGCAATGTCAAAATTTAAATGCGCACACAGTTATGTACCGCCGTTCGCACTTGATTTGTGCCTGAAAAAAATCTCGGATGAAGAACTGAATCAACTCGATTTATCATGTATGGTTTCTGTGACAGACGGTTCAGAACCGGTTCATTATTTACCAACTAAAAAGTTTAATGAACGTTTTTCCGCATGTGGTTTAAAAGCGGATGTTATTCGTCCTGGATTTGGAATGGCGGAAATTGTGATCATGTTTTCCGGCAGTAAAACCGGTCTCCACGGACTTTGCGCGGATCGGCATGTTTTGGAAACAGAAGGTAGAGTCAAAGTACTGGGCGACGATGCTCCGGCTGCAGACAAAAAAATGCTAGTCAACCTGGGTTCACAAATGGATGGTCACGAAATTGTGATTAAAGGCCCTGATAATCAACAACTTCCGGAAGGAGAAGTCGGCGAACTGATGGTCAGCGGACCCTCTGTTGCTCAAGGATATTATGAAAATATTCAGGCCACCGAAGAAATTTTCCGGCAAAATATTATTGGCAAAGAACAGCCCTTCCTGGCAACAGGCGACACAGCATTACTCTGGAAAGGTGAGCTATATTTTGCAGGCAGAATCAAAGATATCATCATCATCCGCGGACGGAATTATTATCCGCATGACATCGAACTGGTACTGGCAGGAGTTGAAGAATTACGTCCGGGATGCTTGATGGCTTATGCTTCCGGAGCAGAAGATGAGTCCGAACATTTGGCGGTGGCAGTGGAGGTTCGCGCTGATTTGCTCAAAGATCCTGATGTTTTCCGTAAATACGTTTTGACTTCCATTGATCAGAAAATTATTGAATTCGTCGGCAAGCATTTTCAAATAACACCCAGTGAACGCCTGTATCTGGAACCGGGTACTATTGACAAAACTTCCAGCGGAAAAATAAAGCATCTTCGTAACCGAAAAACTTTTGCGGAGGAAACTTTTGCGGGACTTATTGAGCGCGTTTCCAGTTCAACGGAGGCCGAAGATTTTGATGTGGCAGAAAATAAACCTTCGCTTGAGACAGAACTGACTGCGCTTTTCAATAAAGTTGTATCCCTCGAACCTGAGCTGGATCAACCAATTTTGGACTGCGGGGCGGATTCAGTGGTGATTGTGGAGTTTGTTGACCAGGTTGAAACAAAATATGCACTGAGTCTTGAAATTGAAGATGACACAACTCTAAAGGATATTATTGCGCAGGTTAAGTTAAAATAGAGGATATTTTTGTTTAAAGCTTTGTGTGAATTGATAGCAAGCTAAGGCACAAATGCCTTGTCATGACTAAGACTTGGAATACGTGTTCGCGCAGAGCTAACCTCTTCCAGATTTATATTTACATTTATAAACCCTGAATCTGCTCCACCATCCGCAAGTATTTCACCCCATGGATTGATGATCAGTGAATGTCCGTAACCTCCTCCTCCACCTTCAACCTTGCCGACTGCACACGGCGCAACCACAAAAGCTCCGTTTTCTATGGCACGTGCCCTGTTTAGCACATGCCAATGAGCCTCTCCTGTTTTTTTAGTAAATACCGCCGGAACAAACAATATCTCTGCGCCAGTTTTTGATAAATCCCGATAAAGATGGGGGAAACGTAAATCATAACAGATTGTCTGTCCTAAGCTTCCAAAAGGCGTTTGGCAAATTACCGCCTTCAGCCCGCCTTGAACAGTAGCACTTTCAAGATATGATTCCTGTTCCGAGAGTTTTATATCAAATAAATGAATTTTATCGTAACGGCTGATGATGTTCCCAAAGTCATCAATAATATAACTGCGATTCAAAATCTTTTCCGCAGAACCTTTTATAGCAATTGAACCTATGAGCAGATATTTTTTACGGATTTTTGCAAAGTCCCTGAGGCCTTTTAAAACAGGGTGATTTTCCTCAGTTGCAGATGGTGGAGCAAAAGCGGAACCTTCAGTTTTCAATCCTCCGCAATATTCCGGAAGTGTTAAAAAATCCGCACCGGCTGCTACCGCCTCTTCCGCAAGCGCTATTGCTTCGTCAAGAGCTGNTTGAAAATCAGGTCTAGGACGTGTTTGCANACAAGCAATATTGANCTGTCTTTTCGNNCTAATCATGCTGAATTGCTTTNAGTAATTGCTGAAAATCATCTGGTATCGGAGCCGANNATTCGAGCCATTCTCCGGAAGACGGATGTTTGAAACCCAAAATTTCCGCATGCAGGGCCTGACGGCGGAAATTCGTTATGGTTTGACTTAATTCTGCCGACACTGACGGGAGCCTCTTCAGCGGAGATTTCCCATATTGCGGATCACCAATTACCGGATGACCAATCGAAGTCAGGTGCACTCGAATTTGGTGGGTACGTCCTGTTTCTAAACGGCAGGCCAATAATGCGGAAAATTCAAAACGCNGTAAAACACGCCAGTGCGTAACCGCGTATTTTCCTTTCTCCTTTCCGGATTCCTCAGGATTATCGTTTTCGACAATTGACATGTCCTTGCGCCGCACTNGATGACGTCCCAAAGCCGCGTTGACAACCCCGTGATCNTTTTCCGGAACGCCCCAAACCATTGTCTGATACTGCCGTTTGACCGAATGTTCCTTGAACTGTTCAGACAAATTTTGGTGAGCATCATCTGTTTTTGCGACTACCAGTATTCCGGAAGTGTCCTTGTCCAGTCGGTGCACAATGCCCGGACGCAGTACTCCGCCGATTCCGGACAGATCCTGACAATGATGCAGTAAATAATTAACCAGTGTGCCTGAAGGATGTCCTGCTGATTGATGAACCACCACACCTGCGTTTTTNTTGATTACAATTAAATGTTCGTCTTCAAATNAAATGTCCAGNTCGCCCTCTTCCGGGAGAACTTTAGTTGATTCCAGAGGAGGAATAGTGAGTGAAATTTCCTGTCCTGTACGAACTTTCCTGGAAGGCGACAGTTCAGGCTTTCCGTTGATTAAAACATTTCCGGATTTCAACAGCCGCTGGGCCTGTGTCCGGGAAACAATCTCATCNAAGGATGTCAGCANNTGATCCAAACGCATTCCGGATTCTGNTTCTTGGATGAGGTACTGTAAGTCCATTTTTATTGNTTGTTTTAATTCTTTCCCATGCTCTGAGTCCTATCTTCTAAAACATTAATTCGTACCAATGCTCTGCGTGGGAACGATTTATATCCGGTTACCTGATCGGAGCCGAAGCTTATGACAAATCCTTCGTATAATATTTNTCTAAGTGCTAACTTGTCAACAACTTACACTCTGCCAGTTTGATCAGTGCGCGGTCGATATTTTCCATGGATTGTGCGTAGCTTAAACGGATGTAACCCTCGCCCATCGCCCCAAAATCACGTCCTGGNGCAATTGCCACACCTGTTTTTTCCAAAACTTCATGACAAAGTTCCAGTGAAGATTTTGTAGAATCCAGATACTTGTAAAACACATAAAATGCACCGCCAGGAGTGTATCCCGGATCCATTCCAAGTTCACACATACGCTCCAAAACAAAGAGCCGTCTTCGGTTGAATTCTGCTTTCATTTCCTCACAGTAGGCTTTGCTTTTTTGCAGNACCGAAATTCCTGCTTCCTGCACAAACTCTGTTGCAGAGATCATCAGGTTTTGGTGCAGTCGATCTGCGGCAGACATCCATTCCGGAGGAGTAATCATGTAACCGAGACGCCATCCGGTCATNGCGAAATATTTTGAAAATCCGTTTATTGCAATTGTTTGCGCTGAAAAGCTCAAAAAACTACGTGGTGAATCCTCAAAACTCAAATCCGCATAAATTTCATCAGAAATTACCGGAATATCCAAATCTGCGAGACTCTGTAAAACTTCAGGCGAAAAAACGACACCGGTTGGATTCATTGGTGAATTTATCAGAATAGCTCTGGTTTTTGCTGTTACTCTTTTTTTAAGTTCATCAACATCCAGTTGAAAACCGTCTTCGTGCCGTAACTTGATCATTACCGGTTCTGCACCGGCCAGACGCACAACATTTTCGTAACAGGCATAACANGGATCTGTGAGGATGACCTGGCTTCCCGGAGGCGCCAGCATCCGAATTGCCAGATAGAGCAAAAGCGATGAGCCATTCGTAATAAGCACTTGTTCCGGCTTAATTTTTACTCCATAATCCCTTTCATACTTTTTGGTAATTTCGTTCCTCAATCCTTCCAGTCCTTGAGAGAAGGTGTATCCAGCGGAATTTTTTTCCATACTTTTACGCACAGATTCCGCCGCAGCAGGTGGTGCGGAAAAATCCGGCTCACCAAATTCCAGATGGANGATATCTCGGCCTTGAGCCTCAAGTTCATGTGCTCTGGAAAAAATCTCCATTGCCAGAAATGAACCTACAGAGTCAAGATGTGATGTTTGTGCTGTGCTGATCATGTTTTATTGTATTAGAGTTTTTTAGTTATTTAACGTTGATGCATGCGTAAAAAGTCTTATAGTCGTGTCATTGCTTAAGAAAGCATCAATTATTGGTTAATGCACGTTTATTTTCACCAAGTTTAAAACGTTTTGCACCGTCAAGATATTTCAAACCATCTTCATAACTGTGTGGTAAAATTTGCGGAACACGCTGTGAGTTTCCTGAGTCATCAAGATTTGTGAACGTAAAATAGCAGACATTTGTAACTTGTGTTTCGCCTGTTTTAGGATGAATAACCTCTGTCACAACCTCGACCATCAATGTTTTTTCAACNGTGTAAATTACTGAACCGGTGAAAGAAATAATGGAGCCTATTTCCACAGGTTTGTAGAAATACATGTGATCCATACTGATGAATTTCGGTTTTTGTCTGCAGTAAAGATAAGTAATATTCCAGGCAAGTTCAAAAGCTTCACGCATCAGATATCCACCAAAAATATTATCATGAACATTACGAGACTGAGGATGCATTAGCAATGTGGACTGCCTGATTGAATTTTCCATTGACACTCCTTCTANTTCTCCTTTTTTTATCTGTAGAAACAGTTCATGCAAAACCTGACTTTCCTCTGCAGTCGGCGTATTGTTAAGATAACTTGTTTGGGAGATTGACCTGCGTTCATGCTGCCGCTGTTCACCCTCCCNAAACCGACGCTGTTCATCCATGCTGACTACTTCCAGTGAATTCACCGCTTCAGCTTTTCCTTCACGTCTCGCAACCATAATAAAATAGGCACGTGCCACCCTTTTCCAACTGTCATCTTCTTTTGAGGAAATTTTTACTCCAACTTCTATGGAGCTGCGTCCCACCCAGTTTATGCTGGAAAGCAGTTGAAGATCACGGTCACTGNGTAATTCTCCCAAAAGATCAATCCGATCACAGGCAGCGGTTACGATTGTCATTCCGCGTTCCCAGCCCTCTGTGTGTCTGTATGCCACCTGTCCTGCCATCAAATCCAAATCCTCCAGTAATTTCCCGAGACGCAGTCCGTTAAAGAAATTTATATATCGTTCACGTAGTTCCAAATCAGTACTGAAAGGCAAAATCTTTTCTAGTGCAGAATCAGANACTTTCGCGGTGATTAGTGCTTTATTAAGTGCTACGTCAACTTTTGTTTTGGAAGGAGCGACTTGTGCTNCAACTGGAATTTCAGACATGTTGTTCANCTTTAGAGGAAGAGTTGAGAATTATTGATTTTATTCATAAGTTACAATTTTGGCATGCACATCCTTTGCACAGCGAAAGCCGATTTGAAAAGAACGTGTCCACTCCACAAATGCATAACGCTTCGCGGATCGTAGCCCAGCAGGNGTTCCGGCAGCATACCGTCCTCCCCATGCACCACCTCTGACCACTCGCAGCGGATACTTTTCATCTAAAGGCGCTATCGGACCTTTCGGATTATTCGGTTGCCGCACGGAGGAAAAATAATCCTGCGTGTANTAATTCTGCACCCATTCCATCACATTTCCGTGAAGATCAAAAACACCCCATTGATTCGCCTGCTTTGTACTCACATTTTTAGCACCCCAGAGTCCAAGATCAACTGTGTTTGTTTCCAACCATGCGTAATTATCAAGCAAGGAAATATCGNCACCANAACTATACTCAGTCTCACTACCAGCTTGTGCCGCATATTCCCATTCTGCTTCCGTAGGTAAACGTTTGTTTTGTGCTTTACAAAAGGCTGCGGCGTTCTTCCAGTCCACATAAACTACTGGCTGTTGCGGATCAGTAGTGTCAAAACNGCCGTGACCGCGTTCACAAGTCAAACACTTGCTGTACTCCTCATTTGTGACTTCATGCTGATCAAGGTAAAAACTCTGGATAAAAACCAGATGGTCCGGTAACTCATCCTCATCACCTAAATCACTGCCCATCAGAAATTCACCTGCAGAAATTTTCAACATTGCCTGAGGAATTTTTGCTACGTTTTCCTCAACAGACGGAGGTATCAGCACAGGGGGAAATTCTACTTTGCTTTCTACACCAGCTTCCTGCTCCAAAGAACGATATTGAGAAGGGGGCGAAAAATTGGGTACATGAACTTGTGCGGTTTGTTGAAAAGAAAGTTCCGAACTTTTTTGCTCTATTTTCTCGGTCAGCATTTCTTCGAGAACACTTTCTGCTTCTTCATTTTCTGCAGTTCTTTCACTGCCGACAACTGTCTGCCACAGCAGATTACCACTCTTCAGATCGTATAGCTTGAGACTCACATACAGCAGACCTCCGATGGTTTTGTGCGTTCCGGTCAGTAGCCAGTCCGCGTCGGTAAGTTTTGCAATGTCTTCCGTAAGCGGACCATGAAGAATATCCGGGAATCTGCTTTTCCATTCCAGACGCAGGTATACTATTTCGAAATAAGGTACAACTTGATTCGGCTGTATTTCATAGAGTAGATTGGTCAGTTGCTCTTCAAGTGCATCCGCCCTGGAGTCACGTTCCTGCGTTTCGTAATTAACGAGATCAACCACTGCAACCACAACTTCTGGTTCATTCTCAAGTAAACGTGCGCTGATGTTTTTTGCGGCAATTTCCAACTTGGAATCAAAAATAGCCTCGCTTTCACTGGAGAACGGCGCCGCAAATAGAACTTCGCTAAAAAACAAAAAGAAGCTGAAAAATGCCAGAAATATGAGCGTTATAATAGTGGAAGAAGTGACGTTTACAAGCTCATTTTTCATAACGTATTTTTGATTTTCAGGCTGAAACATCTTCAGTTTCTCCGTTATTCCGAACATTTTTTTTCATTTTACAATTCGTATGCGTTTAGTGCCAGCCGCATACATTTTTCCCTGCCGAACAAATCAACAATCAGTTTCAAATCCGGACCTTGTGCTTCAAGAGTGATTGCGTAGCGTAAAGGCATCCACAGATTTTTACCTTTGATATTAGTAACGGTTTGCACATTTTTAACAACACTGCCCAGGTTTTCTTCGTTCAACTTTTCTATTGTTTGCAACTGCTTGATAAATTCCGCAAGCACCAGTTTTGAGCTTTCCTCCTTTAAGAGGCTGAGGACTTCCGGATCTGTTGCCTGCGGATCTTCATCAAAAAACAAAGCCAGACGCTTAGCAGTTTCCGCCAGAGTTACTAAACGCGGCTGCAGAATTTTAACTGCTTTTTCAAGCAGATCCATATCCTGTTCGGCATAAACTGTTTTTGCTACAAAAGGAGCGACACGCCGGACCAAATCCTGCTGATCCAGATTTTGAATATATTGCTGGTTCATCCAGTTGAGTTTTTCACGATCAAAAACTGCACCTGATTTATTAACCCGTACAAAGCTGAATTCTTCAATCAGCTCCGCTAATGTGAACAATTCCCTGTCATCTGCAGGTGACCAGCCCAGCAGACTTATAAAATTAACCAGAGTTTCCGCAAGAAAACCCTGATCCCGAAAATCCTCAACCGCAACGTCGCCTTGCCGTTTGCTGAGTTTGGTACGGTCAGGATTTAGAATTAAAGGTAAATGCGCGAATTCCGGAGGATCCCAGCCAAAATAACGGTATAGCAGTAAATGTTTCGGAAATGAGGGCAACCACTCTTCTCCACGTACAACATGCGTTATCTGCATCAGGTGATCGTCAACAACAACTGCAAGATGATAAGTCGGAAAGCCGTCACTTTTGACGATAACCTGGTCTTCGGTTTGGCTGGTTTCAATAGAGACTCTGCCACGGATCAAATCATTAAGCACTAGAGTTTCCGGAATTTCTGGGATTTTCAGACGCACAACATGAGTTTCTCCGGAAGCAACGCGTTGAGCTGATTCCTCCTTTTTCAGCCTTCTGCACAAACCATCATAACGTGGTGTTTCACCATTTGCACGTTGCTCATCTCTTAAATTATCAAGACGTTCGGTTGAACAAAAACACGGATATGCATGGTCTTCATCAAGTAATTTACGGACATGCTGCCTGTATATTTCCAAACGTTCGGATTGCCGGTAAGGTCCAAAATCTCCGCCTATTTCCGGACCTTCGTCCAACTCAATTCCGGCCCATTCCAGCATATGGATCAAATCTGTTTCCGCACCTTCAACCAAGCGTTTTTGATCAGTGTCTTCTAAACGGAAGATGAATTTGCCTGATTGTTGACGTGCATATAACCAGCAGAAAAGAGCTGTACGCAAACCACCAACATGTAAAAAACCAGTCGGACTTGGAGCAAAACGAAGACGAACCATAAATATTTAAATAGCAGGAATTATTAAAAAGGAGAAAAGGGGCTTACTTTTTTTCAAAACGACGCATACGTATGTTCAGTAATAATCCTATTCCAAACATCATCGAGAGCATTGAAGAACCTCCATAACTGAAAAATGGAAGAGGTACACCTACAACCGGCATCAAACCAGTTGTCATACCTATGTTGATCAAAACATGTGAAATTATAATTGCGACAATGCCGGTAATTAGAATTGCACTCACACGATTTTTAGCTTTCAACACTTCTGCGAGTGACCACAAAGTGAGGATTAAAAACAGCAACAGCACAAACATTGCGCCAACAAAACCCCATTCTTCAGAAAATACCGCAAAAATAAAATCTGTGTGGTGCGCTGGTAAAAAGTTCAGTTGCCCCTGGGTGCCTTCACCAAAACCTTTGCCGAAAACTCCGCCGCTGCCGATTGCAATTTTGGATTGAATAATATGATAACCTGAGCCCAGAGGATCACGTTCCGGATTTAAGAAAGTCAGTATCCGTCCTTTTTGATATGACTTCAGAACAAATATCCAGATCACAGGCAGGGATGCCAGCGAAAGCAGTCCCATGATAAAAATGGTCTTTAAACGAATACCCATCAAGAAAATAATTGGGATGAAAACAATCACCAACAGCAGCGCTGTCCCCAAGTCAGGCTGTTTGATAATCAAGACCACAGGTACCACCATTAATGCAAGTGGCCAAATCATCCAGAGCCAATTGCCTTTGGGTTGTTCAAAATCCCTGAAATGATGTGAAAGCGCCAACACTAACGTAAACTTGCTGAACTCTGAGGGTTGGAAAAAGAAAGGCCCTACTTTCAACCAGCGTTGAACAGGTGAACCTGGGCCGCCTGTTCCATATAACAGCACTAAAACCAGTAAAACAATTACCAGTAAATGCATCAAAAATCCAAAACGCGCCCAATGCCGATAGTGAATAAACTGAGTTAAAATTATTACACCAATTCCCGCGACAATACGATAAACCTGTTGAATTAAATAATCTTCCTTACCCGGAATCCCCAATGTTGCAGAAGAAAGCGCAATCATACCCACACCGGAAATCAACAGGACCAGAAAACACAGTGTCCAATCTATATTGGCAAACAAACGTTGATCAAGCATTTGAAGATAAAGTTGTTAGTTTTGGAGTATGTTAAATTATTCCCACCCAAACGTACCAGGAGGTTTGTGAGTGATATCGTAAAACACTGTTTCAATTCCAGCAAGGTCGAGTATTGATTCTACCAGAGGATCAAGTAAATTCCAATCGATACGAGCAAATTGAGCAGTCATCACATCTTCAGAAACTACCGGACGTAATACCAGACTGTCTTCTTTTCCATTTTTGGAAATCGGCAGCAATATCACCAGCAACTGAAAAATTTTCTGCATCAGAGAATTTTCTTTCAGCATTTGAGTTACCAGATAATCTGCTTCTCTCAGCAGGTCGAGGCGTTCACTGTCGCAAAAAGCTTTACGGATCAAAAAAGGAGCATTTGCATCTATAGAGTTTGAACCCAACTGGAGAACAACACGGTTAATGTTCCGGACTTCATTTGTTAAAAACGTTGCCTTTTTTTCCAGCCAGTCCCAGTCACGTGGAGCATTCCGGAGCGCCGTCGGAGGTGTGTATGTTCTTTGATCACCCTGTACTCCTACTGAACGCACAGGAAGAATTTGACTTTCACAATTACCGTGCTTCAGACAGTCCGAAACTTCTGCAGCCGTTTTCTCAAGCTCCGGAAAAGCCTCATCGCCGTTGGCGCATAAAACATTGATTGAAAGTCCGGGACCGGGAAACGGATGCCTCCAGACAATTGAATCCGGCAAACCCAATAAAGTTCCAACCTGCCGTACTTCATCCTTGTATAGATCTTTGAGTGGTTCTACAACTTTTCCTGAGTTCATCAAATCCAGCACCTCCTGCACACGATTGTGATGCGATTTTATTACCTCCGCGTGTTCAGTGCCTCCGGACTCAATGATGTCAGGATAGAGTGTTCCCTGTCCCAACATCCATTCAGCTTCAGACAAATTCAATTCGCTCAAGAATTTGTCACGCATCTGAATAAAAGTTGCTCCGATTTTATGCCGTTTAATTTGCGGATCAACCTGGGCTGAAACCGCATCCAGAAAAAACTCACTGTAATCTCTTGATTCAATATTGTCATAGCCCAACTTTTTGTAAAGTTCAATAATTTCAGTGCTTTCATCTTTTCTCATGAAACCGTTATTGATGTAAAGTCCCAGTATTTTTTCTTTGCCAAGAGCTTTATTTAACAGGGCAAAAGCNACCGACGAATCCACACCGCCACTGATAAACATCAAAACTTTACGTTCCCNTACTTCCTGACGTAGCCGTTCANTAGTCTCCTCAATAAAAGTTTCCATTGACCAATTGGAACTCACACCGCATAAGTTGATGAAATTTTCCAGCATTGTCAGTCCCTGTTCCGAGTCATTTACCTCCGGATGGAACTGCAGAGTAAAGAGCGGACGATTGAGGTGGCTCATGGCAGCGACACATCCGGAGTCAGTAACTCCCGTGACTTCAAAATCCGTNGGACATTCAGTTACACTGTCTTGGTGACTCATCCAAACCTGATGCGGAAAACTAACATTTTTCCAAAGTGGAAAATCCGCTGTCTGAGTTAAGACTGCTTTGCCGAATTCACCTTTGCCGGTGTTGGTGATTGTTCCCCCAAATTCTTTTGCAATCAATTGATGACCATAACACAAACCTAGAACAGGTAGATCCATCTCTAATATTTTTGAATTAAATTCAGGAATATCAGGTGAATAAACGGAAGATGGTCCTCCGGACAGTATTATGCCTTTAGCCTTCAGCAGTNCCTCCTCATTTGCAGATGGAGAAAATATTTGGGTGTAGGCGCCTAAATGTCGTATTCGTTTTGCAATCAGATGTGCGTACTGACTTCCAAAATCCAGCACAGCTATAAAGTCCTGCATTGCTTTTCCTTTCAGAGCAAGATAATCTATTTGATGACTCATCCTAGCAGTATCTGAAAATTTGCACAATCTCACATGGAGCTTTCGCATGTTTGGAATCGGGCTTCCCGAAATGATTATTATCGCCGCAGTCGCACTTGTTTTTATCGGTCCGGATAAACTCCCTGGAGTTTTACGTTCCCTTGGAAAAGGTCTGGTTGAACTTAAACGCGCTACCAGCGATGTTCGTTCAACTGTTCAGGATGAAATGCACAAAATTGAAGAAGAGATTGAACTCAAAGATGTCCGCAAATCCGCGGAAGATTTCAGCAATGAACTTGGTGGAGTTGCAAATAAGATGGACCCCTTGTCCCTCTCAAAAATGAGTTCCGGCGAGCAACTTGATAAAATTGCTGATGCAATCGAAAACACAGAAATTGATGAATCAACGCTTGAAAGTAATGAGGAAGTAACATCTACCAAATCAAACTCAACCGGNATTTCCGCAGAGAATTTTCCTGCACCGGAAACAACTGAGNAAAGTGTAGAAGAATTGGCAACCGTTGAAAAANCCACTGCAGAAAAAACTTGAGGCAGTTCAATATGTCCCGCTGAAAAGAGGATGATTGAAGAGCATAAAAAGCTTGGCGTAGATTTTTTTGTGTGTTAGTGTCTAGATTTAGTTGATGAAAGTATAATCAGCAGAATTACTAAATTTATAAACGTACCTTTTAAGCAAAAGGGTTTTTAATAATTAACTTATAATTTAATTTGAAAGGTTAGCTATGAGTAGCCAAGAAGAGTTGGTGAGTGAGTATAAAACCTCAGCAAAAGAAGATTTAAGGAAACGTCAACAGAGAATTGATGAAGGAGAAGCACTTGATAAAGAAATTCACCAGCGTATGGATGCAGGGGAAATAGGTGTTTCACATGGTACTGANAACCATATCGGCGTTATTATGCTCAGCCTGGCGGCAGTCTTTACACTTTTTTGTCTATATGTTATTTTTGGTATGAGCCCCGCTCATTACACTGGATAATTAGCNACTCAAAGCTAAAAAGGTAGGTATTACCGGCCTTGAATCTCAGGCTGGTATTTGTTTGACTTTTTGTCTCTTGAGCATCATTTCCGCATACTCGACGTCTTGTGGCACATCCACACCGACCCCGTCATTTTCTGCTTCCACGCAGAGCAGAGTTTCCCCGTTTTCCAGAATTCTCAATTGTTCCAATTGTTCAGTTTGTTCAAGACCAGACTGCGGCCACTGATGAAACTGCAGCAGAAAATCCCNTTGAAACAAATACACACCCAGGTGACGCCAAATTGAAAAATTCTCCGTTTGCGGAGAACGTGGAAAAGGAATCAGCGATCGTGAAAAATAGAGTGCCTGATTTTTTCTGTTTAAGGTTACTTTAACTATATTAGGATCATGTAACATTGACTCATCAGTGATTTTATAAATCAGGGTAGCGCCTTTAGTACCTTCCGTGTTATGTGCCTGCTGAATAAGCCTTTCCAAATCCGAAGGCAGAACCAACGGTTCATCACCCTGAATATTCAGTACCCATTCACAGGAACGTCCAGAAAGCGCTTCTACTATCCGGTCAGTACCTGTTTTGTGCTCAGTACTTGTCAGTACACCTTTACCCCCAAAATTTTCAACTGCAGACAAGATACGTTGATCGTCTGTTGCAACCAGAACCTCGTCAATTGCCTGAGTCTGCATTGCGCGTTCCCATACATGCTGAATCATGGATTTTCCGGCAATTTCCACTAAAGGTTTGCCGGGAAATCTACTGGACGCATAACGCGCAGGAATTACCGCTAAAGTTTTTGGGGCTCCGGTTATGTTCACAAATACTTGTACTAAAGGTGATTAAAACTTAATTTTTTACCAGTTGATAAACACGTTCAAGGATTCCATCCAGTCCCTTGNTACGCAGANGTTCGTCGAGAATATCNCAAGTTTCCAAAAGTTCCAGTCTACCGTATTGGGAAAAAAGCATTGCTATTTCCGCNTCAGGAACGCTGAAAGGCGGACCACTCATTTGATCCTGCTTATACTCCAGTGAAATGAGTAAAAGANGTCCTCCCGGAGCAAGAAATGACAACAGGTGCTCTGCATACTTTTGCCGCTCCGACTGAGCAAGGGCAACTATCGAGCCTCGATCATAAATTGCTTCAAATAAACCGGTCTGCTCCTGAGTCAAGTCAAAGAAGTCACCTTGAAAAATATCTATCGAGTCATTCTTGAAAAGTTGTAATTTGCCGGCTGGCTGAATTGAATGTGATATTTTGTTTTCCGCATAAAACTCTTCAACAGCCTGACTCACCAACTCAACACCGACAACTTTATTCGTTNTGTTTGCCAGCCAGGGTAAATCAAGAGTTTTTCCGCAAAGCGGAACAAAAATGTTTTCTGGTGCTGACTGTAACAATCGAGCGGAAAAACGGCTCAAATATGTATTTACCTGCGGAAGATGAAAACCGATTCGACCTTCCTGCCAGCGGGATTCCCAGAGGTTCATAAACTGTATCTATATAAAAATNCTAAAAGCTAAATCCCGATTTCAGTANGGTTAATTCTTGCCGATGCAGGTTGCAGATGTTCATAACGCCAGCGATGCCACGGCACAATGAATCCGGATACAAACTCATCTACTACTTCTGTTGTAAGTTTTCCGGCTAATGCATTGTATGATTCAGCAACTTTTTCATCTTCTGCAAGTTCATGCTGTTTTCTGACAAGAAAAATCAAATCACCACTATGCGCTTCTATCAGTTTTAAACGGATAACCCATTGTTCATTAGAAGAACAATCCTTTGTACAAGGAAACGACGCGAAATCCAACAGCAAAAAGTATGGGCTTTCGAACTCCTTTTCCAACTTCCAGGCAAGCTCTTTATCCGAAATTCCGGTGAGACTCAAGGTACTGAGGTAAGTCCGGAACTGTGAACGCAGTTTCGGATTGTTCGCGAATTTAAGCTTACGCTCCTTGATTCCTGTTACTTTACCCAGAGCAGGCAGNCCCCGCAAACGCTGCTCAATCAATTCCATCAATCCAGGCCAGACAGTTTCAAGATTCTTAGGTGACTTAACTGTCAGGAAAGCCACAGGTTTAAGCATATAAGGCAAAAGGTCTGCTTTGTCCTTGATGTCGACTGTCTTACATGCCGTCANGGAGNATAGTATTCCAAGAATACCTGCCAGCAGAACAGCTNCTGAAAATGAGGTGTGATTTCTGGTATATTTCAGNTTCATATTAAATTTGCTTTTTAAAAAATGTTTTTTGTTTCACTGAACCACCTTACTGACACATAGATTAAACACAAGCGTTTAAGATTTCAACTTGTTATTTCGGCGAATAAACCATAGTCTTANTACTNTAATTTTACCTTAATTTAAAAGGATTTGATCCAATGTTGAGTGAAGAAATCAGTACGAAGATTGATGGTCTGACTCAGAGACTGGGCGACTTAGAAGGGTTTCTTTGAAGTCACTGCAAAGCAAAAACAGGTAGAGGATTTAGAGCAGCAAACTTCTCTTGACGGATTTTGGGAGTTACCACAGGGTGAGAGGACAACATTACTGAAAAACATTTCTCGTTTAAGTGATTCAATTCAAGGTTGGCGTACACTGGATTCCCTGCATGATGATTTGAAAGCTGCGGCCGATTTGTATCGCGAAGAAGAGGACGCGGAGTTATTGAGAGAAATTCTTGATTCATGCACTAAACTTGATAATGATCTTGATTCCCTCGAAATAACAGGATTGTTTAACGGTGACGCAGACGACAGAAATGCCATCGTATCAATTCATCCCGGCGCGGGAGGGACAGAGTCCACAGACTGGGCCTCGATGCTCTATGAAATGTACCGTAGATGGCTTTCAGAGGAAGGCTATAAATTCCAGTTGCTTGACTATCTTCCTGGTGATGAAGCAGGAATCAAGTCAGTCTCTTTTTCGGTAACAGGTGCATATGCATATGGTAAATTAAAAACTGAAATTGGAGTTCATAGACTGGTTCGTATTTCACCTTTTGATTCACAAAAGAGGCGTCATACATCTTTTGCGTCTGTCTTTGTTTATGCAGAAATCGATGATGATGTCGAAGTTGAAATAAACNCTGACGATATACGCGTTGACACATACCGTGCGAGCGGCGCAGGCGGTCAACATGTAAATACAACTGACTCTGCTGTACGTATAACACATGCTCCCAGCGGAATTGTGGTGCAGTGTCAAAATGAACGTTCCCAGCACAAGAACAAAGCCACCGCGATGAAAATGCTCAAAGCGCAATTGTTTGATTTACAACAGAAAGAGTTGAATAAAGAGAAAGAATTAGAAAGCAGCAAAAAACAGGAAAATGCCTGGGGCAGTCAAATCAGAAGTTACGTTCTGCATCCCTATCAGATGGTGAAAGATCATCGCACAAACTGGGAAGCAGGAAACACTCGAGCTGTCCTGAACGGTGATATAAATGGTTTCATCAAGGCCGCGCTTTCACAAAAAGTGTGTTAAGTTTCTGCCAAATTAAAAACATCTAACCAAAAAAACTAAAATGGCTTCATTTGATATAGTCTGCGAAATTGACATTCAGGAAGTAACCAACGCGGTTGATCAGGCGCGCAGGGAAATTGATAACCGTTATGATTTCAAAGGTTCAAACTGTGAAATTGCTTTTGATAAAACTAAACCTGCATTAATGATAACTGCAGATGATGAAATGAAAATGCAGACCACAATCGACATTTTGCTGACTAAGTTGATCAAACGTTCNGTNCCGGTAAAATCATTGGTATACGGTAAGACTGAANCAAGCGGGAGAGTGCAAAAAAAGGAGATTACTGTGCAGCAGGGATTGACCAAAGAGCAGTGCAAAACGATCAATCAATTTATCAAATCAAGCAAAATCAAAGTTCAGCCGCAAACTCAGAGCGATTCTGTACGTGTCAGCAGCAAAAAGAAGGATGACCTNCAGGCNGTGATGCAGGCTGTCAAAGANCAGGATTTTGACTTTGACGTGCAGTTTACGAATTATCGTTAAGCAGCAGACATTNTTTCCANCTCACTTTCATTGTCTGCGTAAAATTCTCAATCTGCGCTCTGAAGTAANTCCGNAGCGNTTCCGTGAAAAAACTGAGATTTGATTTTTCCCCGGAACCAGTTTTAGTAAAGTGCTAAACAGAAATTCTTCTTTACNAGATTGCTGATCCGGACTGTCTTCGCTNGAATTTAANTTGGCAGAATAAAACACTTTTTCATCATTTAAATGCACAAANACGTCCCTCACATCAGCNGCNTTACTNACTTTACCTCTCAAAATCAGTGACTGCAACTCAGTTTCNCCCAGTACGGTATTTCCGTCAAGATCCTGCCATTTCAATCTACTAAACTTGGGAGTCACCACCGTTTGTTCCGGAAGCGTATGCTGCAAATTCCACCGGTGAACAATCTTTGGTGTGCCNGATTTTGTATCAATCATTTCCAAATTTATTTTTCCTAAAGCCCCTGTACCTTTCAAAGACTGAAAGAGAAAATAATCCGTTTGCTCATGATCAGGCTCAAGATTTTTCAGTATTATTTTACCACGATTAACCCTGAATGAACCTTCGGTCCCCCGAATTTTCAGTAATAATTCCGGCACAGTTTCCCGACTTTTATTCGCCAGTTTGAAAGCTAAGGCGATTATTTCACCGGATTGAACTATTCCGTCACCGTTGCCTTGACTGCCAAGCTCTCCATTGTCATATTTTTTCATTGCTAGCCGAAATGAAGGAATTCGTTTAGGTGAAAAATTCAGCTTCAGACGTACAGATTTCAACTTCTGCAAATTATGGTCAAAAAGCACAAGTTCAAGCGGTTCGGTTTCCTCCATCATTCCGGCGAAATAATTTACCTTAATTGTCTTTTCAACTTCTGNNTCCGGCCCAAGTAGACCTAGCGGAAATTCCAAACCATCCAGTAAAATNTTGNCGGACTTTGTAACNACCAGCAAACGCTGTCCGGAAAGTTCACTTGTATTCCGGAGTTTAACTTTTAGTTGTACTTGATCTGCAGATATCTCCTCTGCAAACCAGCTCAAACTCAGCTTTTCCNCGGCCGGCGTTTTNAAGAAAGGATTTAAGCTCCAGTCAATACCGTGCTCCGCAAGTGCTTTGGTGATTTTTTCGCTTTCCTGTTGAGCAACTTCTTTGGAAATTTGCTGAATGCTGTAATTTATTTTTTCAGGATTCCACGTCCGCAACAGGCGTTTTGCCNTTGCNACAAAAATATCCGCATTTANTTTTTCTATAATTTCAGCGTCAGCAATTAATTCAGCAGTATCAAAAACAGCGGNTTTAGCTGACAAATAGCGCAGTTCAAGTCTCTCCGAATCAGCGNTGCTATTGTCCGCATTTTCTTCNGTCGACAGGCGGAAACGTTCCTGAGCAAATGATTGCTGCTGATCATCAGCTTCCTGCAGATTTTTTACAGGTGGAATAGTAATCGGAATTAAGTTCAATTCAGGCATTACTCCGATATTGTGAATTGAACGTCCGGAAGGTGTCAAATATTCTCCTATGGTTAACTTAAGCACTGAACCGTCTTTCAAATCCCAAAGAGTTTGAACTGTACCTTTGCCAAAACTTTGCTCACCGATCACAATTGCACGCTTATTCTGTTTTAAAGCAGCAGCAACTATTTCTGAAGCAGAAGCACTTCCGCGGTTTATCAGTACAACCAGCGGAATATCCTCTAAAAGGTCGCTGGCAAATAATTGTTTTGCATCATAAATGGTAGAAACCGAGGGACCTTTGGTGCTGACTATTCGCTGATTTCCCGGTAAAAATAAATCACTGGCNCTCACTGCTTCTTCCAGCAAACCTCCNGGATTATTGCGTAAATCCAGTACCAGTCCGTTGATCTCAACTAAGTCAGCAAGTTTGTTCTGTAATTCTTGAGAAGTAGNTATTTGAAAATTTTTGATTCTTANATAGCGCACAGTTTGANTCCCGCTTTGTAAATCAAAAGTTTCAACACTTTCTACCTTAATTTCTTCACGTAGCAATTCAAACTTCAAAGCCTTTGCCTGCCCTTTTCTGAGCACGCTGAGAGTAACGGGGGTACCTGTTTTTCCGCGCAAACGATGNAGAATCTCTTCGAGTGTCAAGTATTCTGTTTTTTCATCATCAACAGCGACTATGCGGTCAAGCGGTTTCATTCCCGCCTTTGCTGCAGGGCTTCCGTCCATCGGTGCAATCACCGTCAACTGACCGCCACGGGTACCTACTACCAGTCCCACTCCTGCAAATTGACCTCCGATGTTGATATTGAATTCCTGAAAAATATCATTCGATAACAATACTGAATATGCATCCAACTGGTTCAATATTCCACGTGCAAACAGCTGTTCAATTTTTAACTGCGTCAGTTGGGGATTTTTTCGCAAAAGGTACTTCATCAACTTCTGCAAAGTGATGTGTAAATCATAAAGCCCGTTCAATTTTTCAACAGTCAGGACTGAAGTTTCTTTCTCAAGTCTGACCTGTAATCTCGCACCTTGACCATTTTCCTCAAATTCAGGAACAACCCAGACTTCCGGAACCATCCGTCCAAGTTCAGTTAAAGCACCTTGAAGTAATTTCTGCGGTTCCAATTTTTCAGGATGCACATAATCCAGTTGCAGATGCATGATCACTTCCGCAAGCAAAGGAGCTTCTGGTGCAGCGATTGAAGCAGACAGGTAATCTGCGCGGGATCTTTCGGAAATACTGCAACTTGACAATACAAGTGAGAGCAGAATTATGAAAAAAAATGTTAGGAATCTTTTCAGTTTCATTTTAAAGTTCAGCCGGTTTGCTTCAAGCAAAAAATATTTTATGTCCAATTTTTGCAATTTCGCTATGAGTATATTTTCTTATAATATAAGTTAGTTAGAATTAATTTTTATTCTCTAAGTTACACTCTGCACTCTTGTTTGTTCAAAGCATCTTTTTTATCTGCAGAAAAATATCCTCTTGTTGCTTAAAACTACTCCTTGATGATTCCAGCTTTTGCTTGAAAGTGCAAAACGTCTGTGCTATTTATCACCTCATTATAAATTAACAAATAGCAGAACATATATCCCAGCTGAAAATTAAAAAATGAACATCGGCTCCCTTTTACCCAGACACTCCCGTTATCGACCGGAACACCTCGCATTTGTAGTCGGCAAGGAGCGTTTAAATTTCCTCGAATTAAATTCACGTGTGAATCGACTGGCAAATGCATTACTGGATTCCGGAATTCGCAAAGGACAAAAAATGGCGACTGTTCTGCCAAATTGTGAAGAATTGATGCTGCTTTATTGGGCAGCCGCGAAAACAGGAATCGTGATTGTGCCGGGAAGTCCTTTGCTGCAAGATTCGGGACTGGCGACATTGCTCCGTGACTCGGATACTGTGGTTGTCTTTGCGGATGCGGGATTTGCGGAGACACTGGGTAACATCAAAAATGAGCTTCCTGCAATTCAAAATGAGCACTGGATACTGTTGGGCGAAAGCAAAATTAATTCAGGCTTTAAAAAATATCCAGATTTTATCGCAGGAGCCTCTTCGGACGAACCTCCTGATGCGCAACTGAGCGATGATGATGTCTACAACATCATGTATTCCAGTGGAACCACAGGAGCGCCAAAAGGGATCGTTCACACGCATTATGTGCGTGCCAACTACTGCACTCACTTTGCTTCCGCCTGGCGCATGACTCCGGAAAGTATTGTGCTGCATGCAGGTGCAATTGTGTTCAACGGGGCTATGCTGGATTTAATGCCGTGGATGTTTTTAGGTGCGACTTATATTCTGCACCATTACTTTGACGCGGGAGCAGTTTTAGCAGCAGTTGAAAAAGAAAAAGTGACTCACATGGTTATGGTGCCGGCACAAATTACGGCATTGCTTAATCATCCGGACTTTGAAGCCGAAAAACTGCGTTCACTGGAAATGCTCCAAAATGTCGGTGCACCGCTGTTGCTGGAATACAAGCACAAATTAAATGAAATTTTACCCGGAATTTTTTACGAATTATACGGAGTTACTGAAGGATTTTTTTCACATTTGGACCGTGACGATGCTCTGCGTAAAGTAGGATCTGTGGGTGCGGCACCTCCCTTTATTGACATAAAAATTTTGCGGAAAAACGGTGAAGAATGTAAAGCAGGAGAGGTTGGAGAAATTTGTGGACGCGGCCCTATGATGATGAGCGGTTACTACAAACAGCCTGAATTAACAAAAAAAACAATTGTCAAAGGCTGGCTGCATTCCGGTGATTTAGGCTATCTTGATGAAGATGGGTTTTTATTTCTGGTGGATCGTGTTAAAGATATGATCATCAGTGGTGGCGTCAATGTTTTTCCAAAAGATATTGAAGAAGTAATCATTCAGCATCCTGCGGTGGCCGAAGTTTCAGTGTTTGGTGTTCCTGACAAAAAATGGGGAGAAACACCGATTGCGGCAATCATTTTTCATCATGCTCAAAATCTCAGTCAAAACGAAATGATCATATGGACCAATGAACGTGTAGACGCAAAATTTCAGCGGATCTCTGCTGTCGAAATTTACGATTCGTTTCCACGCAATGTCGCGGGGAAGACTCTCAAACGTGAAATGCGTGAGTCCTACATCAACAAATAACAGTTAAAAACGAAGCCGCTGTCACAGACAGTTTTAAAGCGAAGACAATTCCGCAATTGATTTTGGCTTTCAGCGTGTGTTTTTAGATATTTTTAATTGTACATTCAACTGCTTTTTATGCTATAATTCTGTGCGAAAATATAGCAAGACATGAGTCATAACCCATAGCTAAATGGACGAGAACAGATTATTCAATAATTGGCAACGTGCTTTAATTGTTTCCTTACAACTGCCACATAAATCAAACGCAGAAGTCCAGAGTTCACTGGAAGAAATGTCGTCACTCACCTATTCCCTAGGTGGAGAAGTGGCAGGAAAAATTGTACAGGCACGTTCACAAATTCATCCTGCATATTTTTTTGGTAAAGGTAAGCTGGATGAGATTAAATTAACGCTTAAAAATGAAGCAGTTGATGCACTGCTGGTTGATAATCAACTCAGTCCTAAACAAACCCAGAATTTAGAGAAAATATTAGAGTGTGAGGTGCTGGACCGCACTCAGGTGATTTTAGAAATTTTTGCAAAAAATGCACGTACCCGTGAAGCAAAGCTACAAATCGGTTTAGCACAGGCTGAATATTTATTGCCCCGTTTAGTAGGATTGTGGAAACACCTTGACCGGGAACGTGGCGGAATTGGTGCATCACGTGGTACAGGTGAAAAGCAGATTGAAAAAGACAGACAATTTTTGCGTCAGCGAATAACACGTTTCAAAGCTCAGTTGGAACGCGTCGACAAGGAACGTAACACTCAAAAACAACGACGTTCAAATTGCCTGCAGGTGAGCCTGATCGGTTATACAAATGCAGGGAAATCCACAATTATGAATGCCCTGACAAATTCAGGACTGTTAGTGGAAGATCGCCTATTTGCCACACTTGATTCGACAACACGGCTTTTAGAAGAGGATACACGGCCCAAAGTACTGCTTTCTGATACAGTTGGTTTCATCAGTAATCTTCCTCATGAAGTGGTGGCGGCATTCCGTTCAACTCTCTCAACTGTCAAAGATGCGGATTTACTGCTGGAGATTGTAGACGCGAGTAACAATATCGATGAGCATTTGCAAACGACCGCAGATGTTTTGGAAGATCTGGATTCGCTCTCTATTCCAATTATTAAAGTGTTTAATAAAATAGACCGCATTTCTCCTACACGTTTATTAATGTTGGAAAAAATGTATCCGGAGGCTGTTTTTGTTTCTGTGAAAAATTCTACAGAAAACGGACATGATAACAGCTCAAGCTTAGTTGATATTATAAGAAAAAAGATCCTGCATTTTTTTGATGAACGCATGAAAACTGTGACTATTCGTCTCGATTATCTGCACTCACAACAGTTAGCAAACATTTACGAATGGAGCAGGGTAGATAACATTGATTATCAGGAGGGGGGAATCATGATGACATTGACCACAATTCCCGGTAATTTGGAAAGACTGCGTCATCACTTAGGCTCGGGGTTTACGGAAATGAGTTAAACGAATTTTACCAGCCTGCTGTTTCAACTGAGTTAAGATAAATTCAACCAGGGCCTTAAAACAAATAACCTGACTCTGCTGATGACGAAAATACTCTTTTCGGGTAGATAAGTCATACAGCAAAATTTTCACAAAAAGAAATAGATATAAATGCAAAAATTTATTGTGGAGGGAGGTATTTCACTCTCCGGAAGCATCACACCTTCAGGCAACAAAAACGAAGCACTGCCGGTACTTGCAGCAACGTTGCTGGCACATGAACCTGTTACAATACACAATGTGCCGGATATTCTCGACATTGCGATCATGCGTGAGCTGCTGGTCAGTCTCGGCGTAAAAATTAAGCAAATTGACAAACATACTTTCCGCTTTGATTCCAGCCATCTGCAGTCCACTGTTCCGGACTCAGGACAAGCAAAGCGGATCAGAGGCTCTTTCCTGCTGGCTGGCCCACTACTGGCCCGCAGCAATTCCATAGATCTGCCTGCTCCAGGCGGTGACCGAATCGGTTTAAGGCCNGTTCACACTCATCTTNTGGCCCTCGAAAAACTNGGTGCGNAGATTACTCTAAATGAGGATNGCCTCTATCAAATGCNTTCAAATGCCTTGANAGGTACAGAGATATACCTAGATGAAGCAAGCGTGATGGCTACAGAAAATGCTGTCATGGCTGCGGTTACTGCGGAAGGTAAAACCAGTATTTATAACGCAGCCTGTGAACCGCACGTTCAGGGACTCTGTCATTTTCTGGTTATGCTCGGAGCAGCAATCGAAGGTATCGGCAGCAATTTACTCATAATCGAAGGTGTACCAAAACTGGCAGGAGGAGATTACACAATTCAGCCTGATCACACGGAAGTTGGATCTTTTATAGGTTTAGCCGCGGTTACAGGCAGCGAATTACTGATCAAAAACGCAGGTGTCNAATATCTGCGGATGACGCGTTTAATGTTTGAAAAACTTGGTGTGGAAATTAAAGTTGAAGGNGAGGATTTGCTGATTCCGAAAAAACAAAAACTTACAGTTCAAAAAGATATCCCAGGAGGAATACCAAAAATTGACGATGCACCATGGCCGGGATTTCCTGCGGATTTAACTAGCATCATGACGGTGGTTGCCACACAGTGTACAGGTGCGGTATTAATTTTTGAAAAAATGTTTGAAAGCCGTTTATTCTGGGTAGATAAGCTAATTGAAATGGGAGCACAAATAATTCTTTGTGATCCGCACAGGGCAGTTGTTTCCGGTCCAACTCCACTCAAAGGAGCACGTGTTTCATCTCCGGATATTAGAGCAGGTATGGCTTTGTTGATTGCTGCACTTGGTGCAAAAGGTACAACGGAAATACATAATATTGACCAGATAGATCGTGGATATGAAAATATTGACCAGAGACTCAATGCTTTGGGTGCTAAAATTCAAAGAGTAAACGTATAATAAGAAGAATGACAAATAATACGGAATTATCTGAAGTACAGGCAAAAGTACTGGAGGAGGAACAACAACTCCTGCTCCTGGTAAAACAAGGTTTGCTGATGCTTGCTGCAGAAGATAAAGAAAGTAATATAAGCAACCTCCAGCTTGAGGACATCATCGAACTGAGAGATTCNCTTGCGGACACTCTGCCTGAGGATGTACCTGCAGTAATGGCGCAAATGGAACGGATGGTTTTACTCCACTCACAGCAGGATTCGCACAATTCTGCTTCAGGTTATAATCTGGACACACCTTATTTTGCACACATCCGTTTAAGTGAAAACAACCGCGTACGTGATCTGCTGATTGGCAACCAGAACTGCTTTTCCACACACTTGCCCTGCCCAATCGTTGACTGGAAAAATGCCCCGATCAGTCAAATCTTTTACCGTTACCGTGAAGGTGAAGAGTATGTGGAAGATATTGGAGAGAGGGAACTNGAAGGAGAGTTGATCACACGGAGGATGTTGTTGATCGAAAATGGTAACTTGATGCGGATAAGCTGGCCAGGTGGTGTTCTTGAAGATTTAGCTTCAGAACAGGGTGNAAGTAATAAATGGCATTTGGTCAGTCAAAAAACACCACGTCTGGAAAGTGGACAGNAAAAAACTCTTGACGAACTTCAAGTACCAGAAAAATCATCATCCAATTCAGAAAAAACAACCGACCTCAGTTTTTCCGGTTACAGGGTGGACAAACATCTCCGTCAAATAACTGCACTTGTGGATCCTCAGCAGTTTGAGGTAATTACGCATTCTGAATCAGGAATAATATTGATTCAAGGAGGAGCCGGTTCCGGAAAGACCACAGTCGCCCTGCATAGACTGGCTTATTTGATGACAAAAAAGCCTCAATATTTTAAACCAAAAACTGTACTACCGATAGTTTTCGGACCNGCCTTAGCAAACTATATGTCCAGGGTGCTGCCTGCTTTGGGTGTAAACGGTGTAAGNCCCNGGACTTACCATAAATGGGTCTCCGGACTTAGACANCGNGCTCTACCTGAACTGCCTGGAAATTATGCCGAAAATACTCCAATGGATGTTATTGAACTGAAACGTCATCCATTGTGGTTAAAATACTACCTTGAAGAAATAAAGAAACGCACCTTAAAGTTCAGGGAATTGTTTGCAGTAAAACTTGCCAAAGTGGAGGGATTGGAATTATTGCTTGAGGCATGGGACAGTTTGACAGGACTACCCTTGATTCCACGGTTGCTGCGGCTAGTGCGCTGGTCAAAAGCAGAAGTTACAATCAGTAATGTGGTAAAACTTGACAGTGCCAGAATGGAGAAACAACTTCATAATGTGCTGGAGCAGTCATTTCCGGAGTTGTTTGAAGCACCGCATTTGTTAACTTCCCAGATCTGGAATGATTGTCTTGTCAGTCAGGAATTAATGTTTGAAACAGTGGAACGTCTTGCTCCAGGGGAATTTAGCGAAACTCAACTCACCAGCGTCTGGAGCTGGTCGGTTAGACAGTATCAGAAACGCCTTGATGCAGGTCATGGAATAGAGTCAGATCGTGTTTCTCTGGTTGATCAAGTGGAAGGTTACGGCAGTAGCGAACTTAATTTTGCAGATGAAAAAGCATTGCTCGATGAAGAAGATGATTCACTTTTACTGATACTTTATCAACTGCTGATGGGGCCACTAAAGCGTAATAACGGTAAGCTTTTGAGCTATACTCATTTGATGCTCGATGAAGCTCAGGATTTTGGTGCGCTTGAGTTTCAGTTGCTGGTAAGTTTAACACCTGAAAATCATCCCAGTGTTACATTAGCGGGAGATTTGGATCAACGGATAATGCTCGGGCGGAAACATGAAACATGGGAAGAATCTCTCACGCATTTAACACTGCCGGACGGTTCAAAACCTGATGTAACCGCCTTAGCACCTTTAAAGATTGGCTACCGTTCGACCAATGAAATAATGACTGCAGCGAAAACAGTTATCGGTGAAAATAGCGTAAATACTGACTGGCACTCTACACGTCATGGTGCTCCGGTTGATGTTTTTCGTTTCCGGGAGCGCGGTGCGATGGTTGCATTTCTTGCCGATACGCTGGAAGATCTAGCTATCCGTGAACCACTTGCCAGTGTCGCTGTTTTGACACGTACTCGCGAAACAGCCCTGGCACTCTATGAAGGATTACAAATAACCGATCTTGCTAATCTGCGATTCATCAGCGATCAGGAATTTTCATTCACTCCGGGAATTGATGTGACAGATATTTCACAAACTAAAGGTCTGGAATTTGATACAGTTATCATTGCCGACGCGGATGCTTCTACTTACGGTCCTGACATTCGTTCCAGACAATTGTTGTATGTAGGTTTAACCAGAGCAGCTCATCAACTGTGGCTGCTGCATTGCGGTAATCCATCCAAGCTAATTTCCGGTATAGTGGAAAGATCACATTCAAATTGATTAATAATTTTAAAGATATTTAATGCAGCCGATTATAAACAGGCAGATAAGTGATTTAAAAGAATCCGCAACTTTGTTCATCAATCAACTTGCGCTGAAATTACGCAGTGAAGGACAGGATATTTGTCACCTGGGTTTTGGTGAATCACCTTTTCCTGTACCGGAACCAATGCAGGCTGCTTTGCGGGAAAACGCCCGACGCAAACAGTATATTTCCGGATACGGATTGCCGGAATTGCGACAGTCGGTTGCAGGTTTTTGTAAAAGCGAATTTGGCTACAATTATTCTTCTGAAAACATATTCATCGGTCCCGGCAGTAAAGAGCTGATATTCCAACTAGTTTACCTCTTGGAAGGACCTCTCATGGTACCTGCTCCAAGTTGGGTCAGTTACGGACCACAGGCAAAGATACGCTCAAAATCCTTCATTCCAATTACTACAGACATCAAAAACGGTTATCGTTTACAGGCAGCAGAATTAGACAAAACATGTTCAGGAGAGGATATTCCACAAAAAATTCTGATTCTTAATAATCCGAGTAATCCGACAGGAAGTGTCCATACTCCGGATGAATTAAGATCATTGGCGGAAGTTTGCAGGAAGCACGGAGTTATTGTAATTTCAGATGAAATTTATGCGTTGACAAAATTTGGAGAAATCCCATTTGAGGGCATTGCCGGGTATTATCCGGAAGGAACAATAACCACCAGCGGTGTCTCAAAAGCGTTTTCCGCAGGAGGTTGGCGGCTTGGCTACGCAATGATTCCGGATGAATTGAATGAAATTACGCGCCCGCTTTCCGCATTTGTGAGTGAAACTTTCAGCTGCGTTAGTGCTCCGATTCAGTATGCAGTGCTGCCGGGATTTGAAAATTATGAATCAGTGAGAAATCATGTTGAACTCTGTCGTGATATACATGGAGCAGCAGGGGAATTTTTGCAGCAGAGATTTACTGAAATCGGCTTGAATTGTCCTGAGCCTCAAGGAGCTTTTTATCTGTTTCCGGATTTTGAAAATTTTAAGGATCTACTTACTTCAAGAGGGATAAACAACAGTGAGGAATTGAGCAAAAGACTTTTGGAAGAAACCGGAGTAGCGCTGCTTCCGGGATCAGATTTTTATATGCCGGATGATTTTATGGGGGTACGTGTTGCAAGTGTTGATTATGATGGAGCGCAACTGATGCAGGATTTTCCTCAGAGTGGAAAAGCAACTCTTGAAATGTACACGAGTCTATTCCCAAGATTAGCGGATGCCTGTGAACGTCTTGAAAATTGGCTACAGTGAATTTACTATTGCATATAACAAAATAATATATCTGCTCGTCTGCATTAAAATACTATAGAAAAGGATTTAAGAATGAAATTGGTAAATGGATATTTGGGTCAGGATTTACAACTGGAAGGAAGTCTTGCAAGCAAAGATAGTATCCGCATTGATGGAAGTTATGTAGGCAGCATCAGCAGTAAACATATGGTAATCGTGGGCGCATCAGGTAAAGTTAAAGGTCAGATTAATGCCCCGGTGATTCAGGTTGACGGTTGGGTGGAAGGCAATTTAACAGCAACAAATCTAGTGGCCGTTATGGATAAGGCGAAAATCAAAGGAAACATCATTACACCGGCCGGTGGGCTTGAAATGAAAATTGGCAGTGAATTTGTCGGCAAATTCATCACGAACACAACAGACTAATTTGGGAATTCAATAATAAGCGTTTTGGAGAAGCTCCTTAAGCCGTCAGCTTTGTCATACCTGAACTTTTCCTGTTTGCTGAGTTATCTACGGTTTTCGGTACAGCGGCAAGAACCGGTTTTTCATTAGCTTTCGGAATATCCAAAATATTGATCCTAGTTGGTATTGCTGAAACGGGAGGCTGTGCTGACTGTGCTGTGTAGGTTTGCGGAACAGGTTTACTGTCTGTTCGCATCAAATCCGCGAATTTCGGCTGGCGCAGTAACTTAAGCAATGCCGGAGTTTTACTTTGATCCCTGATTTCATTCTTGATCAACTCAGGCAACTCATCCACATTTTTCAATTCCAGTTCAACTGCCTCAGGTAGTTTTAACAGCATTTGACTGTCTGCTTCACTCATTGCCTCAAGCTGTTTTTTAACCGCACCTACAAAACCGTCAATTGCTGCATCCGGCAACTTTTCCTGGATCAGCAGGTTTTCTATTCTTGAGAGAACTTTTAAATACTGCGACGTCTCGTTGCGTTCCGCACCGTTTGCGTCAACAAGATTTTCAGCTGTTTTAACGCCTTGAGCCTTCGACCCTGTAACAGCTTGGTTTTCTTTATTCTGGATCTGCCGCTCCAGTCCGGTTTGTTTGTCTGGAATAGTTTTAGCAGTAACCTGCATAATTTAAGAAGAATGATGGGTAAAACTAGATGAATTGTATTGATTAATCTACCAGCATTCAGACATTCAAGTTTTAAGCCATTTTTTTAAGTTAAAAACCTGCGTTCTAACTTGATTTCAAGGCTGATTTACTGGATCATGGAATATAAAGTTTAATAATTTCAAGGTGCTCACTCTCGGAGAGACCTTTCCTCCAATAATAATATTAAAGTCATGTTACTGATTCCCGCAATTGATTTAAAAAACGGACGCTGTGTTAGACTCCTCCAGGGAGAGGCAGCCGCTGAAACCGTCTATTCAGATGACCCAGCCGCCATGGCCCGCTCCTTCGAAGATGCAGGAGCAAAGCGTTTACATTTGGTTGATTTGGACGGAGCGTTTAAGGGAAAAGGTGCCAATCTAGTCAGTATTCGTTCAATTTTAAAAAACATTTCAATACCAGTCCAACTGGGTGGAGGTTTACGTAACGCGGAAAATATTGAGCAGATGTTTGAACTTGGAGTTTCGTCAGTTATAGTCGGGACGATGGCAGTCAAAAATCCGGATGTTCTGGAGGAAGTTATTCAACGCTTTTCCGGAGAGAAAGTTATTCTGGGAATCGACGCACGTGACCGAAAAGTTTCGATAGAAGGCTGGCAGGAAGGAACTGAAATTGACGATGTCGAGTTTGCTTTGCGTTGGAAAAAGTTTGGTATTCAAAGAATAGTTTTTACAGATATTGCCCGTGACGGTATGTTAAGCGGTCCAAATTTGGAGGCACTCGGTGATTTTGCACGGCGTACCGGCTTAAAAATCGTTGCTTCCGGTGGTGTTTCTTCAATGGGGGATCTTGAACTGCTTAAAACCCTGGAAGAGGACGGTGTCGATCAGGTAATCAGCGGAAAAGCAATTTACGAAGGAAAACTTGATTTAAAGGAAATATTCAAATGTTAGCACGCCGTATTATTCCATGCCTCGATATAAAAGCAGGCCGTGTGGTCAAAGGCACCAGTTTCGTCAGTTTACGTGATGCAGGTGATCCTCTGGAGCTTGCTCAGCGTTATAATGAACAGTCTGCAGATGAACTTGTTTTTCTCGATATTACTGCTTCCAATGAAAATCGGGGAACAACAATTGAACTGGCAACACGCTTGGCACGTGAATTGTTTATACCTTTTACTATAGGCGGTGGAATTTCTACACTTGATGATATACACGCTCTTGTAACTGCAGGTGCAGACAAGGTATCTGTAAATTCTTCCGCGATCAGTAACCCAAATCTAATTACAGAAGGAGCCAAACGTTTCGGTTCACAATGTATTGTAGTGGCAATTGATGCCAGAAAACGGGATTTGAGTAGACAAGATCAGCATGCAGACGACATCTCAAAATGGGAGGTCTTCAGTCACGGAGGAAGCCGCCCTACCGGTCTGGATGCAGTTGCCTGGGCGAGGGAAATGGCGTCACGAGGTGCAGGGGAAATATTATTAACCAGCATGGACGCAGACGGTCACCAGGATGGATTTGAACTTGAATTAACCGCCGCAATAAGCGGCACCCTCAACATACCTGTCATTGCATCAGGTGGTGGGGGAGATTTTGAACATTTTCGGGACGCACTGACTATTGGCAAAGCCGATGCCGTTCTGGCCGCATCCGTTTTTCATTATGGTAAATATACAGTTTCTCAAGTAAAAGAATATCTCAGTGAACATTCAATACCTGTCCGTAAAGTATAATGTGCTCTTAAACTAACTGAATTATGTCTATCAATACTGATAATTATCGATTTGTACAGTTAGCTTCGCTTGCTTTACTTGCTCTTTTTATCAGCGGTTCTGCTGATGTTTCTGCTTATGAAGAAAAGCAGGTACGTAAAGTAAACAAACGCGTCTGGTCAATTATCAGGGGAAAAGTAGTATTAGACAAATCCGCTTATTCAGTAAAGAGAGTCCGCATAACAACTCCAAAAGTCGAACTGATAAAACCACCTCCACCTGACGAAAAAGAAAGAATTCCTGCTGAAAAACTTAGAGGTATGGTGCGTTCTAGCCTTGATTACAAGAAAAAAATAAACGAAAAGAAAGAACTCTCCAAATATACATCTTCCTCAAAGGGTAGCGCAAAATCCATTCATGAAAATAATCGTGAGACGAGCAAATTTTGTAGTACCGCCACCGCTTCCTCTTATTGCTTACGTGAAGCCGAAGCCCACACCCCTTACATCGGTGAGCTCCCCAAACAAAAGTTACGTAAAATAGATTATAGTGATAGAAACACCTATAATAAAATCCAGCAATCAATCGAATTTGTTGAAGAATTGGTAAAGCAGTCAAACTACTGACAGCAGATGGATGCAAGTTATCAAAAGTTGATCAGACTGGCAGATACACTTTCGATGCGCGAAATGGACAGACACGCGCTTGAAGATTTGGGAATTCAGGGATTAGTTTTAATGGAAAACGCGGCCCGTAGCGTCGCGGATTGGCTGACAGAAAACAAATTAAAAAATGATCCTGACGCCCGTATAGTTGTTTGCTGCGGGAAAGGCAATAACGGAGGTGACGGATTCGCGATCGCGAGGTTGCTGGCAAACCGCGGTTATGACATTCATGTCGTAGATGCAGGTGAAGCTAAAAAAGGTGATGCTCGAAAAAATCAATTATTGTGGGAACAATTTGGAGAAAGTGCTTCTTTCCCGGATGCAAATGCCTCCCGCCTGATAGAAGAAGCAGATGTCCTCATTGACGCTATTTTCGGAATCGGCATTGAACAGCCAATCGAAGGTGCTTATCGGGAATGGATAGAAATTTTCAATTCAAACAAGACTGCATTACGTGTTGCCGTTGATATTCCTTCCGGAGTTTCTACTGACGAAAGTCAAATTTTAGGGATTGCAGCCCGTTGCCAGCACACCATTACTTTTCAAACAGGCAAGCCCGGTTGTTATCAACATCCGGGTGTTCTTTATACCGGTAAAGTCCACATAGCAGATATCTCAATTCCAGAAATATGGCCTGAAAAACTTCCTGCAAAAGATTCTGCGTCAGAATCTTCAATAAATATTTCCACCCCCTGTACTTATTTGTTAACAGCAGAGTTTGTCCGTGAATTGATTCCTGAGCGTCTTCCAGACGCTCACAAGGGTTCTTCCGGACATTTACTTACTGTCTGCGGTTCCAGTGGCATGGGCGGTGCGGCAAGTCTCTCATCTACAGCCGCGTTAAAGAGCGGTGTCGGTTTGGTCAGTGCCTGCGTTCCAGGAGATCTTCGTGATCATCTTCCTGGACAGGCGGCGGAAGTAATGACAGTCAGTCCACACAATGCTTCAGAGTATTTTTCAGAAGAGCATGCAGATTTTGTGGAACAACTTGCTTCTGTACGTAATGCCGTAGTACTCGGCTGCGGACTGGGAGTTCATTCTAAAACCGTGGCTTTTGTGCAACATCTGACGAAACATCTGTCGGGTCCACTACTGATTGATGCAGACGGACTTAATAATCTGGATGAAGAAGCCTTGCAGGAAAGACTTGGCACTGCTGTCATTACACCGCATCCACGTGAGTTGTCCCGGCTTTGTGGACAGAGTGTTACAGAAATTCAGCAAAACAGAATCGCAACTGCTCGTCGATTAGCCCAAGAATGGAATGTGGTTCTGCTGCTCAAAGGTGCATATACAGTGATCGGCAGTCCTGATGGAAAAATATTCATCAATCCTACCGGAAATTCCGCGCTTGCCACTGCGGGTTCCGGAGATGTCCTCAGTGGTTTCATCGGCGGTTTTCTCGCACAAGGTCTATCACCACTTAACGCTGCTTTGACAGGAGCCTACATGCACGGCCTTGCTGCAGAATGTTTTACGCAAAAAACAAAAAACAAATACATGCTGGCAAGTGATCTTTTTGAAGGTTTGCGCTTAGCCAGAAATATGCTCAATACTTAGTGAACTTCTGGTAAAAAAATGGGGAATCTCTAACCATTTTTTTGTTTATCCTCTCCACAAAATATATATACTCTGGAGAATATTTTCAGTGACGATTTCCTTAAAATATATTAGTATGTACAGAATTTAGCTGTTACAGATTATTCTTTGTGACTGTCATTCTTTCTTCAAGTTTACGGAAGATCGAACATTCAATCGAAGAAGCAGCGATGGATTTATGGACCACTCCCCTGAAAATTTTTTTGGAATCACGTTGCCCAGCATAGAACCGGCACTGCTGGCTGCATGACTTTTGGGTTCCGCATTATAAGTTGCGCTTTGAAAAGAAACGCAAACTAAAATCTATGCAGTTAAGCACCAAATCATCAAAATAATAANGCATCAAAACAACTTNTAACATCAGAGANATTATGAATTTTGNAGAAAATACCTCAGAACTTCAACANTTTGACAGTCAACATCATCTGCACCCTTTTACAGATCCTAAAGCTCTTCTAAAAGACGGCGCTCGTGTAATTACACGCGCTGACGGGATATATCTCTGGGACTCAAACGGTGAAAAAATACTTGACGCCATGGCTGGATTGTGGTGTGTCAATGTTGGTTATGGACGTAAAAACCTGGCAAAGGCGGCCTATGAACAGTTACAAGTATTGCCTTATTACAACACTTTTTTCAAAACAACAACTCCTCCTGCAATTGCTCTCGCGAAAAAACTTGCAGAGATAACCCCTGAAGGATTCAACCACGTATTTTTCACTAGCTCCGGTTCTGAGGCAAATGACACAGTAATTAGAACAGTCAGGCGCTATTGGCGTTTACTTGATAAACCTGAAAAAAGATATATCATCAGCCGTAACGAAGCCTATCATGGCAGCACAGTTGCGGCCGCAAGTTTAGGAGGACAAAGTTTTGCCCATGAAATGGACGGATTGCCTATCCCTGAAATTGCCCATATTGACCATCCATACTGGTATGGAAAAGGAGGAGACTTGTCANNGGATGATTTTGGACTTAAAACCGCACAATGCCTGGAAACTAAAATTAAGGAAATCGGTGAGGAAAAAGTTGCAGCATTTATCGGTGAGCCCATACAGGGTGCCGGCGGAGTGGTTGTCCCACCTGATACTTATTGGCCTGAAATACAAAGAATTTGTAAAAAATATGGAATCCTCTTAATTGCAGATGAAACTATCTGCGGATTCGGTCGTACAGGAAAGTGGTTTGGCAGTGAAACATTTGACATTAAAGCAGATCTGATGCCAATTGCAAAAGGGCTGTCTTCAGGTTATTTGCCGATAGGTGGAGTTATGATACATGACCGCGTTATGGATGCGTTAATTGAAAAAGGAGGCGATTTTGCCCTCGGCTTCACCTATTCAGGCCACCCAGCCGCATGTGCGGTTGCGCTTGAAAACATTAAAATTATTGAGGATGAAAAACTCGTTGAAAAAGTGGCCAACGAAACTGGTCCTTACCTGAAAAAAAGCTGGAAGGAATTTGAAAACCATCCACTTGTCGGTGAAGTNCGCAACGTTGGGNTNCTTGGNGCNATTGAGCTGGTGGAAAATAAAGAAAAAAGACAGTTTTTTCCCAGTGATAAAAAAGTTGGTGATGCATGCAAAACTATTTGTTTTGAGAACAATATTGTAATGCGTGCTCTGAAAGACACCATGGTTGTCTCACCACCTTTGACCATTACAGTTGAGCAAATTGACGAAATGTCTGATTTGATTAAACTGTCTCTTGACCAGACTGCAGAGAAATTTGGGATAAAATAGAAAGCTGTTTAAACAAATATACGGACTTTCTAAGACCTCAAAGCTGAATCCGTGGAATCCACCACGGTTTGTACTCCGGATAAGAACCGCCTTCTCTTGATGATGGCAAAGCGTATTTAATCACTAACACAGTACTCCCACGGACATGAAAACTGACCCGGAATAGCTTTGAACAGACCAAAATTTTGCCGGAATATTTCGGTAGGAATTATTTCCGCTTATTTGCCAATTTGAAATCCAGTGAAAAACCCCGCTTTTTGAGCAGGATAGCTGNCCATGAATATGACTGGTATTTAAAACCGTTTAGTCTGTAGCCACCCCGATTTGTTTGAAATAAAACACGAGTCCTGCTAACCTCAAAGAAATGCCATCTTTAATCTTTTTATCATAGCNGAATAAAACCTGAACCCTGAACACTTTAATGCCTGCTTTCTCCACAAGAATAGATAACCAGTCCGAAGACTTCCAAAAAAACTCGGAACAAATGGGTAAATTAGTAGACGATCTCCGAATGAAGCTTCAAGAATCAGCTCTGGGCGGAAGTGAAAAAGCGCGTAAAAAACACATTGAACGCGGGAAACTTCTGTCACGTGACCGGATACGTTTGTTACTTGACGCAGGCAGTCCTTTTTTAGAATTCTCTCCCCTGGCTGCAGATGATTTATATGATGACAATGTTCCTGCTGCCGGNATAATTACCGGTATCGGCCGTGTTTCCGGAATAGAAGTAATGGTTGTAGCAAATGACGCAACTGTCAAAGGCGGTACTTATTATCCCATTACCGTTAAAAAACATTTGCGCGCACAGGAAATAGCGCTCGAAAATCACCTGCCCTGCATTTACCTGGTTGATTCCGGAGGTGCTTTCCTGCCAAGGCAGGATGAGGTATTCCCGGACAAGGAGCATTTCGGGAGAATTTTCTACAATCAGGCAAATTTATCTGCAAAAGGCATTTCTCAGATTGCTGTGGTGATGGGATCCTGCACAGCCGGTGGTGCGTATGTCCCTGCAATGAGCGATGAAAATGTGATCGTCAGGGAACAGGGTACAATCTTTTTAGGTGGGCCCCCTTTAGTGAAAGCGGCAACCGGACAATCTGTAACAGCCGAAGAACTGGGCGGGGGTGAAATTCACAGCAGGATTTCCGGAGTAACTGATCATCTTGCGCAAAATGATACTCACGCCTTAAGCATCACCAGAGAAATAGTGGCTGGACTGAATCGTAAAAAAGAAATGCCCGTGAAGACAAAACCTGTAGTGGACCCGCTTTTTGCACAACAGGAACTGCATGGAATACTCCCGGTAGATAACCGGCAGTTTTTTGATGTTCGAGAAGTGATTGCACGGCTAGTTGACGCTTCTGAATTTCATGAATTCAAGGCACTATACGGAACAACGCTGGTGACTGCTTTTGCCCACATTCACGGCTACCCTGTCGGTATTGTAGCCAATAACGGGATCCTGTTTTCTGAGTCCGCACTCAAAGGTGCACACTTTGTGGAATTGTGTAATCANCGTGGAATTCCACTGATCTTTCTNCAGAATATAACTGGATTTATGGTAGGACAGGAATACGAACACGGTGGAATTGCCAAAGACGGAGCAAAANTGGTGACAGCTGTTTCCTGTGCGAAAGTTCCAAAATTTACCATAATCATTGGGGGTTCACATGGTGCAGGGAATTACGGTATGTGCGGCAGAGCCTATAGTCCGCGTATGCTCTGGACATGGCCAAATGCTCGTATTTCTGTGATGGGTGGTGAGCAGGCAGCTTCGGTACTGGCAACTGTTAAACGGGAAAATATTGAGGCTTCCGGGAAAAAATGGAGCGCGCAGGAGGAAGAGGAATTTAAACGTCCCATACGTNAACAATATGAACATCAGGGACATCCATATTACGCGACTGCGCGGCTTTGGGATGATGGGATCATCGATCCTTCTGATACAAGAATGGTGCTCGGATTGGCCCTATCCGCCGCATTTAACGCACCGCTTGAAAAAACTGAATATGGGGTCTTCAGGATGTGACTACTCCTGCTTAAAACTGGCTTGAATACTGCATTTAGTTATAGATAAACTTAAACTATCTTGCTAATTNATAGCAAATTATCCGGCTTAAACTTGCTGGAGGAGGAAGATGTATTCATTCAAGAAAAGCAAATCGTTTATGTNGAAGTTGGTACTATGAAACATACAAATTTTCCAGGAGACGTTTACTAANCTTATTTTATAAAATGACACCAAAATTTACCTGTGAAACTATTCCTCTGCACAGCACGGCCAGTGACGCAACTTTTGAAATTGACGTATGGCGGTATTTCCATCCTGATGCAACCAAGACGGTTTATCTGCAGGCAGGAATTCATGGCATAGAACTGACCGGCATTCCGGTCGTGCATGAATTCATGAAAGAAATTGAAGCTAATCAGCTTGCATACAATTTCATTTGTGTCCCTCTTTCAAATCCAATGGGTCTGGACAGCCAGATCATGGGAGTGCAGACCGGGTACAACAACCTGCACACCAACCAGCAAAACTGCTGGAACTGGAACAGGATTGGAAATTTAAAGGATGAGCCAAGCCAGGAAGGACGCTGGATCAAGACTTTACTGGACTTGTCGGCGNCGGCAGATATTGTACTTGATCTCCACACCGCAGGAATAGAGACCGCACCACATATTTACTTTCACAAGACAGAAATAGAACACGTTACTGGTCTNGGGATTCCACACCTGCTGTCCTGGGAAATACCATCCAATAGTTTTTCAGANACTAATTTTCANCGTGGAAAAGTNNCNNTGACCTTTGAACTGTCTTCNAGNNGNAGNGTNCANGGNGAGTGGGTTAAAGAAAGCCTGATTTTCCTCAGACGCTTTTTCGGNCTGCTGCCTAAAGTTGAAGGATCAAAAATATGGCAAACAGAAACGCAGCTTAAAAAGTGGTATTCTCCAGCCGGAGGGATTCTCTGCTGGCACAAAGATGCAGGTGACGCGGTTACAGAAGGTGATGTGATCGCCACGGTTTACACACGAAAAGGAAGTTTGGAATTGGAATCACCTTACACTGGAGTACTCCTGCTGAAAAATCCAATTCATGCACCTCACGAAAGACAGGANCTGGCAAAATTTCTGGTTGAATAAGTTTTGGACAGACTATACAATTATTTTGTACTGTTAATAATTACTGTCTAGAAATAATGTCTAAAATCCACCCGCACCAGAATCAGCAATCCTGAAATGAAATAAATCCTGAGGCTCCTCAGGGGAAGATTATTTCGATCAAAGGCAAAAAAATATTGAATTCCGGATAATGTCCTGGATGACAAGAAAACACTTTGTCAATAAGAACTTAATTAAGAACACAAAATAAATAATGGAAGAAGAGCCACATACATTAGGCCTGGCNTTAGGCGGAGGCGCCTTTCGGGGAACTGCACATCTCGGAGTTTTGAAAGCGTTAGAAGAAGAAGGCCTACGCCCCGGGTTTTTGTGCGGGACAAGTGCCGGTGCAATGGCTGCAGCTTTTTATGCATTCGGCATGGCGCCGGAAGAAATCAGAAATATTGCCCGTAATTTACGTTGGTTAAAAGCAACTAATTTAACTTTTTCAAAACTGGGTTTACTTTCCAACACAGAAATCGGTAAGTTCATTGAAAAATATCTGGGNGACGTACTGATTGAAGATTCGTTAATTCCACTGGCAATTGTGGCAGCGGACATCTCAACCGGTGAAAAAGTNGTTTTTAAAACCGGAAGTCTTGCNGATGCAATTATGGCCAGCACCTGCATTCCGGGGGTNTTTATGCCGGCCCAGATTAATGGGCGAATGCTGGTAGATGGGGCAATTGTAGAAAATGTCCCGGTGAAGGTTCTCAAAGAAATGGGGGCAAAGGTTTGTGTCGGAGTTGACTTAGGCAGCGGAGGTTACCGACAACCGGAATCACTGGTGGAAGTTTTGCTGAATGCCTTCAGTATCGCTATTGACCGCACGATCCATCACCAGCGTGACCAGGCGGACTTGATCATCAAGCCCTCACTTGCGGGATACAGTTTGACCGATTCCGGAAATTCGATAAAACTTTATGCGGAAGGCTACCGCAGTGGAATAATGGCGCTGGATGAAATAAAGATTCTTGTAGAAAAAGCCGGGCCTTCTTCTCTGGAAGTCCTCGAACAGAAATTCAAAAGCTGGCTGGAAATATGACTGACCGTTACGCTGAAAAACTCATCATTCCATACTTTTCCACGCTTGAATAATTCCTAAGCCCGTATCGGGCTGTTTTTGTAACAAATAACAAAAACCTTATCTTAAATCTTAGCTGTTGAAAAATGTCTGAAATATCTTTGCTGGCGATTGCACTTGGCGGCGCTTGTGGTTCTGTCTCCAGATTTTTAGTTGCCAGAGAAATGGGACGCCGTCTTGGAGATTTTCTGCCTTACGGAACACTGGCAGTAAATGTATTGGGTTCACTGGCACTGGGTTGGCTGGCGACTGTTTTTCTTGATCGTCCGGAAATCAACAGCGCTCTTCGGCTTGGCATAGCTGTCGGATTTTTGGGAGCCTTCACCACTTTTTCGACTTTCAGTCTTGAATCAGTTCAACTATTACTTAACGGTGCCGTCTGGCGAGCTATGCTCAATATCGCAGTCAATACTGTAGTCTGCCTTGGAATGTGCTATCTCGGTATGCAGTTAGCCCGCTTTAGTTGATGCACTAAGACTCTAGGTCATGGAGAGTTTTTAGCAGGCACGAGTTTAATATTTCTTTTCGCGGCGATTTTACTTTGCCACATTTTTCCCAGTTGTTCACGTGTAACATTTGGGACCCCAGTATCAGACCTCAGTGCGGATTGACCACGCTTAATCACCGGAATTCCAGAAGGCACAAGCTTTAAGCTTTTATCCTCATCCTCCTCTATTATCGCAAATTCAAAAAAACCACTGGTATTGCTTTTGATCAGCACCTGTTTATTTTGTGTTTCAATCCAACTGAAATTCTCATCACCTTTGAGATGAGCTTGAAAGGTCGAGCCGTCCGGTTGGGCGAAGGTGATTAAATAAGGCGCAGCCGGCACCGCCATTAAATTCATGGCAAAACCGCTGAGCAGAACAATAGTCAAACTGATGAGTTTCATATTTCTCTTATTTGCTGATGGTTAAAGTCATATTGTCACCGGCTGCGCTGATACTGGTGGCGCTGATTCCCGAAGAAGAGTTGTCGTAGAGTTTGCTGTCCGGAGTACTGCTGTTATCAAAGGTCGCGCTGTTGGCACTGTAAAAGAGGTGTGTAGTCCGGCCTTGGGAGGAACCGTTGTCCAGATCAGCATTATTTGCCTCCTCCAGGTCAACCAACGGTGGGGATTGGGTCATGCAATTATTATAATCAGAACAAGTACTGAGAATATCCTTTACATGCCAGATTGCTGCACCGCCGCTATAGCTACTGCCAATTGTGTAAATCGAACTGTTGTCCAGCAGAAGCATATTTAAACCTTGATCATAACCACCTGAACTGCGGTTTTCAAAGAGGAAGTATTCACCGCTGGTTGAAGTTGAAGCTTTGTAGATTCTGCATGAGCTGGCGTGAGTACTGCTCTGATAAACCGCAGGCAATGTGATGCTGTTTGTTCCGTTGTCGACCGTTTGAGGAACACATGCACTAATTTTTTCTTTAGCCCAGGCGCTGAAGTGTACCGGTGTCGCACCAGGATATTCACTGCTTGATTTATAACCCCAGGCTCCTCCTCCCATCAGGCCAAAAGAACCAATACCTGAGCTTATTGGTGTTAGCCTAGTGTCATATAAATCCGGCAACAGAAAATAAGCATGTCCCAGTTCGTGAGCCATCACACCAATAGTTGCATCCCAGGTATTACTCGAACTTGAGCCCTGACGTTCCCCAAACTGCGAATATCCATTTTGTCCGTAAGTGATACCATCATAGGTGTTAACTCCTAATAAACTCACACCGTCCAGTGTAATTCCGTGTTCACCTTCATCATCATAATCGTCATCACCA
>NYXK01000092.1 GCA_002685535.1 Deltaproteobacteria bacterium
ATCAATCCTGCTTCCTCAAGCAGAGCATCAATTGCGATAACGAACGGGATGGGATAAACATACACGCGCAGGAACACCATCTAAAGCTCCATCACAATCCACGCCCCAGGAGGATGTGATGGCAAAATGCCGTCTCTGGATAATGGTCCTACCAAGGCTAGTCGATGGCCTAAAGCGCCCATGGTTGGATCCTTCTGATCGATGATGAAATGCGCCTCAGACGCTCCTCATGAAGGTCAGATCTTTGTTCACGACATATGGCTGGATTGCTGAGCACTTTGGTGTCTGTTCTGAGATTAGGTCTTGTGTCCTTCGAGATGCGAAATCTGGAGGTGGGTGGGTGAGGTGACTTTTCGGACTCGATAGGGAATTGGCAGTGTCTGCGTGATGTAGCCATTTACTAACCATCTTCAAGAACTTGAAGCTGGATCGAGGATATCGAGATTATCACAGAGATTCACCTCGATATCCATTTGAAAGTTCATAGCCAGCTTCAAGCTGACCACTTCCAAGCTTGACCTCATGCTTCTTACCGACAGCCCTGCACACGAGCACCACCCCGCCTTGAAAACCCTTCCTCCAACCTCACCAGCTTCCTCTCTTCTTTCTACCATTCTTGACCACATTTAGCGCATAACCTGAAGCAGACACTCACCGGCCCCTATGTGAAAATGCCGCATTAGTCTTGTATGGGAATTGTGTGATTGATCAAGGCTAGGCAGCGGCCTGCGCGCAAATGATCTGATCGCTGATGATACTCGCTCTGAGCAACACAGGGTCCTGTGCGAAGACCCGGTGGTGCCGCTTGGTGCTGGAGGGTTGGATGTATGGGATTGTGGCTCTTGGGTGATGGTTCTGAGATCACTAGTTGGTTACATTCATTTACCTTGCGCTTGATGCGTATGTCATCTGGGGGGTTCAAGAGAGCGGACGTCTTGTTAAGGAGCAAGTCGAAGCGTGATGTGATGGAGTTTTACACTTTGAGGCTTGAAGACGTGGAAAATGCCGTCACTGGCATTTTATATACACATTGACATGAGGGAGATATCACATTCACTCGATTTGGATCGGCCACTCGGAATCCAATTGGTAATGCTTTTGGCTCTGGCCCAAAATCATTGCTCTCTTTCTTATACAAAGTCCAGATCGGGATTCAGGACATCCTTCAGATTTCCTCACCTTGACCAATTCTGAGTCATATCGATTCATCGTGAATCCACCCCTGTCAATTTAGCTTTTCCCGTATAATACAAAACCCTTCCCTCATTTTCGTTTCTGCTTCTTTCTTGTGGCTATTCAACGTCCAATCGTCGACTCTTCCATTTTCTCCGTCGCTCTCAACACCGCAAAACATCACATGGGCAAGTGATGAGGCCGTCATACCCTCTCTTGAGATTCAGCTCGGGCTCGTCGGCAGCCCTTGTACGCGGTGTGGTTGGCCTCCTGATCGGCGATGAAAAGCCTCGGAGCGTACTCGGCATCATGTCTCGAGAGGTGTAACCAGGGCGCCTCGAGATAGGATATTTGAGGCTCTGGGGTTGATTCTGAGACCATTCTCTCTATTTTTACTTTTTCTGGTGAATTATTTTGTTCACATGGCCTTACTCTCGTAGTGCTTCGCCAGCTGTCGTAAGATCCTGCCCAATTTGGGAGTGACCCCCCATATCCACGTGTCGTCGTAAAAATCGGCCCAGGAACGGGTTAACGTGGCTGCAAGGGAGGTCTCAACATCATTCGTTTCAATATCTTCAGCGAGCATGTCGCGTACACGCTGTATGATTTTCGTGTCGGCTTCATCGAGAGTGATACCGCGATGCTGAAGTGTCTCTTTGGCATGAACCCATTTGGTCAAGAGGAGTACTGTTGCATCATTAGTCGGGGATTCTGTCTGGAGAGACAGATCAAAACTTACTCGAATCCCATCCCGCAAAAGCATGTTCAACAGCCCACGTGAACGCAGAAGTCTTCCTCACCAAGCCTTTTCCAACCCTTGTCGGTATCAGAATACCTTCCAGGGCCACAGACACAGCACGGTTCAGATATCGAGTCCATTCCATGGGCTCAGACAAGAATTGCAGTATCGATTGTTCGGTCTCATTTTCATTCATGCGGAAGAGCATGCCACGAGATGCGGATTCAGCTCTCGTCATAATTCTGCAATAGCTCACTCTCAACATAGCCAAGGAGTTGAAGAGCAAAGGGCCTTCTGTGTCGTCCCAGGTATACGATTCATCGGCTCTGATTCTCGCATCTTTGATCAGGAGCAGACATTTACTGATGGCGGTCTCCATCTGAGTCGTGATATCTGAACCCTGGTACTGGTTTGCTTCTCCGAAGTTCGAGTTCTCACCCAGCAGATACAGTCCTTGTGTCATGTGCGATACATAGATTGAGACTGCGTTCACGGCCACGCAACACGAGTACGGATCCCATTCCCAGTACTCTTCTGGGACATCGTGAGAGAGCGTTACATCGAGTAGTCGTGACACAGCATCCTTCAATCGCAGTGGCGAGTCGAGACCTCGGACTTTGGCGTTCTCTTGCCAGGTGCCTGCATTTGCTGAGTCCCAGAGGGAGTGGTGGCAGGGCATCTCGACATTGCCGTCTGTCAACATTGAGAAGCCTGATGCGAAGCCGTAGAGCATTGATAGGAGGTTGCAGAGGTATATGTATCCGTACATGAGTCTGATATTCAACGTCAGAAAGTGTCGCAGGATGCAATTTATTTGATTTGGTGTGGACATTGCCGTACCTCTTGACGGATTCTCTTTTAACCCATGCGTCCCATGACAAGTCATCCTGCTCGATCGGATGCGATTGAAGCCATATCAGACGAGCTCGGAAATCCTGGCAATTCCGTCAGCAAAGCCTGCACAGAGGCACGCAAACACTTACCCAAACGAAGAAGCCAACCCTGTGAATCGCCATCTTTGACAACTCTGGGTCGCCACTGAAACTCTCAAACATGGCCAGCAGCAGCTTTGTCTGGCTGATCCACAGCGGATGGGTCGATGATTCATCGACCTTCTCTTCCACTGGCTTGATCCAGTCCTGGAGGAGCAGTCCTTGTAGAGGAGGTCCTCTTCCAGAGCTAAGCGAGCTGATGTTCTCGAGACTTTGATGAGCAGCGTTGTAGAAGATCGCGGCGATTTTCCTTTCCATACGATAAATCGCACCAATGGCACACATACCTAGTACTAGAGGTGCTGGAACCTTGTCGAGATCGAGTGAAGGGAGGTGGAAAAGTGGTGAATGCGTGTTGAAGATCGCGAAGTATCGCTGAAGACATCGTTCGTACAGAACGGTAGCGAAGGACGTCATGAGCTTCATAATGCCTGGAGATACTTGACCCGAAAGATCTTTCAGCAATTTCTCACAGGTCTCGTTGGTGAGGCGGATCGGGGAAGGCGGCTTTGAATGTCTCGTTGCTTGGAGAACTGGGCGGTTGACTTTCAAGGAGATAGGACTATTCTGTTGAGCAGCAGGTTGTGAGATTTGATGTTCGCCAGTGAGATTGGACAAAAAGTCCGCTGGAAGATCAGTACTGCTATTGAACATGCTTGATAGTTCTTCTAAAGGTGAGAAGCCGTCCATGAGGTGGCTGTCGAGATGTGGGAGAGCGAAGTCTGCCATTTGCTGGGATGGCCAGTCGAAGAACGGATCTGCAAAGGCTGGCCATTCTGCCCCAATCTCTTCATATTGAATGGGCATTATAGACACATCGTGACCGTCAGCCAATCTGTTCTGCTCGACATTGTGTTGTATATGTTCTGAGAACGCTCTCGAGGACACATCGTCGGTCGTTGTCATGCCGTTGGTGTTAGGACTCGCAGTGTCGTCGGCAAGGACATGAGTAGCGGAAGAAGACTGAGGAGAAGGTAGAGCTAATGGCGAGTTAGGTCTGGATCACTTTGAAAGTGGGTGAGAGTCTTGCATGTTGCTGGTAAAAGTTTGTCCTGATCTTTTTGGGAATTTGCTTTCACTTTCGGCGCCGATTTTTCTGCTCCATGTACAAGTCTCTGGTGCCGTACCAAAAGATCTCTATTTTGAGTCAGTAATTAGCATTCAGTATGTATTTGCAAGAAAATATACTCACTTGCGCATGTATCGATTCTCGCAGGTCTCGCATTGGTAAGGCTTTTCTTGTGTGTGTCTCCGTTCGTGTCGGGTACGATGTTCACTTCTTTTGAAAGCCCTGGAACAGGTCCGACATACGAATCTCCTTTTAGTGCCAGCGGGTTCTGCGAGAGGGAAAACCTCTGTGCCTTGAACATGAGCCATCGTTGGCAAATTCAACGTATTTTCTTGGAGTTGGAGTTGGGGATGGGATGAGAGGCAGGGTCCAAGTACCAGCGCGGGGTGAGGAGAAGGCTCTAACTCCAGCGCAACTAGTGTGCTTCGGTGGCGCGCGCGGTCGAGATCTCATGTGGGGAGAATCAATGCGGGGGACGGGGTTGACCTTGGCGGGCTAAACCAGGTGTCGAGCGATTGCACACTTGTTCAAATTCATGATTACTATCTATCCTTGTCGAGTTTTGCTGCATCATTCCTGTGATAGTCAAGCATACCCTTACGATTTTACATCGTCACATTCAATTAAAAGCCGATTTTACACAGTATGATAAAAGCTACGGAATAGGCTCTGCCCAAAGTCAGGACCAACCATTCATAATTTGTGAGTAGCAACGCCATCATCCAGTCCGCTTTTTATGGACTTCGGGTCTGCAAGGTTCCCCTTCGGATCTCGGAACCTTTGAAATGCCGCTGGCCATATGCCTTGCTTGCCAGGAGACAAGATACCATTGGGATCTATTGCACCCTTCCTTTCATTAGAACAGGATACTGTCTTCTTCTGTAGTTCACTTACCTTGATCTTCTCTACAAATCGTCGATAAGCGTGGTTGTTGAAATCGTAGCTTTCGGCGTTCAAGTCTTCAGCGCCAGTTAGAATTATGTGTCAATGTACCAGCGTGCCCATGAAAAGCTCACCCATAAAGTTGATGTGAGTTCGGTATGTACTGAATCCTCTCTTTCTACCTTCCTTGTAACATTCAGCGAGAATTGAACTGATTGCTTGGCAGTGTTCTGGCTTCGACTTATCAAAAGTCATGAAGTTGACAAAGATAGCATGCCTTTCATGCATGAAGAAATCGCAGAAAAGATCCCAGCCATGCTTTTCTGATATAGCTTTGGATTTTCTCGCCCACTCAAGGATTGCTTTGCCAGACGACGGAAGAACTGGGGAGTAGTCCGCATGGCCCGCAATGCCTTTACCATTTTCTGGAACGCGATAATTGACCATTGGAAGACTCCAGAGTGTCGGAACTCCAACAAATGGTCCTCCATGAGGCTCTCTGACATCGCTTGCTTCCAACAGCTCATCTCCTTTCCCGCAAAACATTTCTCCATACGGCCTTCCTTTGGGAGCTTTTATTGCTGCAACCCGCTTGAACTCATCATACTGTGCTTGGATGACGCTTTTCGGGCCGTAAAGTCCAAACTTGGCATTCCAGTACCCCATTTTAAGCTTTCTCTGAAGTTCTCTTACCCTCCAGTCCGGAATTGGTTCGTCTTTGTCCCAGTAATCTGATCGCTTGCCAACCATGCCGAGCCATTCTACGATGTTAGAGATGTACACTGTATTAGGAAGAGTTCCATTTCGACGCATCTCGCCGAAGAGATCTACCATGGTCTCAACATCCTCAAATTCATCCATCGAAAACCCGCAAGACAGGTAAGCTTGGGGTTGAGGTGTAAGCCAGATTCCCATCTTGGTGACAATGCCAAGATTGCTTTGCATAAAGAGACCTTCGATGGAAGGACCGAACGTGAACTTGGTGAGATGAGCCGAAGGAGAGCCATCTTGAGCAAAATGTCCAGTACGAACGATATCACCGTCGGCAAGGAGTATTTCAAGACCTGCAATATTTTGGTGATGTGTTGCGGTAGGTAGAAAACCTGTCCCACGATCGACGGTCTACATCCGGATCAGATGGGGCGGGTGGGTTTCTACATGTTGAGACTTACGTTTCCAATAACACTACCCCAACCCAAAGAAGGGACACTCGGCCAGACACGAAGTTTGTGGAGCTTGCAGTAGTCGTATAGGTCTGTGAATGTCACGCCTGGTTCGACCACAGCATATGAGAACTCTTCATTTACTTCGATGACTTTGTCCATTCGGTGCAGATCGAGAGCCAGAGAGCCGCTGAGTCTTGGTGCTGGACCCCCATAGCTTTCCATAATCAACATTTATTGCTTCGAAGAATAACAAGTGCACTCACCCTAGATTCTTGCCTCGAGAGAATGTCCACACTGGAATCTTGAACTCGTTCGCTATCTTCAAAACACCTTGCGCTTCGAACACGGTTGCAGGACTTCTAACATTTAGCACGAAGCCTGAAACTTTAGGATAGTCAGCCTACCAGACAGCTCCGCTAGGTACCTTCCTCCTCGATGGCTCTTCTTGAAGCTCGTACGGATCGATGTATTCTGCCAGGGCTTTCCCCACATAAACATTCTTCGCTCCCAAGACAGCTTTGAACTTGACAATGGCGGCATCGAAGTCTGCCTGCGAGACTCCGGATGGAAGTACAGGTTCCAGTGGATTGATGAGAGATTTTGAGAATAGCTTGTGGTGCGTTGAATTGTATTCAGGGTCCGCATACCGGATGGGCATGGAGAGAGCCTCTTCGACCTGCTCAGTAGCTTGAAGTTGTGCCATTCTGGAGAGGTTGCGGGTGTGGATTTTGCAGACACGACTTTGAACTCAGGACGAAATTCTGCAAATTGAGTCCTCGACAAGTTGTTTCATTTCGAGCTCGCTTTTATCAGACCGAGGCCGTGGCCGTGGAAGTTGCATTCGATGACCCCACATGACCCCGTCTGGTTGGGGAAGATGTATCCCAGGGTCTGCTCACCCGCATGTCTACCCCACATTTCTGGGGTCAGACTCCTGGGGTTGTGCTCAAACAAATTATTAAGTCAAAAGGACTCGAGTATGCTGTGAGCGAAGCTTCAGTCACTAGTACACTCGATTCACGTTTCTCCAGAAATTGACCTCAGTGAAAAGAAAGTTCTTGGTATATTTCATAGCAGTTTCTCCTCGACGTCATGACGATTGGAAAGGTCGGTGGAAACCTCCTGAACGATTGAGTGATCTAATTTTTTTTACAGGTTATAATTGTTGGGTCCGGACCAGCAGGACTGGTTCTTGCTCTCCTTCTTGCAAAGCAGGGCATCAACGTTCTTGTCCTCGAAGCAGCCGAGAAGCTCGACGAGAACCCTCGAGCAACACATTATGCTTCCCCGGCAACTTATGAGCTTGGCCGAGCAGGTGTGCTGCAAGAAGTGATTGAGGAAGGCTTTCTCCCAGACGGAGTGTCATGGCGAGACATTGACGGAAATTCTATAGCCTCCCTTTCCACCAACGACTTGCCGAAAGAGGATAAAATTGTTTGCTTGCCATTGAATCGCTTGACGAAGATCCTCATGAACCATATCAGAAAGCAGGCAAATGCTGAAGTGAGATGGTCTCATAAAGTTCTCCCAACGATTGGACAGGATCAGTCGTCGGCGTGGGTTATGGTCGAAACACCTAATGGGATAGCGAAAATCTCAGCGGATTACATTGTTGGATGCGATGGTGCAAACAGTCAGATCAGGAAGTCTCTCTTCGGAGATTGGGAATTCCCAGGGAGAACTTGGGACGAACAGATCTTGGCAACAAACGTGAGCCCCAAGATCCTTGGTACATGTGCTCGTCTAATCGTGTTCATTTCTAGGTCTACTACGACGTGCCTGCATACAATTGGGAAGACTCCAATTTCATCATCGACCAAGAACACTGGTACATGCTAGCCAAGATACAGAAGGATGGGCTGTTACGAATCACGTATGGAGACATCCCGGGCCTCACTCGTGAAGAATACATTGCTCGGCAGCCCATGAAGTTCAAAAGTTTTCTTCCTGGGAGACCAGATCCCGACAAATACAAAGTTGTTAGCATCAGTCCTTACAAAGTGCATCAGAGATGTGCGAAGAGTCTTCGAGAAGGTCGCTTCCTCTTGGTCGCTGATGCCGCGCATCTGTGCAATCCTTTGTAGGTGTCTCGTCATCCTCATCTCATGATCTACTGACCATTTCTATAGTGGCGGTCTCGGTCTGACAGGTGGTCTCGTTGACGCTGGTAACCTTTTCGACTGTCTCAATGGTATCCACCAAGGTCTTGCAACCGACGATATCCTTTCGCGATACAATGTCGTGAGACGAGAAAAGTACAACAATATCATCGACCCTGTCTCTAGCGAAAATCTCAGGAGGCTTTGGCAAGATCCAGTTGTCGCTCGGAAGGAGGATAAGTTTCTCGAGATGTGTAGGAAAGCAGCAGTCGATCCTGTCTTCAGTAGGACGATGCAAGAGGTAGGATATGTTCCCTGAAACTTTCAACACGGTCAAATCGCTAATGCGCTAAGGGCTTGAAATCCATCATGCATGACTTCAGGACAGAATACCAGAATACGGGTTCGACCGAGACAGAGCAAAAGAAAACTTTCGTGCCTTCTACTACACACATTGCGATTACTGCAGGAGACGCTTGAGTATGGATCGTGAATTGATGTGGGGCTTATTTGTTATTCATGGACAAGAACTGATGAAGGTTGACGCTACAAAAAATGTATGGAGCCTCAATCTACAAAGCATTGATTTGATCATTGCCTGGATACAATCCTTGCATGAAGTGACCATACATCTCGAAGAAATCCACGATTGTATCAGAAATTTGTACAGAAGTTTTTCCAGGCTGCGTCTCCAGGGCACCACCTCGGTAAAAGCAAGCGAGCTCGTCGCTACCTACCTACCCCTTTCCCGGGGATAAACATTACGCTGATGTTACAGGCGTAGCTGATGTGACTGTCCGTTCGTCCCCATAACATTACGCAATCCTTGCACAAAGGGTCCAAGACGACATTAGTAAGATACTGAGGGGCAGGACCAATTTGCACCTAAAGCTGGCGCACAGAATCAGGGTTGGGTCGTGTCAGTGTTCCCAAAGGAGCAATTTGGGGTAGGTGCGGGGTATTGGAGCTTCCCCAACTCACAGTCTCGTCCATTCTCATCCCCAATACCGCTATCCGAAACAACGGGACTCTGAGTCGCTTGAGACTGAACTATGGAGATGCCTTCAGAGAGTGAAATGGCGTAGCGTGGGGTACTCTCACCAAAGTCGAAGCTGCTTGTCAATCCGGATCTTCGGGACTGTTTTCTCCGGGGTGCTAGGCGCAAGGGACAAAGCCTTTGGGTATCATCACGTACTTAATTTCTTATGTCGAAAGGAAGAGATACGCGCCATATTGTTGGATTCCTCAGGACTTACAGCTTAGACATCCAATTTGATTGAACGATCGTCCATTTCAGTATGACTGCAGAAACAAAGCATCAACTTCTAGGCGAGGTTACTGGTCTGGATCAGGGGAGGACTATCGCATACAGAGGAATCAAATATGCCGAGTTGGAGCACGCGTTCGCAGAACCCACACTGATCAACAACCCAACAAACTCAAGGACAGACGCGACTTCGTATGGGTAAGTCACTGTATACGCACCAAGTTTGTAGAAAATCGCTGACGCGTGTAAGTCCTCTATGCGTCCAAAACCCCGCATCGTGCGACTTTGAATTCAATTTTATCCAACATGAACTGCCTCGCCACGAGTTCAAGTTTTCTCTGACAGAATGCCTAAATCTCAACATCGTCACACCGAAAGAGAGGAATCAATCTCTTCCCGTTTTTGTGTTCATTTATGGTGGTGGATTCAGCTTGGGTGGTAATTCGTGGCCGCAATATGATCCGACTCGACTCGTCGAGCTCTCCATCAAGGAAGGAAACCCTGTGATTGGGATCAACATCAAGTAGAGCTTTTAGATCTGTTGGTAATTCATGAGCTGACTGTTGATCAAGTTACCGCGTAGGCTTGCCAGGTTTTCTGGCATCTCAAGAGCTCCTCGATAGTGGTATTAAACCCAACAATGGCTTGAGGGATCAGAGGACTGCGTTGCTATGGATCCAAAAATATATCGAAGACTTTGGCGGCGATCCCAAAAACATTACTGTGGTTGGGGAGAGCGTGGGCGCAAGTGAGTACTGGCGAATTCCAACACTTGGATTGAGGATAACGCTAAATACTCTAGTTTCTTGTTTCCTTCATCTGGAGTCTGAGAAACCACTCTTCAACAGGGTTATGGCTATGGGAGGCACGCCTCTCCTGATGAAACCTGTTCCTATTTCTGTGGCTGGCGGCATATGTGACATCGTGATGGCCAAGTTAGGGCTCGCGGCAAAGTTGACGACAGACGAAAAGCTCAAGGCTCTCAAAGACGCGAGCATCGAGCAGCTCGCCACTGCTGCAGAGCAGCTTCCAATGCTACCTATAATCGATGGCGAGTATGTCAAGTCAGCGGCCACGTTTTCAAAGTGGTCCTTCCAGGACTCTCCGATGCCAGGCACCAAATGGTGCGAAAGTATCATGATGGGAGATTGTGAGATGGATGTAAGTTCCCCAAACAGATATTAGATTCAACGTGGGTCATTCTGACTTTATACAGTCTAGCATCTTGTTCTACATGCTTCATGACCGACAAGCTGGAATAGAGGATACCTTTGTAGCAACCATGAATCGACACTTGAAGGACGAAAAGACCAAGCAGCGACTTCTGAAAGAGTACGATGTTGGAAACAACAGCGGAAAGTCCCAAGATGTTGTCATGGACAATGTCCTTCACTTTGCTCACGACATTGGGTTTTATGCACCACTGGTCTCCATTGCTTCTGGCTTCCCAGGAAAATCATATGTTTTCCACTTTAACGAACCCAACCCCTGGAAAGGCAGGTATCAAGGAGTCGCATCGCACATTTTGGATGCTGCGTTCCTTTACCAAAACTACAACAAATTCCTCGACGAGGCTCAACGGAGCTCGGCAGAGGCATTTGGGAAACACTTTATCAAATATGTCGCTGGAGGAGTGCCTTTTCCAGAGTACTCGGCGGAAAATGGAGGGGCAATGGTCTATGGAGCTGATGGCGAGAGACAGAAGTTTGTTACGGGCAAGAATGGTGAGGACTTGAAGAGAAGAAGTTCGATCTTCAAGTTAGCAGAGACTTCTAGTTTGGAGGAGCTGTCTACCCTGTGGGGATCTTTCATGAGCGGCCAATAAAGATTCTCGGAAGTCCATCTACAAGATATCAATTTAAGCTTCATTTGATTCACTGTTGTTTTCCCCAGCCTGTGAGACTGTCACCAGTCTTGCAACTTTACACAAGGTGGAACGAGAGCAATATGAGATTTGGGCTGTCATCCCATTGAGCAATGTTGAACCTTCGATTGATACGCTTCCGATGCTGCTAGTAATTCGGGGCATGAAACTATGAATTCTCTAGACATAAGCATGGAGATTTCGTGGCATGATGGAAAACGGGCTGGAGATCTGGACATCGACTGGACAGCTCTTGGGTGAGTGCGCGGTCACTTCCTCCACAACTCAATTTACGAAAGCAGACCTCAACCAAGCAAACAGAACCTGTGGGATATGGAGATCGACCTTAGTGATCTTCTTTGTGCTTGTGGCTTCACAGGAACCCCGCACCTCCACACTTCCCCAGAGTCTCCAATCACGTTAGCGCTCTCCACCTTTACCTCTATACCACGGCAGCACGATCTACGAGCCTCTGAAACCTAGGCTTACTCTAGGCTTTGGATGCATTAGAAGAATGATTTTGCCCCAAACATGATCGTTCGTGGAATAAGCGTCGCCCGGTTCTTCCCACAATACCAAGCCATGTTAATTCACCTCCAAATACTATCGGATTCTTATTTTTCATCCTCACCGTGTTGTCTACTCGCACTACCCAAGAACACTTTAACGACCAGATATGTCTAATCAACTTACTATCTTGCCAATGAAGGTCTGGGCATACTCAATGGTGCAGAACATTCTCCTGATATCCCTATGTTCCCTGCTCTGCCTTATCGTGTATCGAATTGCTTTCCACCCACTCCGAAACATTCCTGGACCGTTCCTTGCCAAACTCACAGGGCATTGGAGAAATGATCGAACATGGCGAGGAACATGGCACGATGATATCCTTCAGCTACATGAGCGCTACGGTCGAGTTGTGCGAATTGCACCCAATGAAGTCTCAGTCGTCGACCAGAACTGCATCAAGACCCTGTACGGACATGGTCAGAACGCCATGAAAACAAACTGGTATGCTGTATGGGATCCGCCCATCCCAGCACCAGCATTCTTCCCCGCCCGAGACCGCAAGCTTCACTCGTTCCTTCGGAAACGTGTCTCTGCAGCCTACTCAATGACCTCGATACTGAAGTACGAGGAGCCAATCCAGGGCTTGCTTGGCCTCATGATTGAGAGGTTGAGATTGCAGGCCAAGGCTGGGAATGCCATCAATCTGGGAGATTGGACCGGTGCACTTGCTTTCGATGTTGTTGGCGTTCTTGGCTTTGGCGCTCCATTCGAGCATCTCCAAAATGATGCGGCAGACGTCATGGAAATTCGTTCAAGCGTTCTAGAACTCTTCTTCTGGGGCCAGTGTATGGGCCACTACTGGGGCCAGATGAAGCTTCTCCGAAATGCTCTAACATTGAAGCTAATGGCACTTGCTGGGATCAAGGACAAGATCGCCGGGTTTCAAAAATGGAGCGCGGAAAGGGTGACAGCAAGGATGGCAGAGAAGAAAGATGGAGTTCAACACCCCGACATGTTGGCGCATTTCGTCAACATGAAAGCACAAAATGGGGAGCCCGCAAGCTTCCCAGAGGTTCTCGTTGAAGCATTAAATCTTGTGTGAGTCCACTCCTCTCCGATCTAGCTCTTAAACGTCTGACACTGGCAGTGGTGCTGGCGCCGATACGACCTCGATTGGTATGCGTTCTTGTGTCGAATATGTCTGCTCCCGACCTGATGTGTATCGAAAGCTTCAAGAAGAGGTCGATGAATTCTATAGGACGAACGGCTCGGATACACCGATCACCTATCTTCAGACACAACAGCTACCGTATCTCAATGCTGTAGTCAGAGAAGCTCTACGTCTCCGACCCTCAATTATTGGCCAGCTTCTGCGTCACACTCCAGAAGGAGGTCTTGTCATTGACGGCAAGTTCATTCCTGCGAACACACCAATCGGCATGAGTCCATTGGCACAAAATCGAGACAAGAAAGTCTGGGGAGAAGATGCGAATGAATTCAAGCCAGAGAGGTGGCTTGAGAGTGAAGCCAAAGCCAGGCAGCTCGAGTCTTATAACATGACGTTTGGCGGCAACGGACCCAGAATGTGTGTGGGTCGCAACATCGCTTTGGTATGTTTTCTGAATTGTCTTCTTTAGTTTTTTGCTTATCTAGATACAACTTCTGATGTGTGATCAATAGGTTGAGATACACAAGTTCCTCGCCCAGATGATTCGGGCCTTCGAGATCGAGATCGTGAACAAGGACCAGCCATACAAGATGAAGACATATTGGTTCTCGTACCAGCATGACTTCATGATAAAATTGAAAGCGAGAAGCTATTCGGCTGTTTGAGAAAATTGGCTTTCCTCGGATTTTCTGTTGGTAATATCAGGGAGACGAGCTTAGCAAGAAGTTGAATGAAAATGAATGCTTTATTTACATTGCATTCTCGCTTGATATTCTGGTCGTGTGATTAGTAATACAAAGTAGGTAGGTAATTTTCTTATCAAGAAACAGAAACAGCATGGTTCGAGCCACGATCAAAAGGTCTTTCTTCCTTTACCGTCATCAAGACTTGAATGGACGACTTGTGAGAGATTTTCAGCTCCGGAGCTTTTCTAGGAAACCTCATGTATCACCTGACGCGCAACCCAATTCAGATGACTCATCTGGCACGCCCCATCTCCAGGTACTTCATCATCGCGACTGATTCCCAGTCAAACTCCTTCCCTCATCCTCGCCAGGTCCAAACCCGCTAAGTCGTAACAACACGTTTCCTACGCTCGTGGGAGATGGAAAACGCCGTCCGAAGATGTGCAGCCAGAGCGAGTCGGCCGCTCCTTTGGGCAATGGTTGCTCTTCTCTTGGTCGATGATGATACCACCTTGGACAAACCCTGCATGAAGATGCGATAATGCTTGAGCATTGGGGTGATGGATCGCTGTGGTTATCTGAGGATGTGGGTTTCTGAGATCATACTTCCTTTTGTTTTGTTTTGTTCTGCATGCGATTGTGCGAATCTCTCGTTCCGGGTACACTCGTTGCTCGGCCCTCTGCCTAGGTCCGGAGGCTTGGAGGAAAATGGGACGACAGGTATGGGAGGGGACATTGGGCAATGGAATACACAGAAAAGAGAGACAATATCATCTGCGTCACATACCCGGGAGACAAATGGCTTCAGAAGGAGAAGATATGGTTCCACTCCCTCTCGAAGGTCGTGATGCCCGGTATTGATGGTAACAATCATTAGTATAAGAATAGTGTATCCCTTCTACCACCTTATGTATAAGGTGCAACACCAATGACCAGGGGTGCAACCATTGCCGCATACTTCTCATCCGCCCCATCCACCAACTTGACGTTTTTCATCATCCCCTCGAACCCATCACCACCAATACCACCAATACCACCAACCGGCGCCTCAATAGCCATCGGCAGATTCCACACAAAGCTATTCGAGTATATCCCAATCACGATCGTGAACTCATGCACCGTCTCCTTCTTACTCCCTTCCGGCGTGACAGCAAGATACGTGGCGTTGTTAATGCCAACGAGCTTGACATCTGTCCAAGCACCGACCGGAAGGGTATAATTGAGAATGTAAGGTGTGCCGCCGGTGATGAGCATAACGTTGTCGATGCTTCCGTTTCCAGCTTTAAGCGTCGATGCTGAGCCGGAGAAGAGCGTTCCTGGTGTTGAGGAAGTGGGCTTGATGGAGAACGAGAGGGTGTAATTCCGACCTTTGGACGTCAATGGTGTGGCGACCTCACATCCACTCTTCAATGTCAAAACTGAGCTCTTGACGCTACATTTGCTGTTCATTGTTCCGTGATACCCGTTCCCAGACTTGTCTTTCACAGCCTTGGAATTCGAGCTCGAGAAATCGTAGGACAGGATCGTGCTGCTCTTCGACGGGATGCGACGATCTAGGTTCTGTCCTGGGATGACAGCTTGCAACGTCTCGAAGATGGAGTAGTACTCGTCCATCAACAAGTCGCCACCCCACTGCTTGTCTCCCAGAGCAGGGAGGCCTTCCCGGAGTGAATAGTACGCTTCAATGACGGACGTGCTGTTCGGACCCATATCGTTCCATAGCGCAGGCAACTGTCCCAGCACATATGGACTGTCCCGAGGCGGATTGTTCGTCGCATTGAACTTATCGAAAATATATGGAGCAGTAGGGCCACCATCTGGAGCTCCATAGAATATTCTCGTCATGTTCAAGCTCTGCGGGTAAGAGCCTGACCATTTTCCTACCATGTAGAACTGGTCATCGGAGTTAAGGACGGAGTAGTTGTTCTGAATGTAGTCAAAGTAGGGATTGTCCTCGAAAAACTCCCAGTGCTGAATCGAGATATCAGTGCTGACTTCTGAGCCATCCGTTGCAGCGCCGGGGCGGAAAGTCCCCCAAATTCGTACGTTTTTGTTGTACTTTGAGAGAATGTAGTCGTGCATCGTGTTGACGTATGAGTTGTACTCCGCGACTTCCAAGCTGGAGTACTCGTCCGCACCGAGATGGACAGTTTTGCTGTGGAACCAGGGCATGAAAGTGTCCCAGATTGTCTTCATCGTTGGGATCGTCTCCGGGTTTGAGATGTTCAACATGGTGAAATCGGTGCTGAGAGCCAGTTCAGGCTTCCATTGCGTGATGACCAGAGCGTGACCTGGGGCTTCGATCTCTGGGATGATAGTCACGCCTCTGCTTGCGCATTTCTGCTGCATGTTCTCAAATGCTGAGTGATAGTAAGACTCGTTGGCGCGTTTGTTGAGACCGGCGATAGCAGGGTCGTCGGAGTTAAGTCGGAAGGCAGAGTAGTAGTCAAGCTTCTCCTGGTAAGTGAGGTCTGGGTTGAGGTTCATGCTGTCGCTTAGATGGAGGTGCAGCGTATTTTGCTTGAAGAATGAAAGGTAGGAACACATCTCAATGATGAAATCAGCTGGATAGTAATGCCTTCCTACATCCAGCTTGAGGGCTGTCAGCTTCTACGGCGTGTGTGGATAGTTCTAGGACTTACGAATGTTCCCCGAATTCCCCATCCTGGCGAATCAGTAGCACTTCCCAGGCTCAATTTGTCGCCTAAAACACCCTGCTGTAGAATCGATCTCGTTCCCCACCAAACACCAAGCGGACTCGCCCCAGTAATCACAATTCCTTGCTTGGTGATCTCGATAGAATACCCTTCAGAGGTAGGTCTTCCAGCGGCATCAAGATAATCGCTAGAATTTCCGATAGTCAAAAAGATGGAATTCTTCACAGCGAATCTGCCGGTGCTGACTGGGACTTTGAGATCCAAAGATGAGAGCAAATCGTCGCTGAAAGTGGAGGCGAAGCTTTTGAGTGTGGGAGGGATAAGAGTCTCGCCCTGGTCGTTAACAACGTTCTGGTATTTAGAATCGACAACGATTGATCTTAATTGCTTGAGCGAGAACGAATCCTTCGAGCTGGATGCTTCGAAGGGAACGGTGGGAATGCCGACCCATCGCGCAGCTGCATTTAATCAATATTGGTTGACGTTTTGGAGCCGACAACCTACAGATCTGTGGTGGAAGCAAGATGGCTACCACTGTTAGGAAATAGAACCTCATTGCTGCTGTATTAGAGTGCTACGATGGGCTGTCCTGCGTGAAGAAGTGCATCGATAGCATCTTATACCATTACGCCGCAGGCGTTCTCATTCCAAGAGCTGGCACCTTGATTGTACCTTTACATCGCGGTGTATTAAAAGTAGGGGAAGTAACGTTGCTATAATCCCTGATCCGCACTGGTGACGATGATCGCTGTAAAGTTAGATCTGAAAGTGGGGAAGTTCGCCATCGAGACGCGGGACATCAGATGAACACGACCCGACAGCGAAGTTACCAAATGTTTTGTGAATGGATGTATGTGATTAGAAAATATCGCATACGAGCGAGGACGGCTAGAATGTGGAGTCCAGGTACTGCGGATTAGGAGCACTCCTGGTTGTGTCTGAAGTTATGATCAGAAAGTGGGGGACCATGCCACGCAACAACATCAATTGAACGCCAACGAGAATTGAAAGACTGAAAAGGGTGTTTTTTGGTTGGAGGATCTTTCTGACATATTTTGGCTATCTATATTATCTCGGATAAACTGCGAAGAGTATATGATACTCGAATCCATAGCATCTATTGCCAGCTTCTATCGAGTGGAGGCGGTCAAAGGTGAGTCCACTGCGGGGTATCATTTCGGGGCCTGGCCGATCCAGGTACTAGCTCCAAATGCAAGCATGGGAATGCCGACAAATAACAAGATCGCGTATTTGAATGGGATAAAGTGACATTCTGGACTTCTCCCAGTCCTTATCGGCGGTGACGTGTAGTGAGGGGCGGAATCCAAGAGACCGATTGTTACATCCTCTCTATTCGAATGCGACCAGGTACCTTCGAATCCTGAGACCTTTCCGGATACTCTGTATTTCAGGCGCAAGTCCTTTCACAAATGCGCGATTGCGGGCATTCCTGGTCCCCATGGGTGTTCCTGTCTTCTCAGTGCGACCTTCCTGTTGCGCGGGAAAGTCTCACGACTTGGTCCCTTTTTCTCTCGCCGATATCAATTCTGCCCGCTTCGCCTGCAGCGCGGCCTTTTCTTCCTTCAAAGCTCGAATTCTTTCCGATTCGGCAATCTTCGCATCAAGTAATCTCTCTTCTTCGTCCAGCCTTCGCATTTCGTCTTCTTCGTCGGTTCCCGAGAGAAGAGGCGCCGCCTGCGCATTTGGGGACTCTTCGAGTGGGGAAGAATGCCATGGCCCATTAGCCCAAGATGCAGATATGACTGCATCAGGTACTGGTCTTCGAGTAATGGGAGTAGGTGACTGTGTCAACGTTGCTGTGTCAGGCCTTGGTGTTGCTGGAACAGTGGCCAGCTCTGCTGCAGCTCTCATCTCGCTGTCTGGCTCTTGCGTGCTTGGGAAGGCTTCTATTGCGCTAAAAGTACGAATTGTGCTGGGCACAGAGCCAGTGTTCTGCGTGGTGCCATCCGAAAATGTCGTAGAATGGTTTTCTGGCAGTTCGGGTTTCGACCGCTGCTCAGAGAATTTCTCCAAGATTGCATTACTGTCTAGTTCGTGCTTCGGCGGAGGCGATCCTACTTCCAGGCCTTCCGGTGTGAGATCGAGGGTAACTTGAGGTTGGCGCTTCTTTCTTCGAAGCCAGAGTAAGAAGGCTATTACGGCTGCAATGACAATAAGCAAGACTACTCCAACAGCAATACCGGCAATGGCTCCTGTCGATAGTCCTGAATTTGAACTTGAATCTACTAGAGCTTTTGAAGTGTCATCCGAAAGCCCAGGTGAGGTAGAAGAGGATATCGCCGAGGATTTGACCCCGGACAGCTTAGGAAGTCCTGTGAGGCTCGCAGTACTTGATCTAGAAGATGAGCTGGAGCTTCTTGTATTGACAACTGCTCTACCCAAAGTCGGCAGCGACACTTCTCCATTAACCGACCAAATACTGGCTGTAGAGCTTGGACAGCCGAGTGTGGTGGTCACTGTCCTGATATCGTAAGACGGCAGTGGGGTACCAGTTGGTGTCAAAGTCGACCATCGAGATTTCAGATTACTGAAGTCGCCAGGAATGGGAGTCGGCGTTCCGCTCGTTGCTCCTCCGGCATATGAGACCAAGCCGTATCCATTCTCATGAAGACCCCATTCGTACACGATAGCTCCCGAAAAACGATCGTTCATCGCACTTCCGAACAAGGCGACCTGGTCTCCAAAAGTCCTGGGCTGGGGGTCGATGCACCCAGTCTCGGCGACGAAAATGGGAATATTGTAGCCTGAAGTATTTGCGTAAAGTCCATTGAATCCAGACGCTGCCATGGAAGAATCGCCACACCAACTGTAGTCATGCTGGCCGAAGAAGTCAATACTCTCTGCCCCACAAGCCAAGTAATTTTGCAGAGCTGGCCTGAGACTCGAGATATCTGCTGCTGCGTAGCCTATAGGTATAGTTCGATACCCCATCCCGTCCCTGTATGCCTTCATGTCTAAAGCGATTGCCTTAATATATGGAGCCAAGGATGTACGGTCGCGATCGTTGATTATCTCATTCCCAGCGAAGAACCCTAAGGTGTTTTCGAAACCTGCGAACGCGTCTATTGTGGCCGTGTAATGGTTGTACAGAGCATCCGTCCATTTTGGGTCGACCTACGGAGTTGATCAGAACCCGCTCAGTGTAGAGTGGTATTGGTGACCTACTCTGTTGAACGAATTTGTTGGATCCCCCAAATCAATAAGAACATAAATACCCGCATCTTCAAATACTGACATACAGCCTGTGTGATCTGATGTCGAGTTCACCGTAGACACCCGTATAGTATTCGCTCCGAGACTTTTCATTAGTGTTGCCTTCACTTGATTAGTACCTAGTCTACACTTGCGTTCATAAGTACTTACATCTCTACTACATTGTACCGTGTCGACTAACGGATCATAAGGAGAACTGTTCGACAACTGGTAGACAACGCCTGTGATTGACCTACAATTTAGCATTCCTCGTTCGCGCGACTTTGGGAGAGAGAATTACCCTTGATGAAGAATTGGTTGCCATCAGAGTCGAAGAACTTTGCGCCAATGACAGATATTGTTGGTAGAGAAATGACAGGAAGGACAAAATTGAGGAAGAAACCGGCCGTAGCCAGCATCCTCACATATGCCATGACAATAGAGGAGTAAAACGAGAGTAAACACAATTTGGAAGCTGTGAAGGAAAAAGTGAGAGACAACATCAACGAGACAAGAAACTCATCAAACCCTCAGCGGCGCAGCCCGCATCCTTCGCACACTCGTACATGAACTACCAATCAGAAAGATCGTGAGGCCCTTTGGCGCTCTTGGCTCTTGCCATGGGGTTGAGCTTGGGCCTCGAATAGGCACCTTAATTTCAACCTTGAAGCTTCATTGGGGGCCGACTCAGGGGCGATTGGAGATCAGGAGAGCCGTTTCGAATCTCGTTAAAAAGTTCGCCAAGGGGATGGAATGATGGCGACGAAAGAATAGCGAGACTTCCTTGCTAGCCAACAACAACACCACATCGTCAGTGAATTGCGGAAGATAGACGGCTGTATTTGAACATCGACGTCCAGTCCAGTCCAGTCCAGTCCAGAACATTCTTTTGAAGAACGGATTCGAAGTCCCTTCAGCAGTCGCAGAATAATTGTCAATTGACTGGAAACAGAGATAAAGAAGGAATTCGCACCTAGGAGCTTGAAAGTGGCTGTCAGAAAGTTCTTGACATATAGTACGAACGATTGGACTTACAGATATTAAAAACAAGAGGAAAGGATTTCTCGGGTGTGGCTTGACGTCAGTCGAAGCACGATATCTTAGGCATGAAATAAATCGAGAGCATTCAAAGATCTCGAGTTTCTACTCGACTCCAATCCGACCGGGAATGTAATAGCCACAGAATATTCCGCGCGTATCGCGAGAGCAAAACAAAATACCTCACTGCTAGACAACTATCATCCGCATGGTTCCGCAGGAAAACAAAAACTGACCATAATCTTCAATTCATCTTGAAGAAATGTCCAGACTCTTCGATCAAAATGGGATGGAAGAGACTCAAGGAATTTCGACAATACTAAAAGAAAGCATCGAGCAAAAAAAACACAAGACAGACTGATCATTCGAAAGGTGGTGATGAGTTGAAGAAGATGCAAAGGCATATGCTCTCGAACAAGCACGATTATGGACCGCCACAGTCTGAAGTTGCACACAGGATACGTTGAACGTACCCATTTCCTTTAAAGATATCGGAAAGTAATGAGCTGTAGAGAATTCTCCAAATCTTGTAACAATGTAATTAAGTTGTGGAGGTCAGACAGGAGATCCAAAGACATCGTTGGTGGATATGCCAAGGACTTAATCAGCTTATCAACGGGAGGAGCTAGTTCTGACCTCATGGGAACACGTCCACTCCGCATCAACACAGAGCACTAGCCATCGCGAAAGACGCCTCCGACAATGGCAGAACTTCTACGTCCACGAGTAGATTGGTTTGCTCTTTCGCACCCATGGAATGCCGAAAATCAAATCCTTACGACGGAGCAGAATGAAGAGTTGTGTATGTTCGAAAAGCAGGAAACCCTCAGGGCTCAGAAGGTACAGCGTCGTCAAGCATTCGAAAAGTCCCTCTTGCTACAGAGGAGGAAGTTTGAGGCCGAGGAACGTTTGATTCATGCGGATGCTATATATCCTTTCATGTACAAACTTTGGGTAGGACTACCAATTCCATTCTGCGCTATGAATGGCAGTACTGATTGAGATACAGGAAGGAGGACTTGAAGGAGCTCGACGTAATACAATCCCTGCCTACACCTTCACAAAATTTCGACAACTGCCAGTCGAGTTACAAGAGAACATATGGTCTATGGCAACTCGAAGCGGACGCTCCAAGATCCGCAAGATCCTAGCAATGCGTTACGATGTCTCCCCAAGCCACGGAGACGGTGCCTTGGCAGGCAGAGCATCGGAAGGCTCCAGTCGGATAATTCGAGAGCATAACACGTGGACATCTGAGAAAACTCCAGTTACTCTTTGTGTCTGTCGCGACTCTCGCAGGGTTGCTCAGCGCATACACACGCGAATGAGATTCTGTGGTGCTCGGCAACGTGCACAGCGGCCCGAGGCGTATTTTAACACCTTATACGATCAATTCTACCTCGCGGAGTACCCTTGGAATGATTTTAAACTTTTGATCGATATTTTGATCAAACAGAACACTACCCGTCCCCTTCAACCGAAGGTGGAGCGAGATATGGACAGGTTCTTCGAGATTCGGTATCTAACCGTAGATTTTCATATATTTGCGGGCGTTCCAACAAGTGTCTGGGTAGAGTTTCCAAAGCTTGTCAAGCTTACGATTGGCATATACCCATATGAGGCGATCAATGACCGAGAAGCGATACCGGATAGAGACCTTGGATTTGTGAAGCCCCAGAGAGGCTCTAAATATGGCAAGCGTGCAGACTGGGTCTTATCGGCCGCTTCTACAGCTCTACGGGCAGCTGGCGACGAACGTCGTCACTGGAAAATGCCCGAGCTAGAAGTGCTTGTCCGTCTAACTGGTGATGAAATTGACGATACTGTTGAAGAACATTGGACGGAAGATCTGGAAGAATATGAACAAGCAGTTGCGCTTTATATGGGCGTGGAAGATTCTACTGAACAAGAGCAGGAAAATACTGAAGATAACTTGGATGATACAGGCAGTGACCACGCCAATGAAGATGGTACCGATGAGGAAGCAGATGCCGACTCGGCTTGGTTTGAGCAAGCAGATGCGCGGATGAAGCAGACCATCTCGCCAGCAGAAATCAAGCTGCTCAAGCAAGAACATCATCCAAGTAGGAAGATTTTTACAAGAAGACCTAACTCAAGTCCAAATGAGTGGTGGGAAGACGAGGATATAGAGGTTTGGAACTGGATTTCAGACAGTGAGACAGAAAGCGGAGAGACGTACCCTCCTAATCGTCCCTTTATATACCCACAAACCTCAAGTATCTAAATACACAATGCAAGTTTTTGATATCGAGGTTGCTTGGACGTAAGGCGGTTGGTGTAAAGTTGTCATGCTAACACTCAGAGCTATAGCTTCAACTTAGCAGGAATTTAAGAAGTGATTCATCCGTACGGCCATGCTCTTGAAGTGGCTGCCACCTCGAAGTGAATCTCCAAGTGTCCCAAGTAGTCACATGACTTGGTGTCGAAGGGCGGGTTGAGGGGCACTCTCGTCGCGTCTGCAGTTTGTCTTTCGCACCCACATTCATTCCTGATCACCTTCAAAAACAACAACAACAACGTGCTTCCAGCAATCTCTGCAAATACGAATAGCGCCTCGTTCTCCACATAGAAATATCCTTCATCATCTTCTGAGCGATCAACGATGGCAGACGACGCATTGGAAACTTGGGACTACTGGAGACCAAAATATCGATGGATCGTTGATAGCAAGGAGCCGCCCGCCGAATCAATTTTCAATTGCCCATAGTATAGATCTAATTAAGACGGAGTTAGATCTATACTATGGGCAATTGAAAATCAAGAATGAGATCGCAAACCGCAAGATTGCTTTTGAAGCCGAGATGACGGCAGAGCGATTAGCTTTCGAAGAAAGTCAGCGGATGATGAGAGAGGCCTTCGAGAAGGAGGCTGTGGCAAGACAAGACGAAGTTAGCAACTCGTTCCTGCAACGTATCAAAGTATGTCGAATGGTCCATTTCAGTAGTCGCATGCTAACATGCTCTCAGTCCGAAGGCATCGAAGAAATCCGAAAGCGAATTGTGCCTGCCTATACATTCACGAAGTTTCCCAAGCTACCTTTGGAGCTGCGATTGTACATCTGGAACCTCCTCTGCCGTACGGACGATGCATCAACGTTCATTCTAGTGAATACGGAAGCAAGCCGCAGTTTCTGGGACCATTCGCTTAGTGCAGTGCCCGAGGGTTCCACTCAATGTATCCAGCCAACAATGAGCAAGCACCAGCGATCAGTGATTCACGGGAAGGCTCCGATTGCCATGAGAGTCTGCAAAGAGTCTCGAGCCGAGAGAAAGAAAGTCTATGAGTTATCCTGTACCGCGCGCACTACGAGGAGACCTTCGAGAACCGCAGATATGATAATCAGGGAGGATTGTTCTACAACGAGCAGCCAGGAGATAGGATGTGCTACATCAATGTTCTTTATAATCAGTTCTACATGGGTGGTAGTCGATGGGACTCATTCAAGGTATTAGTTGATTTGGTTATCGAGTCTAATACTACACGGCCTCTTCCCCCAGCTGTTCAGCAGCAGCTCCAAGGCTTGACTCACATGCGTCAGCTGCTAGTCGATATCAACATCTTTGGAGCGGCGCTCATGGAGCTGTGGTCCAAATTCGACCTCGAAGTCCTTACAATCGTGTTTCATCCAACTTCTGATGTCAACGAGATGGCAGAAGAAGACTTCCTTGATGGCAGGTAACTCTCCTACGAGCCGAAAGTTTTCAGGGAGCCAGCCAGCGATTCCAGGATAGGAAGACATGCCCATTGGGTACGCCAGTATGCTACCGAAGCTTTGACTAACATGCGACAGAAGCACAAACTGGTTTGGAAGTTGCCAAAGATCAAGGCCACATGTAGAGTGGATGGGTGGTTGTCACGTAACGCCAACGAGGAGGATTTCAGCGAAAACGAGGTGTAAGCAGGAGACAATCGGAATGGAAGATGCGATACTGGCGAAAGTGGAGAGCATGGAAAATGCTAGGACCATGATGAATACTCTGAGCACCAAGAAGTACAGGCCATCGAAGGCAGTACACCGCTGGAAAGCGACGACTCTCTGTGGTTTAAGAAGGCCGCCGCCGTCATGATCCATCAGTATCCTACTAGAGAGACGATCAATGCTTTCAAGCAGAAATATCATCCCAAGATTGCATACGCTAATTACGCTACGAATCACTTGCGCAACTGAGGGGAACGAAAATTGAAGTCGTTTGCATGCAGGTCAACATTTCGGCTGGAGGCTTTTTGCTGGTCAATTCTGAATCGAGGCTTTCGCGGACACTGTTCTGAAACTTCGTAGATTAGATAAAATCAATCTTTGACATCAATGTAAGTGTGAGCGAGTGGCGGTCTCGCCATGTCACGAAAGTAGACGTGAGCATCTGACGAGGACAGATTCCATATGGCAGATTTTATATGCAATTATCCTGGATACTGGTACGTCTGGGGCGGCATAGGATGTTAATCTGGACATCAAATCAAGTCGACGGCCTCTTTCGCTTGCGGGATTCGCCAATCAGACTGGCTAGTCTGATATTATTGTTCAAATTTTTATAAGTAGGTAATCTGCAGGTGCTATGCCAACAATAGTTTATTCCTTGGTGGTCCAAATACCATCGCATCCAAATGTGGTCATTTCTCATTTCTCATTTCATTCGTGACCAGCTTCTCGTTACTTGCTCTTCATTTAGTTCCTTCTCCGCGTGTATATCCTTCTCGATCATCACTGTGCGGCTCTTCTCATCTACACAAATGAGAGCAAGAACCTGCCCATTAGTCTTCCAGAGCTGGTCTTCGCGAGTTCTTCCTGTCCCGCATTGAAATCGAGTGGTTTGTTCCGCTCCTTCAGCATATCCACTACCGGTCTGTTAGCGAATCCCCAAACTGTAGTAAAAGTTGTCACCTACCATTGTTCATGACTTTCTCCCTCATGTCATGAATCATTTTCGTCGCCGCCTCATCAAAGCCAACATCGTCGCGAGTACCGAAGTCGTCTCTTAGCGGATTCAATCCGCCAGTATCCGCCCTCCCAGTCCGGTACAAAGCATGGAACAAATGCGTCAGCTGGGCAAAAGGCCCATCGTCGACCATCTCACAATACTCCTCTGGCTCCTTCTCGACCGCCGCTCGTGCCTCGAGATCTCCCATCCGAGCAGCGTGCACGTGAGCACCAGCCAGAACCTCCATCTGCTCCATACAATATGCCAGCAGCAGCATGGTAGCGAAGCAGGTTGGCCAGAGAGACTTGTCACGGCTTCGCATGATTTTCTCGAGCTGTGTGAGGACTTTCGTCGTCATGAGGCGACTCGTATGGTATGAGAGTGCTTTTGTCTGGCGGTTGAGGATGCGTGAGGAGTACAGCTGGTCTGCGGAGGCTTCTATCTTGAGGTGGGATAGCATGCGTGTTACGGAGGGAGGGGTGAAGATAATAGGACGATTCACGGAGCGGATCGTGGCGATGAGTTTGAAGCAGTCGTGGATGAGCTTGTCTTTCTGTGCAATGTCAGGGATCGGTGCTTCAGAAAAGGAGTGGGTTACTTACCACTGGCAGTGCATGATAAAAGCCGAACAAGATTTCGAACAGTGTGCTTGCAACAGTGGAACTGGTGTGCCCGAGAATCTGAACAGGGAAGAGCGGATTTTGAATGATTTCGTCGATCCTTTTCAGTGTCTCGTCGCCGAGTTGTTTCACATCGAGATCAAGAATCCCAACAGGCAGCGATTCGACACCAAGTGGTTGTCCATTTCGATCATTGTACGTCTGCTGAGTTGAACCATCTGGGATGGGGGTGAAGTAATTGACGGAAAGCGTAACGCTGAAAGCGTCTGCCCAGGATGTAACGTCTACGTCTATGGTTTGAGACGTGAAACCGCGGGTGTTGGTCGAAAGGTAGGAGCTGATAGCTTCCGGGGTGAAGTCCGATATGATCCATTCTACAATTGTCAGTCTTTCATTTGTCCAGGAGCATTATGTCAGTGCATCATACCGGGGAACAGGATAACAGTATAGGAAGCAAAAGGGGCTCGATTGCATCGCGGATACGACTTCGTGCCTTTCTTCTGGCATCTTTGGCAAGTGGATCCTTCGGAGCACTAGAATCATTAGAAGAATGAGAAGAGGTTTGGGGGAAAAGGCAGCATACGGGCATTTTCATCACCCAGCAGTTCCAACATGCCCCAACCCTTCTGACCTCTCTTGATTTCTTCAAAGTCGCAGGAGCCAGTGCTCCCTTTCTGCCGCCGTGGGTGCGGGCTGGACCGTGACCTTCACTTCCATCATGGGCCACAAACGTAAAAGTGGTCGGACTTGAAGTAGTTGAGCTAGTGTACTCCTGTAACTCTGGTATGTTGTTCTTGGGGAGCTTTCTTGGTGACAGCGCAGCTGGGGAGCTGACTTGGCTGAACGCTGAAGGTGATGCAGATGAGGACATTCGCTCGAATATTGAGAGTGGGCCTAGTTTGCCATCCAGTGTGCTTACCGACGCTGGACTGGCTTCCTGATTTGGAGATGTGGCAGGTTGTTCTGCGTACTCAGGAAGATGTGATGTCCCACGACTTGAGACCTGATGCACCTCCTTTACAGCTGCGACCCTCATACAAGCCATCGGGAGAGCTTGAAGCCCAAATCTCTGTGCAAAGAATCCATTATATACACCATGGGGAAGCAAGCATGTACCAAGGCCCAGGAGGAACTCTTTAGTGCCCTTCACTCCTAGAGTATCCCATTCGTTGCTTCGTAACATCCTCCGCGTTTGCATAATCTGGGCACGAATTTCCTCATCGTGGATAGCAGCGGGACCTTGGAGGACAACGTCGGCTTTTGAAGACCAGCAGAAGACGCTGACTAGTGCCTTGTATCCGCTAGCAATCTTGATGGCTTGTTCCTCGCTCCAAGGATTGGGCTCTTCGTAGCTAGTCCTGATCGAGTAGGCATCTGTAAGGATGGATTTCGCAATGCCAAAAACCAGGAGTGTGTAGAAGCAAGCGATCTGAGCAGTCCCACCAAGTTTGGCTCTGGCTGAACAAGCCCTTTCAAAGCTGCGCAGGAACGTCTCAACGTCCTCTTTCAAGTCGACAAGGACAAGTGTGTTTGGTGTTGACCTTGTGCGATCAAATGGAACGTTGCCAACCATGTCACCCGAAGCTATCTGAGCGCAGAGCCTCTCTAGTAAATACAATTCCGTAGATTGGCGAAGCAGTCGCTTCGCTAACCTGAACAGCTCCCAGGGGGCCTATCAATCCTGTTAGCGCGAAGGTCGACGAAAAGATATATTACTTACTGGTTCTGACTTCGCGAAAGCGTTTCCCGTGGATAACAAAGTGAAGAGATTGTAAGCAGTCTTGGACATATATGCGGGTTCCATCGAAATGACTTGAAGCACGGCCCAAGCGGCTTCGTAATCCTCCAACTCGATCGCCGGCATCTCAGCATTCTCATCATATTGAACAAATGAGCTACCCGAAAGACCTAGCGATTCTCGTCGTGCTGTATCTTCCCAAGATGACTCCGACAACCGTGCAAAGTCATCGTTTGTCCGAATCAAGTGTATCATACGCCTCTTCTTCTGATCAGACACTCTCGACTTCGTCAGCACGAAATTGATCGTCTCTGTCCCACCAGTACGGTATGACAAAGTCCTCTGAGTCGATCGAGAAAAAGCTAGTAGGATTAGATTGCGTAGATCATCCGTATGCAACAGACTCACCAGGGCAAAATATCGCGGAGAGGTCGCGCAGATGGCCCCTGAAGCAGCCAAGAACTTTCCAAAAGTCGCTCTCGTTGTCAAAGCCCTGACTTGGACAATGCCTGCACTGTTCAAGAGAATCGCACTGCCTATTTTAGCAAGATAAAATGCGATTCGGCGGTCAACACACCTTCTTCTTCAAAATCCTACAACGAAGGCAAGGATGCTTCTCGCTGCCATCGGTTCGAAGGCGCTTCGAACGAGCATTGGACGGGTCCGGTGAAGCATTTTGCGACGAGGCGGAGAATACATGGTATCCATCGCCTGAGTCCGAGATTTTCCTCTTCTTCGACAGTTCAGTTTCCGCTGCATTAACACGCATTGAAGGGGTTGGTGTGGTCTCGTGATTCAGCCAGCGTTGGAATTTACACCGAGCGACCTTTGAGAAATGCAACTCTGGGGCATTCTGGAGATACTGAATTGCAGCTTCCAACTTCCCTGAGGTTCGAAATCAGGTTCGGTCACCATGAAACTCTGACAGAACGTACCAGCTTTTGTGATGCCGTCCTCCACAGATTGAATTCTCTGCCTCAACAACTGACATCGTTCCTCAATAGCCGGTGGCGGACGACCGTCTGAGAAGGTCAGAAAGCTACGGAGCTATTAAGATATACCGAACATACCATACGCTACGAAATACTCCAGGATTGCGAGCTTTTGCTTCAATATCGCTTCAATTTCCTCATCGTTAGGCTGCCATTCACCGACTAACGAGGGTTCCTCTGCCACGATCTTCGGGATCATTGTTTCAGCATTGTTGATGGATTCCTCGAAATTTTCGAGGTTCTCCATTGAGGGCAAGCATCCGTGTCTTATATGCTTCAAGGCTGCTGCTGAGGACGACCACGTATGTGGGCGATGAGTCCACTCGCCGAGGCTGAGCACTTATCGGTGACCAAAATCTTTGAGGCGGCAGGACACCTTCCCCCATTCAGCGACCGGTGCACAAGGGTTCAAGCTTTAGTCAGCGACGAATCCTATCTATCACAATAGATTACTGCGAGTCTCTTCGTAGCAATAGCTCTTGATGCCATCGACCAAGGCACATATATTCGGAGCTTTGAACCAACGGCAATGCTGTATCTGCGTGAATATACAATGGTACGTACTGTGTTTGCGGGGTCGCCAAGCTTTCGTTCAAATCCAAGAATCAAAAAGGCATGAAGGTACACATTCATCACTTCGAGAAGCACGCTAACTGTTTGATCTAGACTACCCCCGACTCGAACCAAATGTCTCTTGACGCAGACTGCCCGTATCTCGAACCCAGAACTGCGGGAATTGATATAAACATCTTTTTAAACGACGCAGCTGGCCATTGGACAAGACCTCGTGCAAATCGGACGGACATCTACCCCTTCACACAGTCATGCCGTGGTATATACATGGACCTTTGACACATTGCAGACGGTGAACGGAAGGAAAGAATACCGCTGAATTTTTAAAACTCTGGCTTTATGCCGATTCTAGGTCGGAGCATATGTCCCCAATGCGCTCGGGGCTCTCTACCGAATTTTCATTACAACCAAAGGAGCAACGTTTGGGAGCTCAACGTGTATTCGCCATTAGATACCGTTCTTCAAGACATGGATTTTGGAAGGGAAAAGTTCGCAAAACTACACCGTAAATCATGCCCCTCAACGACGGGCTATTCACACAGATGAAAGCCCGCTATTCTTGATATCTCCCAACGGGGGATAGCTCAGAGGTTGGCTGTTGTATGTGCCTACTCCGCAAATCGAAAAAGTCCGAGAGGGGGATTCCAGCCAGGTTGCAAGCTCGCCAGTGCTTCAGACTCGACTCGAGAGACGACTGTGCTTGCTTCCAAGAGTCTCCACTATCACTCCCTTGACTGCTGCTCGCGCTTCTCGAAAGTCCATTATTCCTGGCTACTTTCTTCGACTTCTCGTATCCCGAATGTATCGCCATTCGAGCGATGGCAGAGAATCCCCCACTTCTTCCGCGTGTCCTAGAAGGGGGACTGGAGACGTCGAGCCCAAGCAGAGGCGACTCTGACGGCTTCCCTTCCTCTCTTCCCAATACAGTTCCAAATTCGTGAAGCAGACCGTCAGCATCAATCTGCTCGTGAGGGTCTTCCGGAGCTGGGCAGCGTAGGTCGATACCAAGTCGCGGGGCTTCGAAGTGTTCGTGTATCTTTCTCATACTCATGGCATGCGTGCCTTCTGGGTCATACAGAGATATCCAGGAGTCTCTTATGCAATTGTAGGTTCTCGTCGCTTTCTGTCGCCGGGTCTGTTCCACCAGGTCTGGAGATGAGTAAGTCAAGCACTCAAGAATCTTGGAGGGGCCTTTACCTCTAAATTCGAACGGCAAATTTACGTTATCCTCCTCGGGAAACCCCTTGGGGTCATACTTTATGATCACACGCACAGACATGCTCTGGAATATGTCCTGCCAATTGAAGACCAGTGCGATGAACATCCAGTCAATTGGGGGTTTCCTTTCGAATCTTGCTGCACCTTTGCTAAGCTCGGCAGTGTTGCATGCTGTCCACTTCTTTTGGACCGCTATTGCAAAGTCCCGAAATTGGTCATTGATTGGACATTCGTACTCCCAACAGGCAATTGCGAGGTCAAAAAGTTGTTGAAAGCCATGATCACGACTATCGACTGCAAGCTCCGGGACCTTATCGTCGCTCTCTCCTGGGATGGTGCTGATAATTGTTCGCAAAGCTCTCTCAGTGACTCCCCCGTTTGGGACTATGCGTGACTTCGAAGACTGGGAAAGGCCCAGTCTATCGTTGAGGATTTGAGACCCAATTTCCGGGAGTAACCATGGACATTGCTAGTGTTGACGAACCTTCGCCATTTAACATCCTTGGTGAGATCGTGATAAAGTTGGACTTCGTGTCGAAAGCTCTTACTTGAGCCGAACATTGTTCCTCGTCCGCCTTGCCCTCATGTCGTGGAGTTGCCAGGCTAAATCTAAAGGTGGGTTGATTGCTGAGCGCTCGCGGAGGTATTGTCAAGGCATGTTCAGCTGTGGAACTTGTGGTGCTACCAATATACTTGTGGTACCCACTGAACCAACACGCGACTAACATGCAGCAAAGGGTCTAATTAGAAAGTCAAACCACGCCGATAAGCTTCGGTGGACGCCGATTGCCCTAGAGCCTCAAGACACGAGGGTCTGCAAGCCATTACTTTGGGCTGCGACATGGTCTGCGTTATCGCGCCTGATTCCCATATCTCATTTTCAAGTCGCTTTGCAATGTTGCACTTCTGTGTCGATCTAGGCTGACCTGAGGTTCTTCTGCTTTTCCATTGCGAGCCAGAGATAGGGGGGCTGGTCACTTCAGATTAGACCAATGGATCTGTCCGACTCGAGGGCTGAATGGCAGCACAGCATGTATGGTTGCAGTCAGCCTGCGTGTTCTCGTGGGGGCCATGACTCGTCTCTCCCATAAGTTGTTTTCTCTCACTCATTTAGACCTTTCATTTCAATAATCGCTTGCGTATCTCTACATCATGTCGCAGACATACATGTTCGATGTGGTCACTGCTTTCAGTGCTTCGAGTCTGAATATCTCGGCAGAGGACTTCAAAGCCAGGAACCCAAATGAGTTCTATTCAGTGAGCGATGCTCTCTAGTCTTGAGGCCATATCATTCAAGCTCACACATTCTTGACAGAGCGGCGATTTAGCATAGGTCATGGTATCGAGTGGTCTCGTTCTCCTCATGGTCCCTGGACTCGGATTGTTCTACTCTGGAATATCAGAGAGATGTTCTGCGATTTCCATGATGTGGCTCTCCATGATGACAACAGCTCTGATTGGAGTACAGGTAAGCTATCATCTAAAGATCGTCTGAAGGTAGTGCTAAACCATGCAGTGGTTTCTATTGGGATATACAGTTACTTTCAGTGGCTCTAACAGAATATGGAGAGGGGCCGATAGTGTCGTCTTCCACAGCGATTTGACGATTCCGTGGGGTACCAAGCCCGGCACCAAGATTCCACAATTATCATACGCGTTTTATCAAGGGATGTTTGCTTGCTTGGCGTAAGTCTCGCCTATTGTTACCAAGATCCAGCTAATGGAGAACAGTGCAGCTGTTTTCAGTGGGGCAGCGATTCGCAAAGGCCGACCTCTTCATTTCCTGGTCTTCATCTTCTTGTGGTCAACTTTCGTTTATGGCCCTATAGCTCGCTCGTCGTGGAATCCTGTCGGCTGGTCCAATTATTGGAAGGGGGAGACAAGCGGTGTGTTTGACTTTGCTGGAGGGACCGTCGTTCATATTGTTTCTGCAACGACCTCCGCGGTTTACTCGATTTTCTTCAAATGGAGACGGACGATCTTCCGCCTTCCGCGCCTTCAGCAAGTCGACAGAGATTCCTTGAATCGAACATACAAGCCACATAACACTGTGAATGCTGTTCTTGCGACCGCTTTGCTCTGGATTGGCTGGTTTGGATTCAATGGAGGGTCTGCTCTGGGTGCGAACTTACGAGCTGTTTCGGCTTGCGTTTCAACTCATCTGGCTGCTTGTGCCGGCGCTGTCATGGGAAGCGTTCTCGAGTACATCGCCGCTTCCAGAAGGGAAGTGGATGCAGGCAAGTTCTCCGTTGTCGGGTTCTGCAATGGCGCAGTCGCGGGACTTGTCGCCATCACACCAGCAGCTGGTTATGTGAGACAGTTTCCAAGTACATTTGTGATAATCTAGCTCATATTTTCCCTAGGTCCCATATTGGTCTGCTCCCATCTTTGGAATTGCTGGCAGCTTCTTCGTCGCCCCGTTCCAGGATAGCAGTGAGGCCTACTTTGATACTAACGAGATTTTCGTTGTCCATGGCGTGGCTGGTTGGGTGGGAATGTTATTGACTGCTGGACTTGCTCGGTATGTGCCACAATTCCAAGGAATTCACTTTGGCTTTGGAAAACACATGAAGTACTACAGTGACCTCCAATCCACTAACATAATACCAGTGCTGACGTTGCTGCACTTGACGGGTATACAGTCATCGTCAACCACAAGTGGGAACAGCTTGGGTATGTCAATCCAACCTTACCTACAGCCATCAGCTAACTTCCAAAGCATTCAATTCAGCGACGGGCTAGCAGGTATGGCTTGGTCAGGCGGTATTACGTTCCTCATTCTTCTCTGCATGGAAACCGTCACCATCTTCACCAGGAGGTTGTGGGGCATTCCAGAACCTGAGTTTCAATTGATTCTGGACCAAGATATCATCCTCGATCATGAGATCGGAGACGAATTTGCTGCAAAGACCAAGGAGTCGAATGACATGGCACTGGTAGGCGTCAATTCTTACAGAGAGGGCGAGACAATCTTGCCAGGGGCAGGAGAGTTGGAGGCGGGGACTTCCGTGGGGAGAAGCTCAAGGCGAGATGCCTCGAGATCCCAAACTAGACGCTTTCTGTAATGTGTATATGCATTTTAATTGGATGCGATACGAATAGACTACAGATTGGCAATTGTTAGGTTCAGCTAACAAACGCCGGGCGCCTCTTCTGCAATCCCAGTCCCAGCCCATTCAACACTGAGTTCCAAATTACACGCGGTATGTTCGATAAATAAAGTCAGGTCCACCTTTTCCGCTCGCCTCATCCTTCCCGCCGAAAGAGTCTCTCGTACACATCTAGTGCTGTGTGGTGTCTTTCATCACAGTCTCACGGGCATCGAGAATGGACACTCTTTTCAGCCAAGGCAGACTCCTCAACGTGGGCTTCATATTCCTTTAGCTGTACTCCTCGGTTTCGTGAATATCTCAATTATTCTTGCCGACCTGCTTGCCAAGTCGATAACAATTCCCAAGTACTCAGGAACCAGATGAGAGTAAAGCGCCATTAGCTGGCAAGATGTACAGCTGCATAGCTAGCTCAGGATTCAGGTAACGCTATGGAGGATTGCTAGTCGCTCGTAGATAGGGGACTCGGAGTGGGCTTGTGCAGCGTTGTGCGATGTTCTAGAACGTGTGACGGAAGGATCTGGTGGCAAGTGAGAACGGAATGCCGGTCTTGGTCCCGAGATGGGTATTTGGAATGACTACAGTGCTTTTCGTGAATGAAGGTAGGCTGGTTGAGTGGCTTGGAGTTGTTTGTGCAGAAAATGCTGTTTTATTGGTGGTCGGCCTAGGCCATGCGGAAGAGCTAACAACGATACCTTAGCAGTGTCCTTCGACGCATCCTGCTATCCCATAATTCTGTTGGGGGAAAATAAAGCCTTATGGGGGTTGAGAGAAAGGTATCGATAATATGAACAAGGACAAGTCATAGCAGAAACTGACGACCTGAGGAAAGTAACCATCAGCTTCTGACTTCAACGTCCGCCACGGAAGACGCTCGTTCTTGACAGTCTGTAGTGTTTGAAGTGTATGAAATTCTTTTATGAAGTGACTACTGGCACTGCTAAAGGCTAGATCTGCATATAGCAAGTAGCTCCTGCCATTACCAGTCATCTGGATCCGAGCTAAAGTCCACATCTTCTGGATAGGGAAGATACCTACGCATCAGCTGACGGAGTTGGGATTGAGATACAGTGGACGACAACCGCGATGAAGCCTCTGCGGTAGAGAACGGCCTCTCGTTCTGCATCTGGGTCGAGGCTCACTTCACCCTGTGCCAGGTTGTTGTTGGGGTCCTCTACAGCATCTTCGAAGCCACCCGGGCAAGATCTTTGCTTCGAGTCCCCATCATCTTCTTTCCCCCGCAGTACTACCTCAACTTTAGGCGGCGTCCAGTCTGGCGCATTTTCCCTGGTCACTCTCATCCGTTCGCCCACAGCTTTTAAGATCCTTTTGGCTCGTCATCCGAAATTGGTGTTCGGCTTTGGGATAGAAAAGGTTGGCCGATAAGCGGCCCAATTCTCGTCTCCATTGATATCTTCGATATGTATACTGGGGTAAAAGACGATTGTCAAGGTCTCGAGGTCCGGGAAATGGGTCCAGATGGTTCTTGGTGCTGCAGCGAAGACGTGGAAGTCTAAGACGAGATGACGAATTTTGCAAAGTAGCGCGGGGTCTTGCGTGACAGCAAGGTCCGCCTCTGCAGTTGTGTTCTCCCGTATCACCAAGTCGATCAAAAGCTTGAAATCATACCATGGAGAACACGGATATAGAACGAATCGCTTGAAACCGGAAAGTACACAGGAACGCTCATGCACTTGAATTTGAAGCGTGAGAAGTTTGACAGGCCAACTGATCGAGAGTTCCTGCACACACTTAGAACGACAGGTCGTAGAGCGTCGAGGTTTATATTCATGTAGTCCGCGTACTGAAACCTGCTTGAACCAATTGGGTCCTGGCTGCGAAACTCTCATTTCCATTGCAGACTGATAAGACTGTATATAGCAGGTGTTTCGGAGCGGGAGGCCATTTTCCAGATTCTTAGCTGGATTTCGATCGGCAGATCGGGAAATCGTTCAAAGGTGTATGCCGGTATGATTGATTTACGTACTTGGCTGATTGATTGTATCTACAAATATTAGCACTAGGTCGAGGTAGGCCCTATGGGAGACAAGTATACCTGTAGACATCGTCGCAGAAAAGAGGATTTGAAGTTCGACTTTCTAAGTCCTCTTTGGAAACGAAGAGATCACGGCTATCCTTCTCGTCTATCTCGCGCTGGTCACTGTCCTCGCCTTCACGATGCAGGTCTCTCAAGGACTGGCGGATCTTGTCGTATTGTCTTACCATTTCCTCTGTGTCGAAAGACTTTTGCCTCTCCCTCGCTGCGCTGTCCAAATCTCTTTAGGCCTGGCTGGTCTGAGAGCATTTCAGCTCCTCCAACATTTCGACCGAGATATTATCGAGATCACACAGCCGCTGGTCCCAAAATTTGCCAGGAAGACTGCTATCCAATGACCAAATTGTTGCAAGCCATTTCGTTAGACGTTTCGTGTCCAGAAGTGCTGTACGTGTGATATTTTGAAAAAGAACGGTTCACGGTTCGAAAAGGAGACGCGTTTTGACACAGGTCGGAAATTGCCTGCAGCACCTCCGACGCGATGCCAGAACGTCACCACGTGACTGCTAAAACACCGATTAATCTTTCAATCGCGGGTATTAGCTTGATTCCTGGCTTCATAGATAAGGTTCTGTTCCTGGTGTTGCTTCCATTCGTTGTCGGACTCCCGCCTTCAAATAGCGGTCCGTTGGAATAAGCGAACTTCAACAGCTCAGGAAGAGCAAAGCCACCTGGCAATGCCTATTGCTCGAATCTCCTGCTTCGGGGCAAATTGGAACCTTTGACACTGAGGCAGTATATACATCCTGTTTTTTCACATAAATTTGATGCAGGGCAAGGCCTGTCGATGTACGCTGGGAAGGAGCTTTGAGAGTGTGAGAACTTGAGATTCACTTTATTCACTTTCAGGCGGGACTGGCAACGAGTGCCCTCGGCAAAGGTCGAAACCAGACTGAATGAGCATGAAAGAATATCATGAGTATCGTTTATACTCTTGCTTGCGACGTTTGAAGAACTTCTTGTGCCAGACGACACCTGGAATGGCAGAGCGAAAGTGTAGGGCAAGGACGGCGGGTGCACAATCCTCTGCGGAGTGCCACAAAGTGCGAAGCAGATTGTCAAAGACGGATTCCCCTACTTGCTCTACAAGAATAGAAGATTTTTGCTTAAACCCTACACAGTCTCCCATTCTCATCATCCACGGGGCGATCACTGACCACATGCCAAGCTTCGCTCCCCACTGCCGTCTTCGCCCAAAACACATCTTCAGGATCGATCTCATTCTTGATCCCCACTAACCTCCCGTAATGACCCCCATAGAAGCTCTGCTGAAAATTCACTTCCTCTCTATCACTTTCACCAAGATACGCTCCAGCTCCTGGACTAACCCCAATCCAAGCCTTCTGCCTCTCCGTCAACAGGTCCCTCTGTTTCTTGATCTCCGGATAAGTCGCACTGCTGGATCATGACGCTATCTGGATGGAATGCATGACCGTTTCACGCCAAGCAGGTTTCACGCTATTCTCTGGATACCCTCCAGCAGCAAGAGTTGGCGCAAAGTTGAAGTTGATCGTGAAGAGTCCGGCGTCGATACTTCCTTTCCATGCGGCGAAAGTGGCGTTCAGGAGTGTCTCGTTCAGCCAATTGGAACGAGGAAAGAGTCGTGATCCAGTCGATCCTGAGTCGCCGCCGACACCTCCCTGCGGGAAACTAGCTTGCCATGCTGTGAGGTAGTTTGGGTAATTGACAGCTTTGGTAGTGATGTTATCCCAAGCGAAGCCAGGTCCTCGAACCAGGGCTTGAGAAGGGCTTGTGTCTCAGAGATAGTCCAGTTCGGCGCAAAGAATGAGTTCATAGAGAAAGTGGGAACAGCACCTGGGAACACCCAGAAATATGAATAGGTCCCTGCGTTCGAGAGCGGAATAAAGTAGTTGAAAAAAGTCCGGACTCCGGCCCAAAAGACGGTCGATGTCTTAGCGCTGAAGGAGAATTGAAAGACTGTTACTGGGATATCTGGGTAGGCCTTCACAGTGACGGACGTCACGACGCCGACTGTTGAGCCGCCTCCTCCACATAGAGCCCAGTAGATGTCGTGGTTTTGGGTGGGTGTTGCGGTGATATAACGGCCAGAAGGGAGGACGACCGAGAGGGAGGCGATGTGGTCGGCTCCCATGCCGTGAATTGAAGATAGTGGTGAGTGGCCTCCACCGAGGATATAACCACCCATAACCCCGACGGTCTATTAATGATCAGTCAGCCTAAAACACTGACATCTTCCACCATGAGCATACTCTTCCCTCACCACCGACAACAATCAAACCCTGTTTACTCGTAGCCTCATAGATTTCCCAAGCCTGTACCCCACTTCCAGACTTGAAGGCAGGACCCTTGTAACCCTTCTTGCCTCCACCCTTAGACTCGGGGATGTACTCGATATCCTTCAAGTAATGGGTCCAAATACTCAGGGAACCTGCCCCACCTGATTTACCAGAAAAGTCATGACCTGTGTTCTTGATAACCAGTCTGATGCCAGTATTCCGAGCAAAATTGACGCCAAGATGGATGTCTGCGATACGAGAGGCGTTGATGGCATATGAAGGATAATCGCCGATTGTACAGGTACCATTTGAGGCGGGTGAGATGCTGGGTGGTTGGCAGGTCCGGCCTTGGAAAAGAGGCGACATCATTGATGTTGGATCGGACATGCTGTGGCTCTCTTAGACAATGCTGGAAGATTGAAGAATGCGAAAACGCATGAAACATCTTACTGTAAAGAAGAATTCCCCCATTGCGATACAACATATCTGCATTTGTCTACATCGTACAACGGACCCTGAAAACAAGGAGCACCTATTGGAATTGTCTTGACCAATGCACCATTCGTTGTTTTGTTTAGAAGTTGCCATTGGTGATCAGATGGCCACTCTGGATCACCAGGGAAGACTTTACATTTTCGACTCTTCGGTGGGAGTGCTGGATTGGTGAAGTTGAAAAGTAATGCCTCCTCTGGTGTGAGGGCTGAGGGATCGAGTTCTTGTATAAGTAATTGGCGGGGTAGAAGTGGGGTCTTTGAGGGGAGATGGGCGGAGGCGAGGTGAATTGTTTGGAGCAGAAGAACTGTTAACCATTTGAAGATCATTTTGTCTGCGGGATGCGCGACCACAAAAACTCTAGCATATACTATCTCCGAGAGACCAATTCGTGGGAAGCAACGTTAAGTCGAAGTATGTCTCCCAACTTCCCGTATTTGAACGAGAAATGCAACAATGCTTCCTCTCTTAAATGATTTTCCATCACGTCATCCTTTCCTCTTGATGATTAGAAAGTGGGGCAATGCTGTGGATAAAGGTATTCATTATCTTATTGTAAAATCAATATCCAGGAACCAGGAATAACGGAACCGAAGTTGGTGGCCTTGTCAGAATCATTGGGTTAGGTTGCTCCCTTGGGGTCTCATCCAGTGAGTTGACTTCATCCGACAGGACCCTTGTGAGCCCCTCTCTTGGCTCATCTGTATTGATGTCAACAAAACAAGGCTGAAAGGAAGAATTACTGGACATCTCGGGATTTCACAATACAGCCAAGCACGTCACAAAACAGACTGAGAGCTAGATCACATGTGTACAATCAGACCTCTACTGACTTCGTGGAAGACAACAGCCCGTAAACACATTGAAGCCCTGATAATTGCAAAATACATGTGCCAAGAATCTCCATGACTTGCGATCTAATTTCCAGCCAATACATTTCTGATCAAATCTTCTACATCTGCCTCAGATTTTCCGGTGACACCGAGAAGCTCATTGTCCAACTTCTCGAAGCGAGAGCCATACCCGTCTTGAAACACCCCAAGATTGATGAATGTGTACATCACGTCTAGTGAGTAGTCGCCCTCTGCCAACTTGCCATAAGCCCACTTCCCTAAGTCATCCAAGTTGACATTCACTGGCGTCCACTTCTTCTCAGGCGCAACCTTCTGTGCCAATTCAAGGATCCTCTTCTGCGAGATCGCCAGGTCCTCGACGAAGACAGACCGATTCTTCGTCTCGTCTGGATGACTTAGCACTCCAACAACAGCCTGTCCGACCGAAGCAAGAGTAGTTGTGCTGAATATATACTCTCCATTGTTGTAAAGCTTTGGCTCCGGCGACTTCAAGTCCAGAAGGAACCCAACATTGAGACCCCAGTCCAAAAATACACTGTTGGTGACGTAAGTGTAGGTAATGTTGGCACCCGCAGCGACTTTGTCCTCGATGTGCTTTCTGATAACAACTTTGTAGCCAAAGACTGGCAAAGCTGCTGCTTTAGGATTGTTGTAGTCTGAGCCAAATTCTGCGGGGAGAATACGCTTGACCCCTGCTGCGATAGCTGCATCGACGAGAACTGACTGCCCGAGGATGGCTCCCGTCCCAAGTGTTGAGACAACGGCGTCTTGACCTCTCAGTGCTGACGTAAGGGCATCGATAGATGCATAGTCTGCTCTAACAATTTCGACTCCAGCAGGGAATGTCGACTTAGACTCTGGACGTGTGAGAATGGTGACGTTGAATTTGCCAGAGTCCAGGATGGCCTTGAGCACGGGCGTTCCAAGGTCACCAGCAGCCTGGTCAAGGTTAGCGTAGTGCTCGGGCAATAGGGCAACTACTACTTACGCCAACTACCACAACGTTCTTGATGGAAGACATTGAGACTTGGAGTCTGGACTGTCGGATGGACGTGATGTTCTCGAGTTTGATAGGACGTAACTTGAATTTTGGAGTATCAAATTGAGGAATTTGATAAATAACTGTAATGTGGTGGGACGAAAGACTTGCTTGAAGAAAAGTGACTTACTTAATATACTTGTTTGACTCACTTTGAGACGTCGATATAGCTGTGGTATTTCCATCCTTTCGTCCTCTGGTGGTTTCACTGGATTTGGAATCATCCCTAGAATCTCATGTAATGCATATGTGAGTAGGAAGAATATGGGTGAATGTCTCCCACAAATTGAGCTGTTCAAAGTATCTTTTCTGGAGTTAAGAAATAATGCTAGTCCGAGCTGATACCTTGTACCAGTGATTGACCATGGACCAGATGGAGTTGAGGGACACCCCATACATATTGATGTTAGTGAACGATTGGCTGACCAAGCGAGATGGTCCCTAGTATCCCCTTCCCATTGGACAATTCGAACAGCCTGCCAAGATCCCGTCAGTATCTGTGGCTTACTCAGAAAACACCGGCCTAAACTTTCCTCGGATCCCACCGGCTCCCCTCCAGAGAACTTGACATCAACCATCACCTTTCAACACTCCTCATTCATCAGCATCTGCCACTAGAACGCTCTCTATCTCCGTTCATAATTCCGAAAACAAATCTTCGTTGTTCAATGGCCGATGCCGTAATCAGGCGGACTTCATTGAATGCGTATTTCAATCCACGTAAACCCGACGACCACGGCTCCCTCCTCAAAGTTGTCGATTGGTACCCAGCCCACACCCAGTGCACACGCAGGTATCCCGCTAAAGGCCATTGCTAGATCAATCAGAGTGTTGGGGACGTTTTAGACTTACAAACCGGGATTTAGATGAACTCCGGAGGGATGGACTCTCGTCAGCATGTGTGTTCTGTCGAGGGATGCGGGAAGTCTTTCTCTCGAAAGGAGCATTTATCGCGTCATGAAAAGACGCATGATCCAGAAAACATCTTGACTTGCAAGGTTTGTGGAAGAGAATTCAACAGAAAGTAAGATCCTGCTACTCTTTGCTGTCTTTGCATCGAATTTATTTATGGCCAGAAGCTTCGAGATAATCACGTGACCAAACTGCCTCCTTTGAAACGATTGTTTAGGGACGCAAGTGACCCCGAAATATCACTCTGCCTTTGCCTGCTCTTGCAGGTGTTCAATTATATTGGTGTCTTTCAATGTTTTCGAATGACTCAAATACTAATTCTGAGGTAGCGATTCTTTTCAACGACATTTGGCCCGGCATGGAGAAGTTTTCAAGCCAGCCCCATCTGGACGCAGCAAAAGAGCATGCCTCGCATGCCGAGCAGGCAAAATAAAGTGTGATGGTAATGATATTTGTTCAACCTGTGTGAAGAAAGGTATCGAGTGCAAGTATCGTGTGGAGGATCATTCAATGGAGGAAGCAACCGAGCAGCGACAGCACGACACCTCAGATTCTCGGCGGACGAAGTCCATGGAAATGGATGGGGGCTCAGTCATGACCATCGACAGTACGGCAGTACAGCCTCCAATAACCACCCATCTACCACAGATAAAGCAAAGCCCTAAAGTCCCCGAAGGGTTCAAGCTGCATGGGCCCACCGGACTGGTTGATTGGTCGACAGTGAAAGTACTTCCAGATCAGGGTTCGAATGATGTCGACAAGCCAGACGCGACCTCTGCGGAATACCTGGACATTTACTTCACGTATTTCCATCACCGCTGGCCAATATTTCATCGCCCTTCGTTTGAAGCTGAAGGTGAGAATACGCTTGTGGTGTCGTCTGCAAAGATGATCGGAGCTTGGTTATTGGGAAGTTTCGAATCGAAAGCGTTTGCAATCACATGTAAGTCGATCATCCAGAGCGGTTGAGAAACTCAGTGTTACCCCACCACCACGACCGCTGAGAGATGTTTATGTTGACATTTAAAAGGGTAAGAATCGTCTAATTTTGACCGGCGATACGATCACGGAGTTGTGCATATCTAGTTCATGGTTCATGTCAACCATGTCAACCATGTCAACCATGTCAACCATGTCAACCATGTCGATAAAATATCTAAGCATCCCACGAGATCCTGGACATACTATACTAATATTTCGATTAGGCATGAAGCTCTTGTAGAACAACTTCTTCCACGGCTTGTAAGTAAATCTCGTCCTTGTGATAGCACAACTCTAATCTCTGAAAGTGCAAAATTACATCTCGAGATAGGCTCCAACAATCTCTTTCGCTTGCCTTTTGTCAATCCGCCCTCCTCAATATCATATTCGCCTTGTATTATGGTGTACGCATGGACTTGGGCAACCTCAAATGCACAGACGCTTACACTCACACAGAATGATAACGCAATATCCAGCGCGATCATGCTTCGGAATGTTTTGGTTACTGGGCTTCGAGAAGTGGGTTTCTTCAACAAAGAGACTGCGTGGGCAGATGTGCGTATTTTCATCTCGCAAACCATTCGATCTCCCATTCGGCGTCAGAGGATTTCCAGCTTGTTTCCAACTCATACAAGTAGCGGCCTGGACACTGATATGGTGATATCTAGGAGAAACCTGGGTACTTTGTTCCTATGCGGCTAGTCAAATTAGGCTCTCGGCAAAGGTATATATGAGGCCCCAAGGGAAGATGCCAGTACCTGACATTGTCTGAGACTAGCAGCATACCTTTTCAAGATCGATGCCTACTTGAGTGTGCTTCGACTCCAGCCCGCGACGATGCTACCTGAGGAGCTTCACATTTCACTCCCATCCACTTTTGGATTGTACAACGCTGACGGGTTACATATATGTACGTACCATTCATAGCCGTCCAAAATTTAATTCACCCAGCTTTGAGGAAGTCCTTCCCTCGGGAGGCAATGGCTGATGGGGCACAGGGGAAGAGCGCCAAGCGAGTGAGCCAGTGTATCGCACTCAAAAGTCCATGTACAAGATGATCACCGACAGCGCACTTGATCCAGTACCAGGTGTGGAACGGCCTATGCTGATAGAAGATATCCAGACATGCATCTGTGCCATGCAGACTACAATATGGAAGGTGTGCATATCAAGCGAATGCCCAGTCACAACAGTGCTCCAAAAAGATTCCCTCAGGAGACAATTAGACAATTTGAAGACCAGTCTGGACCACATGCTCAGCCAATTTTCCGAGAATGCGGAATTTGGACAGGAGAAGAGTCTCCCTCTGCGCTATTACTTTGGCTACGAAGACACATCTCAGGTGAGCATAGTCTCGGAGATTCGGGACATTAGTGTTTAGTCGAAATTGGCGGATTCTAGGTGTCTATAGACGGCATAGAATTCTCAAGTATCGTTCACGCTGACATATACCACAGCCCGGATGGCAGAATGTCGTTATAGCTCGTGTGAAGAGCCTTCTCTTCGATACAACTATGCTATATCATCTCTTCAGCCTTCAAATATTTGCTGAAATCAGAACCATCACGAATCTAGCAAAAGATCGACGGTTGAGCCCTATTGAAGAAGCTTCATCAATTCATCTTGAAACGCGAGAGCAGCGGTTGACCGAGATGAAGGCGTGGGGACTTACGCCGACCGCACGATGGTCTCTTTGCCACGCGGTCGATGTTCTGGTCGCACACCAAAACATCGCCCACCATGATGCAAGCTTGGGTCTCACGATCAGGACACTTGACCCTGTGGCGCACATGGCCGCATGTGTGGCCGCAATGGTAGTCTGGGTCTACTGCATATTGGACATTCAAGGATGCGAAATTTGCACTCCGGGAAATGCGACTGTCATAGAACTAACGCGATGGAGTGTACCCGGATTGATGTACGAGAAGGAGAAGGAGGCATGGATTGGAGATGGAAATGGCTGTCGAATACAGCTTCAAGGGATTCAGCTGTGCAGCTGCAACGTGGAATATTTGATGGCCTTGTTTCAAGGTTGCCTTCCAGAAGCTTGGTCCACAGCCGATTCCATCGCTCCTGGAATCTTCAAGTTTTCGACATGAAGCTTTGTGAACGACTAGCACAACGGGGTCAGTTCGGATGAGCTGGTGAGCTCCACGCGGACGGGTCTGCGCACCTGACTAGGTCTGGGGAGTAGCACTAAGAATCAGCTGTGGATTTAATGCAGACTAAAAAGCCCCCAAAACCCAGAACGGCTTTCCATTCACAAACATGCATCAAGGGATAACTCGTCAGCGGAAACATGTTTGCAATTTTTGGGGAACTATGTCGTTGCCGAGAACTGTTGTCGACGTCGATCCAACATATCCTGAAGGAGCCAAGAATCAATTGAGACAAGGCGCTCGGCTCGACCATTCTCAGAATAAAGTTCGTACAGCCAAGCCTTGTGTTGCGTATCTGCGGCATTGTCCGACGTAGATCTGGGGAGTTTATGGACCTTGGCGCAGAGCAGAATCTCACTGCCGGGTCAATGCCGGCGAGCGATCGAATCATCGGACACTCAGTGGTCAATCAATGGATGGGAATGTTGCGCCTCGACCTGCCAAGTCGGCCCTTGACACGGTCATCGCATCTTCCAAAGCTACCAAGAGACCAACTTCGCCTGTGATTTGTCAGTTTCTGCAACGAAACATGTTCCGTCAGGCTATAACTAGCACCAAGGCCGTGCGGGCCCCCATCCAGAACTCAGATCCGTGGTGTATCTTCTCCACGTTTCTTCAAGATGTAACTTCTTCTTTCTGACATGAAATCAAAATCTGGGGCGGGACTGCTGCCATGGCATCTGTGAGTTGATCCACCATAATTCTCATGTCAAAAGGAGGATGTATATCCTCGTATTGCTCGCCAAACACATACCTAGCTGGTGCTAATACATGAGCAGAATGTTGAGAATCCTTCCGAATCAAGGGTGGCAAGTCTTCTAGCAGGGTCAATTATACCCCATGTGATATCGTCGATTTTTGTGATCGCAAGGTTGTACTCAAGAAAATTTCTTTCGGGTAGTTGGGGCGTGGACGACACATTAATAAGTATCTCATGGGTGGGGTATCCGTTTCTCGAGATAGGTCGAGACTAATGCAAAGCCAGATCGGTAGCATTTTCATTGCAGTCATTCAATGCCTCTTTGTGGAGTTCGGCGGTGGCCATCACCAGGACGGCCTCGCTTCTGCCGATATCACATCCATGAAGAAGTTGGGCTTTGCCAATCGTATAGTATTCCAGTTCGTCATCTGTACGACGAAACTCGGAATTTGCGCCTTCTATCTGAGAGTTTTCCATGATAAATTCAGCAAGTGGTTCATCTATGCTCTTCTCGCAATTATTGCAGCATTGGCCATAGCGATGGAGTTTACCATCATCTTCTCGTGCTCGCCTGTGTCGGACGCATGGTCCCTAGGGAAGAAGCACTGTATCCCGTTCGCCCCAAGCTTCATCGCAAATACATCTTGCAATATTGCCATCGATCTCGCACTCATGATCTTCGTCATTCCCAAAATTAGTATGCATCTTGTAAGGTGGGACCAAGGAACGACAGCTAATGTTGGGACGCAGTACCACTCAAGATCCCGCGCCAACAAAAGATCTATATCTACATCGTTGTTGGGATGGGATTTCTCGTCATCCTCGCTGCGATTTTTCGATGCATATCAATTCTCAAATACATCAACAGCAGCGATCTCTCGTGTAAGTGCCCTGTCCCTTTCTCTCCGCATTCAGTCGCTCACGGCGTGGCCAGGGGAGCGAGTCAACGTTGGAATCTGGGTATCAGTCGAGGTCAGCACCGGACTATTCTGCGCCTCAGCGCCCTGCCTAAAGCCCTTTATTCGCAAAATGTTTCCAGGCCTAGCATCCACCTTTTCGAGTACAATATCCAAGACACCAACTCCTGACGACGGCGACATCAAAACGATTAAATCGCGACGACATTCCATGCAGTCCCATAAATCGGCATTTATACCACATCTCAAGAAAGCGTTCTCAAGAAAGGCAAAGACGGGGTTGGAGGAAGTGAAGTTGAAAACTATCAAAGCGAAACGGCACAGTCGAGGAACGTTTGCGTATGCGATACGGAAACGAGACGATGCATTCCAGGAAGGAGATCTAGAGGACTTGAGGGGTGGTGCGAGTGTCGAGAACTGGTTGGGGAGGATTGTTGATGAAGAGGCTGTGAAAAAAGCTGCTGCTACGGTGGCCCTTTCGGATGGAGATAGAGAATTTGCCCGGATTGGGAGGAGGATGAGTGGCGTTTCTTCGATCATGAGCTCCGGGTAAGGTTACGGAAGGTTGATGAACCCGGTCCTGTTCTCTCTTCGTGTGCTCGTGCTTTTTGTGTGTTATCGGGTTAGGGTAGCTAGGTAGCACTGGAGTTTAGGATATAAATTCGCCAGAAAGTCGTCGGCCAGCGATTATATTCCAGGGGAATATAAACAAACTAACATAATGCAAACCATCCCCAGCATCAAGGAAACTCGTGTGATTTGAACTTGCTAGTTCTCCTCACCCATACTAGCCCTTTCTGGCAAGGTGAGTCGCTGCTCGCTAGCGTCTTTTGCCATCGATCTCACCTCATAAACCCGGCTCCACCTCTGGACTCATCTTCCTTCTACATCAACGCAGGGATTGTTCACCCAAAAACACACCAAACTATACCGACCTCTAGACATGATTGCCGTCCTCGGGAGCAAGCCAGGGATCGTCGGCGTTCCAAGTGTTGATGGCATGGCTCTGTCTATCATATCGATGATGAAATCCCCACTGCGTTGAGCTTACATGAAAATTGCTCGAGGATCGCATTGCGGATCTTGTGTGATTGGACTGTTATGGTTGATGCGGTGGTTTGGGTTTCTGAGATTATTTGTTCAATTCTGGGGAGAGTTCGGTGCTTGATTATTTTCGGTTCTTCACTGTTCGTCAATATAAACTCGTCTCAGAGATAAATAACAAGATCCAGCTCTACATCATGTAAATCTATCTAGACTTGTACCCCTCTTGCACATCTTATTATCTCCTAATGACCGGAACTCACGCTCCAATAACATTGATACCAGATTTACGAGATTGACCCCTCTGACTCACCTCATTGTCCAAATCTTCGATTTCGCGTGTCAGTAGCGCCGTCCAGACCATTAGCATCAAAGCCAAATCCTCACCCTCCCTTCCACTTCCCTATCATCACCAGACAACAGTTCTCAGAACTGCGTCTACCAATCTGTCCTGGCCTATCGTTCCACATTCAATTCCAGATCCTTCGATATCAACTTCCCAGTTAAGCAGTATCAACGGTATTGTATAACATACCAAATTCAATGCTGTTTTGAGGCTCTGTCTGGGCTAAGCAGCGGCCCGTCGGAGTGCTGGCATCCTCTGGGTCTATGGTGGTTTCCTTCTGGGCTTGGGCTTCGCAATGGTCTTTCTCAGCTAAAACTCGAGGGTATTGGGGCGTTTTGCTTGGTTCTTGGCTTAGGATTCTGAGATCGCTTGATTACTTTTCGTATGTTTTCCTGTCCCCTGAGAGTCTTATGTAATGGTTCGATGTTCGACGCTTGTGAATTTGAGTCGAAGAGAAGTCGGTCTTTGTTAAGCGTAGTCTGGCTTCTGGGACGAGTATTCGAAATCTTCAGCTCGTCTGAAGCTCCCATGCTTCTCGTACCAACAATCACCAGCTCTGAAGATTTTTCAGTTTCTTTCCCAATAGGCTTCACAAGAGGATAGATATCTTCACGCTCAGTTGGTACACAGAATCTCGGTGAAGCCACGTGTTCCACCTCTCCGACTCACGCCGACACTTACAAAAATTCCCCACATCGCATCATCCTAGCGCCATGCAACTATATATATTATTCCTCAATTACACCTTCCCAACTTCTTACCAACCCATAGCCAGACAACAGCTATCAGAGCTACGTCTGCAATTTTTGATGGCGTATCAGCCAGTCCGCAAGCACATACGTTACCATGAAAGCTTGGTCAAATTCAGGATGACACCATGAAAAGGCTGTCACTCGAGGCTCTGCCTGGGCTCGTCAGCGGCCCACGATGTGTGATGGCAACCTCTTCGATCTGTGATGACAACCCCTCCGAATTCAATAGTGCTCTTCGAGTCTTGCTTTGACGAGGGATTTCGGCTCGTCTGACGACGAATTCCAAGGGAATGCGCTGAGGTCGTGGGGAACTCAGATCATGATTCTTCCCATCTTTGTTTTATTCATTCCGAGGATGATTCATGGTACCTGGCGATAGTCAAACGAAAATCGCTTGCAGTACCTCAACCAACTCGGGTGTCGGCAAGAGCCTGACCAACCGGGTAAGGGGTGTACCTGAACGACATAGGAACCTTGTCCGAAACTTGTTATTTTCTGCACGCACATGATTTCGACGGGGTTGCTCATATTGAGCAACTTTGAAATGCCAGATCACAGCTGCCCGAGAGAGACAAGGCCAGCCTGGACTAGCTGGCGGTCCAAGTGCGATGGCTGATTCTGTCTTTTGATCTTTGATAATACCGCTGCGGACTTGTAGACAAAGCATTGAGCAACAGTCTTGGAGTTGTTGCAATGTGACTTCAAAATACTGTCCGCGATTTTTGGTTTTGAGGTTATTTTGGTTTTCATCTCTTGGTTTCAATCGGCTACCCCGTATAGCGAGTTTCTATTGAAATTGTCGGAGCTGAGGATTGGTGCTGAAATTTGAGTATAGTTGTTAAGGGTAGGTACATTGACTTTGGGCCGTTGAGGGCAAGTTTGTTTATGGGTGTAGTTCTGAGGCTGAGCAGAAGCTATCTGTGCCTGCCAGAAATGACGAGGAGGGAGACAAATTGATGCTTTGGAGTGAAGAGTCTGTGAGGAAGGCTCTATGAAGTTCATGAGTCCCGAGTTTTGTTTTTGAATTTCTGTTTTGTTGGGTCCATCATTCGGCCATGCTGATGATGTTCCAGCAATGCGGCCGCTGAAATGTGTTTAAGCGAGACCGCGCACTTGCCTTGGCCGAACAAAAGCCCAATGCCTGCGAGTTGAACACACAAAACATTGAAGCTAAGCGAGCTCTTCTCTATCAGTATACTGTCTGTTTTGGCTTCCTTGACGTATGTCTGACACGTCATTGCTGCTGGAAAGAGAGCCATTCAGTAAGTGACCAACTGAGAATGCCTTCCGCTTCGGGTCTGCTGATTTCCTATCACCTGATGTTTTCGGATGCCAACAATGCTGGTGGCTGCCATACGTGACGTTCTTTGGCTATGTTTGTCACCTTACGTATTCTGGCTCCATTGTTCGACATTGGTCATTGCTCAAATAGCATAAGATCGTGTGACCATATGAGTCTTTAAGAACATCGTTTCGTTCAACTCCAAGCCAATCGGTCAGAAAAGTTACCAAGACCAGGCTATACAGGTAAAGATCTGTTGAGATCCGAAAGCAAAAGAATGTCCACGGACAAGGTTCAGACGAAGATCCAGAGGAAAGATGATGAGCCTGAAAATCAAGAGGATGCTAAAAATCTTGTCGCCATCATGCAACCAGCAAAGCTTGAGTCAACCCTGTCCATTCAACAACTAGACGATGGGTCTAGCACGACAGAGACTCAATATCTGGTCACTTGTATAGATAATACGAAGAAACAGAACAAAAACTTCATATTCTCATCCAACCCGTTCACGTTACACGATGTTCCTAAAGCACCGACACCACTCGTCCTGCGTGTGTTTCTTGAAGCAAGAGGTAGAGATGCGCCAGCAGATTGGAACCACGCCTCCCAAAGCTGGCATTGCTCAGCTTCCGCATTAAGCCCGGCTGCAAAGCGAATCGTCGTTTCGAAACCGTTGGAAGGCACTGTCGATAGCGAAGAGGATACCAGCGCCAGTGAAGAAGAGTCGTTCGATGCGGCGATGGAAGGATTGAGCATGAGTGATGAACAAAATGTTAAGGACAATTTCAAGGCCGACCTAGGAACCTTTCGACCTTCAACTCTTCATGTGATGAAGATTGAAATTGTCTCCAAACATTTGATGGGTCTATTCCGGTCATTCATCACGGCATTTCCAGGGTACAATTTCCAAGGAGAGGAACTTGTTATTCGACCTCCATTCGCTATCCTTGCACTCTATTTTCGGGATCTGGAGCAATTGAGAGACTCTCAGTCAGGAGAGACGCAATCAGGGAATGGCAAAAATATCGCGGAACGACTTGGTGGCAAGACACTCCATGACCTGACTGTTCTTCTGGACTACTTTTCACCACTCTACGAGCGAATTTCGGCGAGGCAAGAAGCTACACATAAGACTGGGTTCACAAGTTTTGATCAACTGTGGTTTCTATTCAGGCCAGGCCAAAGAGTTTATGGTAAGATTGGTGGCAAATTTGGCGGTTACATTTTCCAGAACTCAACACAGAAGCTGAGTCGCCGACGTCGCGTTTGGGAAGGCTATTGCTGGTGTCTCAAATACAAAGGGCATCGAATTACCAGGGAGGGGCAGATTTTCGTGATCCACGACTTCTTTGGGCAGAGAGAGATCAAGTCAATGATTGTCTTTCCTAGCAATTATCTAGATATCAACGATGGTAAAACTACCAAGAGGTTGCTGCAGAAACGAGGAGAGAAATACTTTCAGATTGTCCGTGCCATACCGGCACACTTCAAGTACAAAGGCGACTGTTGGGACATGGAGAAAATGGGTACATCGGTCACTGCCAGCACAGCCTATACTACGAGGAGAAAAATAAGCCCTGACACTGTACGTTTCTATTGATCGACTCAATGTTAACTAACAAATACGAGGAATACTGCGGGGAAATCGTCATTGATAATCTCCGAAGACGCGATCCTCCGAGAAGACACGGCTATTTCCTCCAGCACGAAACACCAGAGGAAGATGAAAGCAGCTCCGAAGAGGATGATTACCAGGGACCAAGCCTCGGGGAAAATGGCCTTTGCCCGATCCTCGATACTAGAGCACCGCCTCAGCTGTTCCACTCTTTTGCTCCTAGAGATTATACACAGCTAACGCCAGACCATTATTTTTTGTTTCCCAGACGTTTGAACGGTTTTGCTTTGGCTTCAAAACATAAGAGTAGGCTCCGTCTGGGGCATAATTTGCGGATATTGACTGACATAAGGTAGTGGCATTTGATATCGATAGCATCCAGCCCATCGAATGGCCTTCCAGAGAACACGACCTGATGAATGAGCTCATACTTGCCGACTCAGACAAAGATGTGATCAAAGCTCTCACAAGGAAATACTGCAAAGGTCAAGGAAAATGGGCAGCAGATTTCATCGAGGGGAAGGGTGAGGGGCAGATATTCTTGCTTCATGGCCCGCCAGGGACAGGCAAGACGTTCACCGTGGGTAAGTCGACTCTCCATGTTCAATCGCTTGAGGGAGTGTTAACGTCCAGAAAAAGAATGCGTGGCTAAGTATACGCGGCGCCCATTACTCCGTCTCACAGTCGCTGATATTGGAACCAATGAGCGAGAGATGGAGGATGTGCTTGGTGAATGGTTCCGACGAGGAACCGACTGGGGTGCGATAATCCTGATTGACGAGGCCGACGTTTTCCTAGAGAAGAGGCAAGTGAAGGATCTGCAACGCAATAGTCTTGTTTCTGTGTTTTTGAGCTGCATGGAATATTATTCCGGAATGCTCTTCTTGGTTAGTTACTGCCACCGATCGCCGATGCGCAAAGCTGATTGATAGACCACAAACCGAATCGGACAGATAGACGATGCTTTCCTGTCTCGCATCTCTGTCGCTGTCACATATCCGGTACTTGATGTCACCATGCAAAAACGTATCTGGCAGGGATTCCTCAAGAAACTGAGTGTTGAGAGAAAAGACATCGCATTGACAGATCGAGCTAAAAAGTACTGGGAAGGACTCGATTCGGATGATAGGACAAAAGACATCTCTTGGAATGGTCGCGAAATCAGAAATGGTGAGTTTATGATCTTCAAAGTTCCACGGATGTGGCACGAAACTGATCGTGGCGCTCTAGCATTGCAAACCGCAATTGCACTCGCCACTTATGAAGCAGAGAAAGACGTAGATTCCAATGAAGGCGAGAATGGGAGAATATTTGTCAGAGAGTGGCATTTCCAGGCCGTTGTTGATAGAAAGCAGGCATTTGAAGAGTACAGGAAGAAGATCAGGGATCAGGATGAAGCCACGAGAGCGTGGTTGGATGGAAGTCGTGCGCCGCCATCGAAAGAGAATGGGAAAAAGGCTTGAAGTCCATCTCAAGTCTTCACTGCCTGAGGACGTAAGCGTACCTGCGAAGGATTGGTGGTCTGTAGAAAGTGGGCTGATGTGGCTGAGTTCATCAGGAGACTTGGTAAAACACAGCACATGAAGCACAATGGATCAACTTCCAAAGAAGCGGTGTACCGTCCTTTCGAGATATTACACTCCAGCAATGGCTTTCGGCTGGTCTGCGGGCGATATCCTTGCTGCAATGAACTTCCTCATCAAAGTCGCTGATGCCCTCAATGACGTTTCAGGGGCGGCTCAGGAATTCCGTGAGGCTAGTGAATTTCTAACGGGCCTCCACTCTGAGCTCTCGTCATTGCAGAAAATCACAGCTTTCCATACAGAGGCAAACTACAGAAGCGAGATTGAGATACAGGTTCAAGCTATCAAAGCCCCAATAGCGCAATTTGTGAACGATTCCGAGGTGCGGAGACTGCAGAGAGATTTGGGGACCATTGAAAAACACCAGGGCCACTTGGCGCGATTCACTAACATGAGAAGTAAATTGAACTGGCATTTCTCAACAGCTGAAAAGGCAAGGGCTTTGGAGAAAGCCCTGGGGCAGCGCTTAAGCACCCTCCATATTCTGATGCAGAGAATCACACTGTGAGTTCTCGAACCAGGCCAGGCTGCGGGTCATCCTAATTGAGCTCAGGGATCTGGTACATAAAATCACAGAACAGAATGGAGACATGTTAGCAATAGTCGAAAAGGAATTCAACATCCAAATACCGAAATTTCAGGAAAGTCTTTTATCGCGAGATAAGTTGACCCAGGAGAATCTCCCAGCACAATTATGGGCTGTACTCGAGAAGTTCTTCGGTCCCGAACATGTATACTCGGCGCCTCTGTCGAGGTTGCCAATAGCTGTCTCACTTTGGAATGGCTCGCCTTCATCGTCAACAAAGATAGATGAGGAAACACAGAAATATCAGGAAGCTTCCATTGCAAATGCATTGGATAGCTTGGAACGCACCTGTTCGGAACAGACGTCTTTGCTTAGAGATTGCAAATGCCGGGGATTTGGGATTACAGGGAACCCGGACGTCACAGGCGCAATTCGAACATGGTGGCAAAGTCCAGCTTCTTCCGTTCTCTGCATTCGGGACACCTCGCCGGTATTCTTTGGAGATGCAAACGTCGCGCAGCAGCTCGTCGGTATGGCGAGAGAAACTGACACTCGTCTTGTAGTATACTTCTGCAGTAAGATTGACCATGATGGATTTCCTCGCGAACAAAGGGGTCAATTCATCGAATTGCTGCGTTACGTGATATTCCAATTGTGGGCATCGATAGACGACCAAGCGAAGTCCATATTCTTTGAGCTTGATAAAGAAATGCTTTCGAGTCTCGATAGTACCATGGAGTCCACAGATTTGGCGCTGGATATCATCAATGACCTGATATATGTTGGTGGCAGCCCTGTTTTGCTTGTGATCGACATGTTAGAAAACCTCCGTTGTACGGACGACAAAGTGTTGGAAAATGGCTATCAGAAGTTCTTCAACAAACTTCAAGACCAAGAGAGAGCGGCGACCCTCAAGGTGATCCTAAGGATGGAAGAGAAGTCAGTCGTGGCAGCGAAGGCCGCAAATCTGGGAATGTTCGTGGATGCAAGTCTGAGCGACAGTTCGGAAGGATGGTTTTCCCTTGAGGATTTCAAGTCGGGGTTGAATCTGTACGCTGGGTTGCAGAATGGAAGCAAATAGTGAGACACGGTCTCGAGAATATATGAATAGACCAACTTGAGTCAATAAGCAATAATTTCAAGAACGATGGACGATGTGAGTCGGATACGCGATCGCGATTCTGAAGCACCGAGCCGGAGGCGAGAAAAACGGCAAACACATCAACTCATGACCCCACAAGCGGGAAATCCCCCTCCAGACCGCCCAATTCAAAGTTCAGTCATCCACCACTTGATGCGGCTGAATCAAGCTGAAATTGTAGGGTGGTCGGGTATGCGAGACACCGGCACTTTAACCTTGACCCGAACGCTCCCTTGATGTTTCTAGCACAAACAGCCTTCCAATAATTCGACACCCTTACATCCCCAGAACACCACCACCCCTTTGTCACGACAAAAGAATTCAATATTCTGTCCTTGCTGGCGAAGAGTATTGTTCCACATTCATGACGATGGTTGTGTTTGCGAGGAGTTAATGGTTTTGGTGCAGAGGGTGAGATATTCCAGCGACGCTGAGGAATGCAGCCGTCGTGGCCACATACGAGAATGCGCGTCTCCCTATCCTCATCGTGAGTCGCGATGATGCTTCACGACTGGGAAGGGGAATTTCCAGCCCTGTTTCCAGTCTCTCCTGCACATCTCCAAGCATTCAATTCGATTCTTTTTTCCAGCCTTCTGCGAAGGGTGTCTTTCAAATGCATTTTGTTTCCTCCTTATTTCACTCGTCATCATCACTCGCTTCGTTTTGTTTCCTTCGATACCCAGACACTGCACCGGAACTCACGAGATTTTCTCCAACACCACCACGTCAGCTCACACACCATCAATTCCAATTGATTATCTGTTTCTTGAAGACGAGCTACTTATTGTATTTTGCCCTGGTGGTGATATAGTCTCGCAAGAGCTTAACTCTCCCTCGCACCCTTCGCGTTTGAGATTGAACAGGCAAAAGGGTCTTCTGAGACGGGCAAGGTAAACAGAACGGATTATCCTCACTCTCGACCACATCATCGTTCTGGACCGTCGCCTTGATCGCAAGATTCTCTCCTTTTCGACAACATCGCGACAAGAGGCAGAGAGCGCAGAAGCCGAATGAAAGAAGCGCGTTGAGAATGGGCTCTTATCCGGAGTTGAGTACGGCGCTGCCTGCAACTTTCATCAAGCCGTCGAGGACCTCGCGGATTCTGAGGCCCGGAATTGTGCTTGCGACTGTGGGGTTGCTGGCTGCGGTGAGCTTGGTTGGTTTGGGTGTTGCCGGAGCTGTATTGTCTTCTGGTGGGAAGAGGACGAAGAGTACAAATGCCCTCCAGGCGCTGGCTTTGATAGCTGTGAGTTATTCGCATGCAAGAACGAACGTGCAGTTTGCTGATCTGAAGTAGTCTTTGCTGTCGATCATTTATGTTCTCATCCATGGCGTGGCTGCGAAGCATAACGAACCTGTTGGGCTGGTAAGGCCACCGCGATCGAGGCTCCACGCTGCGTGTTTTATATTGGCTCGTCTTGCGCTGGTGTTTTGGATGGTAGTATTCTTCACAGCTTGCGCAGTTGTGGCCAAGCCGGGCGCGTGCTTGACTGGATCTCGGACTTGCAAGCTGCAGATTGCGGACGTAGTAGCTTCGATAGTTGGATTGTGAGTAGTGATATCTCTAGGATATGCTTGTGCTGACGATTGTAGTGTTGCCACAGGTGTAGTCTTGACGGCTCTCGAATCATGCAAATATCCCTTCGAAATCCCCAACTTGCTATCGCGGAAGATCAGCTTCTGGCGAAGCCCTGGCGGAGATGATATACTAGAGCGCAGTGTCTCACGAGCGTCATCTTTTGATGCAGGTCCCATCTTTGGAGAGAAGCCTCGGGATACCATGGTTCAAAATTCAAGCATAGAGACAAAGCCTCTCCCTGAGGCGCCTTCGGAGATCAGTGAAGCTCCAGAACGTCCCTTAACACCATTACTGTCAATGTCGCGGCGGAGCAGGTCAGACTCAAGAAGTTGGGGCGAGGACTGGGTCCATCTGACAAAAGAAAGGGGCACGGAAAAGAAAAGCATCTCCAATTCTGACTCGGCGGTCTCGTTGTCATATGAGACCTCTTCAGGTGCTTCAGAATATATGAGCACTTCTGATCGAAGTTCACATGTCTCGATGCCGAGGAGGGCAGTAACGCGGCGTCCGGTTCGCCAAAGACCAAGCAGTAAGACGGTCACTCCAAGTAGCAGCATCAGCAACCTTTCGAGGAGGTCCCCACTATCGTCCGTCCGGTATGTACCAGAACAATATCGGAATCTGGATACTTGAACTAACTCTTCGTAGATCTGCTGATTATCCACATATTCTGGTCCGTCCGGAGTTGAGATACTGTCCTCCTGTGATTCCTCCACCTCATGGATGGAATCCCTCAAGAACTTCATCCATATCACAACTACTCCCAGTCGCAGACGTGCAAGGTCTCCAAAGGCGGCCATCGTTCAACACATCCGAGAACTTTGTAATACGAGGATCCAGAAAGAATTTACCACCATTACCACGGAGTAGACCTCCTTTGACTAGAAGGAGAACGAATGAAACGAGCAGGCCAGGATCACATATCAACGACCGGCCCGGCTTCGACTACGAAGAGAGGCTAGACGAATATGTACGAAAGATCGAAGTGGAATATGTGACTCGATCACAGAGTAAGAGAAATCAGCATCCCAGCACGGTTGGGAAAAGGCAGCCAGGGAATTTTGAGCGTTTATCCCCACCACCAACACGGGTTGACTCGAAAGCGAGGTACCGCGAGAGAAAACCGAGTCGAGTAGCATCATCACCAGCGAAGCCAGTTGCCAAGATCCGCCCTGGGACAGCACATCCGACTGGATCCGGGAAGGTGGACCCTGTTACTCCAAAACCCTTTAGACGGTTGAGTCTTGGTGATCTTTCCTCAGGATTAGGAAATTTGGCCGGATTCGGCAAGATGTTTGAATAGGCAATGTTAGATGATTACCGGGGAAGGACAATGGCTAGGACTTAAACTTGTATACTAGAGATGCTCGCTCCCACGACCTAATGAAATATCAATACCCACCTAGAATACCAGGTCACTGGACCAACAGGGAGCTGACCTCGTGAGATCAAAATCCAGTGAACTTACTACAGTGCCTTCACAACGGTTTTTTTTTTGATGGTTCAACGCTACCCCACGCTTGACATTGCTTCTGCATGACGTCGAGCATTGTAATTCGGCAAACATGAATCTATTCAGGGTACACCAATCGAATTCTTTCGATGGCTGAACCTTCTGCGGCATGACGTGAGGTTATGCAGTGGGCTGGACCGTGTGTGGTTGCTGTCAGATTTCCGTGGGCAAGCGCGGGGTAGCTCAAAAACTGGAGGAACAGAAGCACACGACGTCGCCATGCAGCTGGCCGAGGATGTACTCGATAGGACGGACTTATGAGTGAAGATATAACAGTCGGTTGAATGGAGGGCCATTGTTTTGATCTTCAATTGCACGCTTTGCGATTGATTCCTCTCCTTTCTGCTGAGTAATATGACGTGAAGCGAGCGTCGCCGAGAGCATTCAAGCCTCACACCACCTTGAACCTGAACCCCGCCCTGCCACATCCCAGCCTCCTCTTCAGAGTCGCACATGACAATCCATAGAGAGACATTCTCACACATTCTTCAGCTGCGTTGCGAGACAAGATCACGATCACCATCACAAGACAAAGCCACGAACCTGATACAAAAAACACGAGATAATCTACTCATCGTTTCGACCATCTCCGCTTTCCGTCTTATCGTGACATAACGCTTTTTGTGAAGAATCCCTAGAGCATCGGCTACTGCACCGGACAATAGTGATCGCCAGTCAAAGATAAACACCAACTCCGCCAACTTCTCCGCCACGCAACAAAACAAAAACAATATTCCTCGATGACCATCACGATGTCTGCCGAAGAGCACCCCAGTGTGCACTCACCTCCCAGCCCGTCCAGCAAGCGACCAAAGGGTAAGAAAGCTTCCAGCGCAAACGACCCCTCCATCAACAGCATCACAAGCTAATTTGACATCTTTACCAGGAATCCTCAAGAACTCCTACCACCGATCTCCTCCCCAACAAGCAGCCATCACCACACAGCCTCCTCCACCTCCCGTCGAACGCCCAGGCATCGAGCGCGACATCTCCGATAAAGACATCACCCTTCAAAACACTCTCCAGAATGCCGGCCACAGACGCTCCTCCTCTGCTGCTCGACCACCAGGATCCCGTCGCCAGTCGAGTCATGGCTCGCTTGCCCAGAGCGCCGAGGAACAAAATATGCGGTTGAAGTGGGACGAGGCGAACTTGTATCTCACGGAGCAGGAGAAGAACTCGACTATGAAGATTGACGAGCCTAAGACGCCGTATGCCAAGCAGTACGATCCGACTGAAGACGAAGAAGAACTCCACATGATTGATACCGACGAGATTATGGTGGACGAGCTAGACAAGGCGAGAGCGGGTATCAGCCCTGGCAAGGCGGCCAAGGCCAAGGAGGATGATATTCCTGGTTTGAGTCTGGGCGAGCCGGAGGAGGATGTGCCTGAGCAACATCATGATCTAGATGAGAATGGACAAAAGAAAGCTGTGCATGTCAGAGGTGAAGAGCATGTAGGGCTAAGTGCTGAGGAACAGGAGAAACACCGCCAATTCGAACTGATGCGCAAGAAGCACTACGAGATGAAGAACGTTGCGAATCTGCTAGGCCACCCGGAAGAATTGGATGAGCTGGATGATGATGGTGATGATAACATGAATGGGAGTGCCAAGTAGGCTTGCTTGTGTATAGGGAGTGATTTCTGATGGCGTTTGACGATGGGATGAATACGGTCTCCTCTGCGTTGACTTGCATCTTTTTTCGCATATGGCTGTGGATGTCTTGCAAGGGGATTTCTACTGGGGCCAATATTATGGCTTCTTTGGCTTTCTTTCAAGTCTTTGCAAGTGAAGAGCACATATTGCACCGCTGTTTTGGGTTTTGTGGAGTCAGTCCATACTCTAGCATTTTCCGTGCTTCCATCTCTTGCAAGTGAAGAATACACGCTGCATCACTGCGTTCATGCGTAAGGGCTACTGTACAGCCCTTCTCTTTGTATCTAGCTTTCAGCAGCTCCTAAATGGAAGATAAAGCTATTACCCAGACAATACCTGTAACTCTATCAACTTCAGAGAAATTTGTACCATGGCAGCCTCTTTCGCCATGTGGGGTTCTATGTCAATGCCCAAGATTCTTTCAGCACATTCAATGTCGAATTCATAATTCGCAACTCATCCACTTCCTTTCACGCTCCTCCTGCCACAGCGCAGCAATATCACCCAAGTCACAACTCCTAGCGCAGACCACTCAAGATTACTCTCCCTCGAAGAAACTTCAATCCATCACCCATCCNTCCTCNTAGCAAGCTCCATCTCAGCATGAAGCAGCCATCGATTCGATTCCAGTATCGCGAACCTCTTTGGAAACATCAACTGCTCAAGTACGTACCAACCAATTAATCACATTTCAGCTTCCACAATACCACACTTACATCTCCAGCTATCTCCATACTTGCCGATAACAAAGTGACTGTAGCCCCACGACCATCTCGCTCAAGATACCGCCAGCATTCAAGAAAGTTGAAACGCCGAATTCACCTTTCGCTTCACCTTCACCTTCACTCTTCTTCGCCAGGCTAGAACAGGCGACACCAAAATACCAACCTCAAGATCGACTTCGACGACAATTCAAGCAACGGCATTGACACGACATCACGACTCTATAATGTCAGACAGCAAGGCAGATCGTGGCTGCGACAAGATGGACAGCGTTATGGAGGATGGGAAGAGTCGAGGTGAGTTCTTTTCGGTGTTCGAGTCAAGTGGAGCAGATTGGGTATGAGATCGAGGTTGCTGCTCGGGGCTGGGGGCTTGACTGACGCGTCGCAGATGGTGCTGGGAGCAAGGGGAAGGATGGTGAGATGATGGCTGAGGATACTCCGAAGGGTGGTGTTCATTTGAGAGGCGGTGGAAAGAGCCGGACCAAGAAAGAGGTAAGCACTGAAATCTTTTGACCAGTACCAGGTGGCCCCAACACCACTGATCTATGTTACAACAGCTACACGACACCGTGTTTCTGTATGCGATTGGGCCAGACACTGACGCGAGATATTAAATAGGGGAAAGAGGAATCGTCGAGAAAGGGCGGCCGGACAACTTGCTGATAAGATCAAAAGAGTGGGGAAAAGGCTCAAGTCGCAGGAGTTCCTGAACGCTGCCTCAGTGAACGATGTCAAAGCCCTGGAGAATAAGATCGCTAGGCGAGTCAAGATCTTGCAGGAACTTGATTCCAAGAATGAACCTGAAGCTTCACAGGTCATTGAGCCAAGCCAGGTCTCTCGTGCTGATGATTCTGAGACTGAGGATGAGGATCAAGCAATCGCCAATGTTCGATCTAAAAAGCGGAAGATCTCTAAGTCTAGCTATGACAATGAGGACGAGAACGAAAACGAGGAGGTGATCAAGAAGGAACAGAAATCAAAGAAACACAAGAAGCGGAAGGTCGATACATCCTCGCAGAACTCGTCACAGCCTCTCAATTCGATTCCAGCCTTCGAACAGCTAGGAAGAGAGCATGGCGCCAACAACGACAACAGCAACATCAACTCAAAGAAGACCATCTCTCATGCTAGCAATAACGGCGAAGAGGTCCCGCAGAACGGATCATCTCACCCAAGTCCAGAGAAAACCAGAAAAGCAGCCCTTCTCGATACAATCATACGTTCGCGCCCTCTCAGTGATTCTCCTGGCGATGGAATCTACGAGGCTCTTGTGGCTGGCATGTTGGCTCAGCCATCACCACCTTCTCCCATGAGCTCGATTGCCGATTACTCCAAATCTCTCATTGACATTGGTCGGTCTGCCATTGCTGCTCCGATTCTTCCCAATACCCAGAAGCCGATCAGAGACCGCGCCTTCAAGGCACAAGTCCTAATTCCAGCTGCAGCCCAGAAGCCCCACGCATCGTCAGGACACAAGGAGTCGCCGATTCTACCTCCAGTCCGAAACTTCTCGTCGTCAAGAATCTTACCGGCTTCCAAGGAGATTAGGAATGAAAAGAGCAAGTCGAAGAAGAAGGACACCCACGGCAAGGAAGCCAGCCACGCCAAATCTAACGGCAATGGCAATCAAGAGCCAGCAGTCGAATCAAGCCAAGAAATCAATACATTTTCGCAAGCTGTCACTTCCTTGAAGGAAGCTGCTTCCGCCACTGTCATCGAAGGAATTTTCTCGCAAGCAGATCCATTCACCAGTGCCAAGAAGATTCTACCACCCGCCAGATCCCATGTCCCTACAGCTGCCAGTTTCCCGAACAGCATCAACTCCTCAACGCCTGATGGAACTCCGACAAAGTCCAAATCGAAGTCGAAATCCAAGTCTCGTCGGGGCAAGAGCGGGGAGTCAGAGGATGAGGATTGGGAGTCAACATCTGGTCGCGTCCGAGCTAGAATTGACAAGGATGGCGCGACTGATGATGGCGAGGTCGAGGAGAGTAAGTAGCCACCTATTCCCCTATCTGTAGTGTCTGCACTTTACTAAACTATCCCCAGACATCGCGTTCTCATCCACCTATCTTCAAGCCCGACCCCTCGGCATCAGCATCAGCGGCACCAAATTCCAAGTTCTCAACATCGTCTCCGGCATCGAGCAAGAACTTCCGATCTCCAGTGACAAGGACGCCATCAAAATTTGTTCCATTGCCAAAGGACGTGTTAAGGCCTCTCTAGGATCGAAGAGTTTCTCAATCGGAGAGGGTGGGATGTGGCGTGTTCTTGGTGGTGAGAAGTGTGTTGTTGCCAACCAGCTCAGCAGCCAGGGAGTCGCGTCTGTACATGTCTGCACTGTCGAGTGTTGTGATCTCAATCGATGATGGGTATACGATGCAACTGGGAATGTAGGAATATGCACTGAAATGAAGTAGCTATTGGGATTGAGAGTACCAGGGCAACAGGAGCGGAACAGTTTCGATAAAAGGGTGTTCTCCTGGCCTCTTATATTTTGCCTTTCCTTTCTTTCTGTGATGACTAAAGAAGCCTAGTGCGAAGAGCCGATTCTGAGCATCGAGAAATGGACAACATTGTATTGACAAGCGTTAAGCGTACTCAACACAACAGACACAGTCTGAGGATAGCTGAATGAAGTTGCTTTATATGAACAAGAGAAGAAGGGCTCAAGATACCAGCTATTAGTGACTTGTGCTCCACCGAAATCTGCCAGCACAGTATTTACCTACCAAGCCTCTCCCCCTACACTCCCCTCTCCATCCTCGCTTAAAACATCCATCCTTTCTCCAACCATTCCCGCATCGTCCCCCCGCAACGTCCTCAACAACACACCCACAAGTGATTCATCCCCCTCTATCCCCCTCTCCCTCCTGCTCCAAATCCGTACACCCAAAACACATCGCCCGAAACCTCACAATTCCATCCGCAATCAGACTCCTAACTGCCTGCGTCCCACCCTGACATTTCACTTCCGCCTGGCAGACAACTTCAGCGATATCTTCATTGGGGTTTTGGAAGATGCCAGACTGGCAGGTTAAGTTGTAGGTGGAGGTCGCGGCGCGCGTTGGATGGTGGAAGTTAGGTGGGAGATGGTGAGGGTTCCAATTGGGCGGGCGATTTGGCTGCTGAGGGTGGGAATGTTGAGGGCCGTCGTGTTGGTTGCGGTGGAGAAGAGGAGGAGGATGACAGCGGGGTTCAGAAGTGGAGGGAGACACATCGCGGGATAAACTAGCTTCTGGATCTGTCAGGAAAAGGTTTGATGTTGTTTGTTTGGTGTGTCATGAAAGTGGAAGAACAAGTGTTGATGGAATGTTTGAAAGATGAGGTGGCCCGAAAGCATTGACGTTCGAGTCTTTCCTGGTCCGTTCGAATAAGTTGACAATGTAGATATTGAGTCAAAAGATCAGACATTATGAAGTGCATCGCGCTGCAACACGTCGTGGCAGTAAGGTTGGAGAAGGAGTGCAAACTTGTAGCAAAGAACAGAGCTCAGCTCGATGCAATCTCGGCAGTCTTTCATCTCACAGTCCGCTCGCCCCCAGTCCGCATTGAAAATAAGCAAACGAGTCAAACAAACATCCGAACTTGTTCACCAAGATTTAGAGTAGTAGTTACACTCGAAGGTATACCTTGGCATCTGCCTGGCTTCATCTGAACTTTGAAACTCGCGCGGAGCAATTATTGAATTCTGATTCGATTGCGAGTGTATAATTTAATTAAGGGACGATTTAAGCATCAGTCTCCAATACAAAGCAATTTAATCGGATTGCTTGGTTTAGCTGCGAACTATCCACTAGGCGGCTTTTCGCGCCGAAAGAAGGCATTGAGCAACGGTCGGTTCTTAGGTCCGAGTTAAGATCCGTCTTCCCTTGATTTAATATATTCGACAAGAAAATCCTATCGAAATCGTTCCGTCAGTTCTGCTGCGAGGAAGGGACTGATGAAACTATAAGTCGCCGATGAATTGAGAAACGAAAGACTATAAGTCACATATCGATACGGATTACTCGTGGCGTATCGAAGAAGCTTAGGAGGAAGTTAAAAATCATAAAGGAGATGTGCTGTATACTTGTAGACCCGGCTCGAAATCAGGTCCGAAATCGATTTTACGAAGCTTAGATCGTATATTATAATCTATCGGTTAAGAGACGTTGATTATCTCGGAAATTAAAAGAATATATTAAGAGAGGTAAACGATATAAAATAATTATAATAATATGTTAATTTCCTGTCCCCCTTTAAGATTCGGCTATTTTAACGTGCGTCACGAATTCTGACAGCCACTGGTGTTGCAACCCTCTTTCCTCCTGAGTAACGTGAACCTGATTTTCCAGATTTTGAAAATCACATCCTACGTTGTACGATTTTATCACCTGAATCAGAAGCCTGGAGCATTGCCACGCGGTGCCTCAAGAAAGCTCTCTAAGTCTTAAGCACTCTTTTGCATTCTTTTGCGAGATAAATCGCCTCGATGGCCTCTTCTGCAATGGCACTGGGGACGCCATTCGCCGTCACGATGAGGATATTGCGAAACGTTACCATGGCAGAAGACCTCATAGCAGCGTGGCCAACGCTGAAAGCCAAAAGTCTGTCCTCTCCGCCAGGACTTACCGAAGCAGAGCGTCGTATGGTACTCGATCTGCCTGACGATGACATTGAGAGTGCCAACATCGCTGCGGCTACCAATCTATCATGCGATCAGCTTCTTGAGAAAGCCGTGTCGCATCGCGAAGACCTCACGACTGAGGAGATCGCAGTATTGAGAAATAGATTCTGGACTCCGAGGACACGCGACGAGTCTAAAGCTTATCTCAATGGGAAGAAAGAGATCAGTTTGGAGGCAAGAAAAGAGGTCATTGAAGTCCATGAGCGCCTTGCCCCGCTTGAGGCGGCTGCTTTTGCTAACGCCGCGCGCGAGTTCGAGTCAAGAGATCGTGCCGCCTCCAATAAGAAGAAAGCCACCACTGCGAACGGCTTGTTACCTTTCGCGAAGAAATGGATCCAAGGCTTGTACGAGCGAGGACTGCCGTCTTGGGGTTATATATGTCTCTACGACGCTGCTGCTCAGCGACTTGATCCTGCACGACTTGACGGCTTTGGCTCGCGTCTGGGTGGTTTCTTCGAAGATGCTTTAAAGTTCAGCGGTGCAAAGGGCATCATCGGCGAGAAGTGGCAACTGTTATCGTTCAATGCGCCTGTTACTGGTTTCGCGCCGCTCACAAATGATAGCCCAGATGGTGAGGACAATGCCCACACAAGCGATGCGACCAATTACCAACGAGCTACTGCCCTTCGGGTAGCTTTCAAGTCAATCATGGCCGATCCAGATGAGTACCAAGAATCCGATGGTGTCCATCTCCCATATTGGGGGAAGACATTCACACGAAATATGAAGGATGGCATTGCAGGTTCCGGACTTCTTACAAACACCTTCCTCGTCATTGATCCTGTGTGTATTGACCTAGTGCTGTCACAAAGTCCGTTTTACGACGACTTGCGCGTTCTTGCATTCGAAGCTGACTTCCCGGTCGAGGGGCATGAGTATGTTGAAGGGTATCAGGGCTTCACATGGGTTAGGTTGGATCAATTGGTGTACAATTTCTACGAGCTACGAATGGCGAGAACTGGAGCGACCAGGATGGAAGACATCTGGGAAGCGTCCCAGGGGAGTAGGAACCAGGCCTTCGTGAGTATGAAGCCAGGAGAAGATAATTTCACAGGGTCGCGCCGGAACGCTGGCTTTACGCGTGACAGCGTGCTTGGGAAAGACTTCTACGCAATGCAAGATGCTAAACGCGATCAAGGGGGGTCGTTAGTCCAATCATGAGATTGATCTCTTTCCTGCGGCTTTGTAATGTCCTTCACATCATCACATGCACACCGCAGAAAAGGGGTTCAGGACAGGCGGGCTACCAGACTTTTTCTACGACCCACAAAGACAACAATAGAAACTGCATTCATAGTCCCACTATTTCTTGTAAAACCTGATACAAATGAGCATTCTCTAGCACCATGCCGATACCAACCTTCTCCTGGCTTGATTGTTGCGCCCATCGCTGATGGCTTGAGCATCCTATCCGCTACGTCAAATTACGCTTCTCAAATCTGATTTCCGCATAGAGATCCGCCACAAGACGAATATCTTCCATCGCTTGCTCTGCAATCTGTTGAGTTGCAGGCGAGGGGTTTCCGTCCAGAACATCTTGCCAAGGCGTTAGTAGTTCATTGATTCTCCTCGAAAAATACGCTCTATGTCTATTCTCCATCCGTGTAGCCCAGAAGTTGATAAAATAAACCCATAAACTTTCCACAATTGTGAACTTTTGAGGAATTGTGACGTCTTGATTATAAAATGTGTCGAAAAGATTCATGTCCGCACGCAGATCTCTGTTGATACCACCCATTAAAATCTGAATGACATCGTCGTTGAGGTAATTGAACACCGAAACACCCTGCAAACGCACGTAATCAGTCTTGTTGTCCAATCATAATACGAATGAGGCTACCAAAGAGTAGTAGATGGGTCAGAAGAATGGAGATCGTACTGTACGCAACAACATCAGAGCAGCCTCGGTGTTTTATGTAGTCGGATTGGCGGCAAGTGGTCGGAACACCTCGTCGGAGGTAACTTCTCCGTAATTAGCCAAAACTCGAGATTTGACGTTATTCACGTCTGCTTCCAAATTAGTCATCGAAGCCGTATTCTCATCTGATCCCAGTGCTTGAGCGATGTCGTAGAAAAGACTCTGGACGGCCGGCAAGTCTTGTCCTTCTGGCGTCCGTGCCCAGTTCCTGTAAGGTTCCGCCATTCGCTCTGCGATGATACTGAAATCAATAGGTCGCACACTGCCTGGCACTCGGGTCAATCCATTGCCATCTTCAAGATCGAGCTCGGGGTTTTGAATAAACGTGAAAAATTCCGCAATGGTGACACGCTCGATGATATGCTCTGCTTCTACAGTAATCGCGTCAGGGCCTGTGATGGGTGCGTCGCTTCGAATGCGTGCATCGGTGCAGTCATCTCGATCACATAGTCCGAAAGTATTGCCATTGCCACCTCTGTGACCAGCTGAGCAAAGAAGAAATTGTTTTCGTAATTGGTGTCGGTTTTCAGCATCCCGAATGGAGCTTTCCACACAACACCTTGATCTTGGGAGCTATGCGTGTATGGTCCATCGTCTGTACCACTGCCTCTCTGAATCTTCACTGGAGCAGTTCCAATTGCAAGAGTCTTAGGACAAGTATACACTGTCGTGGACGAGCTGTCTGTAAGGCCATTGTCTTGTGGGGGTGATAACCAACCGTTCCTTTCGACCTCCTGGAAGGCTGCCCACCAGACTGCCGCCATTTTCTTGTAACCAGCGTCATTAGGGTGCGTTTCATCGCCCAAATCGTCCAGGGTGATGAATCCATCGTCCATTTCGGCCAGCATCAGTTTCTGGTTGATGCCACGATAGTGAGGTACAACTGCTTTCCGCACCTGATCGTTCATATTCCTGGCGTTGGCAGCTAGGGAAGCACCTTTGTTTGGTAGCAAAGTCGACATGATAATGGTGACGCCCGGAATCCCCAGCAAATAACTGATCAAGGAACTCTATATGATCATAAGGTATATTAAGAAGAGGAGGTGTGGGAGTGAATACCTGGATGTTGAGGTCCGCCCAGTTTGAAACACCGTTATTTTGACCGGCGTTGTTAGTACCAATGTTCATAATAATCAGATTGGGCTTGTTTTTGACAATTGTGACAAGATACTCGTCGACGATTTGTTGAATCCTGTAACCAATGTGTCCTTCATTGTCATTGTCTTTCATAGTGCCCGTCTTTAAACTACCTACCATGTTCACAGGCCACCCTGCATAACGAAGTTGATCCCGGAGGTATTTTCTGAACCCATTGTCATCTGAAGAAGTAGATCCTCCGTTGACTATTGAAGCACCAACGGGGGAAATTCTCAGATAGAACGGCTTAGTGTCTCTAGCCCGGAGATCTTGAGAGACCAAGGACGATTTGTCGTAGGGAGACGTATCATTGTGATAGGCGTGGTCGTAAGGCAACGCTATCGAACGATTGGCTGCGAAAGCAAGGATAGCAGTACCAATTTGCAAGAGCTTGTAGAACATGATTAGACGAAGTGAGGCAAAATTCTTCAATTGTCTGATTATTTGGCTCTTCTTGTGATTTAAGGTGGGAAAGCGGTCAATTTATTTTGACGAGGTTTTTTTTTTCAATTTTACCACTGTATGCAACTTTTTCATTGTGCATCTGCACTATAGGTCTCCATGTGCTCCAATAGTTCCAAAAATAATATAGCCCTCGCCCGTTGGGGGGAGGGGGGGTGATCGAGCCATTACATGGTTTTGCATGGGTGAACAGGAGTGGGGATGCGTAATTGAAGGGCACAGTATCATTCCCTCATGCAATGCAGTGTCCACAAATTGTGCATTGTGCGAGAATATGCATGTTGGATCATTGATTTGAGATAAGGGAGGTCCTGCTGTATTGGGCGATAGGTGCTCCTGCTTCACTTGATAGCGTTAAGGGGTGCTATAATATCCCGCTTGTGAGGTCGAAGCATTGAGCTATCTTCATAGGGAAGGTAATCGCAAGTAGTTCACGTAAAAGCTGCATAAGGGAACTTCTGATGCCACTTCTCGGCGGCGAACGATGGTCGCAGATGTTTAGGGATCCACAATAGTCCCGGTCATTCAAACCCTGGCGGAGCGAAGAGTCGAGCGGTGGATATGAAAGCGTAAAAGGAAGTTGTATCGCTGGAAGCAGCGACGAGAACCTTGTGCTCAGCCTGGATACACTCCTGGCTACCAGAAGCGAGCGACATCGGTCGCAGGTAAAAGAGGCATACAAATCTTCACACATCTATTGCACTTGCTAAATGCAGTATTGTGATCTTGCTGGGAAATGAAGAGCAGTGTGCAAGTGTACAACCAGGCAGGCCACAGACACTGGGCTCCAAATGCTTGACTTTCAAATGTTCCGATGACAGCACACAATTTCTTTCAAGTCTAGGTTAATCAGTCATGTAACAGAAGTTTGTCTCCAACTCCTTCGGAAGACAACTGTCAAGCAACTCTTACCAAAAAGCTTGGCAGACTGTTCTTCGGCGGTACGGTCATGTATGTCCAAACTTTCGGTTCATATTTTCCAACAGCATGAGCAGCGACGGAGGAAGCTCGTCCGCAATACGGAGTCTACCTCACGAACTCTGCCACATTGAGCTAGGAATGGTTTTCACTGAGAAGACAGGGCGAAAACTTTTCACAGCTTAGGAGAGCGGTTGTGCCAAGTTTACTTCTGTGCAAGCTTGGCACAGGAATTTGAAGACGCGCAGGAAGGCGTAGCACTAAGCTTCTTCTTTTGGCAGCGCGTAACCTCCAGTGATAGACTATGAGGTCCAAGAGGCCTCATTCGATGTCTACTGCGGCAACTACTCCATGCATGGTCTCAGGCTTTTGTGCATGCCAACACGTTGAGAGACTTTGGTGATGAAGCACTACTCTTAAAGCAGGAACCTTGTTCCTTGTTCCAAACTTGCTCCGAGAAGTATCAGATCTGCCTGTATGTTGTATGATCAATGATATGGCTCAATTGGAGCAATGTTGCTGGGATGTAGACTATCTCAGTCTTCTGCTCATGTTCGAACGTCTCGTTGAGCAGGAGTGAAGTTTCGGACACAAAGTTATTTTAACGATTTCGGGGACAAGCAGACGTTTGCAAGAGTAGATTCCTGAAAAAAGATCCATGTGACTTACGAGGAGAGACTTCGTCAATGAAAACAGAAGACTAGTGTTGACAGATAGAATGGTAAAATCTGAGCACACAGGGAAAATACGTTCAGTTCTTTGGCTATCCGGGTATGAGAGAGGAGTGAAGTATTACAAACGAATTTTGTTTGAAGGTATGGCGGAAAGGCGATGGAGTTGGGGTTGCGCTTGCTGAGGGCATTAACTGCGATTGGGAATTTCTCAGCATGGAAAGGTCAAGATGTCAGAGCTCGGTGTGCACTGAGAGGCATAAGATTACATCGAATATTGTGGTAAACCATACACATTCTGTCAAGTACCGCCACAGACATGCTTAGATCTAGAGAGAAGGCATACACGGTTTGGGACCTCCAACCTCCAGTGCGTTACTCCTACGCCGGTGGCAGTTAAACGGCACATTGAATCTGACGTTGAACGACTAATACCCTGTCGCTTCCTTACTAACTTTATGAAATTCTCCTTCCTAAGATGCCGCAGCAGAGTGTATCTTGTAGGTTGCTAGATCCCCCGGATTCAAGCTGCGGCGGCTCGGTAAACCCAGGACGCGCTTTCCGAACGCAGCACGCGCGAGTATCCATGGCTTGCAGTCAACTACTCTTGCCTCCTCGCCCGTCACGAGAGCTACTTCCTTCTCTCACTAGGCTTCCAACTACTACCCACATGCTTTAAAAGCAGCTTCTTTCTCAGTCCTTCTATTCCCTTCTTTCATCCACAAACATCATCAACCTTCAACCATCGANNTCCANCNTCCATCCTCCATCTTCTTTTATATCTCGTCANTAGGCTTTGCTCGTCTCTGCACATCTTCCCATTCATCAGACTGCAGCCTTTTCCATGCTTTCGGTGGTGTCACATCGAAGTCCAGACTGGCTCTATTGCTGTGGTGGATCAGGCCGGCTTGTCTAGCTTCAAGGTAGGTTCGCGTCATTTTCCTCTGGCTGGGTGGATAGGGTGACAGCGTGGCGGCCCATCGACGGATGTGGTTATAGGCTCGACTCCCTGAGGCCCGAGTCCGTGGGGGGGACGGTGCTACGGAAATGAACCTCTGTACCCCATTGCAGTTGTCACACTTCGAACCTACTCAGCGGCCGCGCTGACGCCTATTTTCATTCTCTCTAGCTCTTCCTCCTCAGTACTACCACTACGAGCGGTCAAATATCTACCCCCGTACAATTCAGACACGTTCTCAAGGACGCTCATAGGGCTTCTCTTGAGCATGGTGGGCCATACCCCGAGCTGGAGTTTGGAATGTATTCATCGACTCTCAATACTTGGTTGCTCCGCCTGCCACCAGAAGGATGATGGGTGGCGTTGCTGGCATCATTCTACTAGATAGTCTTCAATCGATGACACCATTCTCCTTTGCATACCTGTTCCATTGTGACTTCTGTTTACGAGCTCAATCATTATCCCTGCCACCCTTTGCTTTGCAGCGTATCTCGTGCCCTTCTTGGCAGCTAGATCGGCCCTAGCATTCCCTTCGATGCCTGAATGTCCGGGAACATACCGTAATTCAACATCGATACCAAGGGCTGCTAATTCGTGCGTCGCCATGATTCCTGGTCCCACAAGTCTCTCCCCATCTGGAATCCGCTTGATCCCACTCAAAGAATGTTGGAATCCTCGGAAATAATCCAGAGCGTTCTGAGAATCTGAATAGATACAAACATCACTCGGCCGTTGATCCCTCTCTACATCCCGAACTTGCTTCCATGCAATCTCGAGAGCTTTTGCAATTGCGTAGACTTCAAGCACAGTGGTCTTTGCCGATCCTCGAACCCGATATGAAAGTTCGGTCCATGATGACTTGGGAGCGGAAAAAACCACCCCTATTCCACAGCTTCCATTCTCAAGGCGAGAGCCATCGGTCCAGTAGACCGCTTTGGAATGCCCAGTAAGATTGAGACCTTCAAGCGCCGCTTCTGCGAGTGCGATTTCTCGGTGGTGCATGATGATCACGCCCTCGAATAACGTCCTTTTTAATCCTTGACGAACTCTACTCCTCTCAGATTGCGGACGCTTCTGCCCACCAACGCGGGATAGATTCTGCTTTGCTCGAGCTTCTATTGCGGTACAAGACTCACAGCCTTGACAGAGTGGGAGATTGTGTTTCTGGAGAAGCGCTTGTTGTCGTTCGTGTTCCCGCCGGGCTTTGCGGGCTATTCGAGAGGGTCGGACCATGACTTGAGGTGTCTTATTCAGATCTTTGGTTTTTGGAAAATCTCTTGGGCGAAGGTGAAAGGAAAGAAGTATGGATGTCTTGTGAATATGTTTTGTGCAGTACCGGAGATAGCCTGGCGGAACTAAAACAGGCCACAAATTAGTGCCAACTTATCTTGGTGCGTCACACGATGAGTTAGGTCCCGGAGTTAAAGACGTATGGCGCATTGAGGTAAGAAATGTCGTGAAATGGCTTTATGACCTTTAGCAAGGAGATTTATACACAACTGCAAGATTAACAGGAAGTTCTACCCGTCAAGATACCGCTGCTTGTGGGGAAACCAATTAGCACAAACAACATCGTCATATCTTCTTGGAAAGAGAGCGAGCCCGTCAAGTCAAGAAGTTACGATGTTTGACTCCTCTGATATGACGGTATTGAGATTTTTTCAATCGCTCTCCCTTGCAACAAAAACAATGCTACCCGTTTAAAATGAAGTGCATCACGCTCGTCTGTAAATAATTGAGCGAGGAAAGTCGAAAGTGCTGAAAAGGCCCACGTCCCGCTCCTTTACGCTTTTTTGATTGCATTTAGGAACTTTTGCTCCATCCTTTATTTTCGGAGATTTCTCGTAACTCGAAACTATTAACTTACAAACATCCCAAAGTAGAGACTGCTCCCAGAGCTGGTTCGAAGGTAGTAAGTAGTTTTTTCTCCTAGCAAACATCTTGGTCAAGAAAGATAATTCTCAAGAAGGCCTACAGTACAGCGACCCATACAAAACACAAGTCACATACACATGCTTCTCAAGAGACTTCGAGTTATTGTTTCGAAGTGTAATTAGGAGAATACTGTACTATTTGAACGAGTGTTCAAGCTCAGAGAGAGCTCAAAAACGCGAGCTTCTTGGTCGCTCTATTGTATGAAAGCCTTGAATCAGCTGGAATTTCGAGGAGATAGAACCAACCCGGATACTGGATCTTCCTATCGTGGAAAATTGGGCATGTGCATCTCAAGGCATACATAGCAGATATTTATATGGCAAAGAATATTAACGACTTGAACAGCGATAAGTAAGAACAACGACGACATCGATCGCAGATATGTAGAAATTGTACTTTTGAAAGTTTGATCTCGCAAACACTCCAAATCCGACTACTTTAAGGGATTTCAGACTCTTGCCTCAAACTTTGCCACGAGCTTTAGCTGTGCAGCTCGTCCCAACTCTTGTATATTTGCAGACCTGATGATCTCCAACACTGTAAAGTCCACACCAATTCTCTGTCGGATCCAGTTTCTCATCTCTATGCTCACGAGTGAGTCGATACCCAGATCCGCCAAGGGGCTGCTGAGATCCATCTCCTCCTCTGTCCGCATCATAAATCCATACAGCGTTTTGCCAATTTCTCGAGCTAGCAGATCGACTGCTTCTGGAGCCTTCAGTAGCGACATGTTGTACCCGATTCCCTTGAGAAAGCGGCTGAGTTCTTGGTCGGAGGATGAAGGTGACTCGGAAGACTCGCCATTTGTTTCCAAGTTTCGGTAGACCAGCATCCGGGGGTCGTTACGCCATGTTGTCCTGTTATTTGGAGAAGTGATTGGTAGCACGGAGCGTAAGCCAATCCCGATCTGGGACTTCTGGACATACCGGAATCTCTGAGGAGATCGAGAGGGCGAAAGATCGACAGGTATCGTTGGCCGGGAACGCTTCAGCATCAGTTCGAGAGAATCAAGCAGCTGTGGTTCTTTTATCAAATATTGAGCAGTTGACCGAAGCGAGTCAAGAAGATCAAGATTCTCACTGAGATATCCCACATCTTCCATGACTCCGATGTTGACCGTGGAAGCAGCAAGTCCAAGGGAATGCCTGTAGGACACAAAAGCATCTAGGAATGTATTGCCTGCATTGTAGTTCGCCTGGCCCCAGTGACCACTCATTGCCCCAGCGGAGCTGAAGAGAAAGAATATGTCGAGAGGCTCCGATTGCTCCTGAATGAAAGCCTTGTGGAGATTCCAAGTGCCTTGTACTTTTGGCTCTACTGCGGCCTGCCAGTCATCCCAGGATAAGGTTGCGAAAGCGGCGTCCTATCGCCATGCATTAGCCAAACTCGATATGTGTGATGTGTTTGTACTTACTCTCAAAACCATCGAAGCCTGGAAGACTCCTGCAATAGGTTCTCCTGCAGCTTGTATTGCCGAGACAACATCTTCATACTTGGAAACGTCCCCCGAAACTCTGGTAGTCCTACAGCCATGTGCTGCGAATTCTTTGACAAACGGGTCGTCGTCGAGAAGATTTCCGGCGGATCTTGACATGAAGATGACATGTTTCGCACCTCTTTCAACCAACCAGGTTGCGATGGAGCGCCCAAGCCCACCAAGCCCACCAACGAACAAGTACGCCCGATCTGAACGAAGTACCAAATCCTCACGAACAGTCTCTAATGGAAGCTCTTCACCAGCGTCTGGCATTGACACAACAATTTTGCCAATATGCTGAGACTTCTGCATGTACCTGAATGGCTCCGTGATATGCGATGCGGAGAAGTTCGTAATTGCAGCAGAAGGCTTTATAAGTCCGAGGGTATAGAATTCCATGGCTTTTCCCATGATCCTAGAGCTTTGGGTTAGAAAGAGGGAGAAAAAAGCGAAGAGGAATCATACCTATCAAGTTCTTCGGGGCGTTTGGTCGAGAAAAGTAGGAGATCAAACCCGATAAACGCACGATTGGACTCGAAAAGTTCCATAGCAAGAGTGCCTTGGCCGACGAAATCTCGTCGACCGATCTCAAGAAATGTGCCAAATTCCGCGACACATTTCCATGAAGCATGAAGAAGCTCACCAGAAAGCGAGTTCAGCACGACGTCGACTCCTCGTCCTTTGGTCGCCCTCAAAATAGCGGGAAGGAAGCTCGAATCCCGAGAGTTGAAGATGTGATCACTCTGAATACCCATGTTCTTGATCAAATAGGCTACTTTCTCTTCGTTGCCTACAGTGCAGTATATCTATAAATTTTTCTTGTTAGTCAATCGTTATCTCGAAACAACGTGGAAATCCCCACCTCGGCGCCTATCAGTTGGGCGATCTGAATGGCAGCAATTCCCACTCCTCCAGTAGCGGCATGTATCAACACAGACTAGATGCCACGTGAGTAAGTGCCAAAACATCCAGAGTACATAAATTACCTGTCCTTTACTCAATCTCGCAGCATCAATGAGGCAGTAAATTGCAGTACAATAGACCGCCGACATAGCAGCACCTTCTTCGAACGTCATCCCGTCTGGCATCCTGGTGCACAGTGTTTCGGAGACTTGATGGGTCGTCGTAAATGACCCACTTGAACTAATGATCACTCGATCACCTTTCTTAAATTTCTTGGCCTTATGTCCAGTTTCCATCACGATCCCACTTCCTTCATATCCGAATCCTCGGCCGATGGATGATTTCTCCGTGATAACACCCATGGCAATAAGCAGGTCCTATAATAAGTTAGTGTATGTGTCAAAATCTATAAATGTAGTCTGACCTTGAAGTTGAATCCAACAGCCCTAACCTCAACCCGAACGTCACCTTCGGCGAGTTCAGCAAGTTCCACTTCTTTCCAGTGAAGAGAGTCAAGAAGCCCAGGTTTGCGTAATTCTAACTTTCTGACGGCAGAGTCCGTTTTTTTCTTTTTCAATTCATCTGTCACACGGATATAGTGGTATCGACTGATCAGGAGTTTGCCATCCACGAGCGCCCACTCACTCGTCGGGCTGACGTTGTCTTCATGCTCACAATCCTGAATATCTCGAAGGATAACTGGGATCAAACCGACAGCTAGCTTATCCAAATTGTCCAGCTCAACAGTAGCAAAGTTCAACGCCATCTCGGTACGGAGAACTCGAGCGACCCCAATGACCATGGCATATCTAGGGTCTGCACATGCAACCTGGCACGACCTCGTTATCCAGAGGATAGCAGATCCTTGGAGCTGACTGAGAATTTTTTGAAGGCTGGCGAACCTCGATTCGGTGATATCGTGGAAGAAAGGACCTTCAAGATCGAGAATAGAAATGATGTCCTGTTGTGAGGGCGGCGAGCTTGTTTTATCCTCCAGGCAGAGGAAGTCGACCCGGAATCCGCCAGCCTCAAGACATTTTGAAACTTCTTGTTTGAATATCCCTTCTTTGTCAGAGTAAAGGAGAGTGACTTGTCGGGGTCCAGGATGCTTCATAGTCGGCCTAGCGATGATATTGTTGTTGAGATAGCCGTCATGATTACACGCGTCAATTCTTGCGAATCCTGCAGCTTGGAGCTCCTCGATCCATCGGGCGGCAGAAACGTATGGCTCAGGAAAGCGGGCATCTGGTGCTCCCAACCACCACCCGGGCAAAACGCCCATTACAAAGTTGATCCACTTGGTCTCTGATGGTAATGTCAGATAATATGACCGAGTCTTGAAAAGCAGGACTTACCTGGTGAAAGCTCCTGAAGGAAGAGCCGGCCCTGAGGATGCAATAACATTCTCACATGGGATAGTGTTTGACGGAGGCTTGGGGTCGCGTGGAGAACCTAGAAAATGTTAGCCAATATGATGGGATTCATTGCAGTGTGCATACATTGCAGGCTATGATTAGGTCAAATTCTTCGGCTTGGAAACCTTGATCAATTGGATCTTTGGAAATGTCCAAAACCTTATACTCCAAGCCGTCGAAGTCTTTGAACCTCTCTTTCGCCGCTGGGAAGAAACCGGACGAGATGTCCGTGTAGGTGTATGAGAGGAACATCCTTTCATCATATGATGACCTTAAGCTCGGCAGCACTGTGGCTGTAGTTCCACCAGTGCCCGCACCAATCTCAAGAATTCTCATGTTGGGTTTGCGATGAGCTGCCAAACCAAGAAAGGTGGCGTACTCAGAATTCTGCATATAATCATAAAGATGGTGCAGGATATTCTCTTCCAAGAGAAGATCCAGCGCTTCCACTTCTCCACTGAAGATTTCTCTACAATGTTTTGTGACTCTGTAGATGGCAGTGGCTGCCTCAGACGCTTCGGTATGCTGCAAATCAGCGTAAAGCTTCTTAATCGTAACACAGCCTTGACTTGTGGGCAAATTTTGGGGCTTATTTTGAACAAGAAAAGCTTCTAGCCATTCTTGATAGTGTGGGAGATGATCTTTGGTTGGTTGAATGCCTCGCAGCTGCTGCGTTGTCTCCTTCAGACAGGCGGAAAAGAATTCGTCAAGCTTGAGATGTAACTTGGTTTTGTCATGTTTTTGATATATCAAAGGAGCGACATCCAGGAATTTCAAATCCTCTTGCCATTCCAATTCTACAGCAGCATGTGGATCCATATCTGGGTCTTGGACATTGCCTATTCCCGACATCTGCAGCCCCTGAAGGTCAATGACAACTTTGCCTTCCGACACAGCGACGATGTTGCCAGATAGTGCACCCTTAGGTTCATCGTCGCCAGTTGCTTTAATGACCATTTTGTTTGCTGAAGGTGGGCAAACGTAGATCTCGTGTATGTAGGTTGGTATTGCAATTGCTTGAAACTTTCTAGGGAGACCATTGCACATTGCGGGTCCTATAGCTTGAAGCAAAGTATCCATCGTCGCTGGATGAACGGCGTAGGCGGTTTCGTCTTCTCGGATGTCATTACTGATACTGGCCACGAACTGGCGCTCAATTGGATGAGAAGTCATATCGTTCAGTCCCATGAACCGCGGGCCATATTCGAGACCCATTTCTTTGAATTTACGATACCATGCTCGCCTGGAGAGTACGCGTGGCAGAGGAGCAATGATTGGTGTTTCTCGAGGATACTCTGTACCAGCCATAACTTGCCCGAAACAGTGCTTGGTCCAGACACCGTTTTCGAGGGAATACACAGTGAAACTATACCACTTCGAGTCCAGTGTACTGGTAATAGGCATCAACTGAAGCTGCGTAATCACTTCCCTGTCCTGGCCCTGTTGCATGACGAGTGCGGCATTTATGTGTATTCGGCGTGATGTGAATGTTGTTGACTTCGTAAGTTGTCTGATGGCTTCACCAGCCATACAAATGTATCCGACGCCTGGAAATAGAATTTCTCCGGCAAGTTCATGCTCTTTGATCCAGGGAACAACGTCTAGTCTGAGTATATTTCGCCAGCTCGGATTCTGATCGGTGCTCTCGATGATGCGGGAACCAAGAATCTCGTGATGCGGGAACTCTCGCAATCGCCAATCCCTCGAGAGCCTACTTTCAGCCCAGAGCGGCTCATCATAGTGCCATGGATATAGCGGAAGACCAGGAAGGAATTTGCCGCTACCTACAACGGTCTCTAAATTGACCGGACAATTGTGGAGCCACATCTCTCCAACAGATTTCAGGAATTCCTTGTGTGAGTTTGATCCACGAGTTTGTAGGCTGAGATAGTCATCATTGGACTTCAAGCCCTGGAGGGTTTGGCGAATAGGGCCAGCGAGGGCTGGATGTGGTCCGATCTCGATGAAAAGTTTTCGAGACACAACATTCGCGAGAACACTGCTCATTGCTGTGGAGAATCTGACGGGGGAGACTAAGTTCTGTACCCAATATGCAGATCCGAGATCCGCGCCGCGAGTGAGAATATTGAAAGTCACGCTAGAGTACAACGGAATCAGGGGGTCAGAGGGGCATATATTGATGCTCGCCATGAGTTCCAGATATCGGCTTGTAGCAGGTATCATTTGGTCTATGCGAACAAGCAGTCAGTTTAAGAATTTGGCAAGGGGGTTTTCAACTTACTCGAGTGATAGGCGCGGTCCACGTTCAACATGCGGACGAGGATATCCGGAAGGGCATTTTTGATTTGCTGCACTACGAGCTCTAAAGCGTTTCGATCACCTGTCAATGTCGTAGAGCTGGGACTATTTTCACAACCTACAGCGACACCAGGCCGAAGATATGGTGCAACATCTTCTGGGCCAAGACCAACCGCCGCCATTGCTCCTGGGGCTTTCACTGAATCAAGCTCAGCCATCACTTTGCCTCTATAGTAGGCAATGGAGATTGCTTCTCTAGCCGTAAGTGCACCACAAGCGTAAGCTGCTGCAATTTCCCCACTGGAATGTCCAAGGACTGCGTTTGGCTTGATTCCGTAGTGGCCAAGGAGATCAACTAGCGCGATTTGATACGCTGTGCAGCATGGTTGGGATATCTCTGCTTCGGCAAGCCGACTAGACTTTCGAGGAGCTGACAGAAGCTCTGAGTACGGAATCAGCCAAGCAGCTATGATTATAGGGTGAAATGGGTGTTACACTGTACCTGTCAATTTCCATGCTGGCGGCTCAGGAACTGTGCTTAGGAATGCGTCAAGCTCTTCAATGCTTTTCCTGAACATCTCGACATTGGTAAGAAGTTTTGATCCCATCTGCGCCCACTGGGCGCCCTGTCCAGTGAAAGCAAATACCAACTGTGGGGGCTGCCGCTGTGAATTTCGGTGCGCAATCGATGGCTCCCATGAGTCCTCGCCGTCCGTGACGCAGATAGCGCGGTGGGAGAGCACTTCCCGCTTCATGGCCAAAGAGTAGCTCATGTCCGCAAGTGATTCAGGATTGGAAATGTGAAATGATTCATGATCAGCCATTATCCTATTCAAAGCTTGTGGGTGCTTTGCCGAGAAAACCAGTAATCGAGGGAGCAAGAGGGGCTGTCGGAGCTTGACCGACCGCTGAGGCAAAGTCTTGTGTATTCCAAACGACTCTGCGGAGCCCAAAAGAACCTTTCTGGATATCAGGCGGGATCTTGGGAAGTATCACCAAATTTACTCACATGGGCATTTGAGCCTCCCACACCAAAGGAGTTCACGCCAACAACTTCATCGCGACCCTCAGGCCATGCCATCGGGACAACTGGAACTTGGAGTTTAGAATCTTCCCATGGAACTAAGATGGCGAATTAATCAGTCTAGGCGTGGATAAATACGTAGAAATACTTGCTTTTAGGATTCGGGATTGTGAAGTTGATGTTGGGAGGGATAATCTTTTTTTCGAGAGCAAGAGTCATTTTTATGATACTCGAAAGCCCCGATGCGCCTTCGCTGTGACCCAGGTTGGGTTTGACCTATTAATGTAAGCATGAGCGAGTGACTGCTGAACTTGTCGTTGAACATACCGATCCGATGTAGATCCCATGCTCGCCAAATACGTTTGCCACCGCTGCAGCCTCAATTGGGTCCCCTGGTCAAGCATAAGTCAGTTCTTGGGATCAAATAAGACCGGAAGAATGCAAGCAGAGTGCAATGTACCAACAGCAGTCCCGGTTCCATGACACTCAATCATAGCAGTCCTAGAGAAGTCTGATATACCAGCAAGCTCATGACCTCTTCTCATAAGAGCCTCTTGTGCGGCTGCGTTAGGAGCCGTCAAGGTCGATGCCTTACCACCAGAGTTGATACATGTGGATCGAATAACAGACCTAATAGGATCACCATCCCGAATCGCGTCGCTGAGTTTCTTTACATATATGGCAGAGACGGCTTCTCCCCGAGCGTATCCATCAGCATGCGCATCGAATGTCTTACACAAGCCTGTCGAGGATAATACCCCTTGTTCCTGCATGGTGATTGATGTCCTGGGCGAGAAGATAAGATTCGCACAAGCTACAACTGCGGCCTCACATTCTCCAGCAGCGATTGCGTGGCAAGCGTCGTACAGCCCTGTTAAAGCTGAAGAGCATGCAGTACGAACTGTGACACTGTGAATGATCAGCCGGCAAGATCTGAGCTGTCGGTATGGAGATCAGCAGCAGACCTGGGGCCCATGAAGCCGAACTCGTAGTTCACGCGATTGGCCGACATATAATCCCCGTAGCCCGTCAGTCTGTACATATGGTAGTGTTGAGGGTCTCTTCCATCAAGTTCCAACCAATCGCCATCAAATGTTCCGAGGTACACGCCAATTTTCCTTCCTCGAAGCTCTTTGGGCTTTTGTCCGGCATTTTGTAAGCATTCATACACAACTTCAAGAGTGAGTCTTTGCTGAGGATCCATGGATTCGATTTCCTGCTTGGTCATCGACCAAAATGAGGCATCTGCATTCCCAAAATTGATGTCGCTGAGGAAATAACCGTATTTGCTTGTCACATGGCCAATCTTACCTGGCCCATACCATGCATCGATGTTGTATCGGTCCTTGGGTACTTTACAGCGCCCACTGCGGCGGTTGTACAGAAGATCCCAATATCCTTCTGCATCGCGAATGCCTCCTGGGAGACGCATTCCCATGCCACAAATAGCCATTGGTTCCACCAGAGGTACAGCGTCCCCCTCGGAAGCTTGATAGCCATTTGTGGCATGCAATTGTTCAAGATGAGCCTCATCCTGGCTTCTATCTGTCGAAGCCCCATTGGTGTCGATGCTGACCATTTGGCCTCGAGACCTCTGTCGTGAACTTAGTTTCGACTTTTGGCTAGATCTTACTTCCTTTTAGGCGAACAGGTGGCTATTTGATTTTGAGTACAAGTGATAATACAATGTGCTAGAGATGACCGACTACGCCACGCTGAAAGTAATCGATAATCGAGGACGTTGAGTATGTTCAAGAGTAGATATCGGTAGCGCATTTGATCAGCTGCGAATGACCCGTATTGAGCGTCTCTACCTACGTAGGCAACCTATCCGTAAATTTACCAGCGTACTACTGATACGGTACCCCGAACAGTTCGACGCTCCGCGCTCCTTATCTCTATGCAAACTTCAGCCTCATAGACGAGCATAGGAGATGTATTGGTTCTTCGAAGCCACAGTGGGGATTACAATTTGTGGACCCAATGAATCCAGATGCCCGCTACCCAAAATTCGGTACTTATTACCCACTCTGGACACGCGGGCCGGTGCCAAGCCTCCGAAGCGACGTAGGAACAGGAACAGATCAGTCTAGATCCTCAAGACTAGACCAAGTAATATATCGTTCAATTTGTCGCGGGGAAATATTGCCTCGCTCCCCTTCAACGTCTTCTCTGTACTAGAGTGTCGTAGGTAGGTATGAATCCACGCCCACAGGAAGCTGCTCGCGCAAACAATACGCCTCTTTCGATAGGAGCGAATTTATGGATCACTGGTCTGGGAAGTCAATATCCTCCTTATCTCCTCGGCCCAGAGAAGTTGGAGCAGTTTGCGAGCAAGTTCTATGATATTGAAAACGCCGGGTAAGAATGAGCACAACAGCTAAAATGAACATATCACTAACAAAAGTTCACAAAAAGTCTGAAAAAGCTCTTGCAAATAAATCGAACGACCGGGATTGAGACCCGAGCATCAGTCAGATCCTATGACAGTGGATTTACCAATCACACCGATCCTCCCTCCATCATCGATATAAATCATTTCTTTCGAAAGGCTGGAGTGGATTTGACCGTGCAAGCTTGTAAAAAAGCTTTGAGAGAATGGGCGGGAGATTATAGCGATATCACCCACACGATTGGCGTGACTTGCACCAACCAGGGCAACCCTGGATATGATCTCCTAGTGAATCAAAAGCTGGGACTGGAGCCGAATGTTGATCGTACACTCCTCCAAGGCGTGGGGTGCGCCGGAGGTCTTGCTATCATGCGGGTTGCAGCTCAGATCGCTTGTGGAGCGTCCATGCGTGGACGACCAGCACGTATACTTGCCTTTGCCTGCGAGTTATGCACGCCAAATGTCAGGTGTGATCTTGCCGAAGTCGTTAAGTGCTCTGATCCAAGTGCAGTCTGTATTGCTGGTGCACTTTTCTCTGATGGTGCCGCGGCGTTCGGTATGTAGACTTTTGACTCTTTCCCACCTGATTTAACCAAGGATCTCGAGTTTCGGAACAGGGACATGTCCTGAGATCGATGCCTTAGCATCCGAGATCCTGATCCTCAAACTTTAAATCTTTCAGCGCTAATACTCTTGAAGTCTTATGTAACGATTATGGGCTGGGTGATAACACACAGCCTATTCTCCAACTTCTGGAATGGGGCAACGCAACGCTGCCTGATACGGCGCAGCACATGGGATTCTATGCAGACCCACTGGGTAAGCTGTCTTCTGTCTTGATGTCCTGGTAGACGGCTGACAGCTTGTTTGGAGGCTTCCGAACCGTCTTGACTAGGAACGTGCCCGAGCTCGCCACCCGGGCAATAGCCCCGATGTTCCAGTCGCTATTGCCAGAAGTCAAAGCAAGGCTCGGGAAAAGAGCTTGGGAAGTTGGTGACTTTGATTGGGCACTACATCCCGGAGGCGAGGCCATTATCGATGGTGCCAAAGAACTGTTGCAGCTGAGTGATGATCAGCTTAGAGCAACGCGGGAGATATACAGAACGCGAGGTAATTCCTCGAGCCCTACGGTTCTCATAGTCCTAGACAAGTTGAGGAACATGGGGATAGGACGTGATCAGATCGTAGCGACATCATTTGGGCCGGGTCTGGCGATTGAGATGTCGATATTTAAGAAGTGTCGTGAAGAGACAATGGAATGGTGAGATCACGTGTTGCAACCCTACCATCAACCTCAGCATGGACACCACCTATTGGTTTAGAAGTGTGTTATAAATCACGAACCTGAATGCAAAGACAAGATCTAAGCGGAGACTTGTCTTGAAAAAATTGGCAGCACATCGTTGATTAGGAGCCTCCGGCGGCTGAGAAGGCCATGAGATCGAGTCTTGGAGTGTGGCTACTCAAACATCCATGAATTTGTTGCAAGCGCATCTCACCCTTGCATTTTAGTGAACACCTCCGAGCTGACAGGTAGCAGTGATCCGCGTCAAAGAGGCTGACCGGGCTCTAGAGACCTCAAAGCGATAGTCTTTGCGTCAGAGCAGGCTTTCAATCCTGGGTCGAGCGAATCGTCGATACCCCAGATTTGATCCTGCCAGCCTGCTGCGCTGTAACCTGGGTAAGAATTTGGCTTTCTATAATAGGTATATATACACAGATTACAGGTTCTCTGCCACATACGACCACAGACTGAGGAAAACTGGGCTATCTACATAACTTGTAAAACACCAGCATCAATGACCAACAAAAAAAACCCCAAAACCCGTATCTCAGACGCTATTTGACAGTGATTCAATGATTATGTGTTCATGTCCTAGGACCCGAGTATCAAGATCCCAGAGCCCGGATTTTGTAATTGCACCAAAGATTCACGAGGGTTGGGAATTCTCGATCAAGAATAGCTTGCAATGCTGCTTTATAAGAAGATTAGGACCAGGGTATCTGAGCCAACAGTAAAATTCCCCCTTCCCTCCCATCCTTTTCACTTCACAAAGCCACCGTTCTGGGTATTTGAGCCAACAGTTCAGGTGTCCACCTTCCTCTCCTCCCAACCTTTTTACTTCAAATCCTTTGTCTCTCCGTCTGCTTCTAGCTATTCCACCTTGACCTCTACAACATCTCTGAAAATGGGTAAGCGAGAGCGACGACAACTGCCCCCAATCACGCGCGAAGAAGCGCACTCTAAAGAAGTCGAATACGACAGATCCAAACACCATGAGCCTGTCGTACCTCCAACGACCAAGAAATACAACCGAGCGCAAGCCCTCTGGAAGGAGTGAGTAGATTATTCCGATTCTGACCTTCTGTATTAATTATATGTAGCTTCTACGAATACATAGGGGAAGAACAGCCTTGTCTACAGAAGCATGAGCATCCACCTTCGGCAGGACGCCTGAAGCACTTTATGGAGTGGGTATTCATGACTTCTTTCGGCGTGCTCACAGAGCATATGACCCTGAAGAGCCTGAAAAACACATGGCGCTGCTTTTGCACCATGTATTTCAGAGAAACCGATGTCAAGATTCCACAGGCTACAGTAGACGATGTGCGCTGCGTGAGTTAGCTGAACTCCCATCTACAGCAATGACTGACATCAACAGTTTATTAAGACAGAGCTCAGGACTAAAGGGCTGGCCCAAGTCCGTCGTCAGAAGGCTTTTGCCGACGCATTAGATGTTGCTTGGCTACTCACGTATTTATGGTGCTACGACAAGCACGAATTTCGCCATCCACGTTACAGAGCCCAGCTGAGTTTCATACTGCTCTTGATCGTCTACACCGGTGCGAGACCAGGGACGATTGTTGAATCATCTGCCTACCGCGGTAGTAATGAGGCACTGCAGTATAAAGTATGTCAGAAACCTCTTTGACAACTCTACTTACTGATTAGAAAACAGGATTTCAAACTGGTAGGGCTGCCAATAGGCCCCCAAAACACACTGGAATTCGTTCTCAAAGTCAGATTCCGTTATGAGAAGAATAACCGAGATCAAAAGACTCAAAACCATGCCAGTGAAAATGCGGAGGATGAAGAGGACGAGAATGAGTATGGGGACAAGTATAAGTGGGTCTCGTTTCGTGAAGATCGTACTTGTCGCGGACGTTGTCCAGTAACCCATTTTCTCGGATTTGCCTTCGCAGATGATGTGTTCGAAGACGTCAAGGATGATACTCAGCTCCAGTATCTCAGATCTCTAGGGCTTACTGAAAGCCTCAATCTTCGAATCAAAAGCTCAGCAAAGCAAAAACCTGTTTTACAGCACTGCAGGATCAATGGTATCATGGACTCCGAGATCGCAATGAACTACAACGAGTTTGCAAGCGAGCTTGCTGAGCTTGGCATGCGAGTAGGATTTCGAGACCTACTGCGACCATATAACCTCCGCCGAGGCACAGCAAATGCTATTGAGGGTAAGTAACTTCATCAAAGTTTGATTTAGTATTGCTAAGAAGTTTAGGCAATTCGGAAGTGAGCCAGAATCAGTATTCTCAGCTCCTTGGCCACGCTTCTAAAGTGATGGGGGCGAGCTACATATCCAGCTTGTCGGCTGTTGATGTCCAGGGTATTATCAACCAGGAAACCATTCGACAAGACCATATTCAAATGCTTAGAAGCATGAGATTGCATCTCAATCTGGATGTTCGCACTAGTCTCCCTTTTCAGCACTGCATGGCCATATTGGAAGATCCGGAGTTGGACCAACACGATGCTGATATCAAGCAACTTGAGGAACAAATGCGTGCTGATGGTGATGATACCGAGCTTTGCCAACAACGTCAGGAGGTGCTTTGGACTCGCAAGCGACACTACAATAAACTGTATAAAAAGGCTCTGCAAAAATTTCGAGGAGGTGAATTTGTCGCCGCAGACTCTAGCAAGGTGCGAAAGATGATCGAAGATGGCAAGAAAGGACTGCAGGATTTGATCGAGGAGCCTGGTAAGAAGCAAATCCAGCATGCAAATCTGGATTTTGTGCCGCTATCCCTCTCGGACAGGCATCTTATTGCTACGAGCTTCTGGACGCAAACTCCCAACCCAAACTCGATTCCGGATGCGACTCTTGTTTCGAGTCTTCAAAACATTTGCCGGCCACAGGCATATACCCTGTACTATCCCGGAGAGTCGCCAGTTGATGACTGTTGCCCATTGTGTAATCTAGCAATGTCGGAACTACGCCCTTATCAACGTCCAGATCACATTCACAAGTGCTTCCAAGACACCTACAAGAACCAAGCGGAGGTCGAATTCCTATCTTCTCAACCTGTGGTCTGTAGGTGGGGCGATTGCAAGAATCCTTTTGCAGGAAAACAGATTTACCTCTCGGATGACTTCGCTCGAGACATTTCTGATCCTGAGGAGCGGCGACGTGCTCGAGCCAAAGAGTCAAAACGACTCAACGACATGAGGCGCAGAGGCAAAGTTTCAACATCCCAAAATCAGGCAGTTCAGGGGCGAAAATCAATCTCAACGCATTTGAAGCGGCATGTGCATAAGCAAACACAATGTCTATGGGACGGCTGTACCATGCACTGTACTTCAGAACAGGATCTCATGCGTCATCTGTGGAAATATCATGGAGTCACAGTTAAACAGGCATCCTTCCAGCCTCAATTCTGCTTCGAGCATCCTCAAGATGGGTGGTTTACAGATGAGTTTGACTGGGAAGATCACTGTAGAACCCATCAGATTCGACAGAATATAAATCTTCGACGGTCTCATCACATGCTCGTGGCTGGCTTGCAGTGTCCGTTCTGTTTGGCCACTCAGTCAGCATTCTCGAAACGTTTTAAGCAATTCACGAACAGATCGATATTTAACCGACACATTGATGCCCACGAGAAGTCCTTTCGCAACAGTGGGATAACGACGTGCCCTATTCCATCGTGTACGGACGACACATTTTCCACATTCTTCGAGCTGAGAATTCATCTTTTCGACACCCACGATCTCAAACCCACAGGCTTCACTCGAAGCCGTGGATTCTGTAAGAACAAGTTTCGACCCGTTCGAAGCGTGGGAGTCTCAAAACAGGTCGGTAACTTCGAGCAAGATGAGGTAGAAGAGGAGGAGCTGGTTGATAATAATGAGCAAGATGAGGTGGAAGAGGGGGAGCACTGTGGCGAATGGGATGATGAGCTCGATTGGTTGGATATTGAGGATGGCGAACTCAATTGGTTAGACACTGATAGTGATGAGGATGATGAGGACGGAAGTGAACCGGAACAGAGGAAGCGGAAGGAGGTTGCAAACACCTCAAGTGACGCTAAGCGCCGACGAGCCTAGGGATAATTTGATTTTCTTTCTTCTTTCGCTGAGTAGTTCCTGGAATTTGTTATGGGTAATTTATTTGTAGAATTTCAATCTCCCTTCATCTAATAGACTTCAATTGAAGATCGTAGATTTGTGAATGGCTTAGGTGGGCGGCCTGTCTGTAGAAGGCTGCAGGGTGCCAGGCGGGGAAGCCAAGTCCTGAAGGCTACTGGATCAACGCTTCTCTTTGTCAAGCTACCCCATTGAACTTTAGCGGTATCGCACTGGAAGTGCATAATCGTGTTAGAATTACACCAGATACTAGCGATTGAAGTCTGAGATGCGTCAAAAAGGCCGCCACGTCCAAAACAATAGACTCACACACCTACTGTGGGCCGGCCCGGTTGGAATCGGCTATAGGTTGGGCTGAAGAACTTGAGAGTAGTCATGATTACCTAGCTAGGTAGGGTGGCCTCAGGGATTCCCCAGGTTTCNCTTATTGTACCTGCAGACTGGTACCTGATTCCTAGATCTCAGATCTCAGATCTCAGATTCCAGATACCAGATTCCAGACTCCAGATTCTGATTTGAATAACCTGCGCCAGTTGTTTTTAGCAAAACAAGCGTCGTATCTTGCCTCCTGCATTACTCGTGGACTCTATATAACAGATTCGGAATCTATCAAATTCAGGACATCAACACATTAACACATTTTCAAAAATCCCCAAGTCTACTAGAAAGTATCATTCAAAATGTCATTCCCAAATATTTCTTGTTCAGTGGTGGACCGTCGTACCGGTCGACCAGTCGCCGGACTTTCGGTCATTCTTCGATGCCTCCAACCCGAGCTCGACCCCGAATTGCCTGATAGTTACACAAAGCGTGTCCTTCAGAATAACGAGTTCAGAGCACAAACCGACCCCGACGGCTGGGTACTTCAGCAGTGGCGAGCGCGGGATAGTCCGGATCTGAGTCTTCTTCAATTTCTGTGGATTGGCAACGACTTTCGCGAAACAACTGTTTGGCAGATGGGATTCCTTACTACTCAGCACTTTGCACCCGCCCAACCTCGCTACGCATTCGTCGACGTCAATTTTGCTATCCATCGGGGCCAAGATTCACCACACATCTCATTATGCCTTGACTTGGATGGTTATGGAGCTTGCCTTGAGCCTTTCAAGCAAGTTCAACAACGTACTCAGCAAGCCAAATTCTCGCAAAAGCAACAGAAGGCGCTACGGGAGCCCTCTCCGAACGAATCATACCCAGGTCAGGCAGCATCCAGTCGTCCCTGGGCAGAACATCCAAGGCAGAAGATCCTCCAGGTCCGTCGCCGCAGGTCGCAGTACCCTGGTGACTCTCATGGACAGCGGTCGATGAGCTTACGTCAAACCATCATCACAACCGTGCCAAATGACGACACGACTCCAAACCACGTTGAAAACACTACTGTTGATGCTGTAAATCAAATCAATCCCATCATCGTTGACGCAAGCATCCCAGCCGATCCTATCCTCGTTGACTCGGCGATTATGTTCAAGACTGATCAAGACGATACGATTGTCGTTGACGCCGGAATCGAATCCGAAGGGACAACCGTTGATCGTCGCGTCCAACCTGACACGAGTACCAGCGTCCAGACTAACATGGCTGCCGATAAGGACAGCCAATCTTCATGGCCCGCAGTCAATACTGTAGCTGCCACTGTAGGGACCCAAGTGGAAGGGCAAGGGCTCGTTCTCCGCAGAAGCACTCGTCAAGCAAATAAAACGATGAAGTGATTGAGCTACGAGGTGAACGCGAAAGGTGGGAGGCGAGGAGTTTTGGGTCTCTTTTCTTGGAATATTATGTATGTAGAATAAGAGCAATGCAATGATCGAAAAACCTGGCCAAAGCATCACAGACTGTGTACCATCTCCTACAGGAAAGAAAGAAAGGACCCAAGCCACATTACTTGATTCCTGATTTCCGCCTAATTTTGAAATTCCCGTTGCAGAAATCTCTCATGCGGCAATACATTCCTGGACAGCTGGCTGTTTTCCTATGACTATCGCCTCACAGATCCTCCACATCTGTGGCCATACTTAAGGAGCTACTTGAAATGCTAACAAAACTAACAACAGGATCGGGAGGACTAATGGTGTCTATTTCTGCCCACTTGTTATTATGCTCCGAATTCCCGTGCCAGTTGCTACTGGAGGCAAAATGATCAATGATTAAGACTTTCGGAAACTACTGAAGATAACTTATACATTCAACCAGAAAAACCTTGAAATAAACCGGCGTTTATTGATATGGGCGTGAACTCCATCACTGATCCTGTTCGCTCCCCCATCAAAACTCCCCCAGTCTAGCTATGTGGCCAGAGACCTCGGTTGTGAGATAACGCTGCCTCCATTTTGCACAGAGGACAAATGGAGGGACGTGTAACTTACCACAGGGGATCAAGGGTCCGTCTGCACGGTCCCATTTTTCATCGAGTTATTGTCAGCTCTGAGGCCCGGAATTCGAGCCTCGCAGATTTTGCTCGGCGAAATGAGTACGCTTGTACGTTCTAAACCAGATCGAAGGAATCTTGGTTTCTCAAGTTTGGGGCCGGGTTCGAGGACCGCAGTTCAATTCGAGGTGTGGGTGATTGTAGCCGTGCACTCGTTTTTTGTGCCGCACCTCGCGTTGGAACTTGGAGTCGAGCACAGAGGAGGGGCGTTTCCTCCTTGTGGCGATTGTGGTGCATGTCGACTTGCTCTGGGTGCAGGGTGTCAGGGTTCAGAAGCTAGCGCGTCCCGCCGCACGTCAACATGTCGCTAGAAAAAAGGGTGGTCCTCGCCAGCGATACCGTAAGCGCCCAGTATCCGGCGGCCGTATGATTACCAGGATGCTCGGTATTGGCAGGCCCCTCACACCGTTCGAACAGAACAGGTCAACTGCCAGGGTTCTCGGATCTCGCTTCCGATCCCTGATCTGATTCTAATGGAGTATATTGTGAGTATATTGCTAGTCAATTGCAGCCCTCAATTTGCATAGCAATCACTTTGTCTTAAGCAATATGGCTATCCTCATACATCTCAAAGCAGAAGTCCTCTGCCTATCATGCCATCGACGTGTCCTCACGACATGGAAGACAAGTATGGTGTGCATCCATATTGTTGGGGTATGGAAATTCCTTCGTATCGGCGCTGGCGCCGATTCTGTGAAGGTCGCCTTTTGCACAGTCTGTCCTGCTTGCCTCGGGTGCAAGGCGACTGCTGCTGGAGATCCTTTAGGTGAAGATAGTGGCGAAGATGAATTTCAGGAGGTTGAGGATNNGTTGGATAAGNTACAGCAATTGGCAGCATCGAAACCCTTACGTGACACCATGACCGACATTAAGAAGGCGAATGATATTGTCATCATCGAATTATTCGATAAGGTGGAGATGTGCTTGACAAAGATTCGACCTCTCCTTGAAGTTGGAAAGGAGGTGAGATTTCTGTGTGATGATTTGCCTTGGGTATCTGCTGGGGGGAGAAATTCTGTCGTTCAGTCCTAAAGCGGGAGCAGGTGTAGAGAGGTGTGGAATGGAACAATTATGTCATAGTGTCTATCTACCACTAGCACTACACTCGCATTGCAATTGATGATCCTACTCATGAAGATATTAATTCAAGTTAGTTGATTGAAGGCAGGATTTGCCGATATTTTCCCAGAAGGTCAGGAGCCCGCTTACCCCACAGTAACAGCGGCAAATTTCCCTAGGCCGACGCTAGGCCAGTGAGGCTTTGTTTCGCGACACAGCTTCCATCCCCTACTTGGCGGCATGGGCGGCGTTGGAGAGATTGACATTCGGGGACTCTTCAACAACGGATCACTCACAACCTAGTACGTGCGATGTCATGCATTCCTGGACGAGACGGGACACTGTGCCATCAAGATGATAACTGAAGAGCAGGGCGTGGTGGATACGACCGCAGCACTCCCAATGTCTCAAATTACTGCTATCAACGGGACAGAGCAACGCGCTATGGTCATACTAGATGCTGTTGACGAAACATCTTATGAATGGCCCAGAATGTCTCCTCCAGGACCAGAGACTTTGACTATTTCCACTACGATAAGTCAGAGCATATCAGCTGCTCCCGATCGGTACAAGCAATCTCCTTCATCAACGCACGCCAGCACCAAATTACCACAAGGGTGGGAGAGATTCGACTCGTCATCTACAAACTCATCCTGCCATCAAGCGAAACTTCTTTCGCCCAAGCAAACACCCACATATGGGCCTGACAGACCAGAGACGGTCGATCAGTCGGATCAGCGAAAGAGACCGTGTAAGAATCGAACTAGGACCGGATGCATGACTTGTAGGCGGCGAAGGACGAAGTGTGATGAGAAACGACCCGAATGTAAATTTCTCCAGAGCACCTGGTCTATCGTTTTTACTAACAAGCCTTCTAGGTAACAACTGTTTAAGAGGAGGTCGAATATGTATAGGCCCCCAACTACTGCGCTGGCGAGTCCCAGTGGCAGAGAGCGAGGATAAATCCTCAGGTGACGCCCAAGCACCACATCAGTTTCCCGGTGCAGGACCGCAAGAGTGCCATGATTATACGCGAGAGCCTTTGCATGTCGGTCCCAAACATGCAAGTCTACTAGGCGTAGCAAACACTTCGGCTAGTGATTTGAGGACGCCGAGTGCGCAGATGAACAGCCCCGCGAACTATCATCGGCCTGCAATCTCACCTGCTCATCAATTGCCAACACCTTCGGACCACGCACGCCTTCACCAACGGTCCCTGGATACAAATGAGCATGCTAGGCCACGCCACGAGCTTTCTTGGCAAGAACCTAGACAAGACTTCGCGGTTGGTACGCCTCAATCAGCCCAATCGATTAATCAGGCCCGTCTACCCCTGCAGACTTCCTCAGAGCCTTCATATCCCACTCCTCAAGCCATCGCACGGTTAGCACTGTCCAGGCTCACCCCCAGAAGCCGGCAGCGCTCACAGAAAGGCGAAATGCTTGCAGGTCGCCCTTATTTCCCTTTCGATCGAGAGCTTGTGCTCGAGCGAGAACGTTGCGATAAAGCTTGCTGGCGTTTCAATAACAGTACAAACCCCAGCAACGGCGTATCACCCCAGGAGCGTGCACGTCTCTTCCGCGATATATTTGAAACTCATAAACATGTCTTCTCTTCGACGGAAGCGTCATCAGTGTTACCGTTGAGCAGAGTTGGTGATAATGTCGTTATCAAGTGCCCCTTCACTTGTGATTATGGGTACAATATCACCATCGGCCAAGATGTTGAAATTGGAAGTGGCTGCACTATTCTCGATGGTTGTGAGGTCAAGATTGGCGATAGGTGCAATATTGGACCTAACGTCAGCATTTATACTACTTCACCGCCCGTTGGCTTTGAGCGATTCGGTTCTAAGGGCCTGAGTATAGGTGCGAAGGTCACCATTGATCCAGATTGCTGGATTGCTGGCGGCGTTACCATTCTCCCAGGCCGACGCATTGGTCAGGGTAGCACTGTAGGAGCANGCTCGNTNGTTACCAGGGTACATTGAGGTTTTCCTATATTGTCCAGTTACTTTCTGTACTGAAAGGATGCTAATTCGGTTCGTACAGGATGTACCGCCTTACACTGTCGCCTGTGGGAACCCTGCTCGAGTCATCAAAGGTGTATATCCGCATGGTGAGCTGGGAGGTCACGTTGTTGTCTAAAGGTGGCAAAAGGCTGCAAAGTGGAAAGTCTGTAAATCCAGTGGGCATTCACATTATGTCCTCAAAATCCATCTAGGAGGTGGGCCTGTGCGTTCAGAGGTTTGCATATATGGACATAGGATTGTACATACAGTTCGCTCGCTCCCTGCTTGCTATCGACAGAGCTAGAGTCCTTCCCGAAAGAATTCACAATGGTGAAACTGGATTAGATCCAAGCCCTTCCAAGATAATACGGGAATCTATCATTATCGCATTCATTCAGGACCCGAATCCAGCTTCTAGCTTTTTCCACTGCCATTGCCATGTTACATAGATTCAGTTGTGGTTGCAATCTGTTCTTGCAAGCTGGAGGTGTCGAAGGAAACATTGATTCTGGCCCCACACTTGGCAACCCCTCAATCCCAGTTGTCAGTCGCTAGTTAGACAGCGACGACAACAGGAAGGAGTCGGGTCTATAGAGGCAATAAGTTAGGAAAGAGAGGAATAAGGATTCAACCTGCACCACATTTTTATCACCTCTTAACTATCAATTGAGATTCCTCCCCTTCTGAATGCGATACCCTATCAAAGAGAATTGACCCGAAAGACATTTTTGTAGCAAAAGCATAATAACGTCCATCCCTGCGTAGCGGAAAACTGTTGGTCATGTGACGTTACACCTCCATGCTTAACAGGCTTAGACCCTGTAATGAGTTACCCCTCTGTATATATAGTTTCGGTCTCCTAGTTTTGAACAGATATCACTTCTTCTTCTAATCCTCAACTTTTTTCCGCTACGCAGGGATGGACGTTACTTATTCGTTACGTGGCGAAGTCTGCCTAGTGAATAGAGCATCAGCATTGTGAATGTGGATTGATTAAAGCCAGTGCTAAGTTAACTTATAAGTTAGAATATTATTACGAATTGGCATGTCTCTAAGGAGAGAATAGAGTTGAATTTTGGCTAAGTTACTCGTTTTGTATTAGCTTTATGCTCTATTACAGAATCAATTTTCAGCAGGCATATCACTACGAAAATGTGTAGCTATTACAGCCGGCACAGCCAGCAGGTGATTCTAAGGCAAGCAAACGAAAGGAAGGAAATGTAGCGATTTCCACATCAGGCCCAAAGAGATAGTTTAAAGCAACCAAACAAGAATAGCAGATAAAAAGGTCGGCATAGCTGGTAGCCTGCGGCTTTGGACTCCCGATCCAGTGAAGAGTCCCAGATCTGTCGGAGAGGTCGTTGGTATTGGGGCCGCAGAGGGTCGAGGAATTGCGTATCCTCCTGTTATGCTGAAGTTCAAAGCTGATGAGTTTTGGTAAGGAGGGGCCGCAGTTGCGTCGGGTAGAGAGGCGTCAGGGCATGAAGTGAATGCAATCTCCGTCTGATTGGAAAGACCGCTCGCATTAGAAGGTGGGATGAGCGGGTCGCCCAACTCGACAGGTTCGGATGCGAGGGCAACGCTATTGAGGTTAATAACGCCAGAGCCGGATAGGTTGCCAATTTGGATTCGGATGGTGGCCACTAGTTCAAGGGATGAACTATCCGTTGTTGAGACGAAGCCAGAGGAGGTAGAGCTCGGTTGGGCTGTAGTGGTGTTCCAGAAATGGCCCGTTTTGTTGTGTGCCAGGCACAGGCTGAGTGAGGAAACGATGAGGATATGAGTAGAGAAACGCATAGCTATGACGCGAAAGCGAAACCCAGAGAAATCTCTGGGTTGGCCAAATGGAGGATGTCAGGTTCATATCTATTGTGGGAGGGGCTAGCCTGAGGCGAAAAGGTTCTATGATTAGAACAGGGAGCCAAAGATGGCGCTTGTGAGGGACCGATTCGAGCCCCCGTAATGTAGACCCAAACACTCTCACCCTTGCGAGGAGCCGAAGATGTCCCCCTCAAGAAGCCATTGTCTGGCCGCCGCCGGGGGCCTACTATGGCCCCAGTGAAACGTAAGACGCCAAAATCGACTCCGCAAAACAATAGGGGTCTTACAATGGCTCCAAAGCCATTCATATAAACCCATCTATTTCCTCCACAGGCAAATCAGAACCTGCATTCCAAACTTTCCAATTCCTTGAATGAACAATTCTTCAATTGATAGTATCTTCAACGAAACTACACCGTTTGAACGCAGTCCCATCTACACGAAAAAAATGGAGACAATAGGGCAAACCTTCAATGATGTGCTGGACAAGAACAACAAAAACCAAAGAACAACCGAAAATCAGCATGGCGTAGTGACCCCAGGGGCGACTCCAGCGGTTGATGATGGCAGGGTTGAGGCCGAGAAAGCCAGACGAGCGGCCGAATTAGCAGAAAATGCCCCAGCAAACGGACAGAACGATCCACCACCGGAAGGCAACGACAGCGAAGAGGATGAAGAGGATGAAGAGAAAAAAGAACCCACCGAAGAGCAAATTGATGCTGTACAAAGGGTGTTGAAGTGGAAGTCGACCGACTACCGAAACATCCTAGGCGTCCAGGATAAATATGACACCCCGGAGGTAGAGCAGAAGGAGATCCTGGATGCATTTAGAGCGCTCGGCACTTTGATCCATGCCGATCATGTCAAAGGGAAAAGAACAAAAACCGCATACGAAAGTAAGTGAGAATTACCTTTCGTCTTTGTAAAACGCTGATTTATCTCGAATTTAGGGGTTTTGAAGGCGGCCGGGAAACTAGGTGTTGACAAAGGCGATATTAGAGAAGTCAGAAATTGGGACGGCGAAGAGGAACTCGGAGACGAAATGGTTGTTGACGAGGCTGAAATACCATGGCCATCGAATTTCGTCCAAGAGCTATACCAGCAAGCTATACCAGAGTTAGGGCGACTTTGTGACGATCCCGTTGATAGTCGACCGATGCGTGTGCTTGAGGATATAAACAAGAAGATCAGGGAGCAAAACGAGAAAAATGGAAACAAACCGGACCTAGGAACTATCGACTATAAAATGTACGCCGTACAATTCAACTCGGTCAAGCCTTACCGTGACCGTATTCTGAACACACCTGAAGGCCAGCCTCTGGATCAAGAAGCGATATCAAAAATTGTTGGGCTGAACGACCAGTTAAAGAAACTCAATCAGAAGCACCACTTTCCTGAGCACTGGATCGTGACTATCCCAACTGAAGAAGAACGCTTAGCTCATATCCGAGCAAAGGAGGCAGAGCAAGCCGCCGCAGCACAAGTTGCCGCAGCACAAGCAGCTGCAGAGCAAGCAGCTGCAGAACAAGCTGCCGCAGAACAAGCTGCCGCAGCACAAGCAGCTGCAGAGCAAGCAGTTGCAGAACAAGCAGCTGTAGCACAAGCTGCCGCAGAGAAAGGAGGAAAGTTTGGAAACATAAAATTTCCCTGGGTAACCCATCTCCTCCCAACAGGGGAGCGGATTATTGCTGGTCGACAGAGGACGAAGGATGATGTTGCAGGGTCTCTCTGCTGCGTGGAGCTTCCATGTACTAATCCCGAGGACCCAACCTTCGAATTCCGCGACGATATTGATGTAGTTGAGTTGCAGAAGTACTTCGCGACGCCGAACATAAAGTTAATGGGCGAAACGGATGAACAGGGACGACCAGTGAAAGTGTGGTCGAAGGCCGACAGAAAAGATTTCAGGAAATTCATATTTTGCGTTGTTGGAAAGCGCCAGAGGTCGGACTTGAGAGCGAGGACCAAGCCTGTATGTCCCGAAGTTCTATGTTGCATTGAGATGGCAGATGGAATTACGGTCGTGAACAAGACAGCGCTGTTGCGTATAGTTGGACAGAAGTCCGAAGAAGGCTATATTCGAAGATACTGCAAAGATAAGGGGATCACTGCGCCATGGGATGTCGAGCCAGAAACCTACATCATATCGAAGGAGATGAAGAAAAAGGTAGACGCGGTGAATTCAGGAGCAGGGAGCTCGGTATCAGGTTGGACAGCAGTGAGTTTACCATCGGCGAATTCAGAGATCAAATCACTCCAGGATCAAATGGCCAATCTGGAGCGAAAACTTAGCAGTTTCCAGCCTTCAACTACAAGTGGAAATTCCTTGGATTCTATACTTGCCAAGTTGGAAGGGAGGATGGCCTCTATTGAGACGAAAGTCGCCAAGGTCGATGCTCTTGAGGAGGCAACAACAAAACTAGCGGGCTACCTGACCGCTTTATCAAACAAGTTTGACAAGTTGGAGAAGAATGTACAGTCGTAAGATTGTCTCCTACTGTTTTCGTTAGTTGAGCTCGGCTGCAGAGGCACTCTCCTTGTCACTTACATTGGCATTTCAAACGTTTCTTTGTCTAGTTGTTTGTGTTGGAATGATTTATCTTTATAGCAACTGCAGTCCTCTACATTCTCATGGGCTGGCCCAGAGGGTCTGCAAAATAGTTAGCATAGAATAGCATCACTAATTGAACTTCAAACCACGCAAGACATAAAGCAGGGATTGAGTTTGACAGACTTCTACCTCTCGCCCCAACCCTAACATAATCCAGAAACTTCAGTCATTTTGCTGTACCTGTATTGGGCTGTTATCTGATATGTACCTTCGAGTTTCCATCAAATTTTTGTACCGTATTTGCAGTGAAGAATACCTATCCAAATAACACCGTCGACTGATCATACAATATCTCACCTTTACACACGTGATCGAATTACTGCTTCACTTTCGCCATTGCTCCTTTATTCTCCGTGATCAGGACGTGAATAGCCAACAGCGGCGCCGTGGAGGCCGCTTGCTGGCTCTATCTCACAATCCAAAATGTGTCATCGAGCATCCGCCAAATAGTTGCGTCATCGTCGAAGCTGATCGCTTGCTGGCTCTATCTCACAATCCAAAATGTGTCATCGAGCATCCGCCAAATAGTTGCGTCATCGTCGAAGCTGATTGCAAGACTTCATCGAGCGATCGTCAACCATCCCAGCTTCAAGTGTGCGCTTGTACGCCCGACATGCGTCTGTTAGTTCTGCTTTGGTCGTGTCAATGAGGCGTTGATCACCGCCACCTTGTGCTTCTTAAGCGGAGGCTTATTATCATCATCATCTGCGATAATAACTGCTGAACCTACTAATCGTTAGTGGAGTGGATGTGACATAGAGGTGTGAATCTTACTAATATCGTTCGGACGACTGATGATGGACTCATCCATTTCCCCAAACGTCCGTTTGGATCTTGGATTTCGAGACTTGTCTTCTGACCATTGGTCTGAAATACCCTGGAGAGGCTCTTTGTACCCGCAGGGTGGGCAAGGGCCAGCATGGCAGATGAACTCGCAAGGGCGATCGCAACACGACTTCCCTGGTGAATCTAACCCTACCGAAACCCGAGAACAAGCTTGACCGCAAGAATGGGGGGGCAGTCCGAGCAGTGGATGTGGCTCTACCTGCTTGCCGCACCAACAATTATAGCTCCGTGGCGGTTCAATTTGATCCGTGCATGCAGGACAGTGCCAGTCTTCCATCGTGTCCAGCTCTTCCGACGAAAGCTTGACTTCCAGCCACTTCTTAATACAGGAGAGATGCAGCACGCAACAGCAAATCTGACAAGACCATATATACGAAACCGGCCTGATGTATTTGTTGCAGATGAGGCATTCGTAGCGTCCTTGCTTGATATCTTCATGTATGCCCCTGCTGAGACCTAGCGCTTCGGATCCCTCCTCGATTAAGACGGACGGGGTTAGACACGGAGAGAGGGGAGCTGCGAAAGGACGAAAAGTCGGAATTGTTGAGTTGTCCTCCGAAGCCGGTGGGCCTTGGGATGGACTTTCCAAGGTTGGCAGGACCAACTGTTGTTTGAGGTGGTTGAGAACGTCGCTAAAAGCAGTTGGCAGAGTTCGCATAGGATTGGCCCATTCTAAGATCTGGGCGTCATCGTTCAATGTTGGTTCGAAATGGAATATTTCATCGAGAGTGTGGAAGTCCTTGAACGCTCTGTCCAACACAGCCATACCAAGCACCATCCCGATTGGGTTGAAGATCTGGAAAGCTAAGTCGTTTGGTCTGTGAGCAAAGTAGTTAGTTAACATTTCGTTGTTGTATATGTGGTTGGATCTAACCTATTCCGTGAGTTATACTCTCCGTTGTCAAATTCTGTTTTCAAATTAAGTCGAATCTCTGGCTCCCGATTCAGACCCCGTGCGACTTGTATTTCAATATCCTGCCAAGAATGGTCAGTTGAACGAAGAACTTGAGGTGTCAAATAAGTAAGAGAGACTCACACGATAGCAAAGTCCTTCCCCATTCTTAGCGGACGATGCTGCCTTTCCGTCCAACGAAGTCGGCATGCTGATGCGGCAGAGTTGCCCTTCTTCGCTCATGACAAATAATTGATATTCGTGATAGATGGATGGTATGTTTCTTGAGGAAAGGTTGGGGACGCTCAGGAATGAAAACCAGAAGATGTGTTCCTCTGTATATCTCTCCAAGGCACGACCCTCGCCTCTATCTTGACACGGCTCCACCGCTGAATCTGCCTTGTGTCTGTCCGGCATGAAAATTTGATTCGTAACAGCGCTCAGCCCACCACTCGGCATAGTGGATACCAAGCAGCTGAAGCAGATGTGAGGGGTATCGCAAGGCAGAATCTCAGCATCCTATCACTTTGCATAATGCATACCGAGCCGCTAGGATAAGAGTTGAGAGAGCTCAGCCCATGATCCGCATAATGCGAGCCATCCGCCAAGTCGGCATAGTGAAGGTAAGGCCACGATCAGCGCGAAAAGAACTTCCCACAGGGTCTAGCCGATAACCCGCATAATGTAACTATCCTAGGTAGTGTGATGCGAGTCCCGCCACCCGGAAAGGTAGGAGGATGGTGATCCCTTTCCCTTTATCAGGCAACAGGAATGATGTTGGTTATGCGATTCTGACAGGCGTTGCTGTTTCACGCATGAGTTTATCTCCATCCACATGCTCTCACGGCCACAGCTTCGTCACCATGTATCAGATAGTAGGAAGAACCATGGCGCTTAGCTTCAAGCAGGTGCAGACCCCACGATGCTGCGCATGAACGACACCGCCTGATTGCGCCCAGAATGTGCCTACAGAAGAAGTTTCGCCTTCTGCGCCAGCAGGAAGGAAACCTGACCATCATGCGATCCAGACAAGCGGTGGCACATTGCAAATGCTCAGTCGACGCATGAATGGCGCAGTCGTAAGGCTCCCTCACCCTCTACCCACAGTAGGCCCCCTCATCAGGTGCAGGAGAGGATGAGGTCCACAGTTTTCAGACAGGTGGTAGCCTGATGGTGCTCCTTTGATCGTGGAAGCTTGTGGTATGGAAGCGGCTCAGGTGTCATGCGTTGAGCCTTCTCAGCCTTCAGGGGAAACACTAGCTGATGTGACCACATGGTCAGGGATCTACCCAATTGGCAGAATGGAGGAGCCTTGCCTAACAATGAGTGACTGATGCTTTCTCGAGCCCACATGTGGAGCCGCAGTATGAACATGTTCAGCCCATCGTACTTGCAAGTCAAGAGCGAGGCGCATTACAAATCAAGGCGATAGACAAACTCTGGTACCTCTTGGAAGAGAGGGAGAATGAAATCGCAGACTCCGTTAACGAAATATCGAAAGAAGCAGTACCGAAGTTGACGAAATGTACACGTCCAGACACTCATGAGTGTGTAGAACGAACCACGAATGATCGTTGATGCAAAACAATCAATCGCGATTCGCAATAAGTCAAGATGTAGCATCGAATGTTTTTTGATCGATATTCGTTGAAGACCAACGCAAAAGATGATCAATAAACAAACATAACATAAGGAGTAGACGACAGATTTAAGTTTCCTTGGCTTGAGCTTTCAGAGCCGCATGTTAACCGAGCTTCGGCTCCCCACACTCTGTCATGTGACTTTCGAGAAGGCTTTTTTGTTGCATATCGCAAAAGGTCGATTTCGATTTGCGGCCCTAAGCCGTACATGGGTAGGGGTGTAAGGGCAACGCTTTTCTCGGATCGGAGGTACTTTATTCCAGCGAAGGCCTTACTAAATTTGTGCAAGCGCGCATTCGTTTAACATCGCTACAATAATAACAACAAACAGACACCTCTCACCTCCATCACCACATCGATACCTAACTTTTCGAGATTGTTCATCCGTTTGCAGTACTGACCAATTCAGTTCCATATGGAACAATGACCGCAGATGGCCCTACGTTCCACCCCTTCCGGGACCTCCCTACCGAACTCCAATCAAAGTTATGACATCTCAATTCTCGCGTCAAAGCATGGACAGACTGCCCGGCCAATATTTGCCCGGGTAGCGCGACCGTCGGGGTTTTCTACAACGTGGTGGATGGCTCAGCCGTTAATCTGGAGATTGCGACAAGAGTGTGCAAACTTGGACTACATGCCAGCCATCATATTGTGGGGACGTAGCTGAGATGCGATCATGCGTAATGAGGCGAAGCTGTACCGAATCGCAAGACTATCATCCCGCGCAGTACCTGAGACGTGAGGACGAAACTGTGATGGTTGACACACATGAAAGACCGCGGCGCAGTCGTTTTCGTGGAAGAGCATGAACACTTCAAGACACAGGGCACAGCAGGAGGAAGAGGAGGATGCATAACACGGCATTTACTCGCTGGAGGGGGTTACAGGCCCTGATTGTTGGCACATACATTGGATGACCCATGGCGATGAAAATTTTGAGTTGGGTTGACTGCTCAGATTACACATGCTGAATCCTGCTGGAAATTTCCTTCAGCATATAACGGCGGTTCGGACGTCGTCAAGATCGGCTAAGAATTGCCAGATTATGTGGGTCGTCAGCTGAAGCCCGTTGGAAGCTATATTCAACATGTGATATCGCCTTGACTTTCATTACGCCGGCGGAAGGATGGTTTATATTATGCCAATTAGGGGCTGAGCTTCATGCCTCACCCTGGCGGTTTGACGTATGTTACGCAGACAGCTGCGGTAGATCATGGACAGGCTGGTCTGGATCTATTGCCTGTTACACGATGACGAAGCTACAATGGAATGCATACACCAAGGGGCTGGTCTTTTTCATGCCGAGCAGTAGGGATGCTGAGAATCTGCCTCGATCTCTTCTCGTCTGCTTCAATCGGTCATGATTCTCATGCAAAGTAGTAAGGATGTTGAGAATCTGCCTGGATCCCTTCCCGTGTGCTTGTGATTATGCCAAGTAGTAGGGATGCTGAGAATCTGCCTTGATCTTCCCTCGTCTACTTCAGCTAGCTGGTGACTCTCGCCGAAAGATAGACTAAGCATAATAATAGATCCGTTACCCATGCTACTAACTCGGCAATAGCATAACCCGAGCCCTTATTTATACAGACAGCTCCGCCCGCGGTATACCCAGCAGTGTGACTCAAATTCAGTATTCTATATATCGCCATGTCAGTGATTGAATTCATTGCAATCTTCATCACATTTCACACCATTATCCTCAGTCTCATTCATAAGGCTGCCACGGACTTCATTTACTCTCTCGTAAAACAACATCAAAGCATCACCGGCTTCATCACTCTTGTCCACGATACATCACCAGTAGAAAATCGCATCAAGACTCTCACCACTTCATCACCAAACATTTATCGCAAAGCCATCAAAATCCGCATTTCAACATATTATTACATCGCCATCTTCGTCACTATCTTCACTACCGTATCAACGCCACGCCACCGCATCACCATTACATCACGTAGTGTAGTGCACTGCCTTACTAGCACCGCAACATAACATCGCCATCGTTATCACTTCATCCTCACCCTTCACCTCATTATCTTCATCATTACATCTTCATATCACCATATTTACTACCGCCTTCATCACCATCCATATTTGTTCGACCAAACTTACAAAATGCCTCCCCGCAAGTCCAAAGCAAGTTCGAAAACTTCCCAATCGGCAAAGGCAATATCTGCAATTGCACCAGGGGAATCCCCAGTCCCCGAGAGTCTCTCTGGAAACCAGCAAACTTCGCCATGCAGCACAGTGGACCCGCCGTCCGGAGAAGTCCACTCCAAAATTCCGCCAGCTTTGGAAAACCACTCCCAAGACCAGCCCAATCCGGAGAGTTTGTCTCAGAATAGGCAATCGACGGAAGACCCTGCAAAGGACCTACCAGAGGGAGAAGTTCCCAATAATCTGCCAAACGTGGGAAGTCCCTCCGAAGATCAACCAACGACGCAAGGCCAAGCCGGAGGTAAACAAACTGCGGAAGGCGCCACAACAAACCAACAAGCGGAGAAAGCTCTTGAAGGCACGCTAGCTTCGGAAAGTCTCCCCAATGGTCAATCTACTACGGAAGGCCTTACAACGAACCTACCGGAGGGAGAAGTTTCGAAAGAGCCGACAGAAAGTTCCTCCCAAGGCCAATCGACTGCCGAACGCCCATCTGAAGACGTCAGAGTGGAGGGTCTTCCAATTATCACGCCAGCCGCGAAATCTCTCCCAGGTTCAGGAGAGCTATCAGGTGCAATTCCCTTTCGTCACCTTCCGTGTATTCTCTAACAGTTTTCCAGACGTTCCCATGGCTCATTCAGATCAAGACCCTCAAAAGGACTTACCATCGAATCCACCAAGTTCTGATACCGCTAAGGATGCCTCCTCCCAGCGCACCAACCACGAGGCAAACAGACAGAAGCGCAAAGGAAAATCTGGGAAGAGAGTTCAATTTCAACCAGGCAAAGAAAATGGTGAGTTACGCTCGCCGCATTCAAGAGATTAAGCTAACTGAAATGTGTTCAAGCGACTATCATCGATTTGACTGGCATCGATTCTGAAGATGAATTTGAGCGGTTCACCCGTGATGGCCTCTACAGACCAATACCTTCGCCGGAGGACACCAGTACCAGTTCACACGACACTGACGATGATATCATCGAGGTCGCATCTACCAAGAGGCCATCAAACTCCTCCAAGCGCTCGTTCAAAACCGCCGATGACGAAGTCGATGACCAAGCCATATCACACAAGCGCGTCAAGGTGGACAAGGACACCACTCTACCCGATAGCTGGGTCAACTCACCCCACGATGCGAAGACTTCTGGTGATGAATCCAAGGCCCAATCGAAACGGAAGACACGCTCCAAGTTTAGGGAGCATTCGTTAAAGAGTCATATCGACAACGAATCTGGATGGTTGGATGCTGCTTCCCTGGGTTGTACAAAGCTTTGGGAGCGCTCCTTACGCAATACAGGACACCTCTCAGACCTTATAAAGCTCGAAGATGAGAGTGCCAAGTTACTTGCGGATATCACGGAGAATATGACACCACAGACACGCAAACTCATCGCACAATTTGTTAAGGTGGAGGAGAGAAGGCGCGGTCAGACACTTACGTTGTATCGAAACGGGCTTTCTGATTTTAATGAGTGTGAATCAATGAAGAAAGTCCTTCAGCAGTGGGCCTTGGAGGATAAGAAGGTCTCAAAGCGTATTGAAAAATCTAGTTAGGATGTTGAAGGTTCGTCGAAACTGAGAACTTGTGGATGGGCAGCACACTAACGGATCTTGAAGAGATCCTCTGCTCGACTAGAAAACATATCAAGTCACTCAAGGTTATGGAAGGAGAGTTTGATTGCGTCTCAGGATTATATCAGGAAATGCGGAGCTCGGGAGGAGAAGGTTACTAAAGGTTTGGAGAAGTCTGAGGAGTATAAATTACTGTTTCCGACATGAGAACAATGGAAACTTTTGTGCACAGTACCAAATTGCAAAAGTCTAAGATAGCAATCCACTTTCTATTCTACCCCTTTACCCCTCATCCCCATCATCCATCCCAACGACTTCATTATAGAATTTGCTAACAGTTATTCGGCCTGGTAGCAAGCAAAGTCCCCCCATTATCTAGCACCCCCGCCGCAGCCCTAAAATAAGAATCGATAGCAGGCAAGACACTCCCGCACCTCCCCGCATTGATCTTACCCACCTCCACCTTCACATCCGCAGGCGTCATGCCCTCTCCATTCTCCTTCAAATTCGTCAATCCATCGACCACATCCTGGAACTTGTGTTGCGTCACTAGGATGTCGTTTGCGTCCTGGACGCTAGTATCTGTGGCGAGGAAGGTGGCGTCTAGGACCATTTTATGGAGGAGTTCATTGTTCTCCGCATCTAGAGCGGTGGAGGCGGCGGACGTCAGCGCGGTTCCGGTGAGCGAGGGCGCCACGGAGAGGAATTGCGAGACCATGGATGTATCGGCGCGCCAGGCGTTTTGGGCGTCTGCGATATCTTGGATGGATTGGCGGGGTGTGAGGAGAGGGAAGCTGGTTGTGAGGGTAGAGCTCAGGAGGATGATGAGGGTAGTGGGAAGTTGGTAGTGCATTTTGTTTTTGGATGTGATTTAGAACGATGAAATTTGTAGATGGAGAATGAGATCGTTGGATATCCTTGTGAGAGTATGAAATGGTAGAGATGAGATGAGCCGATGAAGTATTTTTCAATCAGGCAGGAAGCTTCCTTTGATACTTATCTGAGAAGACAGCACTAGGAAAACAAAACATAATTCCATTGAAATCGAGGCCGTGACCTTTAGACCGGACCCAAAAATAGAATCTGCAATTTTCGTAACTTTTGTTTGTCCAAATCTATTTTCTCTCATCGCACGTCCCCTCCCCCCTCCCTCCCCAACGGCTTTGCGATATGCTAATTTTACATATGCTAGGTCCACCAACGATAATCAAGAATACAAGCAAGCACCAAAACGGGATCCCTATGCTCGAAGCATCTGAAAGCCAGTTTCGGCTCCCCTCCCCCTTCTTCGTCTTTTGGGTGACCGACTTTGGCTCCCTGCTAGAGTCAAGTTAGGCTCTCCGTTGCCATTGTATCGGACCCCTTCTTACGGTCCTAAGATTTGCCAGTAAATTAAGCAATGAGAATGGTGACTCTGGATTGGGAGTTGCACTGCCTCTCGTAATTCTAAAAACGGATGCAACCGTGCTGCACTATGAGGTCATCTCACATATCGGCACTTCCCTAAGCAGGCACCAAAACGGGATCACTATCGGACCATATACATTGTTTACATCCATATCGAAACTGTACTCCACAACACTCGTCTACCCTTATCTCTTCGCACTACAACATATCCATTAGACTCATCAAGAACCTTTCTCAATTCACCTCTAGCATGAAGTTTAGCTATGCGCCATTGGCGCTCCTTACCACTATCTACAGTTGTATAGAGGCCTGCGACGTTCCTCACGTCTCGATCGTAGTCCAGGACCAAGGAAGAAGTGCCCTTGGCACTCAACAAGCTGTGGAGTTCGTCGTTCCACTATATACCGATTGCGATTATCAGTCTTCCGGCGCACCAGTGGCCGCCGGCGGTAAGTCTGTCAAGCCAAACCATGATCACTTCGCTGACCTACTTGTAGCAAACGAACCAGCACCTGCCACGGCCATCGCCGCGATGTTCCCCGGAGACGCCTTCGAATTCGTTGACGCGGATGGGCTAAGTCTTGACAGAGCTAGCCTTAAACAATTCCTGACTTTCACTGGAGATATGTTCGACGCCAATACCCTCCTTGAGTTGGTGATTTGCACTGCTACGGGTACTGATGGCACCCAATATTCCTTTGGTCCAATACAGGACTTTCTGTTTGATGATGGCGCCTCTGTTAACGTGGCCTCTTACCAGTGCGCGGTCAGCTTTGGTGCTTGACCTTATGGAGGTTCACGTGTCTTCGTTTGGGAGTAATACAGTAGTCTATCTTATACGCGTCCGTTCTAGGTGCTTACATATTAAATGCTAGTTAACCTCTGCAAAAATCTATTTTGGAATAGACTCTGCTTGGAATAATAGGGGGCGTGTGTATTCATCATGAAGGAGATCATCTGATATTTTAATGCACTTATTGTAGTGAGCGCGACCATAAGTCGAGCAAAGCCGAAAGGTGACTCTTGAGACTAACGTCCCTCCCTGCGTGCCGAGAAACAGTTGAGGATTGGAAGAACAAGTGATAGCAGCATGCTTGATTGACTGGAACTGGGTTCCTCCACGGGACTATATACCCGTGGGCACGTGCTATAATACACTTTACTCAGA